>JAZKDE010000065.1:0-45129 GCA_040387735.1 Bacteroidota bacterium
TCAAAGCTAAGATTTGGTCTTTGAGGATGTTTATTGGCGTACTTAATGATATTTTTAAGAATGCTGACCAAGGAAAACTCCTGTATGTCCAGTAGTAAACTAAAAAGCCCTAAATATCACACAAATATACCATTTACAAACACTTCACAATTCATGAACTTTGCAGAGCTTAATAACTCATAAAATCATGAAGAATCTATCATTTATTCTCCTTCTAATTTTCAGTATAAATACACTAAAAGCCCAATCTGGCGACCCAAAAGTTGATGCTCTCCTAAAGCAAATACACAAGCAGGCGGGGCAAATTTCTTTTAATGTCAAAGGGCAAAAATTCCTCGAAAAAGCCAGTCTCGTAAAAAACGCCAATTATTATAGTATTAATGGTGGCTTTACCGACGGAGTGAATCCTATCAGCTTAATTCTTCCAAAATTATCTACTGGAAAATACGAATTATCTACCTCCAAAAACACGGTTTTGATTAATAATATTGGCTACGCCATTAAAGGTACAATTGATGTAAAAGTAGTTGGAGGACAAATAACGGGAAGTTTTTCGGGAAATCTCTTTGAAATAAGTAATAAATCCAGTTCTCCCAATCAAGCCTCAAGTGGAACTATTACGGGAACATTTAGCGGTTTGTTGACTAATTAGTTAGCACTTCTCAATGACTAACACAAACCAAAAATATCATGAAATAACCTATTTATACATCTATTTCTGCACCATAATTTTATTTGGAACCACCGCTATTCAAGAATTGAAAAACGAAAAGAAGGCGTTGAAAAAGATGTTAGAACTTCGGGATAACCAAGAAATAGAAACGTTGAAAAACAAAAATCAGAAATAGATAAATTAAGGCTCAATTAAGTAACAATCTTAGATGAACAAACTTATGCAGTATCAACTTATCCCCGCAAAATTATTGATTGTTAATCATAGAAAACAACTCAAAATTCCCATGTCAAACATCGTTATGCTCGAAGCAGCGGGGAATTACACAATTTTTCATCTCCGTAATCATAAAAAACATTTATACGCTAAATGTATCAACACTTTCGAGGAATTTCTTTACCCAGAAGGATTTTTAAGGGTACACCGTGCCTACATTATTAATCCTCAATACATCCTTGATTATGACGAAGAAAGCAGTTTGATTTCTATGATGAATAATTTAAAAGCAACCGTTTCTCGTAGAAAAAAAGTGGATTTAAAATTTGAAATGATTATGTAAAATAAATCCCAAATCCATTGTACTTAAAACAAATAAGTACAATGGATTTGGGATTTATCAGTATCTATTAAATCAATAACTATCCTTTTTCTTTAAGTAAATCTGGAATTGCTCTTCGGTTAAAATAGTTTTCAGCTCTTTATCTCTATCCTCTCTGATGCTCAATATTTTAGCTCTCATTTTTGACCGAACTTCCTCTGAAAAAGGAGGTGTTAACTTCTTCACTTCCTCCTGAAAATCTAAACGCTTGAAGGCATAATTAATATTAGAATTTTCAATTTTCGGAATTTGTTCTTCGGTCAAACTCAGCTTTTTAGTCATCCATTTTGTGTCACTGGCTGCCATTTTTTCTGGATCCATCTCCTCCTGCTTTCGTGGCATATTGGCTCCTGCATCTGCCATTCTGTTTCTTCCGTATCCACCACCTCCATAAGCTCCGCCACCGTAACCGCCACCTCCATAACCACCTTGTCCGTACTGTGCTTGACTTTCTTGAATTGTCAAGAAAAACGATAAACCTAAAAATAGTAAAAATGCGATATTATATTTTGCTTTCATTGGAATAATTGACCTTGTTTTGGACTTAATGAATTTGTTTCAAATAATTGACATTAAAATTAATAGTTTTATCTGGATAAAATTTGAATATGGGAAAAACGTTTCTGTCGCCAAAGTCTTTTTCAATTTGAAATAGTAAAATCAAATTTTCTATCATCCAAAAATCCTTATTCTTCGTCAGACCATTTTAAAAAAATCTGAGTCAATAATACTCTTAACAAACAAATTTATTTGAATCTACTGTTCTGTCATTTTAATTTTAAGCTGCTGAAACACTCCATTATTTTACTTTTTTCTCTTTACGGGTACCCAAATCTCCTCTTCCGAATCGGGACTGTTATTTTTATATTTTTCTCCTAAAATTTCAAAATGCGGCCTATTATCTAAGGTGTATTCCGAATTTGGCAACCAAGTCTCAAAAATATACTGAAATGTTCCCGAAAAATTTCTGGCATCTCCACGATAGAGAAAAACCGCATAAAGTCCCGTTGGCAAAGTAAACATTTCCATATTTTGGGGTACATTTTCAAAATCAGAAACCTCCACAACTGCCCATTTATCAAATACGGTATTTGGATTAAATTTTTCAGAATCTAAAGACAAATCATAAATCTGCATACACAATAAATCAGTTGTCAGATTATTGGTTATTTCTTGTCTTCTGGGCATAAAACTTCGCCATAATTCTACCGTTTTATTGTCAGTAAAAGTCATTGTTACCCGTTTCCCAATTACCTTTTTTTCGGGTAAAATCTCCATTCTTGGGATCATTCTAATGTAATTTTATGCTAATTATTTTTTCAAATAAATGGTTTTACCCGTTTTAGCTGATTCTTTAGCCGCTGTTAAAATTTCGACTACGATTTCATTAATTGGTAACGAAGAAAGGTCTTTTTCAGGATTAATTTTCCCAGTAACTACCGCTGCCAAATACGAAAACACATTCGACCGTTCGTGAGGCAAGGGCGATAAATCCTCCCAAGTTTCTTTACCAAATCGGTCACCAACCAAGTGCTTCATTTTGTTTTCTTTATTCGCAATCAAGATTCCATTTGTGCCGTATATTTCGGTATCTTTTCTATCAAAAGGCCAATTCCAAGAAGCCTGAATAATGGCTTGAGCCTTGGGATAAGTCAAAATAATACTTGCTTCGTCTTCTACTTTTGGGTAAATATCAGGTTTAATTTGTTGAGTAACTGCCGTAACGGAAATCGGTTTTTCTCCCTCCATCAGCCACGTCATAATATCCGCACCGTAACAACCAAAATCAATTAATGCTCCTCCACCATTTTGAATTGGATCCGTGAGCCAATCGGTAAATTCTGGTTTACAACCAATTTCAATTGGTCCACGATGTCCATCCATAATGACAACTTTACGAATTGCCCCTAAACTCTTTTCATTTTTTACAATATCCCAAACTTTAGCGTGCGAGGCATACCAAGTGGTTTCATAATTGGTTAGAAGTTGAATATGATGCTTTTTTACCAAATCTTGCATCTGACGCAAATGCTTTGTATTGACTGCCAAAGGTTTTTCAACCATTACGTGAATGCCTTTTGAAGCACAAGATTTGACAACTTCCAAATGTTCAAAGATGGAATTAAAAGCACAAACTGCCTCGGGTTTTGTCTTCTGGATTAATTCATCTAAACTGGCAAACCAAAGCGATTCTGGTAAGTGATGTTCTTTTAATAACCGCATCGCCAATGCCCGATTTGGTTCGGCAAAACCCACAATTTCTACCTCATCTTGTTTCCCGATATAATCAAAAACCTGATACACGTGGGCGTGCGTCATTCCCGCAATTCCAACACGGATGGGTTTTGCCTGCGTGACGATAGACATGAAAAAAAATAAACTGATAAATAAGAATAAACATTTCATAGTTTGGATGTTTTTGGATTGATGATTTGCTGTTTTATTAAATATCCGTACTTTCACAGACGGCAATAACTACTCGTAATATGTGCATATATTTTGATGTCACTATTCGGGTTTGTATTGGAATCTGGAAAGAAATAATCGTCGAAAATAAACCGAGCTTCTCAAAAATGGCAGTTATATCTGCATATAAATAGCATCTTTACAAAATCTATTGTGTTCTCAATAATCAAATACGTGTTCAATTTTCACCTTTTCGTTAACAAGTTGAACGAGCAGTTTATCCAATTGTCCCACAGGAATGGCGAGGGCTATTCTTTTCATACTCAAATCGGATGAAACAATTTGTGTAAAAACAGTTTGAGCTTCTGTAAATTTAGTTTCTTGACTTGTTGGTACTAAAACGGTCAATAAAATAGCCGAATTATTCCCTGCAATTTCTTTAAAACTAAGTCCTTTCGTTGCTAAATCCGTGATTGCTTGATTGAATTGATGATAGCGTGGCAAGTAAACTAACACAGCATTATCATCAAATTGCTTTTCTACTTTTAATCCATGATTAATTGAGGACGAATTGAGAACAACGGCGGTGGTTGGCAATACTTCATCATAAACTTGTTTTGAGCCAAGCCCAATGAGTTTTCCGTAACCCCATTTTACTAATAATTCGGAGGTTAGGAGATATTTTCGGTCTATTTTTCTCAGAAAATTATCGCCAAAAAATGACGTTTCAGACCATAACGTTTTTAATCTACTTTTAAAATCAAATTCATACCAAGGTTTATCTCGAATAAAATCGACGTAATCTTGGGTAAATTTTGCGTTAAATTTATCTTCTTCCGTGATAACTTCCTTCGTGTCAGTTAATCTTCCAACGATGGTTTCGTACAATGCCTTCATCGAATATTCGACGGTAGTGCTACAACCAATTACCCAAATCATCAAATGGTAGCCTTTATTGGGTGGAAAATTGTCTTTAATTTGATGGTTAATAATACGATAACTTGCCCAAAATTGCTTAACGTGGCTCATAAATGGAAAACTTGAAGCCGTAGTTTTTTTGAAATAATTGGCTTGTTCTTCAGGACTGAAAACCAAAAACCACTCAGGAAATGTAAGAAAAGTTTGGTCGGCGGGTCTTACATCTTTTTGGGGAGTCAATGGATTTTGATTAATTGTTAACCATTCTTTTTTTATAACTAAACCTTCACCCGCTGCTTCGATGGTATTCATTTTCTTTGAAAAGTATAAAATTAATGCTGTGATTACGGTAAAAATCGTCAGAATTCTGAGTCGTTTCATGAGTTTACAGTTTGGTAAATGAAATCAAAGTATTGTCAGAAGGGTCATTATCCTGCAAAATTCTCGAACCACTATCCTGAAATCCGTGAGCGTTGATAATTTTGCTCCATTCATCAATTGACTTAAATGATTTGAATTCGGAACTGTCTTGTTCCCAAGTAATTCCCAAACCCAAGTTAAAAACAGAATGAACTAAGGAGACAAAAGTTGCCATTTCGGGCGTTTTTACGTCGTGGTCACGGATAATGAACTTACCACCTTTCCGCAATATTCGATGAATAGATTTAAGATAACCATCCAATAATTCGGGCGGACAGTGATGCAAACCAATATGACAAGTGATTAAATCCAGACTTTCAGCGGGTATTTCTTGAATGGGTTGATAATTATTCAGTGGGAAAAACGTCCCAATTTTACTAATTTGCCCCCTTTCCATGATTTCGGCAACCGAATAATCGGGTACAATATCATTGG
Organism: Bacteroidota bacterium; assembly: GCA_040387735.1. GTDB lineage: Bacteria > Bacteroidota > Bacteroidia > Cytophagales > Spirosomataceae > Arcicella. The sequence goes on from JAZKDE010000065.1 coordinate 5,451, forward strand.
TGATAAAAATATTCCCCGTCAATGCAACGTGATTTTTCAATTCACTGATGTATCGTCCCGTTGAGCCAATTTCTAAATATCCGTCTATCTGCGTTTTATCGCCCAATAACTGCAAAACTTGGTTCGACATTTCTTTCTTTTGCTTTTTCAGGGCTGGTAATGCCAAAGTAAGTTCCGACAAAAAAGGCTTAATCTTAGGTAAATTTGCTTGAATACTTTTATAAATTTCTTTGTCAGAAGCATATTCCTTCGTGGTGCTGGCAATCAAATGGTGAAATTTATCTTCTGGATAAAGATGATAAACAACTTGCAAAAAGCTATAGAATTTATCGTTCCAAAAGGTATTTGAAAAAACGGTTTTAAACTCTGATGTTGGGGTCATGGTATGGTTGGTTATTTTGATTGATAATAAGTATCCCAAATAACATTTTTGAACTTAAAAGTAGGGTCAAGTTTGGCTTTGAGGTCAAAAAGTTTTTGAGCATTTGGGTAAGCCCGATGAAATTGCTCGCTGGTGGCATGAACTTGGTACGGTAAATAATAAGAGCCTTCTAAGGAAATTGAGGCGTTGATTAACGCTCTCGTCCAAACGGCTACTTTATTTTTTTCGACTTCATTTGTGGCTTGTTTATACCAAACTACGTAAGCAAAAACCTCCTCTTTTGCCCACGCCAACAATGAACCAATATCTTTTTGTGCGTGACGAATGGACACATTTAGCACATTTACTTGATACCTTTCAAAGATTTCAGCCATCAAAACTGAGAATTCATCAAAGCGATTTACGGGTATAAAATATTCTTGTAAAACATAAGTGAAATCCTTTCGACTTTCGGGTTCCAACTCCGCTACGTCGTAACCTGCTTCATAATTTCGCCAATGGATTTTTTTGCTCAAATACAAAATTGGGTCAATGATATGTTCTCTCCGCCATTTTCCGAAATTACTTTTACTGAAAGCATTAATAAAATATCTTTCCAATGGATACGCCCCCGAAAGTGGCATTAAACGGGTTTTTACGGTTGGTTTTTTATCGATTTTCACCCAACTAACTGCTCTTGCCGTTTGATAATGAGGCGGATACAAATCGGCATTATGAAAAATTACCTCTTTATTATCACGTACTTTTTTGAAGAAAAAATCTTTATATTCATGTGTTTTCATGGTTTTGAAAATACGCTCAACGGGAATATTTTCCGCCAATTCAAACTCAACGGTCGCAATGACGGCGAGGGCATTGTAACAGCCAACACAAGCAAAAAACAGCTCTGAGTTTTCATCTTTTGAAGTGTGGACAAGTTCGCCATTGGCTAAAATAACTTCCAATGATTTTACCGATAAAATTACTGCTCCCAAACCAATATATCGCCCGTGACAATTTACGCTTAAAGAACCGCCAACGGTAAAATTGGCGTAAGTCTGCATGATTTTTACACTCAAATCATGTTTATCCACAAGGCGTTGAATATCACACCAACGAGTTCCTGCTTGCACTTTAATTGTTTTATTTTCCGCCGAAAACTCAATGATTTTATTCAGTTTTCTCATGTCGATGTGCGTACTACCCGAACTGGCAGTTTGCCCGCCCATACTAAATCTACCTCCACCGACAGAAATAGATTTATCCGTATTTTTGATGATACTTTGTAGTTCTTCAATGGTTGTTGGTACTTCTACTTTCGCAATCAAAATTGGGTTCAATTGCGTTACATCATCCACAATTCTTTCTTCCGATTTTAGATGTTCAATGTGCTTTGCTTCGCCATTTTTATAATAATCTGGAGCCGAACCTGGCACTGTTCCAAATCGGTTTCGTTGGACAGAACCGCTTTTGAAACCCAAGAAATAAACCAATACCAAAAGCCCAAAAACGGGAATAAAGATGAGCAAAAGCCAATAACTGGATTTATCAATATCGTGGAGTCGCTTGATGGCCGTGGAAATTAACGACCAAAATAAAATCGGATAAACAGCCCAAGTAGCCACATCCGAAATGGTGTTCAGAAGGTTGAAAAGAAGGTAAAAAGAAGTCCAAATAAATAGCGAAACTGTCCAGTAAGTCAGTCTGTTAATCCGTCCTCGATTCGTAAAAAGTAAATAGCTTACAGGTAATTTTTCTTTTAATTCCATTCAATATTTTGGAAGGATTGGTTATTATAAACTTAGTTTTAAGAGATAGACATTACATGGATGAATTAGGCAGGCTATAATTCACTCTTAAATCTAATTAATTTACCGCTAAACAACAAAGTAAGGTCATTCTTTAAATTATAGCGATATTGGTTTTAACCAAAAATCCCCTCAGAAATCAATCTGAAGGGATTTTTAGAATTTTCCGTTATGGTTTTATAGGTAGCAATCAAAAAAAATTAAAGTGTACCAACTCCCCCATCGAGTAATAACTCACCGCCCAACATATATTTAGAATCGTCGGATGCCAAATAAAGGAAACCTGCCGCCATTTCTTCCGATGTACCTAAACGTTTTACGGGAGTTAAAGAAGCGAAGTGATTTTTTGTGCCATCTACTTCTTCCTCTGAACCGCCACCTCTACCGAAAATTGGCGTATCAATTGGGCCAGGCGAAAGAACATTAACACGGATATTTCTATCCAATAAATCTGCCGAAAAAGACCGTGCTAATGACCGTACCGCCGCTTTTGTAGCAGCATAAGCCGCCGTTGTAGCAAAACCTTTATGTGCCACTACTGATGCCGTGATGATAACCGATGCTCCATCATTCAAATACGGTAATGCTCTTTGAATTGAGAAGAAAACGCCTTTAAAGTTAATATCACTGGTTTGGTCAAACATTTCTTCGGTATAATCAGCCAAAGGGGCAGCAATAAATATTCCAGCATTTACCACCAAAACATCAATTTTTCCAAAGGTACTTTTTACTGTTTCGTAAGTAGCATCAATATTTTTCAAGTCCGAAACGTCGCTTACAATTCCTAATGAGCTGTTCCCAATTTCTGCCACTGCACTGTCAATCGTTGTTGTATTACGACCTGTGATAGTCACTTTTGCTCCATGTTCTGCAAATAATTTTGCGGTTGCTAAACCAATTCCACTGTTCCCACCTGTAATTACTGCTACTCTGTTGTCTAACTTTTTCATGTTTTTTGATTATTATTATTTTAAAAAATATCTATATATCTAAATATTTCGATATAACAAATTAAAAAAAAGCCGAATTTATCCATCGTATAATATGTCGATATATTAACAAAATAATTTACTCGTAATGCGTTAAAATATTCATACATCTAAATATTTCGATATATTTTAGCGAAAAATATTACGCTCCAAAATTGTTTATAAACTTACTGTATGCACTACAAACATCTTTATTAATCACAAATTTCAGGTTTCGCCCTTCCTTTTCCGAAATTAATAAATCAGCCTCAACCAATTGCTTTAAATGATGAGACATCGTTGATTGTGCCAAGTCAAACAATTCTAAAACTTCACCGCATTGTACACAGGACTGACGTTTACTAATGGTTTCCATTATTTTCAACCGGTACGGGTCCCCTAATGCTTTTGATATTTTTTCTACTTGTTTTATCGTTAAACTTTCAATCATGGTTCAAAGATAATAGACGCTTTTTATATATCGAAACATTTCGATATATATTTTACAGTTATTTTTGAAAACCCCAATACTTTTCAATAACTACCTAATAATCAAACATTTACAAATTATATTTCTTGTATCAATATTGATAAATCAAAAGACAAATCTTCATTCTAATGCTCTTGTAAGATTCTTGACTAACTTTTATTGTATTGGTTAGACTGAATTTATTGTATTCCGCTGAATATCCAGACTCCAACTTGGCACATTCCAAATTAGTCGTAATATTTTTGTTTACCATTTCTGTACTATTTTTACGAATCTTGTCGGGAAACAAGATTGCTTGAAGCATTTATTAATCGTCTTGATATAAGTATTTCGAGCGGTAAACGTTATAAAAAACACATTGAAAAGAAATAGTCATCGCCAAAATTTATAGCGTATTTTCCTATACAATGTTTAAATTGGTACGCTCACATTTAACGTTATAAATTCGTAAATAATGAAAATATTAGTCATTGAAGATGATGAACGAATTGCGTCGCTGGTAAAGCGGGGTTTAGAGGAAAATGGTTACGAAATAACTATCGCTTATGATGGTTTAACGGGTAAAAAATTGGCTTTACAAAATGATTATGATCTCATTATTACCGATATTATTTTGCCTAAATTAAGTGGGTTGGAGCTGTGTAAAGAAATTCGAGCCGCTAAACCCGAAATGCTAATCATCATGTTGACTGCTTTAGGCACAACCGATGAAAAAGTGGAAGGATTTGATGCAGGAGCGAATGATTATTTAGTAAAACCTTTTGATTTTAGAGAATTACACGTGCGTATCCGTGCTTTGACGACCCGCCCGAATAGAGCAGTCAAAAATCAAGGTTTTTTACTAAAATACGCTAACCTCGAACTAAATAATCAGACAAAAACCGTTAGTCGTTCGGGCGTAAATATCAATCTCACTCCCAAAGAATTCAAATTACTTGAATATATGATGCAAAATTGTGAGCGGATTCTATCAAGAACTGAAATTGCTGAAAAGGTCTGGGAAACCCACTTTGATACGGGGACAAATTTCATTGACGTTTACATTAATTATCTCCGCAAGAAAATAGACCGAGATTTTGAACCAAAACTCATTCATACTAAATCTGGAATGGGATTTATCTTTAAAAGTGAATGAAAATTAGAGAAAAATTAAGTCTTCTTTTTACCATCTTAACGGCGGCAATCTTAATGATATTTGCCGCTCTTATTTATTATTCCGCTCATCAAAATAGGGAAATAGAATTTTATAACCGACTCAAAAAAGAGGCCGTAACCAAAGCAAATCTATTTTTTACGGCCAAAGTAAACGCCCAAACGCTACAAACTATCTACAAAAATAATCGTGAAACCATCAATGAAGTTGAAGTAGCCATTTATGATACCAACTTCAATTTACTTTATCACGATGCACAAGATATTGATGTTGTGAAAGAAACTCCCCAAATGATTGATAAAATTCAGAAACGGCAAACCGTCAATTTTTATCAAAATGATTGGCAAGTTGTAGGCATTTTATTTCCGTTTGAGCAAAAGAAATACGTTGTTGTAGCCACCGCTTATGACCAATTCGGGTATCGGAAATTACAAAATATGAACGATACCATTCTCATTATTTTTGTTTGTTCCATCGCATTTATCTACATGGCTGGGCGTTTTTTTTCAAAAAAGGTTTTATCGCCAGTAACCGATATTGTTAATAAGGTAAAAAAAATCAGTGCATCAAACCTTGATTTACGACTAAATCACAGCGTTGGAAAGGACGAATTGGCCGAATTAACCAATACTTTCAACCAGATGCTTGACCGACTGGAACATTCTTTCGATGCTCAACAGCAATTTGTTTCTAATATTTCTCATGAATTGAGAACTCCACTCTCTTCGATGATTACAGAATTGGACCTTTCTACGCAAAAAGAACGGAGTGTTTTAGAATACAAATCGGTCATAAATCTCGCCTTAAAAGATGCCCAAAAATTAGCTCGACTTTCCAATAGTCTCCTTGATTTTGCGAAGGCAAGTTATGATCCTTCAGAAATTTCTTTCCGAGAAATTCGTTTAGATGAAGTTTTATTAGATGCTCGCCAGCAAGTTCAACGCCAAAATCCAAGCTATCAAATTGATATTCACTACGAAAAAGAATTTGAGAACGATAATGATATTTCGGTTCGGGGAAATGAATATTTATTGAAAGTTGCTTTCGCCAACCTTTTTGAAAATGGCTGTAAATTTTCATTGGATAACAATAGTGCGGTTTCCATCAACGTGAAAAAAGAGAACGTAATCCTCATCTTCAAAGACCACGGTTTTGGTATTTCACCCGAAGATATTCTGAATATTTTCACCCCATTTTTTAGAGGAAATAATAAAAAATACGCCGATGGAAATGGGATAGGATTATCTTTGACCCAAAAAATCATTAAACTTCATGGAGGCAATATCTCCGTTGTTTCCCATCTTAACGAAGGCTCAATATTCACCCTTGAGTTGCCTCATATTTAGACAAAAGTGTCTCTAATAATTTTCTAATAATTTTCTAAAAGCTATCTAACCAAGATTCCTTCCTTATAATCTGAGATTTGCACTCTAATTTTTATATTCAAAATAACAGGTATGAGTTTTAAAGGGTTAATGATAACAGTAGGGATATCGCTTGCATTGAGTATTTTACCCGCATCTGCTCAAAATCATTACAATCTTCAGGAGGCTTTAAGAGCAGCAAAGGAAAGCAATCCAATTCTCAAAACACAGCAATTTAATCGAGCTATTGCGGATGCAGACGTTGTCAGTTCCCAATTACGCCCTAATCCGAAATTAAACAATCAATCTTTATTGCTTCTCAAACCGTCGTTATATCCCAATAATACCGACTGGTACAGCCCACAAAATCGGCAAGTTTGGTGGCAATTAACGAAGGTTATTCAAACGCCATCTCTAAGAAAATCTAAGATTGAATACGCTCAACAAAATACAATTTTGTCGCAAAAAGTATATAATGAAGTGGTTCGAAATGTATTACAGGACGTGGCGTTGAAGTGGCTTGATGTATGGATGGCAAAAAAGCAGTTGGATATTTTGCAAATTGCCAAAAATAATACGGATAGTTTAGCCACAATCAATAGAATTAGATTGGACAAACAAGTAATTACTTCCACAGACCTTATTCGGACGGAATTATTGGCCAATCAATATGCTCTTTTACAGAAAACTAATGAACAAATTTATAAGAGTGAATTAAGTAATTTGAAGTTTTTATTGGGGACAACCGAAGAAGATATTGACATAGACTTCAACGATAATTTTGCGTTTGCCTATTCTTCCGACTTAGATTCTCTATTGCAGCAAACACTCATAAACAGAACAGATGTCTTAGCTTCAAAGAGTACCATAAAAGTAGCTGATGCCAATATTAACCTTCAAAAAGCACTCGCAATACCACAACCAGAACTAGGAGTTATCTATAACCCACAAAATACTATTCCATATTTTGGGATATATGGTACGATTGAACTGCCATTTTTTTCCCGAAATCAAGGGGAAATCCAAAAACAGGCTGAACAAGGTTTACAAACGACTCTTTTTCAAATACAAATTGAACTTTCAATTGCCTACAAAAGCTATCTCCTCCAAAAACAAAATATTCAAAACTTCAAGGATTTATTATCAAAATCAGAAACTATTTTGAGTAGCGTAAAATATTCTTATTTGCACGGCGGAACAACGATTGTCGATTTCTTGGAAGCTCAACGGAGTTGGTTAGACACCCAACAGCAGTATTACAATAGCTTACAGCAATACCGCCAAAGCTATATTCGATTATTATATACATCAGGACTTATCAATAAAATGGCACAATAATATCATGAAAAATAATTTCATTAATTTACTACTATCCCTGCTTCTTTTGGCTTGCGGAGCAAAAGAGAATAAACCGATTAAGAAAGAGAATTTACTGCCTCAAGTAAAAGACAACGGCAATGAGATAGTATTTCCCAATCCTAAAAGTGCCGTATTTTTTGAAACCGAAATGATTGGTAGCTCATCCCTCAATGCTGAGATTGCAGCTCCTGCCAAAGTATCCGCAACGGTTGTTTCTTCCCGAGAAGGTGCTTCTCAAAATATCATTCTTTTTGAGGATTCTGAATTGGCAACCAATTACACTTCTCTGCTGCAGCATTTACAAAATATCAAGCAAAAAGCGGTCATTATCCAACAAAAACAAGCCATCATTGCCCGTAAAAAAGTAGAAGTTAATCGTTTTGAAGATTTGCTTAAAAACGGGGCGGGAACAGGAAAAGATTTAGCCAATGCACAAGTAGATTTATTGAGTGCTGATACTGAGTTGGCATTGGTACAAAATGACTTGGCCAATGAAAAAACGGCCATTATTGAACACGAAACCAAACTCAAAACGGGTGGATTTAATCCGCAAGTACTGTTGAAATCACCCGCAGGAAAAGCATTTATCATTTGTGATATTCCCGAAAATCAGATTAGTAGAATCAAAGAAGGAGGCAATTGTATTTTGCAATTTACCGCATTCCCGAATGAAAAATTTACGGGAAAAATTGAAGACGTAGCAGATATGATTGACCAATCTACCCGAATGATGAAGCTCCGAGTTAGCATTAATAATTCAAGTCAGAAACTTAAAGCGGGAATGTTTGCGACGGTTTCTTTTGGAATAAATGAAGGTAAAAACATCAATATCAGTAAAAATTCACTCATCACTGTTCAAGGAAGAAATTATGTCTTTGTCAAAAATGGAACGAGTAATTTTGAGCGAAAAGAAGTTGCCATCGGAACTCAAGTTGGTGATAGAATTGTGGTTTTTAATGGATTAAGTAATGGTGCAGAAGTAGCCGTAAAAGGGGTTATGCAATTGAAAGGATTAAGCTTTGGGTATTAGCCATTCATTTTAAACATAAAATCTGCCATTATTTGGGATGTTTTATCAAGCGTAATTTCTCCTATATTTTTGAAAATTGTAGTACAAAAACATCTCAAAATTAAAACGTAGTATGCTTCAAGCCCAAATATTCATCGACCAAGACGAGTTGCTTGGTTCTTCAACTTTACAAGAATTTATTATCCAATTCTTGATTGCTCAAAAAGTTAAGGGTTTGACCGTTTTCAAGGGAATTTCAGGTTTTGGTGCAAATCAGCACTTCAATCGACCAAACGATTTATTTAGCTTCGATGAGATACCAATTTTGATAACTTTCATCGACGATACCGAGAAAGTTAAATCAGCCTTAACCGCTCTGAGAGCAACCGTAAAAAGCGGATTTATTATTACCAACGAAGTTGATCAGTGGAAATAAATGATAAAGAATTTATTAATATTTAGTTTACGCAATAGATGGATTGTCATTGCGATTAGTACTGTACTCATGGCGATTGGGTACTGGTGTTTTACTCAACTTAAAATTGAAGCCTATCCCGATATTGCCGATACCTGCGTCATTGTGGTGGCACAGTATGAAGGTAGAGCCGCCGAAGAAGTTGAGCAACAAGTTACCGTTCCGATTGAACGTGCTTTGCAAAATACGCCCAATGTATTAGACCGTAGAAGTCGTACTATTTTTGGTTTGGCGGTAGTCCAATTAACCTTTAAGGATGGAACTGACGATTATTTTGCCCGTCAGCAAGTCCTTGAACGCCTTAGCGGTGCTTCTTTACCCGCTGGTGTTGCCCCAGAATTAGCTCCTTTGAGTACAGCAGTTGGTGAAATTTATCGTTATGTGGTCGAAGCTCCCGCCAATTTTAGTCAGACAGAATTGAGAGATTTGCAGGATTGGGTAATTAAACCTGCCCTTTTGCAAGTTCCTGGCATTGCGGATGTAGTAACTTTTGGTGGTCCACTCAAGCAATTTCATATTATTACAGCTCCCGAAAAATTAAGAAAATACAACCTCACGCTGCAAGATGTTACCGATGCTGTAAATGTGAACAACCAAAATACAGGTGGAAATATTGTGGCTCGTGGTGGACAGGGTTTTGCTGTTCGTGGATTGGGAGCAATTAAGACCGAGCGGGATATTCAAAATATTGTGCTAAAATCGGATAACGGAATGCCCGTTTTCGTTCGTGACGTGGCAACGGTTGAGATTACACCACCACCGCCAAGTGGCGTTTTAGGCTATACGGTTACGAAAGATAGTCTCGATGTAAATAGTGGTGTAGAAGGAATTATTTTGCTGAGACGTTATCAAAATCCGAGTGAAGTCTTAAAATTATTGAAAGATAAAATGACGGATTTACAGGAAAGTGAATTGCCCGAAGGAGTTCATTTACGCCCACTGTACGACCGTAGTTTTTTGATTGACCACTCGTTAGAGACAGTCGCTCATACCTTATTTGAAGGTATTTCAATTGTTATTATTTTATTAATTTTCTTTCTGGGAAGCGTCCGAAGTGCCATTGTTGTGGCATTAACCATTCCTTTTTCATTACTTTTTGCATTCATTTTGATGCGTTTGACGGGTATTCCCGCCAATTTACTTTCATTGGGAGCAATTGACTTTGGGATTATCGTTGATGGAGCTTGTTTAATGGCCGAACACCTCATTCGGAAATATCGAACGGCAACTATTGAGGAAAAGAGACAAGGTATTATCACCATTACTTTGCACGCCGCCCAAGAAGTGGGACGAGAAATATTTTTCTCCGTCACCATTATCATTTTGGCGTATATGCCCATTTTGTTGATGACCAGAGTGGAAGGTAAGCTTTTTTCACCAATGGCACTGACGTTGGCCTTCGCCGTTATTGGGTCAATGTTGGCCGCACTTACTTTTATCCCCGTTTTAATATCTTTTAGTTATAAAAAAGACTTAGCGAATTTAGAAAAACCAATGAAAGAACATAAAAACTATGTCTTGGATTTTCTGGCTAAAATTTACGCTAAGTCTTTGGAAAAACTGCTGAAATATTACAAAAGAACGGTAATTTTCGGTTTTAGCGTAGTCGCTATTTTTATCATGTTTGGGTTAAAATTAGGAACAGAATTTTTACCAACGTTAGATGAAGGTTCTATCTTTTTAAGGGGAAATTTTCCTGCGGGAATTACCATTCAAGAAAATGCGAGTTATGCTCCTAAAATCAGAAAAATCATTGCCCAATATCCCCAAATAGCTTTTGTCATTACTCAAACGGGTCGCAACGATGATGGAACTGACCCTTTCCCTGCTAATAGAAATGAAATTTTAGTGGGTTTAAAAGACTATAATTTATGGAGTAAAACTATTTCTAAAAAAGAATTAGTTGATAAAATAAAGACGGATTTACAGCAACAATTACCTTCCGTTACTTTCTCTTCGGGACAACCAATCATTGACCAAGTTATGGAGATTGTAACGGGTAGTGCTGCTGACCTTGCGATTTCAGTTGTGGGAGAAGACCTAACAATGATGCGACAAAAAGCCGATAGCATTGCCGTAATCGTGAAACAAACCACAGGAGCGGATAATGTAAATATTGAACAAGAAGGCCCACAAGACCAATTAGCCATCAATATAAATCGGGAATCGGCGGCACGTTTTGGCATAAATGTCGCTGATATTCAAAATATGATTGAAGCTGCCATTGGTGGAAAAACCATCTCAACATTGTACGACGGAACCAAGCGTTATGATATTGTGGTTCGTTTTTTACCGCAATACCGTAATTCTATTGATGCTATCAAAGAAATATTGGTGCCATCAGCCAATGGGGCTTTAATTCCAATGAACCAACTGGCTGAAATTCATTTTGTGGAAGGACAAACCAATATTTATCGGTACGGCAGTAAAAGAATGGCAACCGTTCGGACGAATATAAAAGGACGTGATCAAGGTGGATTTGTCAAAGAATTACAAGCTAAAATTGATGCTCAAATTCACGTTCCGAAAGGCTATAATATCATTTATGGCGGTCAATACGAAAACTTAGAACGAGCAGGAAAACAATTAGCTTTTACCATTCCACTAACGATTCTTTTAGTGTTCATTTTTTTATTTATGTTGTTCAAAAACTTACCGAATACTTTAGTAACCATGAGCTGTATATTATTTGCTTTGGGCGGAGGAATTATTGCTCTGTTAATGCGAGGATATTATTTTAACGTTTCAGCGGGGGTAGGTTTTGTTAGTATATTTGGTATTTCAGTCATGGCGGGTGTGTTATTGGTTTCTGCCATTAATCGAGGCAAAGGACTTGGAGAAAGAGACTTGCTACAAAATGTATTGATTGCTTCTAAAGAACAACTACGAGCCTTACTTTCAATCTTGGTAGTTGCCATTGTTGGACTGGTTCCTGCGGCTATTTCATCGGGGATTGGCTCTGACGTGCAACGCCCATTGGCTACGGTTATTATTGGCGGCTTAACGAGTACTTTAATTTTTGCACCCATTCTTCTTCCACCGCTTTATTTGTGGTTAGAGAAAGCTAAAAAAGTACCACCGAGTAACAATGAAGTAGAATAATTTTACAGTTAGTTTTGATATTTATGACAACGTTAATTATCTAAAAACATGAAAAAACCTTTATCTATTTTATTTTTTAGCGTTGTCCTACTTACCCAATCAACGTTTGCTCAAGAAATAACGGATTCAACCAAACTCGGACTGACTTTCAAAACGGCTCCGTGGTATATCAGAGCAATGCCCATTGCGGTATATACAGGAATAACTGGCAAGTACGCTGACCGAATTCCTCAATACCTTGAAATTGGAAAATCATTTCGAGTAATTGACCTTGGTTTAGCCGTGGGAAGGTCATCTCTTCGTCCAGATAGCACCTTATTTACCGAAGCGAAAGTGACAATGGATGTTTGTAATTACGGAATTTTTGCGAACGAAATGACCATTGGAGTCGGCAAACTTTTCGATAATAATGCCAGTATTATGTTTGAACTTTCATACACGATATTTGCTCAATTAGGTAAAAATTGGGGATTAGGATTAGTCTCTGGCTATTATGATTATACTTCTGAAACGGTCGATAATTCCCGGGTATTTTACGGATTATATTTACGATTTGGCGTACAAAGAACCGATTCTGGAGGAATTTTTAATATTGGTAAAGGACACGGAAGGTCAGGAAGAGGACATGGTCATGGAAGATGAGTAACATTCTCAGTATTTGAATGGATACTTTTCCCTATTTTTCGAGACTTAAAAAATAGGGAAAAGGTTAATTGACCCTGGGTAAACTCGCCCCTTCGAATTTATTTTAAAACGGTTTCTAATTATTTCAATCCATACACATAAACGCCAAATGAATTGGGAATGGGCGTTTTTCCATCGGTTTCATAAGAAGCACCACTTATATAAATTTGGTGAGTTTTGGGATTATGCGTGATTGTACGTTGACGACGTTCAGTCGTAAGCGTTTGTACAACCGTATATTTATCGGGAGAATCTTGATGAACTACGGTAGCTGTGCCATCACCATTGGAAGAAATAATTAAATGTTTTTCTATGTCAAAAGTTACTCCATCAACGCCTTCACCAATGGGTAACGTACTCACGATTTCACCATTTTTAGCGTTCATTACGACAAGGGTTTTGCTTTTTCTGCAAACTGAAAATAGACGATTATTTGCCACATCAATTGCTAAACCCGTAGGTGTTTCATTAGATTTGAGGGAATATTTATTTTTGACGTTTAAGGTTTTGGTATCTACTTCAACGATTTCGTTGCTGTCTTCAAGATTATTAAAAATAGAACCTTTTCCGTTGACCACCGCAAATTCTGGAGCATCACCAATGACGATATTTTTGATAACTTCATCGGTTTTAGCATCAATAACCACGGCATGATTGCTTCCGTTACAATAAACAAAAACTCGACCCGAAAATTTATCGTACAAAATCGCATCGGCTTTTTTACCCGTTATTTGAATCGTCTTTAAAACTTTGAGCGTTTTATAATCAAAAACCGTAACTGTGCTATCTGTTCCATTCGAGATATATCCTTTCGCTACGTTTTTTGCCAACGTAATGCCATGAACACCTTTCAGGCCCGTAAAACTGCTAATGGGCGTATCGGTTTTCAAATCTATGACATGTACACGGTCAAAATTTGATACAAATAATCGGTCGCCATCCATCGTTAAATAGTCCCATCTTGGCGAACCTTCCAAGCTAATTTTCTTGATAAAACTGAAATTTGGATTAATATTTTGGGCAAAATCAGTAAAAGCAATTCCCAACAATAAGGCGATAAATAAAGCTATCTTTTTGATTTTCATTTGTTTATATTTAAAGATTTAAGAAAATGATGCTTGAGAAATTTAGGTAATTAAAAAATTAACACTACCGTTCCCGCAATGATTAGTAAAGCTCCCATTACAGTTTTAATCGTTAACTCTTCTCCCAAAAATAACACGGATAAAATAATGGTTAAAGCGACACTTAACTTATCTACGGGAGCAACCTGCGAGACTTTACCTATTTGCAGAGCCTTAAAATAAAATATCCACGACAAACCAGTCGCCACACCCGAAATAATTAAGAATATTAGATTTTGTTTCGATAAAGAAGCAATCCCTTTTTCTTCGCCCTTTGCCAAAACAATTCCCCAAGCCACAATCAAAATAATAATCGTGCGAATGGCCGTTGCCAAATTTGAATTAACGCCAGTGATGCCAATTTTAGCAAAAATAGCCGTTAAGGATGCAAACAAAGCTGACAATAAAGCGTAAATCCACCACATAATTTATTAAGTTTTAACTATTTCTTCTTCAAATAAATTAACCATATTAAACTCGGAAACACTAAAGGTTAGATCGACAATTTCACTAATTACCGCAATTGTCGTGGGTTATTACATTTGAGCTGATATTGATTTGACCACAAAATGGAAAAATTAGCTTTGACTACAATCCTTACCATTATTTTCTTACAATGTTAGCATCCAATCTTGTAGAAATTTAGAATTAGTTACCTATTGATTCACATTAATTAAAGCCCAAAAACAAAAAATCCCTCAGAAATAGATCTGAGGGATTTTTTGTTCTGTGAAAACAATACTAAATACTATTCCACCAAAGCCTTGTTAATTTTTACTTTCTTCAAGCTAAATCCATTCACAACACTTTTGTCGATTTTTCCATTTCTGGTTTCGATGTTTAGATTATCGAAGTTAAAATTTGATAATACGCTTTGCTTTGAAACGGCCACGTCAAAGAAAACATCGCAATTGAGGTCAATATTCTTTAGACTAATATGATTGCAGTATGAAACTGGGGCATCTTTACGTCCTTGCAAGTCAAAAAATTGCGTCCAAGGTTTTACATAAATCATACTTTTTGCTTGTCCTTTGATATTTTCTACACTAATAAATTCGTACAATTGAGGTGTATCTGGACGCATTTTTAACCACAAAACTCTGCTCGCTTCATTGACATAACAATTTCGCATTACGATATTTTTATTGTGAATGGCTTCACTCCCACAAGTAAGAGCCGAGTGACAGAAACCAAATTCACAGTTTTCGATGATGATATTAGTGTTTTCGCCGTTGTTTGGTACTTTATCGGCGTAAGGCCCTTTTCCTCCTTTCAAGGCAATAGCATCATCATTTACCGACATATAGCAACCTTTTATCAAGACATTCGAGCAAACATCCAAGTCGATGGCATCGGTACTTGGGGCTTTCACGGGTTGGTAGGGCGAATAAATATGCACATTCAAAATTTTTACGTTCTGACATTGGTAATAATGGCTTGTCCAAAAACCCGAATTATGCAATTTCACGTCTTGTACTTGCACATTTTTACAGCCCCAAATAAACACTAAGCGTGGACGAGAAACTTCCAAATTTGTACAATTCGGGTTTTCTTTACGTCTCGCCCAAAAGGCTTCCCAATAATGCAGTCCGTTGCCATCAATGGTACCTTTTCCCGAAATTGTAAAACCATCCACTCGGTACGCATTCACCAAAGCCGTGAAATAATCCAAACTTTGTCCTTCCATGCGTGAAGGCATTTTTGGGTAATCCGCAATATTATCAGAACCCTTCAAAACCGCCCCTTCTGATACATAAAGATGGGTTTTGGGTTTAAAAAATAAAGCTCCGCTCATAAATGTACCTCTGGGAATTATGATTACGCCTCCACCTCGTTTAGCGGCTTCATCAATCGTTTTTTGAATTGCCTCCGTTTGCACGAGCGTACTATCATTCACCGCCCCAAACTGCGTAATGACAAATTGTTTGCCTAATTGTTTCAACTGAATTTTAGAAGTATCCGAAAACCAAGCGGGAATTTTAGTACCATCTGGAAAAGTATTTTGAGCAGATTTTTGAGCCATTATTTGCCAAGAAAAAGTTAGCAAATACGTTAAAATAACAATGTTTTTGTTCATTATTGAATTTGGAGATTGTGGGTTGAAGAGATTAATAAGTCCTTACGATTATTAAGCACATTATGAATATAACTTACTTAATTTTTGATGGATATTAAATGGGTTGGATTTGTTTTTTAATTGTGGTCTGGCTTATTCTTGTCTTTATTGATAACAATGGAAATATCTTTGTACACGCTCAAAATCCCTTCAATAAACTTTTGACCATTATTTGTAATATCTATTATTTGGTACCCTATCGTATTATCTGGTAAGCTAATTTTGCAAACGTACTTTGTTAATCATTAAAGCTACTTATTTCATTATCAATTAGTTATATTTACTTTTACAGTATGATTTTGTTACAATATTAATTTAAAAAAATAAAGCCATGAAAAAGATATTTTTACCTCTTCTAATTTTACAGTTTAGTACAAATATTTTTGCTCAATTAAAGTACCCCGCTTCTAAAAAAATAGAAGTTTCCGATACGTATTGGGGCGTTACATACAAAGATAATTATCGTTGGCTCGAAGACATGAAAGACCCACAGGTTACATCGTGGTTTAAACAACAAGCCGACTTGACCAATGCCACCATGAATACCATTTCGGGCAGGGATGAATTGATTGCAGAATGGCGAAAATTAGATAAATTACAACCACCGTCTTATTACCCAATCGTGAAAGAAGGCGGTCGAATTTTCTTCAAGAAAAGAATGCCCGGTGAAAAAGTAAGTAAGGTTTATTATCGTGAAAGTGTGAATGGAGCCGACCAATTGCTCTTCGACCCACTGACTTTTATGGCTGGAAAAACACTGTCCGTAGAAAACATCACTCCAAGTTATGATGGCAAAAAACTGCTAATTGGATATGCCGAAAACGGTGCTGAAATATCCACTTTGCAAGTCATGGACGTGGATACCAAGAAATTTCTACCTGATGTAATTACTGGAACAAGTGGAGTAATGGGCTGGACTTTCGACAATACTGCATTTATGTATATGTGGATAAAATCAGTGGATAATACCGACCCCAACGGTCGTTTAAATCCCAAAGCAAAACTTCATAAATTGGGGACTGAAGCAAAAGCTGATATTGATTTTTTTAGCAATGAAACTTATCCATCTTTGGGAATTGAAGCCAAATCGTACCCATATCTATTTTTATCAAAAGATTCTAAAAATTATGTATTTGGTGGCGAAGGCACCGTTCAGAATGAAATAAAAATGTTTTATGCTCCATTTAGTCAGTTCAATTCGGGGAAAATTCAATGGAAAACGCTCTGCACACCAGCCGACAAATTGGTACGTAGTCTGGATATTGCGGATGATAAAGTATTCGGAATTACTTATAAAGATGCCAAAAATTACAAACTTATTTCGACTGATTTGAAAAATCCTGATTGGGCAAATGCCAAAGTAATTGCTCCCGAAAAATCCATGACACTCGAATCTTTCACCCGTAGTAAAGACTATTTATTATTAAATTATAGCGACGGTATAAATAATCATTTTTATAAATACAATCTAAAAACCGAAGCTACCACCGAAGTAAAATTACCATTTAGTGGTTCAGCAGCTCCCATGTGTATTGATACCAAAACCAATGAATTTTTGGTAGATATTACCTCGTGGAACAAGCCGTTCACCGAATTTTCATACAATGCTGAAACGGAACAATTTATTGCCAGTCCTTACAACAAACCTTCTATTTTTCCAGACGAATACAAAAATTTAGTTGTGGAGGAAGTAGAAGTGAAAGGGCACGACGGCGTAATGATACCGCTATCTATTATTTATAAAAAAGGCATTAAAAAAGACGGCTCAAATGTTTGTTTGATGGATAGTTACGGAGCGTATGGCATCAGTATGGCTCCTTATTTTAGTACACGTTTAAATTCTTTGGCAGTAAAAGGAGCAGTAATTGCCATTCCGCACGTGCGTGGCGGTAGTGAAAAAGGGGAGAATTGGTACAAAGCGGGCTATAAAACCACCAAACCCAATACTTGGAAAGATTTTATTAGTTGTGCCGAATACCTAATTGCCCAAGGTTTTACCAATGCTTCAAAATTAGGTGGTACGGGTACGAGTGCGGGAGGAATTTTGATTTCGAGGTCAATCACTGAAAGACCCGATTTATTTGCCGCTGCTATTTGTAATGTAGGTTGTGCCAACACCATGCGAGGTGAGTTTTCTTCCAATGGCCCCGTGAATATTCCTGAATTTGGCACGGTGAAAGATAGCGTAGAATGTAAAGCACTCTACGAAATGGACGGAATGCACCATGTGAAAGAAGGGGTGAAATACCCAGCCGTCATTTGCGTAGGAGGTTGGAACGATTCACGGGTAGTGGCTTGGCAACCCGGTAAATTTGCGGCAGCCATGCAAAACTCAACGGCATCGGGCAAACCTGTTTTGATGAAAGTAAACTACGAAAATGGACATTTTACGGAAGACAGAGAAGTAACATGGGCAAATTTTGCCGACCAATATTCCTTCGTAATGTGGCAATGCGGACATCCAGATTTCCAAATCAAAAAAGATGTTACTGCTAAGAAGAATTAGGAATAATATTTTAGTTTGATTGTCAATAAATTGCATAAAAATCCCCTCAGATTTATTTTTGAGGGGATTTTTATTGTCTGTGTCTTCATAAACGACCATGCTAAATTTAATTTATGAAATTATAAGTGGAGACGCAGACAATAACTGGGGGGAAATAAATCCACAAAAAAGCCCCTCAGAACCAAATCTAAGGGGCTTTTCAATTCCAAAAAATCTTACAAATTCTGTTTCTTCATTTCCTTCACCGCAAAATCTGCGGCACGAGCCGTCAATGCCATGTAAGTTAATGATGGGTTTACGCATGATGCCGAAGTCATACAAGCACCATCGGTCATAAATACGTTTTTCACGGCGTGTACTTGGTTGTGAGCATTCAAGACTGACGTTTTAGGGTCACGTCCCATGCGGGCAGTTCCCATTTCGTGAATTGCCATGCCTAAATACGAACCATTATCATACGCTCTCACGTTTTTCACCCCTGAAGATTCCAACATTTCCTTGGCATCATTCATCATGTCAATACGCATTTTCTTTTCGTTCTCTTTCAATTCTGCATCAAAAACTACCAATGGCATTCCCCATTTGTCTTTTTCGGTTTTGTGAAGGAACATTCTGTTTTCGTAGTATGGCAATGTTTCACCAAAACCACCAAAACCCATCGTCCAAGCACCTGGTTGCGTTACTTCATTTTTGTAATCTGCCCCAAAACTCAATTCGGCAATGTTGCGTTGCCAGCCCTGACGACTACCTCCACCTTGATACCCAAATCCACGGATATAATCACGTTTATCCGTACCAATATTACGGTAACGTGGCACGTAAATCCCGTTGGCACGTCGTCCTGAGTAATATTTATCCAAATCTCCTTCCCATGTACCAGATGCCCCTGTACGGAAATGATGATCCATCAAATTGTGTCCTAATTGCTCAGAATCATTCCCCATTCCGTTCGGGAAACGGTGAGAAGTTGAATTCAACATCAAAGCCGTTGAGCCCAATGAACTACCACAAACGAAGATAATTTTAGCAAAATATTCACGGTCTTGCATGGTTACGGCATCACGCACTCGCACACCCGTAGCTTTCTGTTTTTTCTCGTCGTACATGATTTCAGTTACTACCGAATCAGGTCTGAGTGTCAACCTTCCCGTTTTTGCAGCATAAGGTAAAGTACAAGATTGTGTACTAAAATACGCTCCAAAAGGACACCCTAATGAACACTTATTGCGGTATTGACAAGCTCCACGACCAACATCTGTTTGAGCTTTTTGGGCAGCCGAAAGATTGGCAACTCGTCCCATCGTCATATTTCTTCCTGGGAAATTCTTTTCAAGTCTTTGCTTTACTTCTTTCTCTACGCAGTACATTTCCATTGGTGGCAAAAATTCACCATCAGGTAATTGAGCTAATCCCAATTTTTCGCCCGAAATACCCACAATTTTCTCTACGTAAGAATACCAAGGAGCAACATCTTTATAACGAATTGGCCAGTCAATAGCTATTCCGTCTTTGGCATTGGCTTCAAAGTCAATATCACTTAAACGATACGATTGACGACCCCACATGATAGATTTTCCACCTACAATATTCGGACGATACCAGTCAAAACGTTTTTCTTCTTTGTATAATGAATCCGAATCGTTCATCCAGTATTTTTCCGTCATTTCGTTGTACGGATAATCACGGGCTAATTTTGGATGAGATTCTTTTTGTTCAATCGTCAAGCGACCATTGTATTTCATTTCCCAAGGGTCTTTCATGGCGTTTTCATAGCCTGTTACGTGTTCGAGTTGCTTGCCTTTTTCAAGCATCAAAACTCGTAAACCCTTTTCAGTTAATTCTTTGGCAGCAAAACCACCTGATATACCTGAGCCAATCACGATGGCATCATAAGTCATTGCCTTTACGGCATCTATATTTAAGTTCATTATTTTCTAAGTTATGAATTATAAGTTATGAATGATGAGTTTTTTCTAAAGTGTATTATAAGTTTCGCCAATAATGAGGCAAATAATAATTCATCACTCATAATTCATCATTAATTTATAAAGCCCACGCTTTTTGTCCAGCTTTCAAAGGAATACAACCTTCAAACTTCCCAGGAATTGGTAAATATGCCAAAGCTTTTGTTGCTCCGATTTCCGAAGTAAAATATCCCGTAACGGTCAATTCTTTCATTCGTTGGAAGAAAGGTTTGTCATTAACCGTTGATAATTTTACCATTTCATTTTTCTGAGCAAGGTCTAATTCTACGAAACCTTTTCCAAATTTCGCTTGGCTATCAGCATCTAATTTTGCCAAACCTGCATAAAATTTATCTTGGTCTTCCTTTTTGTAACAATCACGCATGACACGCACGATAAATTTCTCAACGCCCGCTGCTTTTGCTCCTGGCGTATCCGTCGTTGGAATAATAATATCGGCAACCTCCGCCAAAAATGCTTCTTGGTCGGCGGTGATAACCACACTTGCACCCCTATTGGTTATTTGCCCCATTACGCCCGCCATTAGTGGGGCTGCGAGTACACCTCCCATCATCAGGGCAACTCGTTGTACGGCTTCTCTACGATTCATATTTTTTGTTGAATTGATGTTAAATTTCGTTTGTTCAAAAGTAAAAGATAATCGTCAAATATTTCGTATGTTTTGTAGGTTTTCAAGAAAGAATTTTACTAAATCGTGCTTGTTAAATTACCTTTGTATCACAGAGATACTTTAGAATGCCTATTTTCTACGAGACAAAACTAAATATTGTCAGGTTTTAGAACTCTTTGTTCACAAAATTGTATCTTGTAAAAGCTATTATTAAACCCATAACAATAATTTTAGATGAAATTAAAACTACTGATTTTCACCTTTTTCTCACTTTCATTCAATATTAATTTTGCTCAACGAAAAGGAACACCTACTCAAGCCGATACGCTCAATAATATCAATGCTTTTGTCTTGCAAACAATGGCCGAATGGAAAATTCCAGCAACTTCCATTACCATCGTAAAAGACGGAAAACCGTACTTTTCTTCGGCTTATGGACTGAAAAATACCCTAAAAAATCTCCCTAATACCGTCAATACGTTATTTCCCATTGCTTCGTGTACTAAATCTTTTACGGCAACTGCTTTGGCAATTTTAGCAGATGAAGGAAAATTAGATTGGAATAAACCCATCAAAGATTATATGCCTGATTTTCAGTTGTACGATGACGAAGCAACTAAAACAGTAACGGCACGGGATATTCTCTCGCATCGCACGGGTTTGCCACGCCATGATTTTGTTTGGCTTTTTGCCAATAATGACCGTAAAACGATTTTTGAGAATCTGAAATATCTCAAACCTTCTAAACCTTTGTACGCTCAATATCAATACAATAACCTTATGTATATGGTAGCGGGTGTATTGGTTGAAAGAATTTCGGGTAAAACTTGGGAAGAATTTGTGAAGGAAAGAATATTGACTCCTTTGGATATGAAAAGTACCGTTTTGACTTATCCAGAAATGTTTAGAAGTACCGACTATGCGATGTCTTATAAATTGGAAAATGAACAATTGGTTGAAGCGGGTTTTGGCAGTAATGTAGATGCCATTGGTTCGGCGGGTTCGGTGAAATCTAATGCGGTGGATATGACAAATTGGCTTTTGATGCAATTACAAAATGGAAAACTTAACGGAAAACAAATTGTTTCCGAAAAAAATCTTCATGAAAATCATACGCCAATTCAAGTGGTTTTCCCAACCGAAGCCAAATATCCAGAATTAGGATTTTCATCTTACGGAATGGGTTGGAATATGAATGTTTACCGAGGAAATCAACGCCGACAACACAATGGATCGATTGAAGGTTTTCGCTCACAAATAACCGTTTTTCCGAATAATAATTTTGGCGTTTTCATTACAACCAATACCAGTGCGGCTGATTATTATTTTGTGAATATCGTTACAAATTACATTTCAGATAATCTATTGGCATTGAATACGATAGGCTGGAACAGTCGCTATCATAAGGAGCAAAATGACGCTAAATTTGAAGAAGAAAAGCAGAAAAAAGAACATAATGCTAACCGCAAAATGGCGGCGATGATGTCACACCCGATTGATTTTTATACGGGTATTTTCCAACACCCTGCTTATGGTACATTTCAGGTTTTTAAGACTGACCGAGGACTAAGAGCAGTTTACCACAATCGTCAAATTGATTTGCAGCATTTCCACTATGATTTTTTTGAAGGAACGGATTTATTGGAAGGCGTAACTTTTAATTTTCAGACAAATTTAAAAGGAGATATTGATAAAATAATTGCGACGTTTCCGAATGCGGGGGAAGTGGAGTTTAAGCGGAAGTAGTTTATTTAGATGACAGAGAATAGAGGTTAGATTTTAGAGAGTAGATGAAGAGATTCGTTCATAACTCTATCATCTAAAATCTATTCTCCATCATCTATTTCTCTAATAAATTACTTCTTCCTCCGAAAAATATGTAAAACATACGTTTTCCCATCTTTTGTCTCCTCATAATTATCTACTAATTCCCACCCATTGCGGTCAAGAAGGTTGAAAATATCAACTCTACTCTTAAAAAACATTGATTTCTTATTGACATCGGTCATTTCCTGCTCACGCTCAGAAGTTCCCTGTCCGTAATCTAAAAAAGCCGACAACCGAGTTGCCATCCAAGTTTTTTGAGCTTTAATCGTGAGATAATTGACGTTTTTAAGCGTTGCTAAATTTTGTCCATTCACAAAAATTTGCTGAGCTTTAGTCTGGGAACAAAGCATCATTAATAAAATAAAAAGTCCTTTTTTCATGGTTTAATTGTGTTTGAACACAAGGTAAGATTTTATAGAGAATTACGCAAAACCGCCCGCAAATTTATCTTAATACAAGCAATAGAATTACTATTTTTTCAAATTGAGCAAATCTCCCTAATATCCCACAGTTCAACATGATAGTACAGGACGGTTTGCCTACGGGGTAATTTTAGTTTTGCATCGTTTTAATACTAAATTTCTTATGAAAACTTATAAACACGTATCATATCTTTGGGACGAAGCCAAAGCAGCACAAATCACTAATGATGTTGATTTATTCATCTACCGTTCAAATCTCTTGGGGGCAGATTTAAGATTGACCAATTATGGCGGAGGTAACACTTCTGTTAAAATCACCGATAATGACCCACTCACAGGTAAAGATGTGGAAGTTATGTGGATAAAAGGCTCTGGTGGTGACATCGGAACTTTGACAAAATCGGGTTGTGCAGCTTTATATATGGAGCGTTTATTGGCACTCGAAAATGTCTATGATGGCATCGAAACGGAAGATAAAATGGTGGAATTATTCAATCATTGCATCTTTGATTTAGCCTCAAAAGCTCCTTCGATTGATACACCTTTACACGGTTTTTTACCTTTCAAACACATTGACCATTTGCATCCTGATGCAGCCATTTCACTTGCCGCAGCAAAAGACGGAGCGAAAATTACTGAAGAATTATTCAACGGTGAAATTGGTTGGGTAGGCTGGCAACGTCCAGGTTTTGATTTAGGTTTACAATTGCGTACTTGCCTAAACGAAGCTGCCGCAAAAGGCATCAAATTGAAAGGAATTATGTTAGGTTCGCACGGACTTTTTACTTGGGGTGATACCGCTTATGAAAGCTACGTGAATACGCTGGATGTGATTGAAAAGTGTGCCGAATATTTAGAATCAAATTATAAAAATGTTTTCGGAGGACAAAAAATCGAGTCGCTTTCTTCGGAAGACAGAAAAGATAAAGCCGCTAAAATTGCGCCAATTTTAAGAGGATATTGTTCATCAGAACGTAAAATGATTGGCCACTTTACGGATGATGCTCGTGTTTTGGAATTCATCAATTCTAACGATTTAGACAAACTTGCTCCCCTCGGAACCTCTTGTCCTGACCACTTCTTACGTACAAAAATTGCTCCTTTGGTTTTAGACCCAGCCAAAGTTGAAGATTCAGCGTACTTAGATAGCGTTTTTGCTGAATACAGAGAAGGCTATAAGGCTTATTATGAGGCTTGTAAAAAACCGAATTCTCCTGCGATGCGTGACCCAAACCCTGTGGTGATTTTATTCCCAGGCGTTGGTATGTTTACGTTTGCCAAGGATAAGACAATGGCACGTTTGGCTTCTGAATATTACATTAACGCCATCAATGTAATGAAAGGAGCTGAAGCCATTTCTGAATACACTGCATTGCCACGTCAAGAGGCTTTTGATATTGAATATTGGTTGTTGGAAGAAGCAAAATTGTCTCGTATGCCTAAACCAAAAGCCCTTTCTGGACGAGTAGCTATGGTTACGGGTTCAGCGGGTGGCATTGGAAAAGCAATCGCTAAGAAATTTGCTGAAGAAGGTGCTTGTGTGATTTTGAATGATATTAATGAAGAACGTTTGGCCACTGCCAAAGAAGAATTTGTTAAGAAATTCGGTAAAGATTCGGTAGCAACCACTTTATTAAATGTAACCAACGGACAAAGTATTACGGATGCCATGTCGGCAGCGGCTTTAGCATTTGGTGGCGTGGACATTGTGGTAAATAATGCAGGAATTAGTACCTCAAAACCAATCGAAAGTCATACGATTGAGGATTGGGATAAATTGTACGATATTTTAGTAAAAGGACAATTTTTTGTAACGCAAGCAGCCGTTGAGGTGATGCGTAAACAAGGTTTTGGCGGTGATATTGTGAATATTGTGAGTAAAAATGCTTTGGTTTCTGGTCCCAATAACGCAGGTTATGGTTCGGCAAAAGCAGCTCAATTGCATCTTTCAAGATTGAATGCGGCCGAATTGGGAGGTGATAAAATCAGAGTAAACGTAGTGAATCCAGATGCTGTAATTGCTGACTCAAATATTTGGGCAGGTGGATGGGCTGAAGGTCGTGCGAAGGCTTACGGAATTACGGTTGAAGAATTACCAGCGTATTATGCTAAAAGAACATTGTTGAACGAAGCTATTTTACCAGATGATATTGCCAATGCTTGTTTCGCCTTCGTGGGTGGACTTTTGAGCAAATCAACGGGAAATGTATTGAACGTTGATGGTGGTGTAGCGATGGCTTTTGTAAGATAAAATATCCAAATATGGAACGCCGATTTTAAAGATTATTAACGTCGACGAGGTTTAACCCGCAGTGGAACTGCTCGCCGACGTTCGTTAAATCCTCAATTTCTATCTTCCATTATTTTACGCAAAAATAAAAAAATCATGCCCAAAGTATCCTTTAAAATGCAACTCCACCGAGGTCAGGCAAACGAGTATAAACGTCGGCATGATGAATTGTGGCCAGAACTCGCAGAATTGCTAAAAACCACAGGTGTTGAAGATTATTCTATCTTTTTAGACGAAGAAACTTATGCTCTATTTGGTGTACTAACCATCGAAAACCCTACTGCTTTGGACGAACTACCCAGGCATCCAGTCATGCAACGTTGGTGGGCATACATGGGCGACATCATGGATGCAAATCCTGATAATTCACCCGTGAGTATTCCATTAAAAGAGGTATTTTATTTAGCTTAAACGTTGGCTGTCAGCTATCAGCTTTCGGCTAAAAACTAACAAAAAAATGCAAATCTCAAAATCATTTATAGAACAATATAACGACGATAATCTAAAAGCTCACCAACGTAAATTAGATTTCAGCACTTCTGAAATTGCTAATAGTGAGGAGATTATCCAACAATTAGTAGATTTTCAAATTGCCATTCCTTCATGGGCTTTGGGTACGGGCGGAACACGTTTTGGTCGTTTCCCAGGTGGTGGAGAGCCTCGTTCATTGGAAGAAAAAATTGAAGATGTTGGACTTCTTCATGCTTTAAACCAATCATCAGGAGCAATTTCTTTGCACATTCCTTGGGATATACCAACCGATGCCAACGCTATAAAAACGCTTGCGGCTCAACACGGTTTGAAGTTTGATGCCGTAAACTCAAACACATTTCAAGACCAAGCAAATCAAGCGCTAAGTTATAAATTCGGTTCATTACAAAATGTTAATAAAGCCATCCGTAAACAAGCGGTTGACCACAACATTGAAGTAATCAAGCACGGTATTGAATTAGGCTCAGAATCATTAACGGTTTGGTTATCAGATGGTTCTTGTTTTCCAGGTCAATTAAATTTCAGAAAAGCATTCCAAAATACCTTG
Organism: Bacteroidota bacterium; assembly: GCA_040387735.1. Classification (GTDB taxonomy): domain Bacteria; phylum Bacteroidota; class Bacteroidia; order Cytophagales; family Spirosomataceae; genus Arcicella. Next base: position 32,143 of record JAZKDE010000065.1, read on the forward strand.
GAAGGTTTACAAGAAATTTATGCGGCATTACCGTCAAATTGGAAAATGTTTGTTGAATATAAATGTGCTGAACCTAATTTTTATTCAACAACCGTTGGCGACTGGGGACAATCACTTTTATACGCAAGCAAATTAGGCGAAAAAGCTTATACTTTGGTTGATTTAGGACACCATTTACCAAATGCCAATATCGAACAAATCGTTTCTTTGTTGTTGATGGAAGGTAAATTAGGTGGTTTCCACTTCAATGACTCGAAATATGGCGATGATGATTTGACGGCAGGTGCATTAAAACCTTACCAATTATTCTTGATTTTCAACGAGTTAGTGGAAGGAATGGATGCAAGAAATATGAATCATGCTAAAGATTTAGGCTGGATGATTGACGCATCCCACAACGTAAAAGACCCATTAGAAGACCTTTTACAATCAGTAGAAGCAATCATGATGGCGTATGCACAAGCTCTTTCGGTTGATAGAAAAGCCTTAGAAATTGCTCAAAATGAAAACGATACTGTTCGTTGCCAAGAGATTTTACAAAACGCTTTCCGTACCGATGTTCGGGCTTTAGTTTCAGAAGCAAGTCTTCGTGCAGGTGGCGCAATTAATCCAATTCAAGTATTTAGAAATCTGAAGGTTAGAGAAAATTTAATTGGAGAAAGAGGCTTCAAAACGGTGGCTACGGGATTATAGAATTCTATTAATTACAAAATGAAAATTCCTGTGTGTGCCATTTTTGACATTGGCAAAACAAATAAAAAGTTATTCTTTTTCAACGAAAACTACGAGATAGTTTTTGAGAAATCAATGCAATTTTCTGAAACCCAAGATGAAGACGGCGACGCTTGTGAAGATGTCGATTTGTTGAAATCTTGGGTTACTTCTTCATTTGAGGAGGTTTCAAAACTTGAAGAATACGAAATTAAAGCACTCAATTTCTCGACTTATGGGGCAAGTTTTGTGCATCTCAATTTAACAGGCGAAGTCATTTCTCCACTTTATAATTACTTAAAACCATATTCTGAAACGCTCCAAAAGCAGTTTTACGATACTTATGGTGGAGAATTACGCTTTGCACAACAAACAGCTTCCCCAGTTTTGGGCAATCTAAATTCAGGCATGGTTTTATATCGTTTGAAATACGAAAAACCAGCTTTATTTGCTCAAATTCACCATTCTTTGCATTTACCACAGTTTTTACATTTCCTTTTTACGGGCGAATATTTTAGCGATATTACCAGTATTGGTTGTCATACTAATTTGTGGAATTTTGAAAAAAATCAATACCATGAATGGCTTGAAAAAGAAGCGATTTTGGAGAAATTAGCTCCTATTAATTTTCAAAATGAATCTTTTGTTACCTCTACTTATCCATCACTCAGAATTGGAACAGGCTTGCATGATAGTTCTTCGGCATTAATTCCGTATTTAGAAACTTTCAAAGAACCTTTTGTTTTGATTTCTACGGGAACTTGGTGCATTAGCCTAAACCCATTCAATCATATTCCACTTACCACAGAGGAATTACAGTATGATTGTCTTGCCTATATGCAATACACAGGCAAACCTGTAAAGGCTTCACGTTTGTTTGCAGGCAACGAACACGAGCAACAAACGAAGCGATTAGCAACGCATTTTCAGAAACCGAATGATTACTTTAAAACAGTAAAATATCAGGTTGAGCTTATTGAAAAATTACAACATGAAAATCTGAATACAGGAGAATCACTTAGAGGTGCGAGACGCCCCCCCATGCAAGAATCGTTGTTTGGGCAACGTGATTTGAGCGTTTTTGAAACTTACGAAGAAGCCTATCATCAATTGATTTTGGATATTGTTTCTCAACAATTGCTTTCAACAGAATTGGTTTTGCATAATGCCCCTGTCAATAAATTATTTGTGGATGGTGGTTTTGGAAAAAATGAAATTTTTATGAATTTGTTAGCCAAAGCTTTTCCCGAAATGGAAGTTTATGCGGCTTCTGTGGCTCAGGCTACGTCTTTGGGAGCAGCATTGTCGATTCATCAAGATTGGAACTTAACACCTTTACCGCAAAATCTTATTGAATTGAAGCATTTTGTGGTGTAGAGTTAAAGCCTTAACGTTGTCAGGGTTCAAACCCGGACTAAGTTGAAACGAAAAGAACCCTAATTACAAAAGTTTATCATTTAACTGATGAATTTCTGTAATTAGGGTTCTTCTTTTGTAGCGATTAAAATAAAAAAGTGATTAAACGAATTTGGGGGCGTTTAATCACTTTGCTCTGTTAAATTCACAAGTCAATCACTAAATTTGTGAAATCGTTTACAAATTTAGTAGTAAATACTTACAAAACAAACTGAGTATATTTGCTCAAAAACTATGTTCATATTCAACTCAAAAATTCTTATCCTCCCTGGACTTGGTAATTCGAGTGAAAAACACTGGCAAACGGCTTGGGAATCACTATATCCATCATTTATTAGGGTTAATCAAGTCGATTGGGAAACGCCAGTTTGCGAAGATTGGATAAAAAATATTGAAGAAAAAATTCAAGAAATTGGTGCAGAAAACGTCATTTTGGTGGGACATAGTTTGGCTTGTTCGACCATTGGCTATTGGGCAGAAAAATATAAAACACCCATCAAAGGAGCATTATTAGTTGCTCCAAGCGATACTGAAGCCGATTCTTACCCAAGCGGCACAATAGGTTTTACGCCAATGCCAACCACCCCTCTACCCTTCAAAACTATCACGGTTACTTCAGATGACGATTTTTATGTTTCTCTTGAACGAGCAGCTTTTTTTGCCCAAAATTGGGACAGTAAATTAGTCGTTCTCAATAATTCAGGACATATTAACGGTGATTCAAATTTAGGGAATTGGGATTTTGGTCTATCTTTGCTGAAGGAATTGGACGATTCCCGAAATTGAATATGATAGGTGATTAAACTCGTTCACCATTTACCTTTCACCGTGTACCGTAGAAAAATATGAGTGTTCTTAAAAAATTAGCCAGCGAAACCGCCTCTTACGGAATTAGTACCATTTTGGGTCGTTCTCTGAATTTCCTTTTGGTTTTTATACACACAGCGGCTTTTATGCCTGGTGAATTAGGAATTAACGTTAAATTGTACAGTTACGTGGCCGTGGCTAACATCATTTATACCTACGGAATGGAAACGGCTTTCTTCCGTTTTGCTCCCGAAAATAAGGCAAAATACTACAATATTATTCAATCTGCTATCATCATCAGTAGCGTTATTTTTTCAGGAATCCTGATAATTTTCTCATCATCTATTGTTGGATATTTAGGTTATCCTAACAAAGAGACTTTTCTCATTTGGCTTGCTTTAATCATTGCAATTGATGCAATTACGGCGATTCCTTTTGCCCGTTTAAGACTCGAAAAGCAAACAAGAAGATTCGTTACAGCCAAGATTATCAACATCTTAATCAATGTTTCCCTAAATGTTTTCTTTTTGCTAATTCTCAAAAAAATATCAGAAGGAGATTATTTAACATCGCTACAACCGCTTGCTAACAAATTGTATAATCCCAAGATTGGGGCGGGTTATATTTTCTTGGCAAACCTTATCGCTAACGCTACATTCTTCTACTTTTTACGTCCCGAATTTCGAGAGTTTAAATTTCAATTCGATAGAACCGAGTTCAGAAAACTTTGGGTTTATGCCTATCCAATCATGATTATGGTGATGGCGAGTACTTTCAATATGGTCTTTGACCGAATGTTATTAGAACGCCTTCTACCCGAAGGTTTTTATCCCAATCTAACTTCGCAAGAAGCCTTGGGTATTTACGGCAATGTTTACAAACTTTCTATATTTATGTCTTTGGCAACGCAAGCTTTTCGCTACGCCGCCGAACCTTTTTTTCTTTCTAAAACGGACGATAAAAACTCTCCAGAAACGCTCGCAGAAGTTACCAAATGGTTTCTGATAACCTGCATTTTTATATGGTTGGGCGTTTGTTTAAACCTCGACTGGTTAAAGGTACTTTTCTTGCGTAGAGCCATTTATTGGGAGGGAATTATGGTCGTGCCAGTATTATTATTAGCTAATTTGTTTTTGGGCGTTTACTACAACATTTCAGTTTGGTTTAAACTCAATAAGAAAACCTATTTTGGTACCTTAATCACTTTCATTGGTTTAGCTATCACCATCATTTTTAACATCATACTCATTCCACGTATTGGTTATATGGGTTGTGCGATTGCATTTTTAATTTCCTGTTTTTCGATGACGGCACTTTGTTATTACTTCGGACAACGGTATTATCCAGTACCTTACAAGATTATTTCGGCGGTCGGTTACATCATTTCGGCAGGGTTATTGATTTATTTTGCGATGCAGATTAAGTTAGATAATCTCTGGTTATCAATTCCATATCACTTGCTATTATTGCTATTATATACCGCAGGTGTTGTAATTGTTGAGCGAAAGACTATTATTCCGTTGAGAATCAGAGATAAATACCCCTTTTTAAAGTGAAATGTCATTTTTTTTTGAGAAATTTGCGATAATACAACTATCAATTAAAAGTTATAAGTCAATCACTGGACTAACAACCATAATAATAGATAGATGCTTTGTGATTCTTGATAACTGAATAAAATGACTGAAACTCAAATATTTACTCGATTTAGCTCCTTAGAGAAAAAACTCAAAGGGTTGGTAGAGAACTATATTGAGGTAAAAAAACAACTTTTGGAAGCTAAAGAAGACAACGAATTACTGAGAATAAGTCTGAATGAAGCCCAAAAAGAAAATCAAGAATTGCAGAAAAAATTAAACCAACAGATAAAAAACTTTAAAAAATCAGATAAATTCACTAAGATTGCAGTAAACAATCTAAAGAGTACAGGCAATAATGCCGAATTGAAAGAAAAACTTGACGAATATATTTTAGAAATAGAAAAATGTATTTCTCAGCTTAGTAATTGAAAGTTAAATAGTTAAAACAGATTAAAGCTCTTTTTTATAATGCTTAAATTTAGATAACTTTTTATCCCTTTAACTCTAAAGAAAAATGAACAAAAAAGTTTGCAATATCGTAGTTGGCACAGAGGCATTTAGTCCCTTGGCAGCGAATGAATTGGAAGAAGAAGTTGTTCGTAAATCAGCTAAGTTGATTAATGAGAAAATGCAACATTATCAAGCCACGCTTGGTATCAAAAGTACACAACGTCTTTTGGCATTGACAGCATTAGATTTTGTAATGAGTAACCTAAAATTTGACCTTCAACATAATGACCTTCAAGAATCAGTTTTTGATAAAGTCGTGGAATTAGAGAAAATGATAGATTTTATTACAGAGGAAAAATAATAGTCTCATTCGTCATCAATAATACATTAATCGTAAAATACATTTATTTTAAATCCTTACCTGTTACAATATCCTTGCTTTAACCGATTTAAAATGATGTATTAACCTTTGCTCAAAGCATTAAACGATTATATTTTTAATTAAAAGACATAAACTAAGTAATTACATTTTACCCGTAAATACTTAATATTTGAAATTCGTTCAGGAATATGAACTAACTGATTAAGACAATTTTTGGAGATTAATTGCCCAAAATATTACCACAAAGCGTCTGATTATTTAAACTTTGACTCTATAAAATTTATGTTCACGAAGATAAATTATTATATTTTCAAATCGTCAAATTCCCTATTTTCAAATCATTAAATCTTCAATTAAGAACCTCCTTTCAATTAAGCATTTGTCTGTTTTAGTTTCATTTTTCACTCAATTAGCTTCGCATTGCGTCATTGATTACGCACGAAGAAATTAACTAAAACGATATAAAATAATGTTAACTCCCATCATTGCCGCAGTTGTTTCCCTGATAGCAGGGCTATTTGTTGGTAAGGCTGTATTCGCAAAAAATACCCAAAAACTCGAAGAAGAAGCCACTGCGAAAGCCGCAGATATTGTAAAAACTGCCGAATTTCAAGCAGAAAATATTAAGAAAGACCGTATTCTGGAAGCCAAAGAAAAATTCTTAAAACTCCGTTCTGAGTTTGAAGATGACTCGAATAGAAAGAAACAAATTTTGATTCAGAATGAACAAAAATTGAAAGAGCGTGAGCGTCAGATTCAACAATCTATGGATCAGACAAAACAGACAATGGAGCAAACTAAACGTCTGGAAGCGGATTTAGCTTCACAAAAACAGTCGTTAACCTCAAAGGAAGATAACTTAAGAAAGAAAACAGAGGAAGCGGAAAAGAAACAACTTCAAGCCGAAGAAATGTTGGCTTCACAGGTAGCACAATTAGAAAAAATTGCGGGGCTTTCTGCGGCTGATGCTCGTCAACAATTGATTGATGCTCTCCGTGGTGAAGCCGAAACAAAGGCTTCGTCAATGATTAAAAATGCGATTGAAGAAGCTAAATTAACGGCGACTAAAGAAGCTAAAAAAGTGGTTATTGAGACGATTCAACGTACCGCTGCCGAAAATGCTATTGAAAACTGTGTATCGGTTTTCAACATTGAATCGGATGATGTAAAAGGAAAAATTATTGGTCGTGAAGGACGTAATATTCGGGCATTAGAAGCCGCAACAGGCGTAGAATTTATCGTAGATGACACACCCGAAGCGATTATTATTTCAGGTTTTGACCCAGTTCGTCGTGAAATTGCTCGTTTGTCGCTTCATCGTTTAGTACAAGATGGACGTATTCACCCCGCTCGTATTGAAGAAGTTGTGGCCAAGACGAAGAAAAATATTGACGAAGAAATTGTTGAGATTGGCGAACGTACTGTCATTGATTTAGGAATTCATGGTTTACATCCTGAGTTAATCAAAATGATTGGTAGAATGCGTTTCCGTTCTTCTTACGGACAAAACCTTTTGCAACACTCAAGAGAAGTGGCAAAACTTTGTGCAACGATGGCGGCAGAGTTAGGATTAAATGCCAAATTGGCAAAACGTGCGGGTCTTTTACACGATATTGGAAAAGTTTGGCACGAAGAAGCAGAACTACCACACGCTATTTTGGGAATGCAATTAGCAGAAAAATATAAAGAAAATGCCGAGGTTTGTAATGCTATTGGAGCTCACCACGACGAGATTGAAATGACTTCGATGATTTCACCAATTATTCAGGTTTGTGATGCTATTTCGGGTTCTCGCCCAGGAGCAAGACGAGAAATGATGGAATCTTATATGCGTCGTTTGAAAGAATTGGAAGAATTAGCGGTAAGTTTCAGCGGTGTTCAAAAATGTTATGCCATCCAAGCGGGGCGTGAATTACGTGTTTTAGTAGATGCCGAAAACGTTTCGGATGAAAGAGCGAGCATGATTTCTTACGATATTTCACAAAAAATCGAGAAAGAAATGCAGTATCCTGGACAAATTAAAGTAACGGTAATTCGTGAAATGCGTGCAGTAAATTATGCAAAATAGGTTTTAAGGCATAGAATAAACAATGAAGACTCCGCTAAAAGCGGAGTCTTCATTGTTTATTAGCTAATCATCAAATTACAACCTCGAATATCAGAATTATCAAATCGTCCAAGAATTCTAAACTTTGGAAATGTTGAATTACTGATAACTGATAACTGATTAACGGACTCCCACGCTCCCAAATCTTTGGTTTCAATAAACGAACATGAATCTACATTGGCGAGGTCAATCACATTTATTCCACCCGTTCTTGAATTAGAAATATAACAAAAAGGGTCATTTACATCTCTCAATAAAATTTTCATGGATACTGGCAATTCAAAAATGCCTTCGCCATCTGAATATCCTTGCGAAAGTAATTCGGTCATTCCATATTCTGAATGAATCGTTTTGACGTGAAAGGCATTCGTCAAAATCTCGTGAACTTCTTCTCGAAGCAATTCTTTTCTTCGCCCTTTCATCCCCCCCGTTTCCATAACAATCAAATCATTTTGGTCTTTCAAAAAAGATAAATCTATCCCCGATTCGGCAAAATCTAACAGTCCAAAAGTTACCCCAATTAGTAAGATTTTAGGGCGTAGGATTTGCGGAGAAGATTGAAAATTTAAATCATTTTCTCCATTATCCAGCTTCCCATCTCCTTTCAAGGCTTTTGCCAATCCTTCCAAATCATTCAAAAAGAAACCAGAATCTGGAGAGCCACTTTTACGAATAAAATGCTCAACCATATAAACCAGCGACGAATTTGTTCTTTCTAAATAAGAAGGTAAAAGAGCAAAAATCTTAAAATTAGAGAGTTTTCCGTAAAATTTCTCAAAAATCTGTTCCGCAATTTCTAAATAAAAATCAGGGTCTTCAACGTGATGTTGAGAAGTATTTTGTCCAGTTGTACCACTACTTTCAAAGGTAACTTTAGCCTTATTTTTTCCTGATACAACGGTCTGGGTTTTAAAAAACTCAATCGGTAAAAAAGGAATTTGCTCAACACTCAGCACCTTATCTGCCTCAATATTAAGGCATTGCAAGTAATTTTGATAAACCGCATTATTTATTGACTGGTACCGAAAAATTTCTAATGCCAACGAATCGAAGCCATCGGGGGTAAGTTCTAAAACTTTTTGTTTGAGTATCTGAGTTTGTTGCATGAATTTGGTTGAATGATTTAGGAAAATCATTCTGTATTAATTCTACAAAATTACGCCAAATCATTAACTTTACGATATTTTAAAGCAACAACCAATCGCCCTGTTTCGTTTAGCATATATGAAAAGTAAAATTTTATACGTAACCTGCCTCTCCATATTTGTCCTCGCTTGTACTGGCGAACCTGATTTTAGCTTTACGCCCGAAATTGGGTTTAACAGCATTCAAGTTCTCACCACGGAATCGGAGGGTTTATTAGGAATCTCTAAAAAAGATTCAGTCGTAATGACCGTTGATTTTAAAGATGGGGACGGAGATTTAGGCTTTACTCCCGAAGAATTGGCTAAACTCAAAAAAACAACAGGTGATAGTTTACAAACTTTCGTAGTTGACATTTACGTATCTAAAAACGGAAAATTTGTTAAGAGTAATCCCAAAGAAAAATTTGGTGGCAATGTCCCTATTCACTTTAAACAAGGCTCAAAGCCAGGTCCAATTGAAGGAACAATTGATTATTCTGCCGTATTTGAATACAACGTTTTCCAAGGAATTCCATACCTCACTGGCAAACGTGATACGGTAAAATTTGCCATTCAGATTAAAGACCGTGCCTTAAACGTAAGCAATAAAGTAGAAACAACACCGATTATTATTTACGCAAAATAAAGACAGCGACTGCTGCACTTTTAAAATATACCACTTACGAAATAACCAGCGTCTAACACGTTGGTTTTTTTGTTTATTTCAAAATAAAAACTACATTTGACGACCTATAAGATCATCTCTAATCTTTTTTATACTATTGAAAATCAAACTGTTAGTCTTCTTTTTAGGATTATCCGTTTACGCATTGGCTCAAACTTTTGAACCAGTCATACAGTCTATACGCATTAATGGACAAGAAAAATCATTTACCCCCAAAGTTCCACTACAACTATTAGCATTGGAGGATGATTTGGTCATTCTATTCCGCCCACAAACCGATGTGCAATACCAGTATTTTTTAGAAAATTACGACAAATCTTGGGGAAGTACCCCCTATCCTATCGTTCGCTATACTAATTTGCAAGGCGGAGATTATCACCTAAAAATCAAATTTTTACACAAAAACAAAATTTCTCAAACGCTTATATTTCCCATTTCAGTTGAACGCTCGTTGACGGAAGAATGGTGGTTTTTACCTTCCGTCATTTTTTATAGTTTGCTCCTCCTTGGTGCAGGTATTTACTTTTTTTTACTCTATAATTTTAGAGAAAAACTGAAAGTCGAAAACATTCGCCAAAAAATAGCTTCCGACCTTCACGATGAAGTTGGGGCAACGCTGAGTTCTATTTCAATTGCAACCAGAGTTATCCAGAAAAAATTGGGCAGTCGAGCCAATGGATTGAGTCCAATTTTGGAACAAATAAAAACTGATTCTGAAGATACTATTCAAACGATTAGAGATACCGTTTGGGCAATAAATCCAGAGAATGATTCGGTAGAATTATTGTTTGAAAAAATGCGTTCATTTGCCCTACAAATCCTCACCATTCAGCATATTTCCTTAGATTTCAAGAACAGCTACCAAACAGCTAAGTCTTTAAAAATGAGTATGGAACAGCGTAGGAATATCTATTTAATATTTAAGGAAGCCATTAATAATATTACGAAACACGCTCAGGCGACCAAGGTTATAATTCATATTTTACAGGTAAAAGAAGGGTTTAAATTAGAAATCAGCGATAATGGACAAGGTTTTAATTACGAAGAAAATCACGAAGGAAATGGCTTAAAAAACTTCAAAAAACGAGCAGAAGAAAGTTTTATGGATTTCAAAATGTCTTCTAAAATTGGAAAAGGAACAAAGTTAGAAATGGTGGTTTTTGAGGTATAATTTGGACTTTGGGTTTGATATTTCCACCCGAATTGGGGGGTGTCAAAAATATTCCTTCCTATAAATTTGTACATGAAATTTATAATAATGGATACAGAAAAGTACGAGTCAAAATAAATCCAAAATTCAGATGATACGAGTCATTTTATTTGAAGACAATAAAAGTTTCAGACAGAGTTTAGGCTTGTATTTGGCGAGTTCGGATGAGGTATTTTTGGCAGGAAGTTACCCTGACGCCTCCCAAGCCCTCGCCAATATACGCAAACATAAACCCGACGTAATATTGATGGATATACAAATGCCCGGGATTTCTGGATTAGAGGCCCTCACAAAAATTAAGGCTGAAAACCCAGAAACAAAGGTTTTGATGCAAACGGTCTTTGATGATGACTACCGAATTTTTACGGCAATTTGTGGTGGAGCAAATGGTTACGTACTCAAAAGCCCCGACCCAGATGATATTCTGAAAGCTATTATTGAAGTCTATCACGGAGGAGCGTGTATGAGTCCGAGCATCGCCGCTAAAGTTATGCAAATGTTCAAGAGCCAATTTGTGCAATCGCAGAGAGAATATATAGATTTGACCGACCGTGAACGGGAAGTCTTGGGCTATATGGTGAAAGGAATGAGTTACAAAATGATTGCCGATACCTGTGCCTTGAGTTTTCATACGGTACATTGGCACGTCAAAAATATTTACGAGAAACTCCATGTAAACTCAGCTCCAGAGGCAGTTGCCAGGGCTATTAAGGAGCGACTGGTATAAAAACAAACATTTTATTTTCAACCTTTTAACAAATAATAAACTATGGCAACTTACAAATTTTATGATACCGAAGGTCGGATTGTCCTTTCCAATATTGATGCGGACGCCACTGCTCTTTGGGGAAATGCAGCAGCGGTTAGATGGCATAGCATACCCCAAAACCAGATTATTCAACTAAATGCACAAAACTTATTGGAAGTAAATGTCAGTAATTTGCTCCTGATTAGTAATACTATTTTTACGCATATTTTCAGAAATTTTACGCAAGCAGAGTTATTGAAAAGAGCAAATGTAGCCAATATTCCTTCCAGAGAAAGTATTGCGTTTAGAGTGGTGAAAGAAGGGCAACTTGCCAAATTTGTTTTTCTAATTCATGCAGATACCATAAAATCATTGACAAATAATTTTTCAAGAGGTTTGATGATTACTTTGGGAGCAAATGAAGGCAAAATTGAACTTATTCTTAAATCAGCACCAATTGCTGTTGCTCCAGTAGGAAATGACGTAGTTTTTCTAAATGCCCAAGCCCCGATTACAAATCCATCAGGTGGTGCAAAAATTCCTTAGAAAATGACTCCATTTGAAAAAGAATACAATGATATTTTAGTACAATTTGGTCAACTCACAACTGCGGCCACCTATCTCACACTGATTATAGGCTTTTGGGTGATAAAGTATTTCAATAAGCCTCTTTGGGTATTCTTTGCCTACATTGTGGCTACTGTTTTCACCAATTCATTAGAACAGATTGTGATTTGGTCTGTCGGGGCTTATCCTAAATTATTGGTTCCATACCTCCATAAATTTGGGATTGAAAATACCTTATTTTTGGGTATTTTTTCTAACCTAAAAAACCTATTATTACTTGGCTGGTTTTATAGCCTTTTACTTACTGACAAATTAGGAAAATATGTAAGATATTTGAGTCTATCTTTAGCAGGTTTTGCCATTATAGATTACCTATTTATCACGGGGTACAAAGTCTCTGGCGTGTTGACTCCCACTTTAACAGGTTTTTTCGTAGTGTTAGTACCAATGACTTATTTATGGGTTTTGTATAACAGAGACAATCGAATTTCTATCTACAAAATCCCCTATTTTTGGTTTAGTATTGCTCTAATTATAGCTCATTTATTAGGGTTATTATTCTATTTTATTGGTGAAAAAGTTTACAAAACAGACTTTATTTTATTTGTAAAAATCTCAGTCGTTAGAAATACAGTCACCATTCTGAGGCATTTTGTTTTTGCTTACGGTTTTTGGATGGCAAAATACGTGCGGTTTCTGCCGAAATAAAGTAAATGATAGCACACGGATTAGACACGGATAATATTAAAAATTCGAGTCTAATCCGTGTGCTATCATTTTAACTATCCTCTCCAAAACCACCCGAATTGGTGGGTACAAGGCATTCAGATTTAGAAGAACTTTGATACAGAATATCGAGCATCTTAATCTAAACAAAACGTACCCATGAAAAAAATAATACCCAATTTTTGCCAGATAACTCGGGCAAAAATTCACTTTACTCGAACCCGAAAAATCATTCCACTTCAAGACATAATCATGCTACAAGGAGAAGTCAACTATACACTTCTATACTTGCTGAGCGGTCGTAAAGTCTTAATTCCCAGAACTTTAAAATTGTTTGAATCAATCCTCGAAAACTATAATTTTTTGAGAATAGGGTTCCCTGGTAGGAGCACTTTAAGTGTGGAGCGTAATCTTTACGAAACCGAGTGGAACACCACTTTGTGTTAGTTTCCGTGTTTTCGGAAACATATTCAT
>JAZKDE010000065.1:45139-48140 GCA_040387735.1 Bacteroidota bacterium
ATTTTTTAAGAACGCATCGGGGGTTTATTATTAATTGCGAACATCTGCAAAGCGTTGATAATCATGGACTTTTGATGTGCATGACCAATAATTTACAAGCTTCCGTATCGAGACGAAGAAGGGAAAGCGTCAATGAAAAATTACATTTTCAAGCATAAATCAACATAAAAATAAACGAATATGAAAAAGCTTTTTTTTACCATAATCACTTTACTGATTTGTAGTTCAACAGTTCTTTGGGGGCAATTCAAATTAGATGCTACGGGAGCAAACGATATGCGGCTGCGAACGAATAGTCTCGACCGTTTGAATATTTTAACGAATGGTAGAGTTGGGATTGGTACTGCCACCCCAAGTTCTTTGTTCCACACATTCGTAGGTGATGCAGGTACAGTATCGCCCAGAACGGGCTCAATCGGAACCTTTGAAACCAATGGTAGCATAGGCTACTTGAGTATTTTAACTCCTGCAACTGCACAAGCAGGGGTTGCTTTTGGTAGCCCAGATGGTAGTGCAGATGGCTCAATTAATTTTAATCATTCAACCCAAAAACTGACCTTAGCTACAAAAGCCTCAACCCGAATGACGATTGATAGTTTAGGAAATATGGGCATTGGAGATACTGCACCAGAAGTAAGATTGGATGTTAACGGGGCTGTGCATATTCAAAAAGATTTATTGCTCAGAGAGAGACTCTTGCAACCATTAGCCAGTGCCAGTTATGACCCTTTTGATAGACAGGATAAGTCTTTTGTTACCATTGAGCCTTCTACAAATGTTACAACAACCATCAAAGGTTTTTCTGCCCCAACTACTGCCGCAACTTTTGGGACAGTACTGTACGTGTCCAATGGTTCAACGGGTTCAATCGTGTTAAAAAATGATGATTCAACGGTACAGAATAACAGAATTATTACCAATACCGGTGCAGATGTAACCATTACGGGCAGAGGTGGAGCAATTTTGATATTTGATTTTACGGGTTGGAGATTGATTGCGTATGCACAGTAACGATAACAGGCGGACGACGAAAAGCCTTTAATAGAGTAGTCCAAAAACTAACATAATAAACAAAATGGCCTCAATTAACAATTTAAAACTAAGTATTAGCCCCGTAGTGGGTAGTACACGCAAATTGGTCACTGTGACCTACAATGTTTGTTTCACCCCAAGTGAACTCCTTGACGGTTCGGTATTTGACGAAAAAGTATCACTCAGAGGTGACGATCCTATCTGGGATGATCACTTGATTACACTTTCATCAACAAGTATCAAGGCAATTTCTACCCCAATTCCTACCCCTGCGAATTGTATGGAACGAAAAGTGGTAAGAAAGGTATCCAGAAAAACGCTTGATGAAGATGGAGATACTATCATTTTTGGTGTTCCAGTATTTCTCGATAGAGACGAAGTTTATGCCAGAGTTACGCTTACTCCATTTAATCCAAGAAGCTCTTCCGCTGATTCTAATGTGATAGAAAAGCAATTTGGACCTATTTAAAACTTATGAATCAAAATTTTGAAAAGCCTGCTTCAGTGGGCTTTTTGCTTAAAATTCAGCTTAAATAAATTAAATATTGATAATAAAAATCAAAAGTACCGTTAAAATATCTATTGTAGTAACTTACCATTCACTCAATCAACCACATAAAGGTCTATTTTTCAAGGAGAAACCGTTAAATTTATGACTTTCATTCTATTATATAATCCTTCCGCATGAAAACCTTAATTATCTCTTTTTTTATTTATTCTATCTCTTTTAAAATGCTTGGGCAACTCACGACTGGCAATTATCAAGGTACATTGGTACAACAAAAAGCTAATATTCAAGTACCAAGCACCATGAATATTCAGGTAAATGGATTGAATGTGTCGGGAACACTTTTTATTACCACAGATGGGCAAAAAGATAATTATGTACTTGCAGGAAAAAAGGAAAATAGTATTTATTTGGGAACTTTGACCTATAAAGACGGGTCAATTTTCACCTTCAAAATGGCTCAGGAAGGGAATATTATTGGACTTGTCATTTTGCAGAATGAGTTAATTTTACTCATGGGGGAATTTCAAAAAATGGCGGCCAAATCAACACAATCAGCACCCATCAAGCCCCAAGTCAATGAGGGTCAGAATCGAGATTCAAACTTAATTGGGCGTTGGTATCAAGTAAAAACCTACACGAGTGGGGGCGTAAACGCTGATACTTACTTGACCTTTTCCGCTGATGGAAGAATGGAAGAAACCACTCGTACCTCTATGATTTCTTATGGAACAAATATTGACGTAAATGCTATCGGTGAATTTGAACCTAATAAAGATATTCAAACAGTTATGAATGCTGGTTATCGTTGGTTTACAAAAGCTGGAAAATTGTGTCTTAAAGCTCCAGATGGCAAATCTGAATGTAACGTAAGTTACAATTTTGACGGTGGATATTTATTTGTTCAATGGATACCAGGAGCTAAAAAGGCAGGTTATAAACGGTCTAATTGATAAGTAGGAATAGGGCAAATGCCTTATCACTACTTATTCACCCAAACCCGCACTACAGAATTCTCCGCTCCTTCTATACTCCGTTCATTCGAGTACGTAACCCGCACGATGTACATTCCCGAAGGTACATACTTTAGATTTACGCTAATTTTTCCATCATTAATTTTCAAAAAATCAGTCGCAAAAATCCTTCCCGATAAATCATAAACTTGGACAGACTCTACATTTTGAAAAGCATTTTCTGCGTACCAATCTTCCGCTAAAGACTTTTCTTCGGAGTTATTAAAGACTATTTTTTCGGAGATTTCAGGCACTATCATTACTTCTTTTGTAATCGTTGGATTACCTAATGCTTTAATTTGCGTAGCACATTTTTGAAAGTTAGTTTCTTGAAACTTGAAAGATTCTTCATCTTTGGAATCAGGAGTATATTTCTCTCTGAGAACTGATAATCCTCCTCCAATGAAAGTTCCTCTTGTGGTTGTCTTATAACCAAGAGCTACAACTT
>JAZKDE010000065.1:48240-69309 GCA_040387735.1 Bacteroidota bacterium
CCTCCTCCAATGAAAGTTCCTCTTGTGGTTGTCTTATAACCAAGAGCTACAACTTATCTCATCATATTTCATTTTCATAACTGAGGGTACTTTGCTTCTTATCAACTCATTACGTTCAAAACCTACAAAACTAAAAACCAAAGTATCTTTATCCTCAACGGCTAAATTATACTTGCCGGCTTTATCAGAAATAATACCTTTTTTAGAATTCTTAATTAAAATATTCACTCCAGACAAAGGCAAACCTTCATTATCCAACACTTGCCCCGAAATCAAAATCTGTTTTTGCTGTCCATAAGATTCTACAAAGGCAAAAGTCAAAACTGCCATAGTCATACTACGAACCATTTTCATTTTCTGAATTATTGGTAAGGAAATTACGCTTTGACGATTTTTAAATTGCTCAATTGGGACTTCACAATTCAGTATATTTTCAGTCATTGTCCATGTCGGAAACCATGATTCAATATCATAATTTTTCTGCAATTGCTCACTTCTAAATCGTCCACAAAGATTTTGATTGTCTTGAGATAAATCCCTAAAATACGCCACTAATTGAATATCTGACATCTGAGAAAAATCAATGACATTCTTCTGGCAAGCACCACAAAATCCTCCCTCTTTTGTAGGTGTAAAACCTTCCCATTTTTCTTGACAAGGATTTTCAATTTTAATTTGAAAATTTGAGTTCATAACATTTTGAGTTTAAAATGGAAACATGGGCATTTTCAGTTGTCGCCCCATTTTTTAGATGATGCAAACCGAAAGCTAATTCCATAAAAGTTTTTTGTTTTTTTTGACAACCTTTCGTAGTTTGGGTAGAAATCAAATAAAATATGAAAAAACTACTCCAGCTATTTATTCTCATCACCTTTTCTCAAGAACTCTTCGCCCAAAAACCCGCTCCAATTGAATTCGGAAAAATTACTTTGCAAGATTTACAAATGAAAACCTACGCCAAAGATTCATCTGCCGAAGCAGTAATTCTGTGCGACTATGGCGAATATTTTTACACTTTTCCCGATAACTATCCAACCGTCAATTATCGTCGTCATGTACGAATAAAGATTCTCAAAAAGTCTGGTTTCAATCAAGCAAATATCAAAATTGCTTATCGGGTTAGCGGTGATAACAATCGCAATGAAATTATCCGAAAAATTAAAGCAACTACTTATAACCTTGAAGATGGCTCTATCTTGAAATACGATTTAGACAATAAAAATATTTTTGAAGAAAAAATCAATAAATACACTCATTATCAAACTTTTACGCTTCCACAAGTACGTGAAGGCTCCATTATTGAATATACTTATGACCTCGAATCGGGTGTTTGGTATAACCTTCGTACTTGGGAATTTCAGAAAAATATCCCCGTCGTTTGGAGTGAATTAAGAGCAAATATTCCTGCTTATCTCGACTTTAATATTACCCTTCGTAGTCTCATTCCGTTAAATATCAACGAAAATGAACAAGATAAACAACATCAAATGCGGAGTGATGTTGAGGATAATTTTTTGCGTTATCGCTTTGTCATGCAAAATGCAGAAGCATTAAAAGAAGAGCCTTATCTAACAACGATTGAGAATTTTAGGTCGAAATTATCATTTGAATTAGCGGCGACTTACTTCCCAAATCAGGTAAAAAAAGATTATTCACAAACATGGGAATCGCTCAATGAAACTTTAATTGTTGATGAAAATTTTGGTAAACAAATCAAGAAGTTTGACCAAGCCGAAGCTATTGCAAAACTGTTAAAAGCGGAACATAAAGACACGCTTTCATTGATAACGGCTGCCTATAAACACATCCAACAAACTATGCAGTGGAATGAAGAAGAGTCTTTCACGACCAGCAATAATATTGATAAAGTTTATGAAAAACGCATTGGTAACGTTGCTGAAATCAATTTAATATTAGTACGATTATTACGTGAATGTGGTTTTGATGCCAATCCAGTCCTGTTGAGTACCCGTGATAATGGTGAAGTAAGCGACTTGGTATTGATGGATAGATTTAATTACGTTGTAGCTCATATCGTCTTGAAAGGCAAAGACTTACTCTTGGATGCCACTGACCCATTAATGCCCGTAGGAATATTACCAATACGCTGTTTGAACCAAAGGGGACGTTTGATAGTCCGTAAAAATAGCCGTTGGGTAGCGATAAATACAGAACCCATTCGTAAAAAAATCACCATTACAAATATGGATATTCGCCCCGACCAAAGTCTAAAAGGAATAAGTCGAATATCATTTTCGGGACATAATGCTTCCGAATTTAGAACGAAGGTAATCCAGAAAGGAAAAGCTAATTATTTGGCTGATTATAAGAAAAATAGACCTAATCAAACCATTGAATCTCTCCAAATTTTCAACCTTGATACACTTGAAAATTTAGCAGAATTAGAAGTAAAAACAACCTTAAACGAAGCCTATTCTATTGCTGGCGACCGTTTGTATTTTTTGCCTATGTTGGGAGATGCCGAACAAAGTAATCCCTTCAAAACAAAAGAACGCAAATATCCAGTTGACTTTGGTGTTCCGCAAGAAGAAAACTATATCGCAATATTCTTAATTCCAGAAGGTTATGCCGTAGAAGAACTCCCCAAAGCTGAAAATATCACCTTGCCCAATAATGGTGGAAGGTTTATTTTCAACTGTTTTTTGGACGGGGAACAATTGAAAGTAAGCAGTAAAATCACACTAAAAAAGGCAATTTATGCCGAAGGAGAATATTCAACTTTAAGAGAATTCTATAACCGAATTGTGAGTAAACACGCTGAACAGGTGGTGTTTAAGAAGAAGTGACAGAAGTTCTTTTAAAGAAGATTTGCCAATTCTTGGAGGATTGGCAAATCTAATAATTTATAACGCCAATGTAGGCAAATCAAACGCTAAATCATCACCACAAGCTATTCCAAAATCGAAGCCTTCAAGAGAATAGATTGGTTTCACATTTTCCATTAATTTTCCCGTAAAATGAAGCGTAATTTTCTCCGCATTTTTACGAGTTGAAACGATTAATGGATGAACAGCTCCGTCCAATAATTTTATGATGTCTTCCGCAAATTCTTTGAACATCAAATTGATTGGTAATTGATGATATTGTCCATCTTCAGTCACAAAAACTGGGATTGGTAAATATTCTGTTGAAGCTGCTAATTTGCCAAAAGCTTTACGGGCTTTCACAAAGCTTTCTTCTTGATTTTCAGGAGAATACCCACCAAAAACAACTGCTACTTTTTTACGATTTGGCAATTCTGCTACTCGTTGAGCAATGGCTAAATCCAATTTATCGAGTAATTGTTGAAACTTAAATGTATTTTTTCCCACTCTAATACGCTCACGAATTGACTGGCGAATAAAGTAAGTAATGGCATCGGTTACGTTCATCCCAATTTCAGCCATTTGCTTGAAAATCAACGAAGTCGGTGACATTCCAGGAATGGTATTTGGGTCGTGCAAAATTACCCTTCCGTCAGGCGTTAAAAATCCGTCAATACGGGTACAAACGCCAAATTTCAAAGCATCAAAAGTAGCTTTTACATCGTGCTGAATTTGCTGATTATTTTCTAAAGTTGTATCAACAGGAATTTTCTTGCGAGTAGCTGATGATTGATACTTTGCTTTAAAATCAAATACTTCAACATTAGCAATAATTTCAGTTGGAGGTAAAGCAACTGACTCACAATCAGGTGTTTGAATTACGCCACAACTAAATTCTTGACCTTTTACAAAACCTTCAATCAAAATTGCATCTTCCGAATTCATCGAAATTAATTGAACAATTTTATGTTCTCCATTGAGATTTTCATTCAATTTTTCTAATAATGCCGTTGGATGATACACAATTTCTCCATTCAAAGAAACGGGCAAACCAATACCCTCATCAAGATTAGCCATCCGTTGAACAAATTCGTGTTTATCAACGCTATTCCATTCATTTTGAGATACTTCTCTGATAAATAAACATTGTTTTACGGCTTTCTTAAAATCTTCTACTGAGTCTTTTTTCACGAAAGAAACCCCAATCGAAGAACCTTGATGCGGTGCTTTTACCACGAAAGGCAAACCAACTTTGGCTTTAATTTCTTCGAAAACTACCGTAGCATCGTTGGCTTCAAAATAAGCACGGGTTAAAGTTGTCGTTTTTTTATCTAAACCAATCGCCAATTTGATTAAATCATTTTGGGCAATTTTATCAATCCCAATCGATGAACCCATCAAGCTTGGTCCAGAATACGGCATTCCGTACCATTCTAAAAGTCCTTGAATACTTCCATCTTCACAAGCTGGCCCGTGCATAGCAATAAAAGCAAACTTGAAATGCTCCGAAAATTTATCGGGAGAAATACGCACGCCCACCGATGAAATCATCGCATCTAATTCATCATCCGATAGTTGACCTAACGATTCTGAATAAATTTGGTAATTACCTTGATACGATTTGGGGGGGTAAAAATCTCTGATTGAAGCGGCATAAACCAAGTCAGGATTTAACAAAATGAAGTTTCCGCAGCCATCCACAAATACTGGTACGGGTTCAAAAAGAGACTTGTCGATGTTCTCCATGGCAGTCTTACCACCTGCAAAACTAATCTCACGCTCACGGGCTGGGCCGCCAAAAAAAATGCCTATTTTCATTAACTCGATAATTGTTATTAGTTAACCGATATCTGCTGGTAGGTTTTAGATTTTCACAGATAACTTTTTTCTTAATTTACATTAATAGCTTCTACCCTCAAGATTTCAGGAACGTCACGACGAATAGTATCTTCAATACCTCCTTTAAAAGTCATTGCCGACATCGAACATGAACCACACGCCCCCGTTAATTCCAATCGTAGCGTATGTTCTTCAGTAATTTCAAGTACACGCACGTTACCCCCGTCAGCTTTAAGATAAGGACGAATTTTATCCAAAGCAGTTTCTACTTTTTCTTGAAGAGGATGTTCAAATATTGCTTCCATGATGTTTCCAGACCGTTTTTAAATAATTATTCAAAGATAGTGAGTTTTGCCAGTTATTGATGTTGGAGCGGTGGATTATCCTTCGACATTGATATAATTTAGATGAATTATTTACTTGCTCGGAATCCCCTTGGAAGGTTTAAAACTCGCCTTTGGGTGGATTGAAAGAATGTTTACTGGAAAATAACGGTCCAACTTATTTACGTATTAAATCTTATCAATTCGGATACTTTTAGAAAATTTTGTAATACAGGGTTTGTATCGTCTTTTCGCCAAGCCATCGACAAATGGGTACGCTCAGGAATATCGGTTAGTTCAATAAATTTTATCCGTGTAGCCGTACTATGCCGATAAGAAATAGGCATCAATGAAACGCCCAAATTATGTTCTACCAATCGCAAAATGGTCGCTCCAAAGTTCGACTCATGAACCACATTGGGAACAAAACCCACTCGTTCGCACATACGCACCAACATATCGTAGTAAACTGACCCCGCATAACGGGGCGGAAGAATGAAGGGCTCGTCTTTAACTTGAGCTAAACTGATAAAGTTTTCGGGCGTAATCTCATGATTTTCAGGTAAAACTAAGGAGAAACATTCCTCAAAAATTACCTTACTGGTAATCTGTTTATCCGAAAAAGGTTCTCGAATAAATCCGACATCAAGCTGGTAATTCTTGAGATTTCCGAATAAATCATCTTCCAAAACTTCGGATAATTTTGATTTAATACTCGGAAAATGTAATTGTAAATTTGACAAAAGGGCTGGAATAACTGAATAAACCGCCGACCCGGGATAGCCAAGTCTAATCTCGCCCTCTTCTCCTTTATGAATCAATTGTGTCCGCTTACTGATGTGTTCCAGTTGAGAAAGTATTTGCGATGCTTCGTCTCGCAAATATTCACCCGCAGAAGTCAACCTAACATTTCGCTTATCTCGTTCAAAAAGTAGCACGCCCAAATGTTCCTCTAATTGTTGTATTTGCCGACTCAGGGCAGGCTGGGTTATAAATAATCTCTCCGCTGCTTTAGAAAAATGTAACTCAGAAGCAACGCCCAGAAAATGTTGTAACTGACGAAATTCCATTTAATGTGTTTTTAGCATTAGTTAATGCAAATTAAGTATTTTTTATTATAATTATAAATTTCTTATTTTTGTACACAAATGAGTATAACTCCTCAAATCCGAATAGCTACTGAAGCAGACATTGAC
Source organism: Bacteroidota bacterium (assembly GCA_040387735.1). Lineage (GTDB taxonomy): Bacteria > Bacteroidota > Bacteroidia > Cytophagales > Spirosomataceae > Arcicella. The sequence goes on from JAZKDE010000065.1 coordinate 54,424, forward strand.
CTACTCTGCGAAATAGGTGCAAAAACCTTTGTGGAAACTTATGAAAAACAGAATACACCTGAAAATTTAAAACTGTATCTGGAAGAAAAATTTAGTAAAAAGCAAGTTTCGGATGAACTACTAACCCCGCAAACTATATTTTTGCTCGTAGAATTGAACAATGATGTGATTGGCTACGCAAAAATGAGGGTAAACTTAGTAGAAAACCCCGACCCGAAGGCTTTAGAAATTGAAAGAATTTATATTATTACAACTCATCACGGACAAAAAATTGGGGCTTATTTGATGCAAAATTGTATTGACGTAGCTCTCAAAAATGATTACGAAGCTCTTTGGTTAGGTGTCTGGGAACACAATCCAAAGGCTATTTTCTTCTATCAAAAATGGGGATTTGAAGTGTTTGGTACGCATATTTTCCAACTCGGTGACGATGCACAAACGGACTTATTGATGAAGAAAAAATTGACATTTACACATCTTGTGTGAATTTTTAGAAAAGGTTAATACGCAAAAATCCCCGCCATTGGCAGGGATTTTTGTTTTACAGTACACTCAAGTAGCTATTTCTAACCTTTTATGCCTTTTCGTCAGTGTTCTTATCGGTCAGACCTAATTTATTTGCTCCTTTAACGATAATGAAGATAACCCAAGCAATAATTAGAAACTGAACAACCATCTGGATAAAATTACCGTATTTGATGGTCGCTTCACCAATAGTAACTGCCATTGAAGAAAAATTCCTTCCACCAATTGCCACACCAACGATGGGCATAATAATGTCATCAACCAATGAGCTGATAATTTTGCCAAATGCACCGCCGATAATAACTGCGACTGCCAAATCAAGGACATTTCCTTGAGCAATAAATTTTTTGAATTCGTTTAACATGGCTTAGTTTGGGGATTATGTAAAAATTTATAGTTAGAAAATAGTTTTCAGCGGCAGTTTAAAATTATGGTATCCTTCAAAACTATTAGAACGTATAAAGGAAACCGAGTCCCAAATTACGAGCTTGTTGTATTTGAGTACTTTGGCTATCGTAGTACAATACAATTAAGTCGAATGTTGCACTGAAATATTTATTGATTTTTGCAGCTAATTTGGCATCAAGGCGGTTGTCAATGTGTTCTATTCTACCCGCATTCGCAAATAATTGATAACGCAATTTCAAGTTTACATTTTTCGCAACATCTTTATCAAAAGTCGCAACAATTTGCATAATGGCAAAATCATTTTGTAAAGTACTACCAACGGGCACACCATACGCAGGCAACATTTTCCCTAAATCATCTCTTGGACGTACATCATCGTCTGCCACAATGGTTTGACGAATAGCACCTGGAGCAAATACTACGTTGAAAAATGGCTTAGGTTTCCATTCAAGACCCACAAATTCTGTGATAAAAGCGGGAGCAAAAATATTAGAAATTTTTATGTCTTTATCCGACGTTACCCCGTATTTGTAACCTGCCGTAAACTGAGATTGAAAGTTAACGCCCCCCACTAATGACCAAGTTTTTGATAATTTATGCCCCACTTTACTATCAAAAAATATACGGTCTATACTCTTTTTTATGCCCGAACCATTATCTAAAATACCGTATTGCAACTGCAAATCATTCGTCCAAGTGGTTTTATCTTTGGCGTATTCACCTTTGGTATTAAAGAAAACATTAAAACCCGTGGCATTCTGGCCACCCGCCGTCCAGTTGCTAAATCCTGCGTTACTAAAGTTAGCCCCAAATTGTGATGATTTTTTCCAATAAGAGGTATCTTTTACGACTTCTTGTGCAAAAACTGATGTTGAAATTAATAACGCAAAAGCGAAAAATAAGGAAATGTGCTTTTTCATGAATAGCTTGTTTTTATGCAAGGTACAATGTCGAACAGACGGACAATGAGATTGTCCCTCGCAAGTGGTTTGTTTTAAGATTGTCCGTCAGATGACGCTATTTTGATGTGATAAGCGAATTTGAGTTTATCTTATAAATTCTCAAAAACTACATAGAAGCGATGATTACGTAAAAATGAGACATTATTACGCTCAATAATTTTGTTTGTATTCTTAGCTTCGGTATTTAATAACTAATTATTAATACTGTATTTGCAAACAAAAGTAACGTACAAAACCCTATTTGACTGAAATAAGGCTTTGCACGAATATATTTTATTCTTTAATACTACCCAATTAACGGAATTATGACTCTTTGGATTTCTTCGGAATTAAGCAAAAAGTTCTACCTTCTTTACTTGCAAAATACTCAATGGAAAAACGGTTTGCGTATCTCCTGTTCTTAGCGTAATTGAGGTAGTATCCAAATCAATTATCTCTCCTTTTACGCCATCAATGGCAATAATTTGTCCTTCTTTAAATTTATTTTTTGAATAAAAACTCGACAAAATATTCGACAAAACATCCCGAGATGCCATGCCATAGCCAACGGCGAAAGCAAAAATTATTCCCCCAATAATGAGGTTAAAACTGGATTCTAACAAACTGGTTTCAATACCTGCTTGTTTCAAAGCAGCAATTGTGGCAATAACCAAGAAAAAGAAGAAAACGATATTTCCCAATAATTTCCCCGAATCAATTTTTAATGATTTGGAGACATTTATTACCGCATTTTTCAAGGCATCGGCAATCATTACGCCCGCAAAAAGCATAATAGCAGCGGCAATCAATTTCGGGATTAGGTTTACCAAAGATGCCACCATATCGGTTAGCACTTTCATGCCCAATGTCTCGGTAGCCGCCGTAATAAATACCAATAGAATAAAGTAATAAAGTGTTTTGGAAATAATAACACTCAACTTCAACTCTCCAAAACGTTTAATTACGTCAATTTCATTAAGTTTGTCACCCAATTTATCAAATCCAGATTTTTCAAGGGCTTTTTGTAATAATTTAGTAATAAGTTGTGATACAATTTTCCCCACAACGAGCAAAATTATTGCTCCAATCAATTTGGGAACAAATCCAGTTAATTGTTCTAATAGCTTTCGGAAGGTATCAATCAGAATGTCCTGAATATTTGGCATGGTTTGGCAGTAAGTTAGTAAGAGATAGATTATTTAGTATTACGTGGCATTTCATTACGATGTTCAATCGTGAGGTTTTCGAATCAACTTTAGTGATTAAAAATTATGCCGTAATATCATTCGATTGTTCTTTGTTTTCTCCACTCGCAAACGAAGCAGAGAGGGTATTGATGAAATTTCCCACGAACAATTCAATAATTGTCGAGGTATTTCTAATGGTATCAATTTCTGAAACAAGTGCCTTTTTCAAATGTTCAGGCACTTGTCCGTTGGGTTCTATGAGCTTAAAAGGGTTTTCAGCCATTTGCATTTTAGTTATTGTTCTTATATTTTAGGACTTTAGGATAAGTCGATAAAATACAATTATATTAATCATTTCTAAGAAATAGACTCACTAATTTGGCAATAACAACGCCCCAGAATAACACACCTTCAAGATAGACTTTACGTAGTTTTTCTTTGGCTCGCAACAAACGCATTTTCACGGCACTTTCAGAAATATCTAATGAATCCGAAATTTCTTTGATGCTTAAATCATCTTGATACTTCATCATCAAAATTGACTTCTCTTCGGGCAAAATTTGTTGCATTGCTTTATTCAATCGTTGAGCTTCCAATTCTGCCATTTCAGCGTCATCGTCATCATCGGCAGCATCAAAATTATCGTCTAAACCAACTTCTGAATATTTTTTCGATACCCGAGTTTGGTCAATGCAATAATTATAAGTAATTGAATATAACCAAGTTGAAAATTTGGCCGTTTCTTTGTAGGAAGAAATATTGAGAACCAATTTTAGGAAAATATCGTGGGTAAAATCCTCTGCTTTGGCATCATCTTTTACAAATGACAAACACTTACGATAAACCTTGTCGGAATAACGGTCGTACAGTTGTTCGAAATAAGCATTCTTTTGGGTATCAATAAAAAATGCTACTAATTGTTCGTCTGTAAGTTTTTTTAGATTCATTGTTTTGAAGCAAAAGCCAATATTGGACGACAAAATAACGAATTTTTTTGCTTACGAATGCCTTTTTGCTTAATATAATGCTCAAATAACCTTATTTTCAAGGTTTTAGATACTATTTCCCCATAATTATCCGTTGAATTATTACATTTATGAAAATTAAACTCATCGTCTTACTATTGTTTTTATCCGTTTTTGTGGGTTGCAAAAATCAACAAAAACTCAACCGCCAAACGGAAATCAACGGCCATAAATCTACGCCGAAGGAAGTCTTTTATTTGGAAACAACTCGCTGTTATGGCACTTGTCCTGCGTATAAAGTTGCCATTTTTGACAATGATAGCCTTGTTTATGAAGGAATTAAGTTTGTAAAGAAAGAGGGAATTATGACTAAAAAGTTACCCAAAGGAACAGTTAAAGGCTTAATTGAACAGTTCAGAGGAGCGAGTTTTTTTAAATTCCAAAATCAATACACGGCAAATATATCGGACTTTCCAACAACTTATATTTCATTTTCTGACCAAGGCAAAACAAAAAAAATAATGGATTATCATAATGCACCTGAGAGTTTGAAAAAATTGGAAAAGCTAATTAGTAATTTGGTTATAGACGAGGTAACAGAAAAATAAAAGTAATAACATTATTTAGCATTATTCTTTGATAATTCATAAATTTAGGTTCAAAAATATAAACAATTTCTTAATCTTAAATCTAATGTAACATTGTAGATTATCCTGTAAATTTGTAGGCTATGAGTGGAATGATTCCAAAATATACTAAACGCAGTAGGGCAAAGGATTCTCTCGTGGGGAATCTTTTTTCTTTCTTGAATAATTTTATGAATACAAAGCAAACGCCAGAGGAGAAACGTCGTCTTGAAAAAGTTATAAATAAGTCTTATGACGTTATTGGAAAATCTGATTATATAAGTCGTGATTTAAGTTGGTTAAAATTTGATGAGCGTGTTCTCGACCAAGCTCGTGATACTCGTAGAAATATATTTGACCGATTAAAATTTTTAGCGATAACAGCGTCCAATCTGGACGAATTTTTCACGATACGAGTAGGGTCTTTGTATAACTATTTAGATTTTGGCAAAGAACGTACCGATTATTCTGGTTTACGGGAACAGCCCTTCAAAAAAACCTTAATGGCTGCTACACAGGCATTTGCAGAAGAAACCCAAAGACTTTATCAAGAAGAAATCATTCCTGAATTTACGGAAAACGGCTTTAGAATTGTAAAAATTGCCGATTTAAATAGTGAAGAAACCGAACAAATTTTGGATTACTTCAACCGTACTATTTATCCAATGCTTACGCCAATGGTTTTTGACCATACACACTCATTTCCGAGTTTATTGGCCAAAACATTAATTTTTGGAGTTGTCACAAAAAGTGAAAATGAACGTAGCGATAATGATAAAAATGAAAGCAGAAAAATTAGTTTTGTACAAATTCCACAAAATTTAAAACGCTTTTTTATCCTCGAAAGAGAAGATGAAACACTATTCGTTCCGATTGAAGATATTATCCGTCATGAAATCTGGAAACTTTATAAAAATGTAGAAATTGAAGCCGTTTCTCTATTCAGACTTACCCGAAATGGAGATTTTGATGTAGTTGAACACGAAGATTCGGAAACCGATTTTATTGATGAAATCAGAAAAAAAATCAAAGACCGTCGTTTGGGTAGAGTTACCCGTGTAGAAATGGAATCGGGTTGTTCAGAATGGATGTTAGAGGTAATGCTAAAACGATGGAAATTAGAGAAAAATGGCATATTTTTTAGCGATAACATTCTGGATTTCACGGCTTTCTGGCAAATTATCAAACACCCAGAATTCAAGGCAAAGCAGGCCATTCAACGCTCTCCAGTACCAGCGTTGGGACTAAGTACCCAAACGCCCGAGAATATTTTTGATACGATGAAAGCGGGTGATATTTTATTACATCACCCTTTCAACAACTTTGAACCAGTTCTTCAATTGTTGGAACAAGCCGCCGAAGATCCACAAGTTTTGGCAATTAAAATTACATTATACCGAATTTCAAAGCATTCTCGCATTGCAGATGCCCTTCTTCATGCGGCTGAAAATGGAAAACACGTTTCGGTATTATTTGAAGTAAAAGCTCGTTTCGACGAAGAAAATAATATTCGTGAAGCTCAAAGATTATCAAAAGCGGGCTGTTTTGTAATTTATGGAATTCCAGGATTAAAAACGCATACAAAACTACTCCAAGTTATTAGAAATGAAGGAGATAGAGTAAGAAGTTACGCACACTTATCTTCGGGGAATTATAATGAAGATACCGCAAAACTTTATACAGATATCGGACTTTTGACGACGGATGAAGTTTTGACGAGAGATATTTCGGAGTTTTTTAATGTCATTACGGGGCATTCACAACCACATTCTTACGAGCGTTTAATTACCGCCCCGAGAGATATGCGTAATCGTTTGGTGGAGATGATTCGTCACGAAGCAGACAATGCCCGTGCAGGACTACCGAGCGGCATTTGCTTAAAAATCAATTCATTACAAGATAAAATTACGATTGACGAATTATATAAAGCCTCACAAGCGGGCGTTCCAGTTCGGTTAATTGTACGAGGTATTTGTTGTTTGCGTCCACAACGAAAAGGGCTTTCGGATAATATTACGGTGCGTTCGATTGTCGGAGATTTTCTGGAACACACTCGCATTTATTATTTCCACAATAATAATGAGCCAAAGGTTTACGGCGGTTCAGCGGACATTATGGTAAGAAGTTTTGACCGTCGGATTGAATCACTTTTTGAAATTCACGCTCAACAAGTAAAACAGCAAGCAATTCACATTTTAGATTGGAATTTTAAGGACAATGTAAATTCGTATGAAATGCAAGAAGATGGTTCATACAAACATTGTGCAACACCCGCTGAATGTGGCGTTGCGGCGTTTGATGTTCATAAAAAATTCTTCCAAGTAACGCTAAAGGACGTAATGGAAGCAAAATTATTTGATAAAGAAATTATTGAGCAAGAAGAAACCGTTGAGATTTTGGAAGCCTAAATAATAGAGAATATCCTTTCTTAATTGAAACCAGCATACATTTATCATTAGTATATTTACAGGCATAAGGCAAAATAGCTTTATGCCTTTTTAATTTCAAACCATGAAAATTTTAATTTCTTCAATCATAGCACTCTTTATGATTAACTCCGTAAATGCCCAAACATTCGACTTCGAGGGACACCGAGGTTGCCGTGGATTAATGCCCGAAAATACCATTCCTGCTTTCAAAAAAGCCTTAGACTTGGGTGTAACTACCTTGGAATTAGATGTTTGTATTTCCAAAGACCACCAAGTAGTTGTATCGCACGAGCCGTACATGAATAATCTTTTCTGCTCAAAACCTGATGGCTCGCACGTAACAAAAACAGACGAAAAGAACTTGATTCTCTATAACATGACTTATGACGAAATTAAACGCTATGATTCAGGAATTAGAGGGAATATATTATTTCCAGAACAACAAAAAATAGCAACATTCAAACCGCTTTTACGTGATATGATTGCCGCTTGCGAAGCGTACATAAAAGAGCATAAATTGAGACCTGTAAAGTATAATATTGAAATAAAATCGGAAGAACAGGAATATGGTATTTCTCAGCCAAAGACCGTTGAAGAATTCTCTGATTTAGTGCATAAAGAGATTATGAGTCAAATTTCTCCTGAGCGTATTATCCTGCAAAGTTTCGACTTTAACATCCTGAAATATTGGCACTTACAAATTAAATCAAAAAAATACAAAAAGGTTATATTATCCGCTTTAGTAGAAGATGAAATGGTAGAACCGAGCTTTCAAAAATTAGGATTTTTACCCGATATTTTCAGTCCATACTACAAACATTTAACAAAAAGTAGCGTAGAATTATGTCACGAAAAAGGCGTAAAAGTGGTGCCTTGGACAGTCAATGATATTGAAGCTATGAAAGCAATGAAAGCCATTGGAGTTGATGGTTTGATTTCTGATTATCCAAACAGATTTGAAAAATAAGGGTTTAGTGATTAGTAAAATGCCGAAATAAAACCCAAACGCTAAAACCTAACCCCATTCTGAAAAATGCTAATATTCCCTAACGCTAAAATAAATATTGGTCTGCACATTACCGAAAAACGTCCAGACGGCTTCCATAATCTTGAATCGTGTTTTTATCCTGTGGGTTGGTCAGACGCCTTAGAAATTCTTCCTGCCGAAAAATTATCCTTTAAAAGTACAGGGATTGAAATTCCTGGGAATCCAGAAACAAATCTGTGCTTGAAAGCGTATCATCTTGTAAAACAGGACTTTGACATTGCTCCCGTGATGATTCATTTGCACAAAGTTGTACCCATTGGGGCAGGAATGGGCGGTGGTTCGGCAGATTGTGCTTTTACCATTAAAACTCTCAACGACCTTTTTGCGTTACATCTTACAACGGAACAAATGGAAAACTACGCCCGACAATTGGGTAGCGATTGTGCGTTTTTCATCCAAAACCGTCCGCAATATTGCTTTGGTAAAGGTGATGAATTTGCAGAAATCTCATTGGATTTATCGGAAAAATTCATCGTTTTAGTAAACCCCAATATTCATATTTCAACGGCAGAAGCCTATTCAGGCGTGAAGCCCACGAAAACAGCAGTTGATTTAAGAGAAATTTTACAAAAACCTATAAACCAATGGATTGATACCGTAAAGAATGATTTTGAGAATCATCTTTTATCTAAATATCCAACCATTGAAAAAATCAAAAATCAACTTTATGCACACGGGGCGATTTACACAAGTATGACAGGTTCTGGTTCAACGGTATTTGGAATTTTTGACCAAGAAATAGATTTGAAAGAAAACTTTGCCGATTATTCAGTTTGGCAAGGAAAAATGTAACGCTTTTAGCCATAAACTTAGGCTTTAAGCAATTTTTACCTAAAGCATTGTGCTTATGGCTTAAAGCATGAAATATATGAAACGCAGAGAACCCTTTAAATTTATGCTCCAAATGGCAATATTCGGAAGTGGATTGATGTTTTTTGGACTGATGGCATCGTATCTAAACTTGGCACGCCCCAATGCAGGTTTTGGAAAAATTGAAATACCACAAATTTTCTGGATAAGTACGCTTATTATAATGATTAGTAGCATGACTTTACACCTTGCCAATATGAATTTCAAGCAAGACAAATACTTAAATTATAGAACTTTAATGGGAATTACGCTCTCGCTCGGTCTAATTTTTATTGGAATGCAACTGTGGGGCTGGCAGGAGATTTTTGCTCAAAATAGTAGCCCCCAACTTAGGACTTCGAGAGGGTTTATTTATATGTTATCGGGCTTACACATTTTTCATATTGTGGTTGGATTATTTTTTCTCATCAAAATTTTCGTAGAAGCCATCAAACGAATGTCTTACATTGAATCATTTATCTACTCCGTAAACCCTCCGAATCAACTAAAAATCAACCTTATTATTTTTTATTGGCACTTTGTGGATGTGCTTTGGATTGTGCTGTTTTTGTTTCTGCTTTGGCGGAATTAAACGCAGTCGCTTGTCTCGCCCACAATGGAATTGGAGTGACGACTATTAAAAGGCTTCCAGCCTAATGTTAGAATCAATAAATATTCATCGTCAAAGGTGAATTAGGACAAGCACTGCAATAAGTATAATAAGCTGAGTCTGTAACGATGCCCGCCACTTCGGGATTCATGCGGATATAACGAGATTTTTGTTTCATGATTTCTGGATTACACATCTCAATCGGATAACTTGTTTTTTGCCAAAACATATACAGTGCATTTTGGGCAAAACGCTTTGAAAAAAATTGAAACATATACATCAACCATTCCTGACGACTTTCTTGTGGATTTTCTTGAATAAGTTTTAGTATTTCTTTTGCCGTAAAACTTTTAAATTCCTTCAATAGATCACTTAATAATCCTTCTTTTCGTCGGCAAATAATATGAATATGACTTGGCATAACAACATATTCAAAAATTTCTAACCCTTTATTTTCTTGACAAAATTTTAAATTTTTAATCAGGTCATCCACGTAAGCTTTTCGTGTGAATATATCAATCCAACCAACAACAGTTAAAGTAATAAAATAGGTAGATTGTGGAACATTGGCTTTTCTAAGTTCTGACATTTTTTGTAGATTTTATGTTTGTTTATTAGGCTGGAAGCCTTTTAATAGTCGTCACTCGCCAGAGGCGAGCGACTGCGGGGATATTTTTTGAATATCTTCTTACTTAACATTTTTCCATTTTCCCATTTTTCTTGCTCAGTCAATAGGCCATTATTATCGTAGTACAACCAATCACCTATCTTTTTGTTATTTTTATAATTACCCTTTGCATAAATCTTTCCACTCTCACCATAGTTTTCAAAACTTCCATTGTATTTTCCTTCTTGAATATCTACTTTTTGAACTAACATACCAAATTCACCAAATATTCTAAACTCACCATTTTCTATTCCGTTCAAAAAACTTACAGATGACCTGAAATGTCCTAATGTATCGTAATCTATCCATAATCCTTGCTTTAATCCATTAATAGTTACTCCCTGCGGAAGTTCTCTATTAGCCGTTATTTTTTTATAATGTACTACCATATTATTTTTAGTATTTGGTAATTCACAAGATAATTGCAAAAAAATGACTGTAACAGTCAAAATATTTTTTTTGTTAAAATCCATATTTTTTTTCTATCTCAGTCGCTCGCCTCTGGCGAGTGACGACTATTACAAGGCTTCCAGCCTAAATTACTTAAAACAACAAACAAACCTACACCAAAACCTCCCGCAGTCGCTCGCCTCTGGCGAGTGACGACTATTACAAGGCTTCCAGCCAAAACAAAAATCAATAAACTCACCTACACCAAAACCTCCTTAGCCACCAACAAAATTTCTTCAACAAATTCTCTTGAATTGCTTAGTCTTGGTACTTTGTGTTGTCCGCCTAATTTTCCACGGCTTCGCATCCATGTGTAGAAAGTTTCGTGCGGGACAACGTTAATTTTTGGGGATTTCAATACCATATCTTTGTAGCGTTTGGCATCGTAGTCGGAGTTAATTTCTCGGAGCGTTTCGTCTAAAACTTTGTTAAAAACTTCTTGATTATCAGGCTCTTGCGAGAATTCAATTATCCATTCGTGGCAACCTTGTTGGCGATCGTTCATATACACAGGCCCAGCGGTGTAGTCGGTCAAAACGGCTCCTGTGGCTTCGCAGGCACGAGTAATGGCACGCTCGGCATTTTCTATGATAAGTTCCTCGCCAAAGGCATTAATGAAGTGTTTTGTTCGTCCCGAAATCTTGATTCGGTACGGATATTTGGAGGTAAATTTAACGGTATCGCCAATTTTATAACGCCACAAGCCCGCATTAGTAGAAATCACGATGGCGTAATTTTTATGTAATTCTACTTCGTCGAGCGTTAATGTTTTGGGATTTTCGTTGTCAATTTCTTCCATCGGAATAAATTCGTAGAAAATGCCATAATCCAACATCAAAAGCATTTCGTCGGGACGAGCAAAATCGTCTTGCACCCCAAAAAAACCTTCCGAAGCATTATAAATTTCGAGATAACTTACTGATTTTGAAGGAAAAATATTAGTCGCAAACATTTCACGGTAAGGCTGAAAAGCTACAGCCCCGTGAATAAAAAACTCAAAATTTGGCCAAACTTCGAGGATATTTTGTTTGCCTGTTATTTCTAAAACTTTCTCAATCAACACCAACGTCCAAGTGGGTACGCCCAAAATACTGGTTACGTTTTCTTGGGAAGTAACTTCCGCCATCTTTTGGATTTTCTCTTCCCAAACGTCCATCAAAGCAACATCTAACGACGGCGTGCGGATTAATTGGGCCCAAATCGGGAGGTTTTTCATTACCACTGCTGACACATCGCCCAATAAACTTCTGGAATTCAATTGATTAGAATACAAACTTCCCCCAATAGAAAGCCCTTTTCCCGAAAATACTTCGGTATCGGGTTTATTAGCTACTAAAAGTGTCATCATGTCTTTTCCGCCCATAAAGTGACAATCGTCGAGGGCTTCTTTGGAGACAGGAATAAACTTGCTTCGTGCGTTGGTTGTACCAGAAGATTTTGAGAAAAATTGAATGTCGGAATGCCACAGAATTTCCTGTTCGCCCCGCATCATACGTTCTATGTAAGGGAAAAGATTTTCGTAAGTAGAAATTGGTACACGTTCTTGAAAATCTTTGATAGAACCTATGGTGTGATAGTGATATTTTTTGCCCCATTCTGTCAACATTGTCGACTGGATTAAATTCCAAAACATTTGCTCCTGCGTTTCCATTGGTCGTTCCATAAACGACTGGATACGGGGCAACCGCCTTTTCATGAGCCAAGCAATAGTTTCGTTGAGGATATCCATCTTTGTTTAGAAATTATGGGCGGCAGGCGTTCCTGTTGGGGTTGGGGTTAGGCTTAGCAAAAGAACTATTAATAATCTAATTACTAAAACCTAACAACAAAAACCTAAAACCTATCATTACAAACATACAAGAATTTATTGAATGTCGCAAGGGGCTTTGTCAGTACAAACATAGTAAAAACTCTCTATCCATCATTTCTACAAAAACCCTCAAAGCCTTTGCCTCAAATTCCTTATCTTTGCAGTCCTACAAAAGTGTTAAGTATCAGGCGACCGTCGCTCGGTATTAAGTATCAAGACGTTTCCATAAATAGCCTTCTTGAATACATAAATCATGGATTGTTTTCACTTAATACTTTGTACGTAATACATAATACTTTCAAACAAATGATTTCAAAAACATACGCTCCACAAGACATTGAAGCCAAATGGTATCAATACTGGCTTGAAAATAAACACTTTGCGTCTAAACCGAACCCTGACAAGGAACCTTACTCAATAGTCATTCCTCCACCAAACGTTACGGGCGTGCTTCACATGGGACACATGTTGAACAACACCATCCAAGACGTGCTGATTCGTAAGGCTCGTATGGAAGGTAAAGAGGCTTGTTGGGTTCCTGGAACTGACCATGCGTCTATCGCAACGGAAGCAAAAGTGGTGGCGATGTTGAAAGAAAGAGGTATTGAGAAAAAGGATATTTCTCGTGAAGAATTCTTGAAATATGCACACGAATGGAAAGATAAATACGGTGGAATTATCCTCGAACAATTAAAGAAATTAGGTGCCTCTTGTGATTGGGACAGAACTCGTTTCACGATGGAACCATCTCTATATGAGGCAGTTATCGACTCATTCGTTCGTCTTTACAATAAAAAACAGATTTATCGTGGCGTGAGAATGGTCAACTGGGATCCACTCGGAAAAACGGCTCTTTCGGATGAAGAAGTTATCGAGAAGGAAATTATGGCGAAACTTTACTATCTGCAATATCCAATTGTGGGTAGCGAAGGTGAGTTTTTGACCATTGCCACCACTCGTCCAGAAACAATTATGGCGGATTCAGCTATTTGTGTGAATCCGAACGATGAACGCTACACGGCCTATCACGGAAAAACGGTTATGATTCCTTTGTTAAATCGTGAAATTCCAGTAATTACCGATGAATACGTAACGATGGATTTTGGAACGGGTTGCTTAAAAGTAACGCCTGCTCACGATTTGAATGACTACGAATTGGGAATAAAACATAAATTACCCGTACTTGACATTCTGGACGATGCTGGATTCTTGAATGAAAAAGCCGTTCTTTATGTGGGTCAAGACCGTTTTGCAGCTCGTAGAAATATTGTAAAAGATTTGGAAGAAGCTGGTTATTTGGTGAAAATGGAGGAGTACAAATCTATCGTGAAAACTTCTGAACGTACGGGTGCGGTTATCGAACCGAAATTGTCGTTGCAGTGGTTTTTGAAGATGGAAGAGCTTTCAAAACCTGCTTTGGAACACGTAATGAATGATGACATCAAATTGTATCCTTCAAAATTCAAGAATACGTACCGTTCTTGGATGGAAAATGTACATGATTGGTGTATCAGTCGCCAGTTGTGGTGGGGACAACAAATCCCTGCGTTTTACCTACAAGACGGAACGATTATCGTGGCAAAAACGAAGCGTGAAGCCTTGCGTAAAGCACAACACGAAATGCAGTTATTTGCCTTGACAGAAGAAGATTTAACTCAAGACCCAGACGTTTTGGATACTTGGTTTTCGTCGTGGTTGTGGCCGATTTCAGTTTTTGATGGTATTGAAAACCCTGACAATGAAGACATTAAATACTACTATCCGACCAATGATTTAGTAACGGGTCCTGATATTTTATTCTTCTGGGTAGCTCGTATGATTATTGCGGGATATGAATGGCGTGGAGAATTACCTTTCCGCAATGTGTATTTGACGGGAATTGTTCGGGATAAACAAGGACGTAAAATGTCCAAATCATTGGGCAATTCACCAGATCCATTAGAATTAATTGAAAAGTTTGGGGCAGATGGTGTTCGTTCTGGGTTGTTGTTCTCTGCCCCCGCAGGTAACGACTTGCTTTATGACGATAAATTGATTGAGCAAGGACGTAATTTCTGTAATAAAATTTGGAATGCGTACCGCTTGGTTGAAGGTTGGACAATATCGGAGGAACCATCTATCAAAAATAATCAATTAGCAATTGATTGGTTTAACTCAAAAATAAATAAAACAATTGTTGAGATACAAGATCATTTTACAAAATTTAGAATTTCGGATGCTCTTTTATCTCTGTATAATTTAGTTTGGGATGATTTCTGTTCAAAATATCTCGAATTTATAAAACCTGCTTACGAACAGCCAATTGATAAAGTTACGTTTGATGCAACGATTGAGATTTTTGAGAAATTGATGTGTTTGTTACATCCGTATA
>JAZKDE010000066.1:0-29840 GCA_040387735.1 Bacteroidota bacterium
TAGTTGTTTTGGAGGATAATGAAAAGAGTACAGAAAATAAAGCGGAGGAAATAGAGAATGTTAGAGTAAAAGTAGAGGAGACTGCAAAGCCAAAACCTGTATTTAAACCCAAATTTAAAAGACCAGATTCAGGAGAAAGTTTAGAGTGATTTATTTTTTTTCCCTGAAAAATAAGTGCTTAAATAATTCATAATTCATAATTCATAATTCATAATTCATAATTCATAATCAACCTTGATTCAATATATCTTCATAGCCTTTGTCATCCTCACAATCCTTTCCGCAAGTGTCGTTTTGTGGTCTAAGAATGTGCTTTATGCCGCTTTTAGTTTGCTATTGACCTTCTTGGGAATTGCTGCTTTATACGTTTTGGCAGGGGCTGATTTTTTAGGTATTACACAGATACTCGTATACGTGGGAGGGATTTTGGTTTTACTGATTTTTGGGGTTATGCTTACCAATCAAGCGGGAAATAAACAGAACACAAAAAATGATATTTTTACCGAAAGTACCAATCGTATTGTTGGATTTTTGGTGGCAGGAAGTGTATTTCTATTGCTTTTTTATACATTTTCCAGAGCAAAATTTATTGATGTTCAAACGGCATTGTTTGAATTTGTAGAACCCGCAGCAACTACCAAAAATATTGGAATGGAATTAATGACCAATTTTGTTTTACCTTTTGAAGCATCAGGAATATTATTAATGGCAACTTTAATTGGTTCAGCCTATTTAAGTAAAAAAATGTAATTCGGTGCCTCTGCATCGACAAATAGATGGACAATAGTTTTCTTTCGTATTATCTCCTCACGAGTGCCTTGCTTTTTAGCATCGGCTTGGCAGTTGTTGTGACTAAACGCAACGTTATTGTGGTTTTGATGGGAATAGAATTAATGCTCAATGCTGTCAACCTTAATTTGGTGGCTTTTAGTAAAAATGACCCAAATTTGCAGGGACAAATGTTTGCATTGTTCGTAATCGTGGTGGCAGTTTGTGAGTCAGTTGTGGCGTTAGCCATCATTTTAAAGGCCTACGAATATTTTAAAACGATTAATCTTGATGAAATCAGTGAAATAAAAGAAATATAAGACAAGCTTTCAACTTGCCTTTGTTTAAATAACTTCAATCAGCGAAACAGATTAAAAACCTGTACTATAAAATATTTCACCCAAACTTATGGCAAAAACTAAATTAGCTTCTGAGTCTTTAACTACAATGACCGAAATGATTTTCCCTAATGATACCAATACGCTTGGTAATTTGATGGGAGGAAATCTGATGCGTATGATGGACGTAGTTGGAGCAATATGTGCCCAAAAACACTCAAATCGCATTGTCGTAACGGCATCGGTGGACAATGTATCTTTCAAAGAATCAATTCCATTGGGTAGTGTCGTAACGTTACAGGCCAAAGTAACAAGAGCCTTCAATTCGTCGATGGAAGTCGTTATTGATGTTTGGGCGGAAAATATTCCCGCTCAAAAACGAGTGTCAACCAATAAAGCCTTTTTTACTTTCGTAGCAGTTGACCAAAGTGGTCATCCCATCGATGTTCCTCATACAATTACAGAAACAGAAGAAGAAAAATCTTTGTACGATGGAGCATTGCGTCGTCGTCAATTACGGTTAGTTTTGGCGGGAAGAATGCACCCTTCCGAAGCCACCGAATTAAGGTCTTTATTTGAGATTTAGTATTCTTGAAAATATAAAAAAGCCTTCCAAAATCGTTTTGGAAGGCTTTTTAGCTTTTAGTTACGTGGCTTAGATTGTCGAAAGTCGGGGAATTTAAGGAGTAACGCTAATTAGTCCTAAGGTGTTACTCAAAGTAGTTCCCGTAATGGTGTAATTTGCCGTTGCACTACTACCAGATTGATAAATAAATCCTTGTGTTGCAACATTATCCGTTCCCCAAACTACATCAGCATGAAGCCATAAAGTTGCTCCATCTGGAACGCCCAATGAACCTGGGTCAACCGTGTCTGTTTGTCCAAGTGGAAAGTTTGAACCACTTTTTGAACGTTGTTTTTGTAGATTTTCATCCAAGTAATCAAACGAAATTGAAACCACGAAGCCACCTCCGTTATGAAGGCTAAATTTACCAACTGATTGTGCCATTGTATTAATTATTTTCATGTGATTTGACTGCATAATAACGTGTTGCAGACTTCCACGCCTCAGTTGTTTTTGAGTGATACAAAGTTGGCAGAATTCGATGGGCTGTGGCAGGGTAAAAAAGCCTATTTTTAAATACAAGTATTTTTACGCACTAATGGAGGTATTTCTACTAATAGTGATTTTTTTTGAGTATTCAGGTGTAATATTCTTATCTCATAGCTTATCTTTTAAGTTTCTGAATTTGCGTTTTTAGTTTTTAAAATGGTTGTGAAATCCGAAGAATTGAGTACGAGATAGGAATCCCGTACCAATATAAATCTCAAATTACTCAAATAATCTCAACTCTTTCCGAAGAAAAAGCCACAGGTTTATCCGCAAATAAAACCTTGGTAGCCGCCCAAGTGGTTTTGAATAATTCAGAATCTCGGTAAATGTTCAAATGTTCTTCTGAATTCCAATAACTGTAAGTCATCAAAATATTAGGCGTGTTTTTATCCCGCAATAATTCTAAATGCTGACAGCCCTCAAAAGCTCTAATGTATTGTTTGGAATTGTTGAAAACTATTAAAAAGTCTTCAATTTTATCCGCTTGAAAAGTCATTCTAACAATTCTGATAATCATATATTTGTTCTACGAACATCCTTGTTCGTAAGGGAAGGTCAGTAATCAATTTTATTCGTTTTTTCTGCCCATAATTGAAAAGCCTTCTGGGCTTCTTCACGTCCGAGAGGAATCATTTCAATCTTACGCTCTGAAAGAGGTAATGGAATTTCATCATAAATAAAAGCATCATCAAAACCAGCCGCTGCTGCATCTTCACGGGTGTTGGCGTAATACACACGGGCGGGTCTTGCCCAATAAATTGCTCCCAAACACATTGGACAGGGTTCACAGGAAGTGTACAATTCACAATCTGATAATTGAAATGTTCCTAAATTTTTACAGGCTTCTCTAATTGCGACTACTTCTGCATGAGCCGTTGGGTCGTTGGTGGATGTTACCTGATTGTGTCCTTCGCCCACAATTACGCCGTTTCTCACAATTACTGCCCCAAATGGTCCACCTTTACCTTCCGAACTACCTTTAATGGATAATTCGATGGCTCTTTTCATGATTTCCTCTTTTTCCATAACTAAACGATATGCTTAAAATCTATTGTAAAATCTCCGAAAAACGAATACAATTACGACGCTTTTTTGAGATAATTGCAAAGCTATCAATTTACTTACTATTTTTGTTAATATCAGCAAAGTCAAACGATGAAATTTTTTAAAATATTCGCTAAGATTCTATTGGGTTTCCTGGCGTTAATCATTATTGTTTTGGTCTTCTCAATTGCTCCCGTTGACCGAACGGATTATCGTCAGATGAGCTATTACCAACAAATGAATAATTCGCTCATGGCTTGGAAACCCACAAATGACACCGTTAATACTTTCAAAGCAGGTTGGGCAATGGTCAATTTAACACCTCCAAAACCAACACCCACCGCAGGTTATGGCGACCGTCAAGGAAGACCTTATCAGTTTGTTCGTGATTCTGTTTATGTAAGAGCGATTGTTTTGTCAAATGCCTCAAAACCCATTGCGATTATAAGTTGCGATTTGCTAATTTTCCCTCCCGAAGTAAGTATTGCTCTGAAAGAAAAACTCAAGACAATCGGCTTCGATTGGTCGCAGATATATGTTGGTACAACCCATACACACAACAGTTTGGGAGCGTGGGGTAAAAATGCGGTTGGCGAGTTATTTGCGGGAAAATATAACCAAGAGACGGTGAATTACATTGCAAATAAAGTAATAGAAGCTATCATAAAAGCCCAACAAAACCAACAATTTGCCAAAGTAGGATTCGCTGAAATTAATGCCAAAGAATTTGTTTTTAATCGTTTGGTGGGGGATAAATGGGGAACAACTGACCCAATGATCAGGATATTGAAAATTGAGAAACAAACGGGCGAAGTAGCTATTTTGACTACTTTTTCAGCCCATGCTACAACATTAAATGCAGATAAAAACTTCCTTTCTGCCGATTATCCAGGCGAATTAGTGAAACAAATTTCTAAATCCGCTGATTTTGCCGTTTTCATGGCCGGAGCAGTTGGAAGTACAGGGCCAGTAGGAGAGGAGAAAAAAGACGATTTTGAACAAATGAAGCAAATCTCTGAGGGACTTTCTGCTAAGATATTGCAAGAAATTTCAACGATTAACTGTCAAGAAATTAAGGTATTATCTCTGAACAATTTTGAGGTTGCATTGCGAGAGCCACAAGTAAGATTTGCGAAAAATTGGCGTTTTAGACCTTGGGTTTTCAAAAATCTTTTTGGCGATTATCCAGCCGAAATAAAAGCCCTTCGGATTGGAAATAACGTAATGATTGGTACCCCTTGTGATTATTCGGGAGAATTGATGCCCGAAATTCTTCAAACGGCGCAGAGCAAAAAACTTAATTTAATCGTAACAAGTTTTAACGGTGGATACATTGGTTATGTCACCCACGACCGTCATTATGACTTAGAAGCTTACGAAACCCGAGTGATGAATTGGTACGGACAACAAAACGGAATTTATTTTCAGGAAATAATTCAGCAGATTTTAAAGAAGTTATAATACTTGCTGGAAAATTTTGAAAAAATTACGCTCAATATTTATCCTAATTTTAAGATTAAAATAATATCGTAAACAAAATTTTATAAGTAAATTGCGACTTAATTTAAGAATGTCATAAAAACAATATAGCCATTCATTCACATAGTAGCTCATTATCAAACGATTAACTAAAATTGTCAATTTATCAGACAGCGTTTAAAAATCGAAAGATTACTTAGAATTACTTACGTTTCCTGTGTGAACTACTTGGTTGCAACAAAATTATGAATTATCAACCATCAGACTATCTTCCCGTCCTTGTACAATTAGGAGCTGCTTTAGCTTTTATTGTTGGTACAATGGCCGCAACGCACTGGCTTGGCCCTAAACGTCATAGCAAACTTAAAGACGATGTTTTTGAGTGTGGTATTGAATCAATTGGTGATGCTCGGACACCTATTTCGGTAAAATATTTCTTGGTAGCTATCTTATTTGTGCTTTTTGATGTCGAGATTATCTTCATGTACCCATGGGCAGTAAACTTTATGGGTTGGATTAAATCATCGTCAGCTTTAGCGATGGATATGTTTTTGGAAATGTTAGTTTTTATGGGATTACTTTTGGCAGGGTTTATCTACGTCATTAAAAAAGGCGTTTTAACTTGGGAAAAATAAAACACTTAACAGTTAAATAATATCAGTAAGCAGTTTTAAAACCTTTCTGAATAACATATAGTTTTAACTGATAATGCTGCAATAATAATTTTTGTAAATAAAAATGAAATAACCTATCACTTACTGGTAACTGTTCATTATTAGCGGTTCGCCGCCCGACTGTTCACTGATAATTGATAACTGTTCACTGAAAAGAATGAGCGATAGAATAATAAAAACAGTTGATGCCCCTGCTGGGTTGGAAGGACAAGGTTTCTTTGCTGGCAAATTAGATGATTTAGTAGGTCTTGCTCGTGCCAATTCACTTTGGCCGCTTCCATTTGCTACTTCATGTTGTGGTATTGAGTTTATGGCAACTGCGGGTTCACACTACGATATTTCACGTTTTGGTTCTGAGCGTATGTCATTTTCAGCACGTCAAGCCGATGTTTTGATGGTAATGGGCACAATCTCTAAGAAAATGGGCCCTGTTCTTAAACAAGTATATTTGCAAATGGCAGAACCTCGCTGGGTTCTTTCAGTAGGTGCTTGTGCTTGCTCGGGTGGAATTTTTGATACTTACTCAGTATTGCAAGGTATTGACCGAGTAATTCCTGTGGATGTTTATGTTCCAGGTTGCCCGCCACGTCCAGAACAAATTTTGGACGGCTTTATGCAGATTCAAGAAATAGCAAAGTCAGAACAAAGAAGAAGAAGAGAATCTGACGAATATAAGACCCTTTTAGCTTCTTACGGAATAGAGTAAAATAATGAGTGATTGAGTGATTGAGTGAATGAGTGAATATTCTTCTTCGAATCGTATTTTAACCATTCCTTCATTTTCCCATTCTTTCATTCTATCATTAATCAGAGAATGAGCAACGAACAAATAGCACAAGATTTAGTAGCACAATTTGGCGAAGAGAGAATCTACGGCATCACCGAAAATTACGGACTTTTGAACGTAACCACGACGACTGAGACAATCATTCCGTTGATGCACTATTTATACCAACACCCCAATTTCAAATTTCAGTTTTTGACTGATTTGGGAGGAATCCACTTTCCTGATGCTCTTGGTCATGAATTTGGCGTGATTTATCATTTGCATAGTCTTGAAAATAACGTAAGATTGATTATCAAACTTTACGTTTCAAAAGAAAGTCCAGTAGTACCAACCCTTACTGGTTTGTACGCAAGTTCAAACTGGATGGAAAGAGAAGCTTTTGATTTTTACGGTATTAAATTTTCGGGACACCCAAAAATGGAAAGAATTCTTAATGCAGATGAAATGGATTATCATCCAATGCGTAAAGAATATCCATTAGAAGATGCTACTCGTGAAGATAAAATTGATGCGTTGTTTGGACGATAATATTTCCATTTAGCTATTGAGAAGGTTATTTATATCGGATAAAAATTGGTAATTACAGCGTTATCTATAAAATTAACGTTGAAGAGTTATTGATTTTAATAGTTTAGATAGGGCATTGGAAAGAGATTTATAAAAAGAAGTAAGCAGATAAAACATGGCTGAAATTGCATTAGTGTCTAACCCCAATGTGGGATTAACCAAGGCACAAGAGAATAAAAAATACGTGAACGACCTAACGACCCTAAACTTAGGTCCGACGCACCCTGCTACTCACGGAATTTTCCAAAACATCTTAACGATGGACGGAGAAACAATCGTAGATGCAGAACAGACCGTTGGGTATATTCACCGTGCTTTTGAGAAAATAGCCGAACGCCGTCCTCTCTATCAAATTACTACCCTTACTGATCGTATGAACTACTGTTCGTCGCCCATTAATAACATGGGATGGCACATGACCGTAGAGAAACTGTTGGGTGTTGAAGTTCCCAAAAGAGCTCAATACATTAGAGTAATTATGATGGAATTAGCACGTATTGCTGACCACATTATTTGTAACTCAATTTTGGCAGTTGACACAGGTGCTTTAACGGGATTTTTGTACGTAATGCAATGGCGTGAACACATTTACGAAATTTACGAAGAAATGTGTGGTGCCAGACTTACTACCAATATGGGACGTTGCGGAGGAATGGAACGTGATTTATCTAAAGAAGCTATCCGTAAGATTAATATTTTATTAGATGATTTTCCAAAAGGTCTTTTGGAGTTTGAAAGTTTGGTAAAACGTAACCGTATTTTTATGGATAGAACCATAGACGTAGGAGCAATTTCGGCAGAACGTGCGTTAAATTACGGTTTTACGGGGCCAAACTTAAGAGCCACAGGCATTGATTACGATGTGCGTGCGATGAACCCATATTCATCTTACGAAGATTTTGAGTTTGAAGTGCCAGTTGGAACAAAAGGTGATACTTACGACCGTTTTTTAGTTCGTGGAGAAGAAATGTGGCAAAGTTTGAGCATTATCAAACAAGCTCTTCAAAATCTTCCTGAAGGCCCATATCACGCTGATGCACCGCATTATTATTTACCTGAAAAACAACAGGTTTATACAAATATGGAAGCCTTAATTTACCACTTCAAAATTGTGATGGGAGAAATTGACGCACCAGTAGGAGAGGTTTATCATGCAGTAGAAGGTGGAAATGGAGAATTAGGGTTTTATTTAGTTTCAGACGGAGGACGTACTCCATATCGTTTGAAATTCCGTCGTCCATGTTTTATTTATTATCAAGCATTTCCAGAAATGATTGTTGGTTCGACGCTTTCTGATGCCATTGTAACAATGTCTTCAATGAATGTAATTGCTGGAGAATTAGACGTTTAAGAATCTGATCACTATAATTTAGAAGAGGAAAATAATGAGATATTTGAGATAATGGAATTATTCGCAAAATCCGAAATCAAAAACAGCAACGGCTGTCCTCAAAATCCGAAATCAAAAAAATGACTAATACGCAAACCATACAGTTTCCAGCCGCTACGTTGGAGGAAGTTCATAACATAATTAAGCGTTATCCAGAAGGAAAACAAAAATCAGCCTTGTTACCTATTTTGCACTTAGCACAAGCTGAGTGGAAGTGGTGTTCGCCCGAAGTGATGGACTATGTGGCAAGTTTATTGAGCATCAAACCCGTAGAGGTTTATGAAGTAGCATCATTTTATACAATGTTTCACCTTGAGCCAGTTGGTGATCATGTTATTGAATACTGTCGTACTGGGCCATGTTGTTTGATGGGAGGTGTAGAAGTTTATGACCACCTCAAAGCTAAACTTGGTATTGAAACGGGCGAAACAACTGCTGATGGCAAATTTACCATTAAAGAAGTAGAGTGTTTGGCGGCTTGTGGTTGGGGACCAGTTTTTCAAATTCGTGAGAAGTACTACATGAATTTGACCACTCAGAAGGTGGATGAAATTATTGAAGATTTATCTAAATAGAATATTCAAATATTTACCTTAAAAAAACTATGGTCAAATTTATAAAAGATAAGCTCAGAAGACCTTATCATCTTCTAAAACATTCGATTTCAGAAAAACCAACGCTGAAGTTTGATTATGATAGTCTGCCTTTGGTGGATAAAGATGTGTCGTTAGATGAAGTATTGAAAAGATTTGATGTTCCTGCTGATACGCCTTATGATTTAAGAGAAAAATTAGAGTTTTGGCGTGAAAATGGGTACGTAGTTTTAGAGAACGTATTACCGAAACATTGGTTAGATAAATTTTGGGATGAAGTAGAAGATACCATCGAAAATCACGAGCAACACACTGCAACTGGTTTAGTTTATCAATACAATAACCAAAAGGCAACACAATTAAAGAATATTCCCAAAGAGTTATTGAAAGGAATTGGGGCAAGAATAAACGATTATCATAATACGTCTATCGGAGCAAAACGTATTATGACTCACCGTCATATCGTAACGTTTTTGAAAGCCGCTCTTGCTCCCGAACTTACAGCTTTTCAAAGTTTAGTATTTAAATATAGCAGTCAACAGCCAACGCATCAAGATTTTCCTTGGGTAACCTCAAGCATAGCGAGTCATTTGGCCGCCGCTTGGATTCCTTGCGAAGACGTTCATGCTGATTCTGGACCATTGTTTTACTATCCAGGTTCACATAAAATTCCTAAGTTTAATTTTGGACGTACTGGAATGCTATACAAAGATAAAGTCTCTCTTTTTAGCCCAATACAGTTTTCTGAATATCTGGATAAAATCTGTAAAGAACACGGAATTGAGAAAAAAGTATTGCTAATCAAGAAAGGTGATATTCTTATTTGGCACGGAGGTTTGGCACACGGCGGAAGCATCATTAATAATCCTGAAATGACTCGTAAATCATTTGTGTGTCATTATTCAACCGTAGAGGCACAACCAAAACATCGTTATGAACATGATAAAGATGCGTCAGAAGCGAGTTATTATAACGGAGTAGCCATCTATAAAGATCCAACCAATCCAACTGGTGAAGATGTGGTAACTGGTGGTAAAGATTGGGTAGAGTAATATAAAGTCATACCAAACTTTGATAAGGAGGTATGACTGTGATTTTGTGAAATAAATTTCAACATGAAAATATTAACCGAACATATTGACGTTCAAGGCATTGAAACCATTGACGTTTTCAGAAAGCATGGTGGATACGCTGCCGTTGAAAAAGCCTTGAAAAAAATGACTCCCGATGAAGTGACGGAGGAAGTGAAAAAATCAGGACTTCGTGGACGTGGAGGAGCAGGTTTCCCAATGGGAATGAAATGGTCTTTCTTAGCAAAACCTGAAGGTGTACCTCGCTATTTAGTTTGTAATGCTGACGAATCAGAGCCTGGAACATTCAAAGACCATTATTTGATGATGAAATCACCTCATACTTTGATTGAAGGTATGATTGTTTCATCTTATGCTTTGGGAGCAAATACATCATATATTTACATTCGTGGAGAATTGATGTACGTAGCCACCATTCTTGAAAAAGCAATTCAAGAAGCACGTGATAAAGGACTTCTCGGTAAAAATATTTTGGGTTCGGGCTACGACCTTGACTTACACGTTCAATTGGGTGGTGGTGCATATATTTGTGGTGAAGAAACTGCTTTATTGGAATCATTGGAAGGAAAACGTGGTAATCCACGTAATAAACCGCCATTTCCAGCTGTAAAGGGTTTGTGGCAATGTCCTACGGTTGTAAATAACGTAGAATCAATCGCAGCAACTTCTTGGATTATAAATAACGGTGGAGATGAATATGCAAAAATTGGTATTGGTCGTTCAACGGGTACAAAATTAATTTCTGTTTCTGGACACGTTCGTAAGCCAGGTGTTTATGAGTTGCCACTCGGAATTACCGTTGAAGATTTTATTTATGCCGATGAATGGTGTGGTGGTATTCGTGATGGACACAAATTGAAAGCCGTTGTGGCAGGAGGTTCCTCAGTGCCAATTCTTCCAGCCGAGTTGATTTTGAAAACGGTTAACGGTGAAAATCGTTTAATGAGTTACGAATCGCTTTCAGACGGAGGTTTTGCTACGGGAACGATGTTGGGTTCTGGCGGATTTGTGGTAATGGATGAAACAACTTGTATCGTTCATAATACTTTAACTTTCGGACGATTCTATCACCATGAATCTTGTGGACAATGTTCTCCATGTCGTGAAGGAACAGGTTGGATGGATAAGGTCTTATACAGAATTGAACACGGAAAAGGTCGCCAAGAGGATATTGACTTATTAGTTGACGTGGCCAAAAAAATAGAAGGAAATACTATTTGTCCATTGGGAGACGCTGCCGCTTGGCCAGTTGCTGCCGCAATTCGTCATTTCCGTGATGAATTTGAATGGCATATTAATCACCCAGAAAAAGCTACTCAGAAAGGAGCAGTTTTTATGCGTGAAGGAGCAAGTTGGAGTCTTTAATTTGAAATTTTGAGAAAATGAAAGTTACAATAGATAATATTACGATTGACGTAGAACCTGGTACTACTATCATGAACGCCGCTCGTCAGATTGGGCCACACATTGCACCACCTGCTATGTGTTACTACGAACCCTTGAAAGCCTCGGGCGGAAAATGTCGTGGTTGTTTGGTAAAAGTAACTGCTGGTTCTGAAAAAGACCCACGTCCAATGCCAAAACTTGTGCCTTCGTGCATTACGCAAGTACAAGAGGGTATGATTGTGGAAAATACCATCAACGAGCAAGTATTAGAAACTCGTAAAGGTATTGTTGAATTCTTGTTATTAAACCACCCATTGGATTGTCCAGTTTGTGACCAAGCAGGGGAGTGTCATCTACAAGATTTCGCCTTTGAACATGGTGTATCAAGTACTCGTACCGTTGAAGAGCGTAATACTTTTGAGCCAGTTGACTTAGGTCCGTACATTAAATTGAATATGAATCGCTGTATTTTGTGTTACCGTTGTGTTTTTACGGCTGACCAAATTACGGATGGGCGTGTACATGGTGTAATGAATCGTGGTGATCATGCTGAAATTAGTACATACATCGAGAAAGCAATTGATAATGATTTTTCTGGAAACGTAATTGATGTTTGTCCTGTTGGAGCATTAACGGATAAAACTTACCGTTTCAAAAGCCGTGTTTGGTTCTCTAAACCAGAAGAAGCCAGTTGTAACTGTGGTAAATGTTCTGGAAAAGTAACCCTTTGGTACAGAGGTGATGAAGTTATCAGAGTAACAGCTCGCAAAAATGAGTGGGGTGAAGTAAAAGAGTTTATCTGTAATACTTGTCGTTTTGAGCGTAAAAAAACGTCTGATTGGACCTTAGAAGGCCCAACAAAAATTGCAAGAAACTCAGTAATTTCGGCTAATAAATACGGAGCAAGTACTATAACGCCTGCTTTTCCATTAAAACAAGCGGCTGAGCAATACAAAAAAATTGACGATAATCGTGACCGTTCATTTTTAGCACCCAAGAAACAGTTAAATTAATTTTGGATTTAGGGATTAGGATTTGGCATTTGGTGAATGAAACTAAGTCCTAAATCCTAAACCCTAACCACTAAAAATATGGAAATTACATCAACTTTATTCACCGCAAAAGCCATTTATGTAGGCGTAATATTTGCCATTACTCTGGGCGTTGCGGCTTATTCGACTTATTTTGAGCGTATCATTGCAGCTTTCATGCAAGACCGTGTTGGGCCAGATCGTGCAGGACCTTTTGGGATTTTGCAACCACTTGCCGATGCTGTTAAAATGTTCATGA
The DNA here is from genome assembly GCA_040387735.1 of Bacteroidota bacterium. Lineage (GTDB taxonomy): Bacteria > Bacteroidota > Bacteroidia > Cytophagales > Spirosomataceae > Arcicella. The sequence continues at coordinate 12,522 of JAZKDE010000066.1, forward strand.
AGGAAGATTTTATTCCTGCTCAGTCAGATAAATGGCTTTTCATTGCGGGGCCATGTTTATCGATGCTTACGGCTTTGTTGACTTCTGCAGTTGTACCTTTTGGTGATACCTTGGATTTAGGAAATGGCGTAATGCTTGATTTGCAAGGTATTGACGTAAATATTGGTATTCTTTGGGTTTTTGGAATTGTATCTTTGGGTGTTTATGGAGTACTGATTGGTGGTTGGGCTTCTAATAATAAATTTGCCTTAATTGGTGCTATTCGTGCGGCATCCCAAAATATCTCTTACGAATTAGCCATGGGACTTTCTATCATCGCTATTTTGATGTTGTCAGGTTCACTTTCGACAAAAACAATTGTTGAAACACAGCAAAATGGGCATTGGAATATCCTTTATCAACCATTGGGATTCGTAATTTTTATCGTTTGTGCTTTTGCAGAGTGTAACCGTACTCCATTTGACTTACCAGAGTGTGAAACTGAACTTATCGGTGGATACCACACCGAATATTCTTCAATGAAATTAGGCTTTTATTTGTTCTCAGAATATATCAATATGTTTATTTCGGGAGCAGTAATGGCAACTTTATATTTTGGAGGATATGATTACCCAGGACATGATTTTATCTTAAATAAATTTGGGATGAATATTGCTGCTCTTTTAGGGGTTGGGGCATTAATTGGAAAAGCTTTATTCTTTGTTTTCGTATTCATGTGGGTACGTTGGACATTACCACGTTTCCGTTATGACCAATTGATGGGTTTAGGTTGGACAGGTTTAATTCCGCTTTCAATGTTTAATGTTGTTCTTACAGGTGCAGCAATGTTATTTACTGTAAATGATGGTGGTTCAAATTGGATTACAGTTGCGGTATCTTGGGTAGGTGTTATTTTGATGTTGGTTGTTACTGCATTTTATAGCCAAACTCAGTACAATAAAAAGAAGAAACTCGTAACCGCATAGTTAATATAGGTTAGATAGAAATATAGATTTCAATTTTTGAAATTTTCAAATTAGATTTATGAAACTAAGTAATAAAACCAAAGTCTTAGAACAAGGAGACATGACTTTCGCTGAGCGTATTTATTTACCTGCTATTATAGGTGGAATGGGTACTACTTTAAAGCACTTCTTTGCTAAGAAGGTCACCATTCGTTATCCAGAACAAAAGCGTTATTTAGGCCCAGTTTTTCGTGGACATCATATCCTAAAGCGTGATGAAGATGGAGCAGAACGTTGTACTGCCTGTGGTCTATGTGCCGTAGCGTGTCCAGCCGAAGCGATTTCGATGGTGGCGGATGAGCGTAAAAAAGGCGAAGAAAAACTGTATCGTGAAGAAAAATACGCAAGCGTTTACGAAATTAATATGCTTCGTTGTATCTTCTGTGGACTTTGCGAAGAAGCCTGTCCAAAACAAGCTATTTACCTTCAACACGATAAAATGGTGCCCGTTTTTGAAGATCGTTCACAAGTGATTTTTGGAAAGGATAAACTGGTTGAGAAAATGGATAACCGTTATTTGAGAGAGGGCTGGAAGTAAGTTTCAGTTATCAATTAATAGTTATTAGTAAACAATGAAATAAATAAATCTTAGGATTAAGAATTGATAATAGGATAAAACCTAATACCAAAACCTAATACCTAATACCTTAAAAAGATATGAATTTTTGGTATTTTTTGACAGCTTTAACGCTTTTAAGTGCTTTAATGGTGGTTTTATCTAAAAACCCAATCCATAGCGTTTTGTATTTAGTTTTCACATTCTTCTGTATATCAGGGCATTATGTATTGTTAAATGCTCAGTTTTTGATGGCGGTTAATATCGTAGTCTATGCGGGAGCAATTATGGTACTTTTCTTATTCGTAATTATGATGATGGATTTAAGGAAAAATCTACCTGATTCTAAAACAACGCTAACCAAATTGGCTGGTGCCGTTTTAGGAGGTACCCTATTGGTAATTATCGTGGCGGCAACTCGTAAAATGAATTTAGGTCAAGTAATGCCAGAAACTTACAGTTCACAAACTGGAATGGTTGAGAGTTTAGGTAAAATCTTATACCGTGACTATGTTTTACCTTTTGAATTAGTTTCGGTGCTTTTCTTCGTGGCAATGGTTGGAGCGGTGATGTTGGGTAAAAGAGAAGCGGGAGAGAGAAATTTCTAAGAGAATATATTTTTGATTCTGAATCCCTTCAAATACAACTTTGAAGGGATTTTTATTTTCTCACAATAGAAAACCCCTTCAAATACAACTTTGAAGGGGTTTTCTATTTCAAATAACGGATGACTATTTTCTATTAATTCGGGCGGTGAACCGCATTATCCGAAACCTAATCAACAACGCCCATTTGAACGGTGTTAGTTTTTAAATCTTGATTTGAAGGAACGCTCAATGTAGTTACAAAAGTGTCACCAACGGCTAATAAACCTTTAGATTTCAAGATGTCTGTCATTCCTTTTACGGTCGCTTCAACGTCTTTTCCTAATGATTCATAATAGAAGACATTTGCTCCCCATAATAAACCCATTTCGTTTTTCACAGCTTTATTAGAAGTGAAAATATATAAATTAGCTTTTGGACGGTGGGCTGACAAACGGAACGCTGTATAACCACTGTTAGTAATACACAAAATAGCTTTTGCTTCTGTATCACGAGCCAAACGACAAGCACCCGCAATCATACGGTCATTCAATGGGAATTTAGAATCGCTATTGGTTAAAGAGTGATTCTTGAAGTAAATAGAAGCTTCATCACCTTTAATGATTTTGATTTCATTCTGTTGTTCTTCAACCACTTCTTGAATGTGAGCCATTGTTTCTACTGATTTCAATGGATATGCACCCGAAGCCGATTCTCCGCTCAACATCGTTGCTGAAGCACCTTGTAAAACTGCATTCGCAACGTCAGAAGTCTCCGCACGTGTTGGAACTGGATTACTAATCATCGACTCCAACATTTGAGTTGCCACAATAACAGGCTTGCCCGCCAAAGTACACTTCTCAACCATCAATTTTTGTAAATGTGGAACTCTTGCACCGTCAATTTCAACCCCTAAATCTCCACGAGCTACCATGATAGCATCCGTAGCAGCGATAATTTCGTCCAAATTATCAATGGCAAATGGAGTTTCAATCTTGGCAATAACCTTTGTATTTTTACCGTAAGCCTTAATTCTGTCTTTAATGTCATGAATATCAGCGGCAGTACGTACAAATGAGAGAGCTATCCAATCTACTCCATTATCTAAACCAAAGTATAAATCGGCAATATCTTTTGGCGTTAAACATGGTAATGAAACTTTAGTACCAGGCAAGTTGATACCTTTCTTAGATTTCAATATTCCACCGTAAATAACTTCGGTAATTACTTCTTTCTTTTCTTTATCAATTGCTAAAACTTTTACTTCTAAATTGCCATCATCCATCAAAATTCTTTCGCCAACATTTACGTCTAAATACATTGAAGTATAAGTTGTTCCTACTCGTTCTGACGTACCCATTAATGTTTCGTCCATCACGAAAGTAAGCAAATTACCCGCTTTGATTTCTACACCATTGTTTTCAACAAGTTGCGTACGAATTTTTGGGCCTTGTAAATCTTGTAGGACAGAAAGATTAGTATCCATTTCCTCAGAAATTTCTCTAATGGTTTTAAGTCTTTGCAAGTGGTCTGCGTGAGTACCATGAGAAAAATTTAGACGGAAAACATTTACGCCCGCTTTGGCGAAATTGGTCAACATTTCTTTAGATTCAGAAGCGGGACCAACAGTGGCTACAATTTTGGTTTTTCTTTGAAAAGACATATTTTGGTTACAGTTATTTCTACTCATATCATTCGATACTGTAAAAATACATTATCCATTTAATACTTTGAATTAAAATGGACTGTTTTCTTACAAATGTTCAATTTTAGGGTAAAAAATATAATTATTCGACAAAAAAAAGGTAATTATCAGGGCTTTGTGCTTTGGGATTTTAACTTTTAGTATTTTAAAAGGAAAAATGGCTATTTTAGAAAATCTAAGTGGCTTCATTTGTTCTACCTTAACCTCGAACCAAACCTTGTTCACGAAGATAGTTATTTGTTAAAACCTCTTTGTCTGGATTTAAGGTTACTTGTTTTAATACTTCACAGACAAATAACTCATGGTCGCCAGAGTCGATACTGCCGACACATTTACATTGAATGTAACCAATTGCTTCTGTTAAAAAGGGACAACCTCTTTCATCTACTTCAAAAGGTAGATTAATGAATTTGTTAGAAGTGAGTCCACTTTTTCGCCCTAACTTCGGAATCAATTTTTTTGCTTGGTCTTGAGCTAATAAGTTGACATTCAAAACCATACTTTCACGAACCAATTCTATCGTATAATCTGTTTTATAAAGTGCAACAGTCAGAAATTTACCTTGCATAGCACTTTGCATCACCCAAGTAGCAATATTAGCATTGATTTTTCCCAAAGGAGAAACGCTGGTAATTGAGTGAACGTCGTAATTCTTGTACTTTAGAACAGTTTTGCGGGACATAAATTATAATTATTTTGTTAAAAATCTCTTAATCAATAAAATAGAGACTAATTTTGATGACTTAATTTTAAAATACTGACAATCAGATGTTTTTGTGAGATTTTTCATAGGAAATATTATACAAAAACATTTATTTGGTCTTATTTCAAAACTGTTAATCAAAAAAGTTGTTTAAAGAAATGGAGGTAATTAGTAATTCTTCTAATATTAAACGGTTTCGAGTCAGTAGTCCTCGAGTGGATACTCCCAAAGTGGATGCTACCCAATCAGAAGAGACTCGGAAAAAAATGAAGAAAATGAAGGCATTTCACATACCTGATCTGTATAAGAGTAGTATCATTGGCGGTATCAAAGAATCTCGCCGACTGCAGGATAAACTCAAGAAAGATTATACGCCTACGGTTCTGGATTATGGAACGGTTAAGTTTCTCATTTCCAGACATTTTGGTTTTTGCTACGGTGTTGAAAATGCCGTAGAAATTGCCTATAGGACAATTGAGGAAAATGCGGATAAGCGAATTTTTCTACTTTCTGAGATGATTCACAATCCCGATGTCAATGCAGATTTGTTGAGCCGTGGCGTGAAATTTATTATGGATACTGCTGGAAATCAACTGATTGACTGGAGTGTGTTGACGGCTGAAGACGTGGTTATTGTCCCTGCTTTCGGAACAACGGTTGAAATACAAACTCGTTTATCCGAAATTGGCATCAATGCGTATCAGTACGACACGACTTGTCCTTTTGTGGAAAAAGTATGGAATCGAGCAACGGCAATTGGTCAGAAAGATTACACGATTGTTGTTCACGGAAAGCCGACGCACGAGGAAACACGAGCAACATTTTCACACTCAAAAGAAAATGCTCCGACGATTGTGGTTAAAAATATGGCTCAAACCGTAGAATTAGCTAAATATATTATGGGTGAAAAATCTTCGGAACAGTTTTATGAGGAATTTTCGGGACAATTTTCGGAAGGTTTTGATGTAACGAAAGACTTACAGAGAATTGGAGTTGTGAATCAGACAACGATGTTAGCATCTGACACTCAGGGTATTGCAGATTATTTAAAGCAAATCATGATTCAGAAACACGGAATACAAGGTTCGGACGTTACCGCTTATTTTGCTGATACTCGTGATACGCTTTGCTACGCAACCAACGATAATCAGAGTGCTACGTATGGTTTGTTGAAAGAAAAAGCTGATTTAGCAATTGTGGCGGGAGGATATAATTCTTCAAATACGTCGCATTTGGTTGAACTTTGCGAGCAAGAATTACCGACTTATTTTATTTCTTCGGCAGATAAAATTTTGTCCGAAAATCTCATAAGTCACTTTGATTTACACGCAAAAATTGAAAAAATAACGGAAGATTTCATTCCTAAAAAAGAACAGGTTGCTATCATGCTGACTTGCGGAGCATCTTGTCCCGATGCAGTTGTAGAGTCTATTTTATTGAAATTGCATTCGTTTTTTCCCGATGCGATGGCGATAGAAATGTAGAACTATAAAATCAAAAGCCCTCACAGATGATTCTGTGAGGGCTTTTGATTTTATAACGATTATACTTCCCCATGAAAAACAGGCGTGAGATTCTGCAATTCATCCTCCGTATAAACTTGTGAACGAATAATGAACCGCAAACCCAAAGAGATTTCCAGCGAAAAACTGGCTCCTCTGCCTGGCACAACGTCCAATGTTAATTGGGTATATTGCCAATATTCAAACTGAAAAGCACTCATGAAGAATTCGCAACCGTAAATGTTTCCTAACAATACATCATTTATGCCCGTTTTGAATTCTCCAACGGGAAAACACATTGGAGCGGAACCATCGCAACAACCTCCACTTTGATGAAACATCAATGCTCCGTGTTCCTCTCGTAAACGATCGATAAGGTTTTCGGCTTCTTTCGTTAATAAAACTCTGGGTGTTTTGTCCATGATTTTAGATTTAACCGATAACGCAGGCTGGGTTTAACTCCCAGTGGAGCTGCCCGCCTGCGTTAAAATTTAACTTTCGACAACTATTAAAAGAATCCTAACGCATTTTTGTCGTAAGAAATCAACATATTTTTGCAAGAACGGTAATGATCAAGCATCATTTTGTGGTTCTCACGACCAAATCCTGATTTTTTATAACCGCCAAATGGAGCGTGAGCTGGATACGCATGGTAGCAATTCACCCAAACACGACCCGCTTGGATTGCTCTTGGCACTTGATACAATTCGTGAGCATCACGAGTCCAAACGCCCGCTCCTAATCCGTAAAGCGTATCATTAGCAATTTCGATGGCTTCTTCAACCGTTTTGAAAGTTGTCAATGCAGCCACTGGACCAAATATTTCTTCTTGGAAAACACGCATTTTATTATTCCCCTTCAAAATAGTTGGTTGAATATAATAGCCATTTGCTGCGTCACCTTCTTGAATATGAGCAGCTCCACCGCAAAGAACTTCCGCACCTTCATCTTCGCCAATTTTCAAGTAAGATAAGATTTTTTCGTATTGGTCGTTTGATGCTTGAGCTCCAATCATCGTTGTCATATCTAATGGATGACCTTTTTTGATGGCATTTACTCTTTTTACCAATCGCTCAATAAATGCATCAGCGATAGATTCATGCACTAAAATACGAGAAGGGCAAGTACAGATTTCACCTTGATTCAAAGCAAACATGGCCGCTCCTTCCAAACATTTATCAAAGAACGCATCGTCCGCATCCATGATACTTGGGAAGAAAATATTCGGAGATTTTCCGCCTAATTCCATCGTAACAGGAATAATATTTTCCGAAGCATACTGCATAATTAAACGTCCAGTAGTTGTTTCACCCGTGAAAGAAACTTTGGCTACTCTGGTTGAGCTTGCTAAAGGTTTTCCTGCTTCTAAACCGAAACCATTCACAATATTTAAAACACCCGCAGGTAAAACATCTTGCAATAATTCCATCAAACACAAAATACCTACTGGCGTTTGCTCGGCTGGTTTCATCACGATGGTACAACCGGCGGCTAAAGCGGGAGCCATTTTCCAAGTCGCCATCAATAACGGAAAGTTCCAAGGAATAATTTGTCCAACCACGCCAAGTGGCTCATGAATAATCAATGAAAGTGTATTTGGGTCGTGTTCAGAAGCTGAACCTTCGTCGGTTCTGATACACGCAGCGAAATAACGGAAATGATCAACTACTAAAGGTAAATCAGCCAAAATAGTCTCTCTGATTGGTTTTCCATTATCAACTGTTTCAATAACAGCCAAATAATTCAGGTTTTGCTCAATAATATCCGCAATTTTTAAAAGAAGATTACTACGAGTAGTTGCCGAAGTTCTTGACCATGTTGCGAATGCTTCGTGTGCCGCATCGAGGGCTAATTCAACGTCTTCTTTAGTTGAACGAGCCACTTTCGTGAATATTTTCCCATCAATTGGTGAAGGGTTCTCAAAATATTGTCCTTTTACGGGTGCTACCCATTTGCCACCGATGAAGTTTTCGTATTGACTTCTAAATATTGGTCTTGCTACAAGATTATCATTAATTAAGCTCGCTGCAACTGGAGCTTCTAACTCAGTATTTTCCATAATAAAAAAGATATTTGTTTTGGGTGATTAATTTATGTGCAAATATATCTTGAATTATTACTATTCATGTTTACTTTTATATCACAATAGTTGATGATAGTATCATTGTATTTTTTGAATATAAAATTAAATTTTTGCTATAAAGCTATATTTAAAGTTCGCTCAATATTTAATTTTAAGTACGAATAAAACACTTTTTGCAAAACAAATCGTTTATAATTTAGCAGTCATAAAATACAAAAGACTTTGATTCTCAGATTGCCAGTAGTTTATTAAAAACTTTCATCAAGTAGAATTTTATCAAAATGAGACAGATACATAAGCCCCAGCCGCTACCTTTAAAGCCGAAAAAGGACTTAATCACGCTCGTAGAAAACCGTACAGTTTATTCACTAAATAATTTTGAACTCAATATATTTGAGACTAATCAACAAAGTGAAGATGTCCGGCTGAAATTTAATAGTTTCGTCCTAACAAGTATGTTTAGGGGGAAAAAAGTAATGCACTTGTTTGATAAAAAAGGTTTTGAATATCTTCCTGGTGAATCGGTAATTGTGCCAGCTAATGAGGAAATGAAGATTGATTTTCCAGAAGCTGATTTTTCAAACCCAACGCAGTGCATGGCTTTGGCAATCAAGAGCGAGCAGATAAAGGAAACCGTAAATCTATTGAATGAAAAATACGCCAAAGTGGAAGAACATGACCCTTGGCAAATTGATTTAGATACTTTTCACCTTAAAAATTCTTTTGAAGTAAGTAATACAATTGACCGTTTGGTAAAGGTTTCTACAGAGACAAATTCGGCAAAAGATTTATTTGCTAATTTTATGATTAATGAGCTGTTAATCAGGTTAATGCAAACACAAGCGAGAGTGTTAATTGTGGATAATTATAAAAAATATGTGAATGTGAATCGTTTTGCATACGTGATTCAGTACATAAAAGAACACATCACAGAAAAGTTGAATGTCGAAAAGCTTTGTGATTTGGCTTGTATGAGTAAACCCAATTTTTTCCGTCAATTTAAGCGAGAGTTAGGCATAACTCCCGTGGATTATATTAATCAAGAAAGGATAAAAATTGCCAAAGAATTATTGGCTGATACGCACAATGACATTAGTGATGCCTGTTTCAAAGCGGGATTTAGTAGCACCAATTATTTTTTTATTATCTTCAAAAAGTACGTGGGAATTACGCCAGGGAAGTTTAAGGAATTGTGTTCATTATCGGGAGAACAAGGGCTTTTGAAGGTTTTATAATGTTTTTAAGAAATTTATTCTTTACATAATCAAAAAGGGAGGTTTCGCTTATGCGAAACCTCCCTTTTTGATTATGTAAAGCTATTACTTCACTTCATTAACCTCCAAAACTACACTCGTTCGTCTATTCGAAATATTTGGATTAAACCCAATCGTCATTAAATATTCTCCCGAGTAAATTTTCTCTGCATTAATCAATGATTTCGTTTCTGGATAAAGATTAATTTCCGTGATTTTATACTTTTTCTGGGTATCTAAACCCTTTAGTTTAATATTTTGTAACAATGATATTAAGTCGTAACGGTTTTCAGTAAGATAATTAAAAATCACCGATTGGTCTTTTTTCTCATTTACAAATTGCACCGAAGCCATCTGGTTTTCAAAGGGATTTACTAAACGGTGCATATCTCCGTGCCAAATGGTTTCCTTCAAATTTGCGTAATTTTTAAGTGCATTCTGACTAAACAACAACTCTTTTTCATCTAATTTACTCACCACAATATCGTAGCCCATTTTGCCCATCATCGCAACATCAGTACGGAATTTGATGCCAACTTTACTCCAATCTGTAATGTGATTGCACTGAGCAATGGCTGGATAGAAATACGAATATTCCCATTGCATAAAAATTCTTTCGAGCGGGTCGGTATTATCCGAAACCCAGAATTCGGTAAAATATTTTAACGCTTCATAATCTACTCGTCCGCCGCCACCCGAACACAGCATCATCGGTACTTTAGGATATTTTGCCCGAATTCTTTCCAAAACTTTGTACAAACCTTTCACATAATCTACGTACAATTGGGTTTGTGGCTTTTTTATACGTTCCAAATACATCGAATGTGCATTGAAAGTAACGGCGTTACAATCCCATTTGATAAAAGCAAGGGTTGGATTTTTAGTAAATAAATCATCCAAAACCCCAAAAACAAAATCCTGAACTTCGGGATTTGATAAATCTAAAGGTAATTGGTTTCTGTAATAAGTTTCGGGACGATTAGGCTCACGAATTACCCAATCAAGATGTTTTTCATATAATTCCGATTTTGGATTTACCATTTCTGGCTCAACCCAAATGCCAAATTTAACGCCCGCTTTTGTGGCTTCTTTTACCAAATAACCGATGCCATTGGGTAATTTTTTCTTGTTTTCCTGCCAATCACCCAAGCCCGATTTATCACTGTTGCGTGGATATTTATTGGCAAACCAACCATCATCCAATAAAAACATATCAACGCCCAAGTCTTTTGCCCCTTTGAAAAGTCCCGTCAATTTGGTTTCGTCAAAATCAAAATAAGTGGCTTCCCAGTTGTTTAAAAGCGTTAATCGAGAACCTTCTCCGTCTAATAATCGGTATTTTCTCGCCCAATTGTGCATATTTCTGCTGGCTTCACCTTTCCCATTTTCGGAATACGTTTGAATAAATGAAGGCGTTTTGAATTCTTCATTTGCCGCAAGAGCGTATTCGGAAGCGTGCGGATTGATACCGGCAATGAGTCGAAGATTTTGGTACGAATCTTTCTCAAAATCTATCTTAAAATTACCTGACCACGCCAAAGTTCCCAACAAAACTTTTCCCTCATCTTCCGTAGCTTGACGGTCGAAGGAAAGCATAAAAGAGGGTGGTTGAAATAAATTAGCTCTTGTACCCAATTTAGAATCGAGCGTTTTGATGCCTGCCGTCAATTTAGTTTCTTCAGGCTTCATTTCCTTTGCCCAAGCTCCGTGATAATGATGTAAATAATAATCTTTGGCAACAAAATAAAGATTGGCTGAAGCGTATTTTTTCAACGTAACCATTCCTTTTTCTTGGTGCTTGATGACGCTCCATTGTTCCATTACATTTTCTTTAGCGTAAGTTTTAAAGTATAAAGTTATTTCAACGGGATAAATGGGGTCTTTCAACAAAATACTAATTTGACTGATATTTTCATCAATTTTTGTGGTTTGATGACTGACATATTTTAGATCAGAAGACACATTTCCATCAGCGTGGAGAATTTCAAAAGCGGGTTCTGCTAAACTCCAAGTACCGCTTGGCGTATAAATAGAATTGTAAATACCCGCATCTTCGTTATTATATTTGAAACTCTGACCGATGTTAAGATATTCTGAGGCTTGGCTCAATTTTTTGCCAAAGTGAATAATCCCAAGTCGATTATTTTTATCGGTTTGTAGCACCAAAGCATTCTGACTGGTTTCAATCGGAATTGTGATTATTTGAGCTTTTAACTGAAACATGGTAAGTAATAATAGAAGTAAAATGGTGACTGGTTTCATTGAGATTGAATAGTTAAATCATGAGAGAAGTACGATTTCAAAGATATACATTTAAATCCTATTCGATGTCCAGACTTGTCGTTGGAATGTAACATAGCTTTACGTCTGTTTATTGCTAAGTTTTATTATCAACAAAAAAGCCCTTACAAACGAATCTGTAAGGGCTTTTGTTAAAAGATAGAACTTATATTTCTATGTATTCTATCTTTCTATATGGTTGCAATTATAATCCTTTCGCTTTCTTAACGATTTCTTCAGCAAGGTTTTGCGGAACAAATTCGTAGTGAGAGAACGTTAAGTTTGCCGTTGCACGTCCAGAAGACATAGTACGAAGGTCAGTAATATAACCGAACAATTCTGATAAAGGAATATCTGCTTTCAAGATTTGAGCACCTTGTTTTGCATCCATACCTTTCATCATACCTCTACGACGGTTCATATCACCAGTGATTGGTCCCGTGTATTCGTCAGGTGTAACTACTTCAACTGACATGATAGGTTCCATTAATTTCGCACCTGCTGCTTTCGCTGCTTCTTTGTAACCCAAACGAGCTGCCATTTCGAATGACAAAGCATCTGAATCGACATCGTGGAAAGAACCGTGGAATAATTTCACTCTCATTGAATCCATTGGATAACCTGCTAATGCACCGTTTTTCATAGCTGCATCGAAACCTTTCTGGATTGAAGGAATAAATTCTTTTGGAATAACTCCACCAACGATACCATTTACGAATTCTAAACCTTCTTTACCATCTTCACGAGGTCCCATTTCGAATACGATATCGGCAAATTTACCTTTACCACCCGATTGTTTCTTGTAAACTTCACGGTGTTCAGTCGTTTTCGTTAATGATTCTTTGTAAGCTACTTGTGGTGCTCCTTGGTTTACTTCTACTTTGAATTCACGACGCATACGGTCAATGATGATTTCAAGGTGAAGTTCACCCATACCTTTGATAATAGTCTGACCAGTTTCTTCGTTAGACTCAACTTTCAAGGTAGGATCTTCTTCAATCAATTTACCAATTGCTTTCGAGAAGTTGTCTTGATCAGCTGATTTTTTAGGCTCAATTGCATAACCAATAACTGGCTCAGGGAATACCATTGATTCCAATACGATTGGGAATTTCTCTGCTGATAAAGTGTCACCCGTTTTGATGTCTTTGAAACCTACAACTGCAGCAATATCACCAGCTTCTAATCTTTCGATTGAATTCTGTTTGTTTGCGTGCATTTGGAAGATACGTGAAATACGCTCTTTGTTTCCAGAACGGTTATTCAAAACATAAGAACCTGCTTCCAAAACACCTGAATAAGCACGAACAAAACACAAACGACCTACGTAAGGGTCAGTTGCAATTTTGAAAGCTAAACCTGCAAATGGTTCAGTTATAGAAGGATGACGAACAATTTCTTCATCAGTACGTGGGTCAGTTCCGTAAGTAGATTCTCTGTCCATTGGTGAAGGTAACAAAGCCATCACATAATCCAACATTGTTTGAACTCCTTTATTTTTGAAAGAAGAACCACAAAGCATTGGAACAATTTGCATAGCAATCGTAGCTTTACGAAGAGCAGTCAAAATCTCATCTTCTGAAATAGATTCTGGATCTTCAAAGAATTTCTCCATCAAAGTATCATCAAAATCAGCAACTGCTTCTAATAATTTCTCACGATATTCAGTAGCTTCTTCTAACATATCTTCTGGAATAGGCACAACTTCAAAAGTCATTCCTTTGTCATGCTCGTTCCATTTGATACCACGGAAGTTTACTAAATCAACAACTCCTTCAAATTTATCTTCTGCACCAATTGGTAATTGTAAAGGCACAGCGTAAGAACCTAACATTTCTTTAACTTGACGACAAACTGTTAAGAAGTCAGCACCAGAACGATCCATTTTATTTACAAAACCTAAACGAGCAACGTTATAGTTATTAGCCAAACGCCAGTTAGTTTCTGACTGAGGCTCAACACCATCAACAGCACTAAATAAGAACACAAGCCCATCCAATACACGCAATGAACGGTTTACCTCTACGGTAAAGTCAACGTGACCAGGAGTATCAATAATATTTACGTGGTAATCTTGTTCTCTGTATTTCCATTCTACGGTTGTTGCAGCAGAAGTAATGGTAATTCCTCTTTCTTGCTCTTGCTCCATCCAGTCCATCGTTGCCGCTCCATCATGAACTTCACCAATTTTGTGGCTTACACCAGCATAATAAAGAATACGTTCAGTAGTGGTTGTTTTTCCCGCATCAATGTGGGCAGCAATACCAATGTTTCTTGTGTACTTTAAATCACGTGCCATTGTTAATATGTTATATTATTTGTTTTAAGCTTTTTGTTTAATTGATTGAATTTCAATGGGGTATCATTATATTTTGCAGAATTACTATTAAACACAACAACCCCAAGTAAATCAGGGTGCAAAATTACTCAATCTTAGTTAAATACAAAAATAAAGGGGAATATCTTTTTGTTTACTTGGGTAAATGCAAAAAGAGAAAGGATCAATTTTACCGAGTTTGCCAATAAATAAAAATGGCAATCGCTGAAATAATCAAGCACAAAGGCGAATAGTAATTGGTATCATTTTTGGCAAAAATTGAATCCTTGATTTTCTTGGTAAAACCAACGTATTTAAAATCACCGATTGCTCTGATTAAAAATATGATTGCTACGGCGAGATTTCCGTAAATTAAGATTGAATCGCTGTTTCCAATGGTAGGTCGCCAAGATAACCACGCCGCCACTACCATTGCAAATGCCACAATAATGGTGGCTAAAAAAGAAGGTTTAAAAGCCGATTTCCCCAAAATTTGTGGAATAACAGCATTTACACCAAGTTTCCCACCGAATGCCCAGTAAAAGTGAATTCCTGAGATGGCAATAAAAATGAAGGTATTGATTAATTGAAGAGCTGTAAAAAGATTGTTCATCGTTTTAGAATTTGTGTAAAGATAAGTTATAACCTTTTGGTTTGTACCAAAGACAAAAAACGTCCATCACAAAGTAATGAACGTTTTTGTATCATCTAACCACTAAATTTTATCTTAAAAGATTTACTGGATTAATAAGCTCTTAATATTATACTTCTTCTGCAACTTCTATCTCTTGGGTTGCCATCACTTTTCCTTTTCTAAACCATTTATCTCTAATTCGTTCGTTGATGTAATACATACACGGTACAATTAAGAGTGTAAGAATGGTCGAGAATGTTAAACCATAAATGATTGTCCAAGCCAAGATATTCCAGAAAGCAGCACTGTCTGAACCTGTGTGAATGTGCGGATTCAACTCGGTAAACATACTTACAAAGTCAATACTCAAACCAATTGCTAAAGGTACAAGTCCTAAAACTGCCGCCGCTGCTGTCAAAATTACGGGTGTTAAACGAGTACTTCCTGCTTCAACAATTGCTTTTTTGAGTGGATAACCACGCCCCATCAATTCATCGGTAAATTCTATTAATAAAATACCATTTTTTACTACAATCCCTGCCAAAGCGATGATACCAACGCCCGACATGATTACCGAGAATTTCTGACCAAATGCCATGAAACCTAATAATACGCCAATGAATGACAGTAAAATGGTTACAAAGATGATAAGTGGCTTAGAAATTGAATTGAATTGCGTTGCTAAAACCATGAAAATCAATACGATAGCAGCAAGTAATGCTCCCACTAAAAAAGTACCTGTTTCTTTTTGGTCTTCTTGCTCGCCACCCATACGGATAACGTAACCGCTCGGAACGTTCAATTCATCAATTACATCTTGAATTTGCGGAACAATTTCATTTGCGGTATATCCTTGCGAAACATTTGAACTCAAAGTAATTACACGCTCTAAGTTTTTTCGATTTATCTGGCTGAAAGTAGTTGAATACGAAATGCTGGCAATTGAATTCAAAGGAACTTCACGCAACATTCCACCCATTACCATGTCACGATATACGATTTTCATGCTCAATAATTTCTCAATCTGATTACGGTCTTCCGACTTAATCCGTAACTGAATTGGATATTCATCTTTGTCATCACGGAATTTAGCAATTTCAGAACCAAAAAGAGCAGTACGAACAGCCATCGCAATTTGTGCGGATGAAATTCCTTCTCTTTGTGCTTTGCCTTTATCAACGTCGATGATAATTTCGGGCTTGTTGGTAATCAAATCGGATTTCAATTTTTCAATACCTTTAATGCCTGATTTATCAATGGCAGCACGTACTTGTTTCTCTAATTTTGCCAAAGTAAGGAAGTCATCCCCTGCAATTTCAATGGCAATTGGAGCTCCCGTTGGTGGACCATTATTTTCTCTATCAACCGAAATCTCTGCTCCTGGAAGTGGTAACGCTTTAATTTCGTTACGGAAAATACTCAACATTTTTTCTGAAGAAATATTCCCACGATTTACCCCACTCACGAAAGCAACCGTAATTTTTGATTTTTGTGGCGTTGGAGCTCTGTCGGGATTGAATGGGTCACCCGCATTTTTTCCAACGTTTGAGATTACTGAGTTTATCGCCCCTTCTGCTTTTTCACGTTTAATGATTTCAAAAACTTTCTTTTCGATAATTTTTGTCACCGAGTCCGTTATTTTAGCATCCGTTCCAACGGGTAAATTATTATAAATATACACGTAGTCGGGTTCGCCGCTTGGGAAGAAAATTACCTGTGGTTTTACAATTCCCATTAAGAAAATAGTTACGCCAAATAATACAAACATTGAAATTACTGCCCATATTGGACGGTAGCCAGTAATCAACCAAGAAATCAATTTTTGGTAGTTATTCTTAAACGCAGGCAAACTTTTCTCTTGGAAAGGAATGATAATTTTTGGCGTAAGAATAAAGTGATTGAAGGCAAATAAAAGCGTAATTAATAAGAAGAAATTACCCAATCCAACATTCACGATATAACCCAATAAAGTACAAACTGCGAGAATAATCATTGGCTTTTTGATGGCCGCAACGCTGGTATCAACCTCACCATGTTCATCATGACGTTTCATAAACGAAATGGCAAAAACGGGGTTCATTACATACGCAACAATCAAGGATGCTACCAAAGTACAAATTAAGGTAATCGGTAAAAACTTCATAAATTCACCCACAATACCAGGCCAGAAAAGAAGCGGAACAAATGGCATAACCGTGGTAACTGTACCCGATAGTACAGGAATAAATACTTCCGATGCCGCTAATTGTACGGCTTCCATAATTGAAATATGGCGATATTTATTAAAGATACGGTGTGAGTTTTCGATAACCACGATGGCATCATCTACCACAATTCCGAGTCCTAATAAGAAGGCAAAAAGTACGATGGTATTCAGCGTAAATCCTAAGAAATACAAAGGGATGAACGCCAATAAAGCCGATAATGGAACTGAAAGTCCCACGAAAATAGCATCTTGAACACCCATGAAAAACATCAAAACCAACACTACAAATATGAAACCCAAGATTACAGTATTGACCAAATCATCAATATTACCTTTAGTTCTTTCCGATGAATCCGCCGTGATTTTAATATCTAAACCCGCTGGAAGGCGACTTTCTTCGGCTTTTGCTATGATTTCTTCGATTTTCTCAGAAGCTTCAATTAAGTTTGAACCACCTCTTTTGATAACGTTGAGAGTTACTACCTTTTTGTT
>JAZKDE010000066.1:29850-51295 GCA_040387735.1 Bacteroidota bacterium
GGGCAAAATCTTGTTGCTCCTCGCTACTGTCGATAACCTCGGCAACATCACCCAACCGAACCATTGCACCCGTTGATGAACGCAAACGGATATCTTGAATTTGAGCCATTGACTTAAATTCTCCTTTTACACGAAGGGTTCTTCTAACACCGTCCACATTCAATTCTCCACCCGAAATATTGACATTTTCGCCTTGAATAGCCGTTTGGATATCATAAAAAGATAATCCTGCGGCTTGTGATTTGTATAAATCAAGGTTGATTTGAATTTCACGAGTTAATGCACCAACAATATCCACCCGAGTAATTTCTGGTAAACCTTCAATTTCGTCTTGTAAATCTTCGGCAAAATCTTTCAATTTGGCTAACGGAAAATTACCCGCCAAGTTGATATTCATAATTGGAAATTCCGAAAAGTTAACGTCTTGAACTACTGGTTTTTTCGTTAAATCTTTCGGCAATTGAACGATGTCAACTTTATCTTTTACCTTTCTTAGAGCATCTTCTACTTTTACATCGGGGTTAAATTCAACCAAAATGATAGAAAAATCTTGTAGTGAATTTGATTTTACTCGTTTCACACCCGAGATTGTTTTTATTTGCTTCTCGATGGGTTTTGTGATGGTATTTTCAATATCCGTTGGTGTTGTTCCCGCATAAATCGTTTGTACGTAAATCTGGGGAACTTTAATATCGGGAAATTGCTCTTTGGGAAGTATATTGTAAATTACCATACCCACCACAAATAGGACGGTTGTAAATAAATATACTGTTTTTTGGTTGGTTCCCAGCCAACCAATCATATTATAAATCGCTCCCGAACCATGTTTTTCATTGGTTAAGGCTTCGTTTTGAGGTTCTTCCTGTTTCATTTTTATTATGATCTCTAATGAGTGAATGATAGATTGATAGAATGAATAACAATGAGAAAATGATAGAATAAATGTTTATTACAGACTGATTTATTCTATCGTTTTCTCATTCAATCACTAAAAGTTTATTACTGTTCCATCAACTAAATCTTGATAGCCCTGAGTAATAATCATTTCACCAGCAGTAAGTCCTTCAAGGATTTCTACATTTCCGTTGTAAGAGATACCCGTTTTTACTTTCTTGCTTCTTGCTATTTTTTTGCCATTTTCAGTAACTGCAACATAAATCAAATCGCCACCTTCCGTTTTCTGAATAATGTTTTGATTTACCACGATTGAATTGACTTTCGACAAATCATTAATATTGATAACCGCCACTTGATTTGGTTTCAAAGTTCCGCCTAAATTTGGAATATTTGCCTCAATACCGAAAGTTCTTGACGCTGGGTCAATCAAAGCATTTACAACTGAAATTCTTGCTGAAAATTCTTTATTAATGTCTGGAAATTTAACCGTAATAGCATCGCCACGTTTTACTGAACCAACATAAGTATCTGCAATTTTAGCGGTAACTTTCAAATCACCCACGTTTACAATTTGAGCAATTGGACCACCAGGCATTCCCATTTCACCCGTTTTTTGACGAACAACTTCAACCGTTCCCGAAATTGGAGAATAAACTTTACTCATCGCCAATTGCGTTTCCATTGTGATAATACGTTTTTCCAAAGATTCTTTGTTCGCTTTAGCTTGTAAATACTGAACTTCCGTTCCGATTTGTTGGTCCCAAAGAGCCTTCTGCTTGTTGAAAATGGTAGAAGCTAAATCCAATTGCGTTTTTATCTCGATTAAAGATTCTTTCATTACTGAATTATCAATGGTAGCCACCAATTGTCCTTTTTTCACTGCTTGACCTTCTACGATAAAAATCCCCGTAATTGCTCCGCCCATTTGTGGCGTTACTTGAACGATATTTTTAGAAGTTACAATGCCTTGAGCTTCCACAAAGTGCTTAAAGTTTTGAGATTGAACAGGCATTACCGCCACGTTAATTGGGGTTGCATCAACTTTCTTTTCGGTTGCTCCTAATTCCTTTTCAAGAGCTTTGATTTTAACTTCAATCGCTTTTTGTTGAGATTTCAAATCAGCTAATTCCGTTTTTTTATCGGGTTTGCTACAAGCAGCAAAAAGAATAATTGAGGCTAAAAATATGTATGTATTGGTTTTCATTGTATATAATGATAGAATGTTTTGGTTGATTATTAGTACCACAGGAATCTTTCCCGTGAGAGTTTTGTGTCATTAGCACGGGAAGGATTCCCGTGGTATGTTAGTCGTTATATAATTTTCCCAATGCCTTGTCTAAATCAACTTTAGCCACCAAAGCGTTATAGAATGTGGTAAAATAATTTGTTTGAGCTTCTTTATAAGAAATTTCAGCATTGATTACTTCCAAGTTTGAACCAACTCCTTGCTTATATTTTATCTTCGTAACTCTTACAATTTCACTCGCCAATTCCATATTAGCTTTTTGTTCTTGTAATGTTTCGTAAGCATTTTTTAAGGTAATTTGTCCTTGTTTTACTTGCATATCAATTGAGTTTTCTAACAATTCAAAACTCTGCTTTACCTTCAACAGACTGTTTTGCGACTGGAGGATTTTGTTTTTTCTCTGGAAACCATCAAAAATGGGTACCTGAACAGCAAAACCAATATTGGCGGCATTGAACCAAGGTTTCGTGATTAAATCAACGAACTGTGGACGACCCGCCGAATACGCATAACTACCCGTTAAAATAACTCTTGGTAAAACGGCTGCTTTTTGATTTTTTACGTCTAATTCAGCCAAACGATTTTGAGTTTCAAGAATAGAATATTCTATTCTATTACCATATTTCAAGTCTAACTGATTTTCTGGGATTAGTTCATTGATGTTTACATCTGCTAATTTATCCGTTAACGTTATCGTTTCCGTTACTTTTTTACCCATTTGAAATTTCAATAAATGATAACTTAATTCTTGTAAACGCTCGATATTTTTGGTTTCAATTTTTAAGTTATTTGACTGAACTTCAAGTCGTTGTACGTCAATTTTTTCTACAAAACCCTGTGCGTTTAAGGCTCTTGTATCACGTAAAAGTGAGTCCAAACGCCCAACATTAAGGTTTAATAATTTCAACCGTTCTTCATTTACTAAAATTCCGTAATAAGCCTTGGTTACATTTTCGACAGCTTGCTGTTTGGTTTGTACAAGTGCTTTTTTCGATAATTCTTTGTAAACATCAGCTGCTTTCAAGCCCAAGGTATACGAGCCATCGAATAATAATTGACTCAAACTTACACCCGCTTGACCACTATTGGCAACCCCAAATTCGGCAGCAACAACATCGCCTTCGGCAGCCGTAGGGTCGAAAGTTTTAGCGGGAATAAATACTTTTTGGATAATTAGGTTGTTTCCGTAACTGAAGCTACCATTTATTTGTGGTAAGCCAATTCCTTTAATTTCATTCACTCGTGCTTCTGCATTATAAATATCAATTTGGGCATTTTTGATAGAGATATGATTTTTCACGGTATAATCAACAGCCTCTCTAAGTGAGAAGCTTTGTTGAGCAAATGTAATGTTTGAAGCAAGTAATAGACTAAAAATCAGCCATTTACTTAGTAGGTTTGTATTCATTTTCTATTTGTTTTTGTGTGGATTAGACCGAGGTCTTTTTAAATGGATGAATAAATAAGTTTCACGGTTAATTATTGATATTCTTGATAAACTTGTAATCCTTTTTCGGTAAGTATTCCTCTAATAAAATGGTCGAGCATGGTAAATTGAACATCAATAACGGCAAATTTATTTGGTGGAAATATGTGTGGGTCAAATCCCATTTCAACTTGTTCCAGTCGCATGATTGCCAGTGTTTCCACCTGAATATCTGGTCTGAAAAATCCCTGTTCTATCCCGTCAGTAAGGTCTTTTTTTATCATTACCAGCACAAAATTTTGCTTATGTTCTTGAAAAAGTTTCCATGTACGAGGGTGATACTTTTTAATATCAAAAAATGTAGAAGGGTTAATTTCGGTGAAAGCCTGTTTACAAAGGTTCATTGACTTTACCATTTTTTCAATCACGTTTGTAGAGTCTCGGTTTAAACATTCCCACTCACATTCGTCGTTGTCCATCTCCTCTAACATCAATTGATAAACAAGTTCGTCTTTGTCTTCAAAGTGCAGATATATGGTTTTTTTTGAGATGCCCAACTCGCTTGCAATATCATCCATGGTTACGGATTTTATCCCGTATCGGAAAAACTGTTCTCGTGCTTTCGCTATTATTCTCTCTTTAATTTCCAATTTTTTAAGGCAAGTTTTGATGATGAAAACTTTTGAAACTTTCATAGTTTCCAAGAGCAAAACTATGGAAACTTTCAAAAGGTTCATAGTTTTTATGATTTTTTTTAGAAATACAATTTTGGAATAACAAGCTGAACTACTTAATATAGAGAATATTTGCCTTTAATGTGGTATTTTAATATTTTTTAGTGAAATAGTTATATTTGAAGAGTTGCACTATTTCAAGAAGCAAAGAAATGATAATTTCCGATTGGGTTGATATAAAATAGTTTGTACGGTTATATTAATATTTGAAAGACGTTAAATTCCAGAAGAAAGCATAAGCATTAAGACTAAATCTATTTTATCTTTGTATATATGAAACCCCTTCGCAAAGTGCTTATATACGTCATTTTAACTTGTATTTCACTGGTAATATTGGCAATAGTATTTCAGGAGAAAATTATTTTCAGGAATACAAAACTTCCCCAGAATTATCCTTATCAATTTAAGGGCGATTTTGAAGAAATGTGGTTTACACCTGAAGCTAATGTGATGCTCAATGCTTTATATTTCAAGACAGATTCGTTGAAAAAGAAGGGTTTGGTTCTTTATTTTCATGGCAATGCCGATGACCTAACACGATGGGGGCAATATGCTGGCGATTTTACAAGAAATAATTACGATATTTTAATGATTGATTACCGACAATTCGGAAAATCTACTGGAGAATTATCGGAAAATGCCTTACATTCAGATGCTCATTATGTGTATGAATGGGCGAAAAAACGATTTCCAGAAAGTAAAATTGTTGTATATGGGCGGTCGTTGGGAACGGGTATTGCTACTCGTTTGGCTTCGGAAAATAATCCTAAAATGTTATTGTTAGAAACGCCGTATTTTAGTCTAATTGATGTTGGAATAAGTTATTTGCCCGTTATTCCTTACGATATATTATTGAGATATAAAATACGAACCGATTTATGTATCAAGCAAGTAAAATGTCCAATTCATTTGTTTCACGGCACAAAAGATGAAGTAGTTCCGTATCAATCAAGTATCAAATTAGCGAATTTGTTAAATAAAAAACCTTCTGAAATCTTGACGACGATTCCAGAAGGTAAACATAAAAATTTAGGAAAATTTCCTGAATATCACCGTGTTTTGGATAGTTTACTGAGACGTTAGAATTGACACATACTTGCGTCCTACCGACCAAAGTCATCTTGTAATCTAACAATGTCGTCTTCGTTAGACGGATTTTCTGGGTCAGTATGTTGCCAAATTTCAGCAACAACGCCCCAACCATCCAAGCCAATCAAACGGTGGCGTTCGCCTTTGTCCATTTGGATAAAACTGCCTGATTCTAATACTTTTACTTCCTCCGATTGCTCGTCGGTATCACTGATTTTTACGCCTACGGTTGTTCCTGCGATAACTTTCCAGATTTCGGCACGGCGAAAATGGTATTGCCACGATAAACGTTTGTGAGGAGCAACGACCAAGATTTTAGGGGATAATTTATTCGTAATCTGAATTTCGGACATTTCCAATTGTGGAAAATACAAAGCGGCAAAAGCAGCAGCTTGACTTTCTTCCAAAACAAAAAAACCACCCCAAGGGCGAGTTTGGTCTTGCGTTGAAACGGTAAAACCTAAAGTTGAAAGTTCAGAGGCAATTTGACTGAAAATATCAGATTTCTCAGTCGATGAGTCAATTGTTAAATTCATAAAATTTTTTGAAATAGATTGAAGACGTAAAATTAAGCAAGATATTCAACAAATGAAATGTATCATTTTTCCTTTCTGAAATGTACCTGATAAATGGCAAAACCAAGCGTAACAGCTAACCAAATGCCTATTTTTCGTGCCGTCAAAGTAGAGTCAAACCACTGCGAGAGAAGATTCTGATCAATTGCCCAGTTTTTGATGAATTTATAGCCAACTTCAATGAAGAAACTGATGATAAAAACCAAAAGAAATAGTTGTACCGTTTTAATTAGTACAGACTGAATTTGTAGATTTTTCATGTCTAAATTTAATAATGATAAATAGTTATTTTTTGAAATATACTTGGTAAATGGCAATACAAAATGCCAAAATAAGCCATAAACTTAATTTGGGGGTTGTCAAAGAAGAGTCTGTCCAGTAAGCAATGGCTTTACTGTCGATAAACCAATTTTTCATTAATCTGTACCCAATATCAAGAAAAAAGTGAGTAACGAATAAAATCAAGAAAATTTTAATTGTTTGCACTGCAAGTTCTTGAATTTGAGGGGTTTTCATGGTTTGGGCATTTAGTAAGTGTATAGTCTCGAATAAATACTTGCAGTTTTTATCTTACCAATTAGAAGTCAGTCTGGTAAAGTATAGGCTGGATAATTGAGTTTTAACCTCCCGAAATGTCACCACGATGGGTTTAAACATTCGGGAAGTTTGTTCATCTGAATTTACCTAAACCGCCTCTTTCTTGGTAACCACTTTCACATTATCACTTGAATGGCGGTCTATTAGAATATTGATTGGATCAATTCCTGCTTTGGTTGGTTCTTCATTGACTTTGATTTTTATGACATTATCTTTTTTCGTGAAATGATATTTTTTCAAATACAATAATTTATCGTCTCCTTTGGCGTCTTTTCCGTAAATACCTACGTCAATCCATTCATTGAGCTTGATTGGCACTTGATTTCCAGAACTATCCGCTCTAAATTTCTCTGAATTAAGGGTAAGCGTTACCTCGAAAGTCTTGTCTTTATTGGCTACGTATTCTGCTTTTTCAACTTTGTTTTCGTATAATGTAATCGTCTCAAACATATCTTTAATCAAATATTTTAAACTATCTGGCGTGGCAGTTCTGAGGTATCCAATTAAATCCGTTGAAGTCGGGTAACGTCCTTTTGGATGGTCTGGGCCAGGATATTGCCAGTCCTTTACGTATTGGCTCAAAGCGGCATTGATGCGGTCTTCGCCAATATAATCTTGCAAAGCGTACATACACAACGAGCCTTTGTTGTAGTGAATATACTGCTGACCTTCCACTTGCGAGAGCGGCATTTCTTTCTTGACTTCCGAGCTTCTTCCAAACAAATATTCGTCCAAATTATACTTCATAAATTTCTGCATCACTTCGGGTTTTGAATTGTGTTTCATCACCATCAACGCCGAATATTCCGCCATAGATTCCGATAACATTGAACTGCCTTTCACATTGGCCTCGGTCACTTGGTGACCCCACCATTGATGCCC
Organism: Bacteroidota bacterium; assembly: GCA_040387735.1. GTDB lineage: Bacteria > Bacteroidota > Bacteroidia > Cytophagales > Spirosomataceae > Arcicella. Next base: position 37,297 of record JAZKDE010000066.1, read on the forward strand.
CAATTCATGAGCAGTCACGTAAAAAGGAACATTGGCATCTTTCTCTTTTATGTCCATGACAAAACCAATTCCTTCTGAAAAAGGGACGGTATTGGCAAAAGATTGAGCAAAAGAGGCATACTTTGGAAACTCCATAATTCTCATTTGGTGGAATTGAAAAGGCGAGAAACTTTTTGAATAATAAGCCAATGATTTCTTCATGCCATCCATCATTCTACCGAGATTTTTATCGTGGCCTTTATTATAATAAATTTCCAGATTTACGCCATTCCATTTGTCCCGCAAAACTTCGTAACGAGCCGAAACAACGGAATAAAAATTCACCATCGGTCTATCCATTTTATATGAAAAATACTTTCTATTGCCTTCAATGTAGGTTTTTTGTAAATAACCAGGAGCAATTGCGGTTTGGTCAGATTCTGTACCAATGGTCATCTGGAAACGAATCCAGTCTCCATCATCCCCAAAAAGGTTTTGGGATAATCCACGTTTGTCAGATTGCTCCATCATGCGTTCTTTGGGTTTCAAACCTTGTTTTTTACGGTCGTCCTCGCTCGATAATTCACGTCCTTCTTCGTAGCCAATCGTTGGGAAATAGGAGGTATTATTGAAAAATGTCCCGTTGTAAACCAAAGATGTCCCCGCCACTCCAGAAAGAAAACTTTTAGAATCCACCGAGATTTTAAACGCCATTTTTACGGAATCTTGCGGAACTAATGGTTTGGTGAGGGTGTAAACGGTCGTTCCCCAATCTTTCCAAGCTTGTTTTACTTTTGAACCGCCCGCAAATTCCAGTTTCTCTACATTTACCCGAGATCCAAACGTAATCAAAACATCCTTAATAGTCTCTTTAGACTTGTTCTTCAAATAATAGAATCCATCTGCCGACATAGAACGCAGACTTGGATACAATTCCACCTTCATGTCCGACTCTACAATTTTTGGCTGAACCATATTTTCGTACTTCGCTTTGAGCGTTTTCTCGTACAAGGCTTGGTCTTTTTCTTGCTCTTTCGAGTTTTGATATTTTTCTAAAATATTAGTATTGTAATAAACGTATAAGCCTGATAAAGTAAAAATCGCAATGGCCACAATTGAGAAAGTAGCTATCTGTTTTGTAAACCGATGACTACTCATTAACCAACGAGTTTTGAACAATTCTTCCGTTCCACGAACTGATAGGGTAGTGGCTACAGCGAAAATAATCATTGTAAAACCCAACCAATAAAGGCTTAACCAAGAGAAAGATTTTACAAAATGACCGTAAAGATTCATGTCTGAAAAATTACCAATATCGCCACTGGCAAAAGAAAGCATCGTATGTTCTACGCCCAAATATGACAAAACCATTTGCAAGATTAGGAACAAAATAGACACTGCAATTCCCACAAATTTATCATTTACCATTACTTGAATAAAGAAAAATAGAATGGTATAAAATATCATTGTAATCAATTGTCCGATGTAAAAATGCTCAAAATAAATGGGTAATTGGAAGTCAAAATAGCCTTTTATAGCTTGTACTGACACTCCTACGAAAATCAAAACAGCGTAAATTCCGCAGTAAATAATAATCATGGCGAGAAATTTACTGAGTAATCCCACAAAATCAGGGACAGGCATAGCATCATTAATGAGATTGAACTTCGTTACTCGTTCTTTCCAAAGTAATTCGCCCGCATACGTGAGAGCGAGGGCGTACATAAAGGGCGTAAAATTGCCCAAACTGCCTAATACATTCCCTGTATTTGGGATAGATTTTACGCCAAACCATTCAACAGGATTTGTCAAAGCTGAAATTAATAAACAAACACCCGCAATGACAATTGTTAGAAAAGGAACTTCTCGGACGGACATTTTGGTATAAAACCAAGCATTATTGATGACTTGCCGAACAACTGTCCAACCATTTAAATGTTGTGTAACCGATGGGATTTTTACCAATTCGGGTTTTATTTTGGGTTGTTTATCTTCAATAATTGTCTTCTTTTTGAAGAAACCTGAACGTACTATATTGAAACTAAAACCAAAATAAGTAATTGCCAAAATCAGCACACCAACGCCCGTCCACAAAAGGCGATTGTAAAGCAATACGCCTTCCAAAGGAATCGTCATGGCATTTTTTTGAGCGGGAGTCCAATAGCGAGTGACGTAATTAAACGTTCGGATACCAAAAGGGTCGAGTAAAGCACCTAATTCACGGTTGTCAATATCGCCCATGAGATTTTGGGAAATAGAATAAATGACAAACAAAATAATGCCTTGCGTGTAAATGATAACTGATTTTCGAGTTAAAGCTCCACCCGCAAAGAAGAATGCTCCCGTAAAAAACAGATTGGGTAAAACCAGAATTAGAAACGGCTGTAAATAATGCCAAAAACTGTACGGCAATAACTTCGTAGCATCTCTACTCGGCATAAATTCACCGATGATTAAGCCCAAAATCATGGCAAAAAAGATGAGTATTAAAACCAAAAAAGACCCAATAAATCGACCAAAAAGGTAATCGAACTTTTTGAGTGGCGTACTAAACATGAGGGCTTCGGTATTGAATTCAAAGTCTCGAAGAACGGCAACGCCCATCACAGCCGAAGTTATCATGAGAAATAAATACGTAAAGACAATTTCTACAAAGGCAATTCCTTGCGGAGCATTTTCTTTAGTTTGCTCACCACCACCCACAATTTTAATGGCATCGGTTGAAACCAAAATGATGGGAAGGATGAGGATAAGGGCAAAATATATCCAAGTAGCAGGTCGTCCTTTGCGGTACGCCCACTCGAATTTTATAATTTCTGAAAGCATTTTTTTGAGGTTTTATGGAACAAGGATGAGTCAGATGCCTTCTGTAATACGGATTTTTTCTTAGATTTATACAGATAATTGAAAAGTGTATGTTTCTCAAAACTTGCATATTTAGGATTGAAATTTATCAGTTTTACAATCTAAAATACCATGAAAATCTTATTTTAAGAATCCGTGTTGCGAAGCATCTGTCTCATGCGTGTTTCATCATTTCGTGACTAATTAGCAAATATTTTTCCAAAATAAACATCTTCCAAATCAGCCGTAACTGCCTCGAAAGAACCATCTGGATTGTCGTCACTCAGGACATGAATAACGGGAGACCCCGCAATTAGTCGGTCGGAAATAACATTATAACTTGTCCTGTAATCTACTAATTCCTCTTTTTTAATGCGTTTTCTCCAAATTTTTCCTGCTATTCCATCAATGGCTTCAAAAGGATTTCCTTTGTATAAAACTTGTCCTTTGTTGATAATTGCCATGTCAGAACATAATTCTTTCACATCTTCCACAATGTGCGTGGAAAGAATCACGACCGTATTTTCACCTAATTCTGACAGTAAATTCAGAAAACGATTTCTTTCAGCAGGGTCGAGCCCAGCCGTAGGTTCATCCACAATAATCAATTTTGGATTGGCGATTAATGCCTGAGCAATTCCAAAACGCTGTTTCATTCCACCCGAAAATCCCCCTAAATTCTTATTGCGAGATTCCCAAAGATTAGTTTTTTGTAAAAGTGAATCTACTAAATTTTTACGTTCGCTGGCGTTAGTAATTCCTTTCAAAACCGCCAAATGATTGAGTAAAGTAACCGCATCAATTTTCGGGTAAACGCCAAATTCTTGCGGTAAATAGCCCAACGTTTTACGGACTTCTTCTTTTTGAATTAAGACATTAATATCTCCTAAAGTTATTGAGCCAGAATCAGCTTCTTGAAGTGTGGCAATGGTCCGCATGAGTGAAGATTTTCCCGCACCGTTTGGCCCTAAAAGCCCGAACATTCCTTGATTGATGGTGAGACTAACGTCTTTTAATGCCTGTACGCCATTGGCGTAGGTTTTGTTGAGGTTCGTAATGGTTAATTGCATAGCTTAGATTTGAGACGGAATTTCCGTACGGTTTGTAATTTTACTTGAAGATGCAAAACTCAATCTGTTTTTCCACAAAAGATATGATAAAATGTGGATAAGTTAGGGCAAAAGGTTATAAAATACAAAACCGCCACAGGAAGATGCCTGCGACGGTTTTGCCATAAATAATAGCAAGGAATATAAGTTATGTGTTAGTGTTATTTAATAATGAAATTGCCCTGTCCGATTTTGAAACCTTCCGAATATAATTCTACGGTGTAATTTCCTGAACGATACGCTGAACCGCGAGCGTAAAGCATTTCTACGTTTTGGTCATTGTTTGTATAAGAAACCGTTCCTTTAGTTGTAAAAGCCATTTCCTTTCCATCATAGTTAAATACGCTTGAACCAGTAGCACTATCAGTGATTACGGCTCCGTCAGTATCCAAAATACGAACCATGATTTCTTTATTTTCTTGTTCAGTAATAGGATTTGCAGGTAATGTAAAAGCTAATTTCAATTGATCAACTTTCTTTGCACGATATTTCCCGCCATCTTTTATTTTACCTTTCGATGTTACTGCATAAACCTGTAAATTTTGGGCTTTCAATTGAGCTCCCGTTTTTACTTTTTTAGTCAATTCTTCATTTTTAGAAGAATAATCGGCAACAGTTTGGGTTAATTTATCTTTGTCACCTTTCAAGCCAGTATTCTCTTCGATGAAACCTTGTTTTTCTTGAACTAAAACCTCTTTTTCTTTCGATAAAGTAACCGTTTGAGCCGTCAAGTTTTCATTCTCAGACTTTAATTGAGCTATTAATTGGTCTTTTTCAGTTAACAAAGCCACGTAATCTTGAATTTTTGCATCGTATTGTTTAGAATTGAAGAATTTAGCGTTTTTCAAGGCTTTTTTATCTTTTTCTAATTGTTCCTTAGCCGCAACTAATTCGTCAACTCGCCCACCTAAAGAGGATATTTCTGCGATTTTAGCATCCAATTGCGTCGAAACTGAATCTAATCGAGATTTCGTACTTGCCAATTGTTCTACCTTCTGGTTAATTACTTGTTCTTGGTTGGTATTCGTTTTCTTTGAGTCGTAAAGCAAATACCCTAAAAATCCGATAAACAACATTGCAACAGCCAGAGCTGCCTTCAAAATGCCATTACCATTGTTATTATTCTGAGTCGTTTCCATTTTTGTTTGTTTTGGGTTTGAAAAATTACTGAATAGTTTGGGTACGTTTTCTTGTCAAATAATTTTCTGTTTTGTTATTTTCAATGTAAAATTAACGTTATAGATACACTTTTCATATATCTTCCAATGATAGAGGAGTATCTAAAGAAAGTGAATTGTTTGTAATTATTTGATTTTCAGTTGATTGTAAATATTTTACTGTCGAAATATCACTATATCATGTGATTCTAATTCTTTTATTTTTGGTTTAAAAAATGCTTCTTTACTATGTTTTGGAGGCCGAGATATGTTTTTTTTTAAACAATAATATACGAAAATGATTTATACACTTTATACAGATGCTACATTATTAGCCTTTTATTAAAACATGACAAATTTATCTTCAAATACCAATTGTGATGCCTTCCGTGAGCTTCGCCCAGCGATTCCCCTTTTGGCGGCCTATGAGTTTATGGAGATTTCCAGAAGTAACGTGTCCGAATTTACTTTATTAGAAGATTTTGCTCAAAACAGAAATTGGACATTTGATTTGAATAAAGTAAAACGCTTTTTACAAGACCGAAAAAATACGATTGTTGTTACTTGTGAGAAAGAAAAAATAGAATGGGTCAGCAAAGGTTTTTCACGGATGACTGGTTATGATTCCGAAGAAGCCATTGGGCGATTTCCAAGATTTTTGCAGGGAGAAGATACTTCGATGGAAGCAAAAAAGGCCATTAGAAGTAAAATTAATGACCGAGAGAAATATTCTGGGAAAATTGTAAATTACCGAAAAAATGGTGAAAAATACACTTGTAAAGTAGAGATTTTACCCATTTTTGACAAAGAAAATAGCTTGGTTAATTTTATCGCTTTTGAACACGAAGTAGAAGCTTGACAAATGCGTTGAATGACGATTTAATCGTCATTCAAAATATTCTTATTTTCTAAGCTCCTCCAATCAAAACGCCCGTCATTGAAAGCGAGCCTGCTTGTAATTGGTCATTGAAAAAACTAAGGTTATCTTTTTTGTCCTGCAAAGCCAAAGTATAAAGTAAAGGATAATAGTGGTCAGGCGTTGGAACGGCTAATTGAACTGCTTCACCAAGTTTTTGGTAATCAAAAAGAGCCTGATGATTTCCGTCTAAGATATATTTTTTGAATAACCCATTAGCTTCTTTTGCCCAATCAAATCCGAAATTTGGCTCGTTCATTTTATCAAAAGCAACCATTCTTAGATTGTGAACCATATTTCCACTGCCTAAAATCAAAACCCCTTTATCCCGTAAAGCACTCAATTGTTTGGCTAAATCATAATGATAAGCTCCAGGTTTATAAAAATCTATACTCAATTGAAGTACGGGAATATTCGCTTCTGGATACATTTGCTTCAAAACCGACCAAGCACCGTGGTCTAAACCCCAATCGTGGTCGAGTCCAACATTAGTACTGGTAATTAATTCCTTAATTTCACCCGCTAATTGTGGATTTCCTTTGGCTGGATATGTTGACTCGGATAAAGCCCGAGGAAAGCCCCCAAAATCGTTAATTTTCTTCGGAGATTCCATCGCTGTGACGTGCGTACCACGGGTGAGCCAGTGAGCTGAAACCACCAAAACAGCTTTCGGTGTAGGCAGACGCTTACCTAAATCTTCCCAAGTTTTGGTAAAACCATTCGTTTCGATGGCATTCATTGGTGAACCGTGACCAACAAAAAGTACTGGCATTCGTTCGGTTGGCGATAAACCAGCCGTGAAGGAATTAAATTCAGCAATGTTCATGGAATAAGCTGTTAATGGCAACAGCGATAATGTTTTTAAGAAATCGGTACGTTTCATCGTAAGGTTTTTACGCTAATGAAATATATGCTTTATTGATTTTAAACGGAGAATACCCGAAAATAATTCCTGTTTCAAGTAATTACGAATTCTTAGGATTGAAGATTTAAACAAAATAGCCGTAATTTTGATTAACATTTTATACTTTTTTGATGTAAGCCTCTCAAAATTTAGAAAAAATCAATTTCTCCCGCCAAAATTTAGAACGTAAGATTAATTTCAAAATCAGTATTCTTTAGACCGCCCTTGCTAAGCATAAAGCGAGTATTAAAGTTTAGTACGAGCAGGAAATTGTGACCTTGGGAAAGTTTTTCATTCTAAATAAAATCTATTAAAGTGAACTTCGATTAATCACTATCGGAAAAATACTACCCATGAAACAACAATTCCAGATTTTCTTAAACGCCTTAAGGTTTTACACTCGTATAGCTGTTCCCAATTACCAGAAATTGGGCGATGTTCGATACAATGATGAAATATTGAACCGAACATCTGTTTATTATCCTATTATTGGTTGGATTGTAGGTGGAATTTCGGCCATTATTTTCTATCTATTTTCTTTTGTTTTCAATCCAGAAATTGCCATTTTGTTGAGTATGGTCGCCAGTATTTTGACGACAGGAGCATTTCACGAAGATAGTTTTGCTAAAGTTTGTGAAGGTTTTGGCATTGGTGTAACAAAAGAAAGAATCCTGGCCATTATGAGAGAATCAAAACTTGGAACTTTTGGCTCTGTGGGATTGATTTTGATAGTAGGTCTTAAGTTTTTTAGCCTTGAAATTCTTGATAATCAGACGCTTACTTGGACTTTAGTTATTGCTCATTCTTTGAGTAGATTTATGGCTTTAAGTTTTATTTTTACGCTTGATTATGTCCCCGAAGATTTTATAAATGAAGCAAAACCCGTTGCCAAGAAGTTGTCCCAAAATGATTTATTGACAGCTTTTACTTTGTCGATGATTCCATTTTTTATTTACGTGATTATTACCAAAAACTTCTTTCTATTCCTGACTTTTCCGCCGCTTATTTTAGTACATTTATATTTGGGATATTTCTTTAAAAAATGGATTGGAGGTTTCACCGGGGATTGTTTGGGAGCGGTTCAACAGATTACCGAAGTGGTGATTTATTTGGTGGTAGTGGCAATTTCAACGTAGGAAATACGTCACAATTAGAGCAGTTTATAGGTAGTATTTGACTTTAGATGAAATAATGGATATTTTCCTGATTCGACATACTTCCGTTGATGTTCCGAAGGGAATATGTTACGGAAAATCTGATGTAAAACTAAATCATACAGCTTCGGATGAAATAGAAAATACCGTACAACGGCTTGCAGGACACTGTGATATTTTGACGGCTAAAATTTGGAGTAGCCCCGCCGAAAGGTGCGTGAAACTTACTCAAAATATTCGGGAAAATTTTGAAACAGAAGAACGCCTTTGGGAAATGAACTTTGGCGATTGGGAAATGAAGTCCTGGGCGGATATAAAGCGTTCCAATTCCGATCCTTGGATGTCTGATTTTGTGAATATTAGTACACCAAATGGAGAGAGTTTCAAAGAGTTATCTACCCGTGCTAATGCGTTTTTAGATGAAATTATTACTCAAGATTTGGAGCAAGTAATTTTAGTGAATCATTCTGCAACAATCAGAACTATTATTTGTAGAGCCTTAGATTTAGACTTGAAAAATGCCTTTCGAATGGAAATTGATTATGGTTCTATTTCAAAAATTACCTACGAAAATGGTTTTTGGGCAGTGAAATTTATTAATGGGTAAATTCAGTATTATCCATTCCAATTTTCGCTAAAATATCTAAAAAATCCTTTTGCATTGGAGCTGTTACCGTAATTTTTTCTTGCGTAAAAGGATGTTCAAATATCAATTCACGAGCGTGGAGTAGCATGGTATTTAAGTCGAAATGCTCTTCAAACATTTTGTTGTGTTTACATTCTCCGTGTGTTTTATCGCCAATTAAATAGTGCCTCAACTGAGCAAAATGCCTTCTTATTTGGTGCATTCTACCTGTTTCAGGTGAAATTTCTGCCAATGAATACCGTGATTTGGGATAACGACTCACTTCTATATCCAATTCAACTTGCTGCAAACAACGATAATGTGTGATAGCGTCTTTCATCACGCCTTTTTCATTTTCTAAAGGACGGTCGGTAGTGCCTTCATTAGGCAAAAAGCCTCTTACTAATGCGACATATTTCTTCTGGCAAGTATGATTTTCAAACTGTTTTTTTATGATTTGGTCGGCTTCTTTTGACAGAGCAAAAAGTAATACACCTGCTGTTTTTCGGTCAATTCTATGGCATGGACTTACCCAGCAATTGAGTTGGTCACGGAGTAATTGCAGCGCAAAAACGCTTTCATCCGCCGCAATGGGCGAACGATGCACCAATAAATTATGGGGCTTATTGATGGCGACAAGATGTTCGTCACGATAAAGAATTTGCAGAGTAGTATTGAGCATTTTGTACAAAGATACGATATGGCTGTACAAAAATTGTTAGTAATATTAGTTAGTTCTGCGAATTAGTAGGCAAAACTTTTACTTTGGATAAACATTAACAAAAATAAAATTCTCTACTTCTCTAAAACTCTATGTTACATTAAGTACGTTTAACATAGAGGTTTAGAGAAGTAGAGAAAAGTAAAATATTAACATTTATCCCATGTAAACTATGACTTATTTTTTGCAATTTCAACGGCATATACTTGTTCTCTGCCTTCAAAATTAGCTCTGAAAATTATCCACTTGCCATCGGGTGAAAAATGCACGTTTGGCTCAAATTTGTACCCGTGATGCTTCATATTCACCAATTTCTCCGATTTTAACACATCGTCTTCGGGACGAAAAAGATAAATCCATTGTCCATCTTTGGCTTTGGCAACTTGTCCTGCATCGCCCCCATCGCCCGCAAAAAGCGTTTGGTCGGGAGAAATATTGAAGTGAATCGACCACTCATCACGTTGCATTTGATATCGTTTTTCTACGCCCGTTTCAATATTTGTTCCTGCCAAATAAAAAGTTTCTCCCTTCGGAATTTGTAAATCAAACCAAATCGTTTTACCGTCCCAACTTGGAAATTCATGTCCCGCAATTTCCATATCCACACTTCTTTTGTGCATCAATTTTACTTGCTGATTTTGAATGTCGATTGTCCACATTCTATCCACTTTATGCCAAGGCCCTTCGTGACAAAACATCAACATATTTGGATTTTGAGGAACAAACTGAATGTGTCCCAACCAAGTATTTTCTTTGTGAATTTTCTTCAATTCGCCCGTTTCAATATTTACTGTAAAAAGCGTATTGGGAATTTTAGCATCAAAAATTCTATCAAAAAAATCTTTTTTCTCGGGAAAATTCTTCAAAATTTCTCTCTCCGTATCTCCTTCTTTTTGGCCACCCGCCAAGATTTTTTCATCGGCATTTATCGTAGCAATTGACCCTTTGAAATCAGCAGGAAAAACATACACCAAACGAGTTTTTTGCGTAATAATTGAGGTAGCAAAAACGCTGTCTTTTCGTTGAAAAAATAATTCGCCCCGTTTAGGAGCAAATATTTCTCCGCCAATTTTACTATGATTAGTCAATGGTTTATTTTCCAAGGTTTTTAGATTGACCGAATACAACATTTTGCCTTCGGGCGTGCTGTTGTAAAAAGCCATTAAGTCACCGTATTTCCCCGCTAAAAATGGATTATTATGAAAGTAAAAGCTTGCATTATTTCCTTCTACGCTCGACAAGCGCACCAATTTATGACCAGTATCTTTATCAATCCACGAATTTGGCATCGGAAAAATAGAACCCGTTTCAATCACTGGAACTTCATTTTTACGTTTTTCAATTTGCTTTTCGGTCAATAAAAACTTATTGATTTTACAGTCTTTTAAGATTTTTACGCCTTCTACTACCGTTGCTGCATTGAGTTTTGCTCCTTCATAATTGGTATGCGTATGGTCAATCGGGAAGAAATCTGCTTTTAGTTTTGCTTCGTTTGATAATTCATATTTTACCGATACCAATTCATTCAAATCCACAAAAAATGCACCTGCCGTTTGAGCCGATTCTGCCGCCCATTTGGTATAGCCATCTCTCGGAATTTTACCGTCTTTCCACACATTGCGAGGCACAGGTGAAAACACAATTGCCGTTGCCCCTTTTTCATTGGTTTCGCTGATGTATTTTCGTATATACCAACCGTAAGAATGCACAATTTCATGCTTTTTGGTAAGCATATTATCAATTTCTTGGGTTTCTTCGCCCGTTCCTTTGATGGTTCCTCTGGCTCTGGTTGTATCGTTGATGGCACCGCCGTCATTATGCCCAAATTGCATCATGACAAAATCTCCTTTTTTGAGATTTTTCAAGATTTTCTCCCAACGTCCTTCCGTCAAAAAAGTACGGCTACTTCTGCCACCAATGGCGTGGTTTTCGATATGGATTTTAGTTGTATCAAAATGTTCATGGATAAGCGTTCCCCAGCCAAATTGTCCGTCAGCACCTTTCCCAGAGCCATTTTTCACGGTTGAATCACCGATAATATAAAGCGTTGGTTTAGATTTTTGCTTGGCACTAATTAAGCATAAACAGCTTAAAATCAAGAAAATATATTTTTTCATTTTTGTGTTAATTACTTCATTTTATAAACCTCCGCACCCGCTAAAAGGAAACAGCCAACGCCAAAATCATCGAAATTTGGTACTTTTTCAAACGATAAAGGTTGTCCGTCTTTTGGTTCTTTACCCGTTCCTTGCACATAACCCAAAAATCCATTGGGATGCACGCAATCTTTCAACATGGCATTCATGGCTTTGGCGACAATTGGTTTGTACGTTTTTTTGCTAATTAAACCTTTATTAATTCCCCAAGCCATGCCGTAAGTGAATAGCGCAGTTCCGGTTAATTCTTTGCCACCAAAATCAGATTCGTCCTTCAAACTCACGTTCCAAAATCCATCAGCACGCTGTAATGGCGCTAAGGCTTTCATCATTTCCAAATACGTTTTCTCGTATTCAGCACGATGAGGGGCATTTTTTGGCATAATATCCAAGACTCGAACCAATGCCGCAACCACCCAACCATCCCCACGTGACCAGTAGCAACTTTTACCTGCAGGCGTTACATAAGGCGGGTCAAAATCTTTGTCTCTGTACCAAAGCCCTTCCGTTGGATTATATAAACCTTTCTCGCCCTGCACGTTTTTGGTGTGCATATACATTTCGTACATTTTTTCGTAATAGCGATTGTCTTTATAAATTACGCCTAACTGAGCAAAAACGGGCATTGCCATTTGTAAGGCATCAATCCAAGTCCAATCGTCCTTTTTCTCGCTATTAACCATGTTGTCCATGCACTCTTTGATGTCCTTGATACGCTCTGGTTTCGGGTCAATCAAATACAAATCCATGTAGGTTTGTCCGCAACATTGGTCATCGCCATTGCGGGTTTTTGTTCCGTTTCGGAGTCCCCATTTGTGGGCTTCTCCCCAAGCAACGGCATAATCGTAATAACGTTTTTGCTTATCAACTTTGTAAAGTGCCATGAGTCCTTCATAATAAACTCCACGAGTCCAAATATTGCTTGGACGGGTTTTATCGGGCGAATAAATCGGCTTACTTACATCCGACCATTCGGTCATGAAATATTCATTAGCAGCGGTAATAGCTTTTAAGACTTCTGCTTTTTTAGGCATATTTTGGGCATCCGAATTGATATTTAATGCCATGATTATCAGCCCGATGCTGAGGGTTTTGAAATACATATATGTTTGTTTTTTCATATTTTTAAAAGGTAATTTATTTTGTACCACAGACTTTAGTCTGTGAGTTAATATTGCTATTCACAGACTAAAGTCTGTAGTACAAAAAATATCTATTATTCACAGACTAAAGTCTGTGGTACAAAAAATATCTATTAAACAATCTACTCTTTCACAATCTTTAAAGAATCATTTCCCTGTGCTGATTCTATTTGAATAATATAATTTCCATTCGGGATTTTAGCCCCAATTTCACATTCATCTTTACAGGTATTTGTTTCTATTTTTTTGCCATTCGTCGAAATAATTGAATAAGTAAATTTACCTTCCATTCGTAACTGAAATGAATGTTTAGAGGGATTTGGGAATACCGTTGCTTTATGCGTAATATTTTCTTCTGTACCCGTTACAACCTGCGAATTTTCTTTACCAATAACCAACTGAATATTAGGTTTTGGTGGCGTTTTCATGCCATCGCCCAAATAGAAACTTGGATGCGGTGGTTGATTATAAGCCGAATTTTGCCAAGCAATTGCCACCCGATATTGTGGGTCGTGCATGAGTGTATAGATGCGATTGGTTGCGGGAATGGTGGTCGTAAATATTCTGAGCGAAGTATTATCGGCTTTTCTAAGAATTACCTCTTCTCGCCAATCGCCCAAAATATCCGCACTCAAACTTGGCGTTGACTTTGTTCCGTTGTTGGAAGAATAATCCGTTGCGGTTAAAATTCGGTTAGATTTTCCGTTCAAATAATCCCATTTATCAATGTGATTTCCGTCTAATAATTCACGAGAAAGGTCGGCATCCCACCACACCGCAAAATTCATCGAAGGCTTGACTGTACCAATTTGATTTCCTTTACAATCGTATAAATTGCCAACCGCTCCCCAACATTCATATCCTTTATAACGTGGGTCAATATCAATGGCCAAAGCTCGTCCAACGTCTTTATTTTCGCCATCAACGCCCCAAAGTGGTGTACCCGTTTTTGCATCTCTAAATTCAAGTCCGTAAGCACTATATTTTGAAGGACTTTCGTGCGATTGCCAAATTTCTTGTCCTTCACGGTCAGGGTCCATATCGGTCATGTGGAGCGCATCGCCGTGTCCCAAATGATTTTCGTATAATCCTTTTCCGTCATCATCAATGGCACTACTTCCGTTAAAAATTTCGTCTTTGCCGTCACCATCCACATCGCCCACCGTCATTTGGTGATTGCCTTGATATTCGTAATTTTTGTTATTATTATCACTGTCAAAAACCCAACGAGAAGTTAATTTTCCATCACGCCAGTCCCAAGCGGCTCTTACCAAACGAGTGTAATAACCTCG
>JAZKDE010000067.1:0-104708 GCA_040387735.1 Bacteroidota bacterium
GGAACTTACGGAGCAGTTAATTCGACTGAAAATGCCATTGAAACGTGTACAACCATTATGCGTTCATATTCTACTTCGAGTGGTGACCAAATCATTGGAGAAGATGCCGATTTATACGTGGGTTCAGCCATTAATTTTAAAGTGGGTGGAACTCGTGAATTAACGTACAATCCTTCAACGTGTTCATTTGAATTAGCGAATAATGTACGAATGTTTCCCGATGGATTTTCGACCTTCTTTACGTATTCCGAATACCAAATTGAGACGGATGTTATTCCTACCTTAACTTCTTTAGGAAAAACGGCCGATGCCCAAAAATGGAAAGACATTGTTACCTACAATCATACTTTGAAGAAAAATGCCGTTTTGAAAGAAAACCTTTCATTCGATGCGTTGGCTCAAATAAACGATCAATTGACGATCGAAAGAACCATTTCACAAAGTATTACCAGCGACATTACTTGGACTGCCGCTATGAATACAACAATTGGTTTTGAGGTATTTAGTGTAGGTACGCAAGTAAAAGTATCGGTAGAATTAGGAGGTTCTAAGTCAACCACCAGTACCACCGCTGGCACTACCACCAGAACGGTTTCTTATACTTTAGCGGATAATGATGTAGGTGATAAATTTACGGTTAATGTAAAAGAAGACAAAGTTTATCAAACACCCGTGTTTGAATTAGTGGCAGGAACAACCAGTTGCCCTTGGGAACCAAACACCAGACATCGTTCTCAGCCTTCTTTAATTTCAAAAGATGGATTGGTTGCCACCAATGTTTCAGCCAACACTTCGGCGGTTTTTGAATTGCAATTAGGAAATTTGAGTCCTACGGAAGAAACGATGGACTACGAAATTTCAGTAGTAACGGGAACAAACCCAGATGGTTCAATCGTAAAAATTGATGGGCAAAATATCATTTCAACGCCCATCAGATATACAATTCCTTACGGTGAAAGCAGAAAAGTGCTTTTGACAATTGCCAGAGGGCCAATTGCTTATAATTATTCGGGAATAACGATTGAATTGAAAAACGCTTGCGAAAGAAATGATTCGCTATTTACCAAAGAATTAGCCTTCAACGTCAGCTTTATAGAGCCTTGTAGTACGGTGGATATTAGTTTCCCTTTGCAAGATTGGGTAGTAACGCCAGCGTCGAACAATGTAGTCAATATTACCCTGAATGAATACGATAATACCGATGCTGATTTAGAATTAATCAGGGTACAATATCGAAGAATTGGGGGCGATGGTGCTTGGATAAATATTACGGATGTATTAAAAGCCGACTTGGGTAGTGTTTTTAAAATCGTTCAGTGGAATACAGGATTACTCAAAGATGGCGAATATGAAATTCGAGCCATAACCCAATGTGTAAATACCTCATTGGCAGCGGGCGTATCGACCATCGTGAAGGGAAGCATTCAACGTTTACCGCCTGAGTTGGTTGGAAAACCCGAACCTGCCGACGGTGTTTGGGATCCAGGTGATGAAATTTCCATTACTTTCAACGAAGACATTGAATGTAATAAAGTCTTCCAAGCGGATATTTTGAGCAATAATACCATTGGTTTATACGATGCTACAACGAATTTACTGGTCAATGCCACGATTAGCTGCGTTGGAAACAAATTAATTATTGTTCCCAATATCAATCCGAAAGATTTTGAAAACCGAACTTTTAGGGTGAAAGTTTCAGGAACGGAATCAAGTGCGACCATTGGAATTCAAGATAAGTATGGCAATAAAATGGTGAGTAATATTTTATGGGAATTTGCTGTAAACCAAAATTCCTTAGAATGGGTAGGTACAGATATTATCGAAACCAATGTAGTCTTGCATCCATTCTCGGTAAAACGTCAAATACGCAACCGAGGGGGTACCATCATGCAGTTTAGAATGGAAGATTTACCTTTTTGGCTCACGATTTCACCGAGTACTGGAACGTTAAATCCCGGACAAACCGCTGACGTTACTTTCACTTTCCAACAAGATATGTTGATTGGTGATTATCTGACAACCATAAATATGGTAGGTTCGCAAGGAAAAGAGCCATTGAAAATTGATTATCGAGTACGTTGTCAACCGCCCGTTTGGGAAGTTCAAAATATCAATGAATTTAGTGGCTCGATGAACATGGTCGTTAAATTGAATATTTTCGGACAACAATCGATGGATCCTTCGGATATTATCGTTGCCAAAATTAACAATCAAATCAGAGGCGTTGGGAACATCAGTTACGTCCGAAGTCTTGATCAATGGTTGGCATTTATTACCATTTATGGCAATGATGTTGACGCCAGAAAAGACATTGTCTTTAACGTCTGGGACGGTAGTGCTTGCCGTGAATATTCTGAAGTACTCGAAGCAATCAGTTATAATGATGGTGATTTGATTGGTAGTCCAATTAATCCGCAAAATTTACACGTGATTAATTTAGTACAGAAATGTATTCCTTTGGCCAAAGGTTGGAACTGGGTTTCAGTCAATTTAGACCTGCTCGACAACAGCGTCGGGAATGTCTTGAAGTCATTGCAACATAAGAATAACAATTATCTTATTAAAGATGACGACACCTTCTCGAATTATTACACGCAGAATAATTTGGGTTGGCAGGGTACTTTAGACACGCTCAGACCCAAAAAACGCTATATGATTTACGTTGACCAAAGAGATACCCTTTGCCTCAAAGGTAAACCCTATATTGTGTCGCAAAGTCCCATACCAATCGTTAGAGAATGGAACTGGATTGGCTATGTCCCCCAAACGGGCATGACGGTGACACAAGCCTTAGCGGGTTTAACGCCCCTCAACGGTGATATTATAAAAGACCAAACTCGCTTTGCTCAGTACGTAGCGGGTATTGGTTGGGTCGGTAATCTGAGCTTTTTGGAAGCACCCAAAGGCTACCTCCTCAAAATTAGTAATCCCGGAACCTTGGTTTTTCCAACCACCAGCGGTAACAGTTTTACGGGTTCAATTAGCGGGGATGGCAAAACACCTTTGCTTAGTTTTGGCGGAGCGGAGATTTTAGATAAAACTGCTGCTTTTGATTTTGGGAAATTCAGTTCAACGATGAATAGTGTCGGGGTAGTACACGGTATTACGATTGACCCGAATGATGAATTGAGAGCTTACATAAAAGGTGAATTGAGAGGTGTTATTAAATCAGGGGTATATTCATTAAGCAATGAATCACTCTTTTTTATGACTATTTACGGAGATGCGGTGGAGAAAATCGTGTTTAAACTATTTAAGGCCGACCGTAAAAAGGAATATGATTTAGTCGGCGATATGAACTTTGAAACCGATGCGTTAAAGGGCTTAGTGGAAAAACCGTTTGTGCTGACTTTAGCACTCAGTAGTTTGGCCGCAACGCAAATTACGATTGAAAATCAAGTAATTACTCAACCCGCACTTGCGTTCAATCCCGTATCAGTACCCAATTCTTTAGGGTCAAGTGCGACCTGCGGTAATTTCTCTTTCAATACGATTTTACCGACTGGCACAACAACTCCACCGCCTGCGTGTACACTTCCGACTGGTTTTCAGAATAATATGACCGGTACAATCAAGGTGGTTTATAACGAACGGTCTAATTTTGCATCAGTCAATGACCGATTGATTTTTACCGACCCTGCCAGTAGTAATTTGGTCGTTGGATGCGGTACAAGTACTACCGTTGGCGGACAAATTATCTTTAATTTTACCGTCAAAGGGGGCAATAGTAGCACGCCAATTCCCATCGACGTCAGTTATTATTCGTATAATTTGCAGACCACTTTCGTCTTGAAATCGGGGGTGAATTATCTAAAAGATGTTGTTTTAGGTAATATTATTACGCCACAAGTATTAGATTTCTCTCCTTTGAAAGTGATAATGGATGCGAATGGTGTCATTACGACCACCGTCAACGACCCAAATTGGACGGGTAAATACCCCATTGATGTATTTGCGATGAATTGCCCGGGACGCAGTGATGGCACGGCAAACTTTTACTTTCAACGGCTTAAAGTTGTTGATTGCGTTGAACTTACTGCCAGTAATAACGCCCCTTTCTGTGCGGGAAATACCTTGAATCTCAGTAGCTCGCAAGGGGGAACTACCTACGCTTGGACGGGGCCAAATAGTTTTTCTTCTACCGAACGAAAACCAACGCTCATCCAGGCCAGTTCCTTAGCAACGGGTGTTTATACCGTTACCGCAACGCATAGTTCTGGTTGTATTAGTACCGCTACTACGGCAGTGACTGTTTACGCAACACCAGCTGCAACGGCAAGCAGTAATTCGCCCATTTGTGCGGGAACTACTTTGAGTTTATCAGGCAGTGGTGGCAGTTCTTACGCTTGGATTGGGTCTAATTTTACATCAAGTACCCAAAATCCAAGTATCACGAATACCACGACGGCCGTTTCTGGCATTTATACCTTAACGGTCACGAATGCCAATGCTTGTTCAGCCATCGTTACCACCTTGGTAACGGTAAATGCCAATCCAACGGCAACGGCCAGTATCAGCACGCCAGTCGTATGTTCGGGAACAACCCTCAATTTAACCAGTAATGGTGGTAGTGCTTACGCATGGGCGGGACCCAATTTGTTTACTTCAACGGTACAAAATCCTACCCTTGCAAACGCAACAACTTTGGCGTCGGGCGTTTACACCGTAACCGTCAATAATGCAAGTCTATGTACCGGTACCGCTACGGTATCCGTAACGGTCAACCCAATTGTGAACAGCCCAACTGCCCAAGCCAACACGCTCATCGTGGTTGGTGGAAGCGTAAGCCTCACAGCGACGGGATGTTCAGGGGTAAACGATGCGTTGAAATGGTATAAATCTTCGGATAATACTTTAGCAAGCATGCCCGTTTCGCCCACAACGACGAGCAATTATTACGCAACATGTGAGCAAACGCTACTTGGCATCACGTGTATAAGCACGAAATCAGCGGATGTAACGGTAACCGTCTTGAGTCCAAGTATTCCAGTAGCAACGGCAGCCACCATTTGTGCTACGTCTTCAGGAACGCTGACCGCTACGGGTTGTTCGGGAAGTACGGGAACTTTTGTCTTGAAATGGTATCAAAACGCCGATAATTTATTGGTTACCATGCCCGTTTCACCCACCAGTACCACCGATTATTACGCTACGTGTGAGCAGACCTTCAATTCGGTTACTGCCATTAGCGGGAAATCGAACGTCGTAACGCTTACGGTTTTGAGTCCTACCGTACCCCTGGCAAAGGGTGGCGTTAGCTACAATGCCAATGCTATTTCTCTGACGGCTACGGGTTGCACAGGAACGCTCAAATGGTATCAAACCACGGATAATGTCTCCGTAACCATGCCCGTTTTACCGAGTGTAAGCACGCAATATTACGCCAAATGCGAGCAAACGGCGAACGCAGTGACGTGTCTTTCGGCAAAAAGTAATGATGTAAGCGTGCGAGTGGCTACCCGCATATTTGTGGATATTACCAAAATCGCTGCACCGGTTCAAAATGGAAGTTCGTGGGCAAGCGCTTACGGAAATCTACAAACCGCTTTAGCAGCTACCACCGCCAATGTAGAAGTTTGGGTAGCGAAGGGAACGTACAAACCAACCAGCACCATTACTCGAACTGTTTATTTTGACATACCGACGAACGTTACTATTTACGGTGGTTTTGCGGGAACGGAAAATGAATTGAGTGAACGAAACTTCAGGACGAACGTCTCCATTTTGAGTGGAGATATTGGTACGCCCAACCTTGACACCGATAATAGTTATCACGTGGTGGTCTTCAATGGTTCGAGTAGTACCACGGTTTTGGATGGATTTACGGTTACTGGTGGATACGCCAACTTTGACCCACGCCGAATATTTAATACCACCAGTGTTCCGCTTACCACGGTAACGATTGAAACGGGTGGTGGAATAGCCGTACAAAATGGGGGTAGTCCCGTGATTATCAACTGTACCATTTCCAACAATGCAGCGGTTTCGGGTGGAGGATTATACGCAGGAGATGCCAGTAAGCCAAGCATGATAGCCTGTAAATTTATGGGAAATCAAGCGGGTTTTGGTTCGGGGATTTATTTGCAAAGTAGTGGCAATATCCAAATTAGTAATACCTTGATTTCGGGAAATAAAGGCATTGGTAGTATTTACAATAACTATTCCAATCCAACATTGAGCAACTGTACCTTCGGTGGAAATGGGGGTTATAACGGTGGTATTTTCAACTCAAATAGCCAGCCAGTGGTGAAAAATTCAATTATTTGGGGAAATTCATCACCCTTTACCGACACACAATCCATCATTACCAACAGTATTATTCAAGGTGGATACCTTGGAACGGGTAATTTGTCTTACAATCCACAATTTGTCAATCCAGTCGCCGAAGGAACTTCTCCAACCATCGATGGAGATTATCACTTAAAAGCGGCATCTTTAGCAATCGACCGGGGTGATAATGGCTCTATTTCGTTAACAGCGCTTGATTTAGGCGGAAATTTAAGACGATTTGCGGGTGGCAGCGTAGATATGGGAGCGTACGAATTTCAAGGGTCGGCCACGGCAACTTTGGTCATCAGTATCCAAACCGGCAACTGGGAATCTAATAGCACTTGGGATATTGGGCGAGTACCGCAATTAGGTGATTATGTCATTATTGACCAAAATCACACGGTTACGGTAAATTCAACGGGTATCGCTAAGAGTTTGGAATACCGAGGAACGGGAACGCTCAAACTCAATCCGGTTAGTGGCTCCTTGAGTATTGGGTTTTAGGAACATCGAGTAACAAAGTAAAGTAAAGGCAGGTTTCGCTTCAAGCGAAGCCTGCCTTTTGCCATTATGGGTAAATTCACGCAAAACCTCACCCGTACGTCGGGTAATTTATTACTTTACCAAATCAAACACACTTTCCCGAACAGTATTCGCCGCCGAAACCATGTTAATTAAAGCTTGTTCCGTTTCAGCCCATTTGCGGGTTTTTAGTCCGCAGTCGGGATTTACCCAAATATTTTCGGCGGGTAAAACCGTCAAGGCTTTTTCCAATAATCCAACCATTTCCTCCACCGTTGGCACCCGTGGACTGTGAATATCATAAACGCCCGGCCCAATTTCATTGGGATAATTAAAGTCATGAAAAGCATCCAATAATTCCATTTGCGAGCGTGAAGTTTCAATCGTAATCACGTCAGCATCCATCTCCGCAATATTTTTGATAATATCGTTAAACTCCGAGTAACACATGTGCGTATGAATTTGGGTTTCGTCCTGAACCGATGACGATGCCACTCGAAATGCCTTCACAGCGTTGGATAAATAGGCTTCATAATCACTTTTACGCAAGGGTAATCCTTCCCGAATAGCCGCTTCATCAATCTGAATAATTCTAATACCTGCTTTTTCTAAATCCGAAACTTCATCCCGAATTGCCAAAGCAATTTGTAGCATGGTTTCGCTACGAGGCTGGTCATCCCGCACAAACGACCACTGTAAAATCGTGATTGGCCCCGTCAACATTCCCTTCATGTATTTTTTGGTAAGCGACTGAGCAAAACTTGTCCAACGAACCGTCATGGCGGCGGGGCGTGCAATATCGCCGTAAATCACGGGTGGTTTCACACAGCGAGAACCGTAGCTTTGCACCCATCCATTCTGCGTAAACACATAACCTTCAAGGAGTTCCCCGAAATATTCAACCATGTCATTGCGTTCAAATTCACCGTGAACCAATACATCTAAACCGATACTTTCTTGCCAATCAACGGAATTTTTGATAAATGTTTCAATACCACTTTCGTAGGTTTCCGTGCTAATTTCCCCTTTTTTGTATTTGGCTCTTAATTGACGGACATCATCCGTTTGCGGAAAAGAACCAATCGTGGTTGTGGTAAAAAGCGGTAATTTGAGCAAAGATTTTTGCTTCTCCTGACGAATTTTGAAGACACTTTTTCGCTCCGTATCGGCTTGCGTTAAGGCCAAAACTCGCTCTTTGACGGCCGTTTTATGAATTAAAGTAGCGTCCCTCCTACTTTGAATCGACAACTGATTTTTCGCTAAAATTTCGGTCTTATCATGGGCAGAAATCTCGTACAAATCGCTAATTTCTTGGAGTTTTTGTTTCGCAAAAGCCATCCAATTTTTCACCTCAGCGGGTAATCGCTCTTCGTCCTTTTCTAAATCCAAATCACAGGGTGAATGAATCAAAGAACAGGATGGACTGATGGCTACTCGGTCGCTCCCTAATTTTCGAAAGGCTTTTTCGATAAACGAAATTGATTTCTGGTAATCATTCTTCCAGATATTTCGACCATCAATCAAGCCCAAAGAAAGGCTCATCGGCTTCTGAATAGCATCCAAAACCATTTCAAATTGTTCGGGATACCGTACTAAGTCAACGTGCAGCATACAAATTGGCAGGTGCGTAGCCAACAAAAGATTCTCCCGTAAACCGTCAAAATAGGTAGCCAATAAGGTTTTTTGAGCAGGAAATTTCGTTTTGAAAGTATTATAGGTAAATCTTAAGGCATCTCGGTCGGCGTAGGTCAAATCCAAGGCTAAACAAGGTTCATCGAACTGAATCCAATCCGCTCCCATTTTAATTAATTGGTCAATGATTTCAGCATAAACGACCAATAATTGGGGCAGTAATTCCAAACGGTGAAAACCTGCTTCTTTTTCTTTCCCGATTAATAAATACGAAACGGGGCCGAGCAGAACGGGTTTTGTTTTGATACCCAAGGCCAAAGCTTCCTTGAACTCATCGAAAATTTTGGTAGAAGATAATTCAAAAGTTTGATTTTTGGTAAACTCAGGCACGAGGTAATGATAATTGGTATCGAACCATTTGGTCATTTCCATGGCTTTAATGTCCAAACCATCCTTTTGATAACCACGAGCCATCGCAAAATATTGGTCAAGCAGGGTATTTTGAGGGTTTTCCGCCAACACCGCTTGATAACGAGCGGGCGTTGCCCCGAGCATCAAACTGTGGTCAAGCACTTGGTCGTAAAATGAAAAGTCATTGGACGGAATCAAGTCAATCCCCGCTTGCTGTTGCAGCAACCAATTTTGTTGGCGAATTTTCTGGCCAACTTCCAATAATTGTGTTTGAGAAATTTTACCTGTCCAGTAGGATTCACAGGCTTTTTTAAGCTCACGCTGGCTACCAATTCGTGGGTAACCTAAGTTGTTTTTGAGCATACGAGTAAAAGGTTTGAGTGAAACAAAAAAGTTTAAAACAATTTTGCTCTTCCCTTTTCGTATGCTTTCAGATGAAAAGATAGAAAGGTTTAATTGCTCGTGGAGGAACGGTAAATATCCCCAAACGAGTAAATTCAAAACCAGACTTAATGCTTTATATCGTGAAAGCATTCGTCAATTCGTTGGGCAAGTATCTCGACTCGGGCTTCGGTAATTAATAAGACTTATTACTGAATTCCTCACGGTTGCACGTCAGTTCATGATTTACACATGATTCCTTTTTAATCAAATAAGTTTTTTGAAAACTATTTGAACCAAAACGATGATTGATTGAAAGAACTGCCACAAAGATAAAGCAGGAATAAATTACGAAGATATATTAACTGGATTTATTCTTAATATTAGATATATTACCCTATATTATGTTAATATGAAGATATAATTTTATATTATAAATATGTTATTAGATAAAACATCTTATTCACTTAACTACTTATTAGCATCCTTAACTCAGTGCGACCACCGCATTGCCCAATCCCTCATTCATCACTTGATAGGTCATTTCTTTGAGTCTTTCTAAATCCGCCATCGTCATGCCTTTGGTTTCAATGGGTTTGTGAACCGTGGCTTTGAAAGGCATTCGGTAAATTAAAGGTTGTGGCACATCCGGAACCATCTGATAAGTGGTGGTTGAAGTCAGCGGTACAATCGGCAATTGTTGATGAATCGCCATAATAAAGGCTCCATCCTCGAAGGGATAATAAAGTTTAGGGGGATTTCGGGAAGCAATTCCTCCTTCGGGCGACATCAATACGCTTCTGCCCGATCGTAGCATTCGAATTGCCTGCAACATCGCCCTATTCCGACTCTGTTGGTCTTTGCGGTTAACCACAATGTGTAGATTGCGGAACATATACCCGTACAAGGGCAATTCGCCAATATTTTTATCCCCAATTACCACAAAGAAGTTTCTGACTAATAAATGAATGGTAAAATTATCAATGGGAGAGAAATGACTTCCGCAAAAAATATAGGTTTGCGAAGGATTGGGAACAAACTCATAATTAATTTCAATTTTGATACCCGCTAAAAAACAGAAAGCTCTACACCAATAAAAATTAATTTCATGGGCATAGACCTTCCAAGATTCTCGCTGAAGACAAATAAATATAAACGGAAAAAGCAGTAAGAATAAACCCATTACCACCAATGCACACCACAGCGTATATAACCTACTGAGTAATTTCATATTGTTGACTGTTGGGAGTTGTAAGTAGTGGTTTTGGGTATTTTAAATACGGCTTTACTTTGTGCAAAGCCGTACTTCTCTCGTACCTACCTTATATCTACGACTCAATCCTACCCTAATACGCTTTTAAATCTCCTTTTACAAAATCATAAACGGTCATTGAAAAGATTTTCACGTCTAACCACGGCGTCCAATTCTCGATGTACCAAATATCAAATTCGACTCTTCTACGCATTAATTGAAAATCTTTGGTTTCTCCTCTTAAACCGTTTACCTGAGCCCAACCCGTAATACCAGGCTTTACCCAGTGACGAATCGAATAATTGTTGATGAGGCATTGACTCTCTTCATTATGAGGAACGGCGTGCGGACGGGGCCCAACAATGGACATATTACCCAACAACACATTCACAAATTGCGGTAATTCATCCAGACTCGTTTTCCGTAAAAAAGCCCCGATTTTCGTAATCCGACAATCATTTTCTTGGGTTTGCTGAAATTTACCATCCACCACGATTCGACTTTCAATCTTCATGGTTCTGAATTTAAAACACTGGAACAATTGATTATCCTGTCCCCAACGATCTTGAATAAAGAACACACTTCCTTTCGAATCCATTTTTATCAAGACGGCAATAATCGGAATTAACCACGAAAGCACAAAAACGCAAACCGCCAAACTCAATACAATATCCGTTAGGCGTTTTACAATGCGAGGAAAACTTTGATTTAAGGGCTCATCCCGTACTAAAACCATTGGAAAATTACCGAACATTTCCATCTTAAACTTATTGGAGTTAAAGCGAAAGTATTCAGGGATAATTCGGGTTCGGATGGCTTTTCTTTCGCAAATATTGATGATGCTATTTAATTGAACTTTATCAAAATTGGGTAAAGCCACAATAATTTCATCCACCTGAAAGCTCACTATAATCTTTTCGATTTCTTCAATGGTTCCTTTATATTGCCCATTCAGTTTTTCGTCCTTGAAGGAGTCCACAAAACCAACGGGATTATAGCCGAAATGGGGATTGGCCTTAATAAATTCGTAGAAAGACATTCCTACCTCAGTGCTACCAATAATTAAAACGTTCTTGACATTACTGCCCGTTTTCCGAAGATATTGAAACGTTTTTTTCAGTACATACTTCTTGATCACCAAAATTCCCGATAATAATCCACAATATTCAAGGACAAACCTCCGTGCGTGTTCGTGCGAATCGAGGATAAAAAATGCCAAAATAAGGACTAAACCCTGAATTAGAATCGGTATTGTCAATAACAATAGCTCATCAATAAATTTTAGGGTTCTGAAATCATTATAAACATCAATCCATTTACTCGAAACGTACCAAGCGATAATTAATGCCACTAAAACTTCTCTATCAATGAAAAAAGTATTTCTGAGGCTGAAGATAGAAATAAGAAAAAACGATAGGGAAATTGCGGCAAAATCAGTCAGTATTCGGACTCCATAGAAATCCTTCTCAAAGAAATTACTCTTCATATTATGTTGTGTGTGTTAATGTTTTTAATAATGGGTAATCCAAGGTATTAACGTAAAAATAGGGCATATTTTTGGGTTAATTGTGCAAAATATCAATCTAATCATTTCATTAGTGTAGAAAAACAAATAACGAATGAGCAATATAGTGTTTGACTTTTCTTAGCTAAGATAGGCAATTAAATGTTATTTCCAAAAAAATATTGAAAATTGGTGATAATATCTTAATACGCCAATTGATCACCTTTGATAAAATCATAAATGGTCATGGCAAAAATCTTGAAATCTAACCAAGGCGTCCAATTTTCGATGTACCAAATATCAAATTCTACCCTTCTACGCATTAATTGAAAATCTTTGGTTTCTCCCCGCAAGCCATTCACTTGCGCCCAACCCGTAATACCCGGTTTTACCCAGTGACGAATCGAATAATTATTAATCAATAATTGGCTTTCTTCATTGTGCGGTACGGCGTGCGGACGGGGCCCAACAATGGACATATCTCCCCAAAGTACATTCAAAAACTGAGGAAATTCATCCAGACTCGTTTTCCGCAAAAAAGCACCAATTTTCGTAATGCGGTTATCTTTCTCGGTAGTCTGTTGAAACTTTCCTTCTACTACCAAATTGCTATCCGCCCGCATGGTTCTAAATTTCAGACAAGTAAATAACTTATTATCTTGCCCCCAACGAGGTTGCAGATAAAAGACACTCCCCTTTGAATCCATTTTGATTAAAATTGCCACGATGGGTAGTAGCCACGAAAGGATAAAAATACAGATAAGTAGGCTCAAGACTATATCCATTGACCTTTTTATAAACCTCGAAAAAAAATGATTCAGCGGTTCATCTCTCACCAAAATGATTGGAAATTTCCCAAACATTTCCATTTTGTATTTATTGGAATTAAAATTAAAGTAATCGGGGATAATTCTTGTCCTGATTCCCTTATTTTCGCTGATTTGGGTTAATTTATTCAATTGTTTCTTATCGAAAGTAGGCAAAGCAACAATCAATTCATCCACTTTATACTCCATGATGACCCGCTCAATTTCGTCGATATTTCCTTTATACTGACCATTCAAGCTTTCATTTTTCTTATAATCCACAAAACCAACGGCATGATACCCAAAATGGGGGTTGGCTTTAATAAAATCAAAAAAAGATAGACCCGATTCCGTACTGCCAACAATCAGCAGATTCTTGACATTTTTTCCATTCGCTCGCAAATATTGGATTATTTTTTTACCCACGTATTTTTTGATGGTGAGGATCCCTAAAAGTAAACTGCTGTATTCGGTGACAAATTTGCGGGCGTGGAAGTGGTCATTCGCTAAAAAGAAAATAATAATAATAACCAAGCATTGAATGAATACGAGAGGAAATAACAGGAGAAACTCATCAATAAATTTCAAGGTCCTAAAATCATTATAAACCCCCACCGATTTTCCCGCAAAATACCAGGATAATAGTAGAAAAAACAGCACCTCCCGATCGTGGTTAAAGGCATTTCGGTGGCTCAATATTGAGATGGCATAATAGGCAATAATAATTGAAATAAAATCGGTCAGGATACGAAATTTGTAAAAATCGTTTTCAAATACGTTCTTTCTCATACCTCAGGTGGTTGTTATTAAAAATTTAATAATGGCTCTATAAAACAATTAATTTGCTGATATCAGACAGCGTAAAAAGACTACCCCAATCCAATATCAAATTACGCTATGCCTTGCAGCGATAGCTTGGTAAAAAATCTCATTTAAATTTAAAACAATAAGATACATCGAGTCAAATCGTAGGATTTAACCTTTGAAGAATGTTTGACAGAATTTTTCAATTCAGTTTAGTGGCGGTATTGGGTACTTAGGTTATGCTAAATTTACGATAATAAGATTAACTAAACAAAAAGACTTATTAAACGGTACATAAGGTATCGAATGATAAGTCTTAAGTTAAAAAAACACACGAAGAATATGGAAATTAAGCCGAAATATTACTATATATTCTTTCAATAGTAATATAAAAAATACCATAAGCCGGAGAACCGACATTCATCATCAAGGTTGATCACTTATGTATTTTTCGAGTTTTACTTAAAAATATAACCTCTCTTCATTCAAACGGAACCATAAAATTTAGAGTACCTTTATCAATGACGCTGATCTTAGCTTGTAAGTTCTATCATTTTTTTCTCAAAGTCTATCATTATTTGTTCCTTATCAAGAAATTTTTGTGCGTAAGCTCGGGCATTTTTACGATAGATTGCAGTATTTTCAAGTGAATATTGTTCAATACCTGCTTTAAGTGCTATTAGCGATTCGGGTTCTACAAGTAAACCTGCTTGATTTTGTTCAATAATATCATACAAGGACGTTCCTTCCAAGGCGGTAACTATCGCAAAAGCTCCTGCCGATAGGATACTCGTCAATTTAGAAGGAAGCACTAAATCTGAAGCCGATTTTTTCTGCAATACCAAGTGGATATCGGCCGTCGCTAAAAGATTGGATAATTTATGGTATGGCTGCAAGGGAAAAAATCTAATATTTTTTAATTGAGCATCCTGTACTTTTTCTATCAGCTTTTGTTTAAATCCACCTTCCCCTACCATCATAAATTGAATTAGGGGTAATTCCTTGGCTACTTCAATAATCATTTCCAAACCTTGCTTCTCCGCAATTGTCCCTGAATATTGTACTATAATATCATTAGCTTTGTAACCTAATTCCTCCCGAAGTGAATTTGTTGAATCTAAAGGCTTGATGCTTAATGTATCCACCCAATTGGGGAAAAGTAAATATTTATTAATTTTTATTTTTTTTGTTTTTAGTTTTTTTATCATCCCTTCACTAATGGTCGAAATGACCGTTGCTCCATTCATAATAAATTTTTCAAGCCTGAATAAAATTTTAATAGCTTTTTTATTCTTAATCATTCCCAAGTCATTCACCATATCCACTTGCAAGTCTTGGATATGATAAATAAATGACATTCCTCTTAATTTACTGTAAAAATAAGGTATTAAGCCAAGTTGAAAAGGAGGACATACACAAATTACCACATCAAATTTTGGGGTAAAAAAGATTTTGAACCAGTAAATAAGGGATGCTAAAACAAAGGAAGTTTCTAACAAAATGCGTTTAAAAGCAGTTACTTTAGAAGGAACATAAAGCGGACAACGGTGTACTACAACGCCGTTAATTATTTCAGTGTGCCACCATTTCGATTGATAACTTTCATTAATTTTCCAAGCTGGGTAATAAGGCATCGCAGTAACTACCTCAACCTCATGCCCTCGGGATGCCAACCATTCACAAGCCTCACCACTATACTTTCCGCTACCCGTTAATTCTGGATAATAATTTATTCCGTAAAAAAGTATTCGCATTCTTTTAATTTTCTTTAGTTTCAACTCATTATACTTATAATTCTACGATATTGTAAGTAAACATTATGTTAAATGAGAGAATCTGTATGCAGATAAACTAATTATAAGTCTATTTTTAACTGAGAAGACAATGAATATTAGATTTTTATACGTTGATAAAGCATATCCATTTGCAATATTTGATTGCTGTTTGTAGGGAGTACACCTACTGGGCTAATTAGTTTAAATCCTTTATTACGAATGTAATCATGCATTTCATCAAATAATGGCTCATTTTCATACATAGGAACAAAAGACATTTCTAAAAGTAAATAATCTACTGAATTCAAAAATAAATCTGCTCCAAGCAGAACTTGTTTTTCAAACCCTTGTACATCCAACTTTAAAAATATAGGTTCTTCTAATTTCTTTGAAAATATAAAATTATCAAGCTTTTCTACTTGAACACTGATTTTTTTATAAGTAGCCGTTTCTGGAATAGCCTCTTTTTGCTCTTTACTCACTTCGAGAGCTGAACTTGCATGGGAGTGTTCATTTTGAAAAAAATCAATTGTGCCATCTGCATTACCTAATGCTGAATGATACACTTTAATATTTTTAGTACCTTCAGTATTAGATTTTAATTTTTCAAATGTTTCAGGCACTGGTTCAAAGCAGTAAATTTGAGCATTAGGATAAAATTTACTACAGGCAACACCAAATTGACCAATATTTGCCCCAACGTCTATGATTGATTTTAAATCTGGTACAATTGTATTGCATTTTTCGAGTATGCCAAATGACGCTATTGATCTGGTATTTGAAGATAAGTATTTTAGTCCTCCATTTTTAGAAAACAAAATATTTATTACTGATATTAAAATGTTTAAACCTTTCATAGCTTATTGAAAATATTTAAAATATTATTAAAAAAAAGTTCTTCGGTAAATGAATTTTTTATTTTTTTATAGTTTGTAAAAGCTTTTGCATCTATTTCATTTTGTAAATTAGAATTAATTTGTTCAAGAGTATCAGCAATTGAAATTGGGGATTTTTTATCTACAAAATATCCATTATCATTACTTACTATATCTTCAATTCCTCCTTGCCGTGTAGTTATAATTATATTTCCAGTGGCCATAGCTTCAAGAATAGATATCGGTTGACCTTCAATCTTATAATACGTTGGGAGAATAAATATATTAGATTCAACTAAAACATTTTTCTTTTCATTACCTTCTACAATTCCTATATACGAAACAGAATCCTTTAAAAAGTCAAATTTATTTTTAACGCTTTCAAATATTTGGGTATCTATTTTACCAGCAAATATTGCGTTAAATCTTATTTCTTTTTCTTTTAAAATAATTAAGGCATCTAAAATATCAACAAATCCTTTCTCTACAATTAAGTTGCTTAGAAATAAAATTCTTAATTTATCCGTTTTTTTAGGTTGAAAATAGCTATTTATAAGATTATCTGTGACAAAGTTTTTAACTATTGATATTTTATCTATTGGCAAAAAAAGTGTCAAATTTGGTAAAAGACTTTCGGATAGAACAATCCCTTGTGAGGCTTTTGAAATTAGTCTATACCAAATTTTTTGCTTTATATATTGTTGAATCTTATAATTTGAATCAAAGTTGTTTCCATGTATATGAATAACATATTTTTTTTTAACTATTTGACATAATAATATAAATGGAGCGTATTTCAAAATTCCATAAAAAGTAAGCCCTGGTGTCATATAAATAATATCACTTCCAACTATTTTGTACAACTGAATATATTTTTGAAAAAAAGTGATAGATTTAAAAAATGAAAATTTATCTCCTTGCTGAGATGAAATTTGATTTGTATTAGTATCAATAAAAGAAAACGGCTTCTTAGCTTTTACAAACCAGTTTAGTAAGATTTTATTAGAAAGCGAACAGCCATTGAGTGGTAAAGGTAATGGACCTATAATAAGTATCCGAATTTTATTTTTCATCGACTATTTTTTTTATTTCTATTCCATATAATTTTTAACCCAAACAACTTTAACGCTGTATAATATGCTGAAATAATACCTACATAATAAGCAATTGATGTCATGAGAGAACCCCTTAAAATAAATAAAATCATTCCAGCTGAAATAGCTAAAAATATCATTATCATTTCAGATTCTGTATTTTGATTTTTTTGGAATAAAGTGGTCTGTCTAAATCTTAAATCAAATTTAGCTACCATATTTCCAAGCAATAGAGCAATTAAAATAATTCCAATTATTCCAAAGGATATATATATTTCCGCAACAAGTGGACATGAAATATTATCAAAAGTTTCATCTTCTAAAGACAGGGTATTTATTTTCTTTGATAATAATAATTGTCCAGTAGTTATAGGTTTTGTTATCCATAAAACTCGAGGAATAAAAAAAAGTATAGCTCCTAAAATATTCTCACCATATAAGAAATCTTTGGTTTGAACATATTTTACTGACATCATTAATACTTCAAAAGCATCAAAATGTATTGTCTTTACAAATATTGATGTATTAATTGTCAATTTTACTGAACTCAAATCATCTATATTATCAATATATCTTAGTGAACTTAGATAGAATGAAAAGAACAACCCTATTGCCAAATAAAGCAGAACTATCCACCCAGAACGTTCTCTTTTCATAAAAAAAACAGAATAAATAACCATGAAAATTGTAAAAATATAAAATCTGGGTTTTGCAATTGGACTATTATAGATTATTGCTATTATCAATAGAAAAAAAAGATTTTTCTTAGCAATTCTTATTTTCATTTTATGTGCTATTACAAAAATAAATACAGTAAGCGGAGAAATATAATTAGCATATACTAAAATAAATATTTGCGAAGATCTTTTTAAAAACTCTTCGAAGTAACTTCTAAAAAAAAAGACTTGCCAACCTATAAAAACAACAACATATGTTGTAAAAATTAGAATAAAAAGAGAATACCACTTTATAATACTAATATTTAACTTATTTCTTACGACTCTGACAGAATAAATTGTATTATCAAAATATTTTCTATAGTAATTGCAATAATAAAATAGATTAAAATAAAAAATTATCATTAAACTTTTTTCTACTAAGAAAATAACATCAGTACCGAATATGAAATAATTAAAAGAACTTGAATTTAACTGTAGAAGTGGTATTAAATAGAAAAAGAAAAAGTTAAAAAATGAATAAATTAAATTTATTGAAAGTTTTTGTACAGATACTGAGAAAAGCATACTTGATAGTGTAAGACTTCCTATTGCAATTAAATAACTATTCATTTCACTAAATACATATTTTTCAATTAATATAGTACTAAGAATTGTACAAATCAAAATAGAAAATAAAAAATAATTTATTAATTTATTTAAATTTTTATCCTTCACTTTATTTTACAGGTTTAATTAGAAAAAATCGAAATTGAATAATTTAGAATATGAATACAAAAATTTTAATATAAAAATAAATTTAGTAAAAAGTTATTTTTATATTAACTACTTGAAAGCTGTAAGTATTCAAAAGCATTTAATAAAATAGAAAATGTCATATTTCCTTTTATATTTTCAGTTTTGTTTTACTTAAAATGTAGCTATATATTGAGTAAGGCAACATTGAGATTATGGATGATTGAATAACACCTACAACACCCATGTTATTTATTACACAGAAAAAATATGATAATGGCCAAGCTAATATTATAATACTAATGGGATATAGAACATTATATTTATAAATATTAAGGCCGTTAAACAGAAATATATATATAGTATT
The DNA here is from genome assembly GCA_040387735.1 of Bacteroidota bacterium. Classification (GTDB taxonomy): domain Bacteria; phylum Bacteroidota; class Bacteroidia; order Cytophagales; family Spirosomataceae; genus Arcicella. Next base: position 19,106 of record JAZKDE010000067.1, read on the forward strand.
CCAATAGGATAATACTACAAAAATTGACAAAAAAAACAATAATTTGTGATCGAAATGAATAGCTTTTCCAATCCAAATTCTTACAATATCATCAAAAAAATAAGATATTGTTATTAAAAATAAAATAAGCGGTATGATAATTAATTTTAAGTTTTTAATTCGATGTCTAATAGCTTGAAAATCACCCTTAGACATACATTCAGAAGTGAATGCCCAGAAAGGAACAATTATCAACCAAGATGTAGTAGTGACAGAAAAAAATATTCGGAAAACAATATTAAAATTACCTACATACTGAATACCTACGTACTTTGTAATAAATATATTATTAGAAAAATTTAAAATTAAAGGAGCGATTTCAATGAAAAGAAGCACAAAACCTATATTTGCCAGTTCATATACCATTGAAAAGTTTATTTTATTAATTGAAGGTCTAAAGTCTCTATATTTTAAATAAAAAGTAACTGTAACTCCCACCCCCGAAATAATGATTGAAGTAATATAGGCTAATGATAAATAATAAAGATTATCTATATATTTGTGTCCAAAATATATTTGAACACAAAATAATAAATTCAACGTTACAGAATGTACTGAAGCTAGTTCACTTCTTCTCAAAGAATGAAAGAGCTGTGATATCAGTGAAAAGAATTGATTGACTGAAACAGCAAACACTGTAATAAATATTGTCCAACCGAGAATACCCGCACTTATTTGGTAAGTATTAAAAAAGAGATTCCAATCAACAAATAAAAAGAAAAATATATTTACCAAAACCAGTATTATTAAAATACCGAAAGTTAAAATATAGGCATTTGTTACATACGATGAAATGATTTCTCTGTTTGTATGAATTAATAAACTGACTTTATTCCTTAGACTATTGCCTACACCAACATCGAACAATAAAATCCAATTCGTTAAAGAAATTATTGTAACCCAGATTGAAAATTCAACTTTATCAAGTAAATGGTATAAGATGGAAATTTGCCATAGATTTAGTAATACACTCAAACCTTTGAAAAGAAATGATATTACTACTTGGAATTCATACTTTTTATTCAAGATCATTTTTACTTTGCAGTTAATTAACAATACCACTTTCTCGGGTAAAATACTTGTAATCTTTATCTATTTTACCTATTGGTTTAGCTGGGACTCCTCCATATAATGTCCACTCATCATCATATATTTTGTTAAGTAAAGCCTTAGCACCTAAAATTGAATTATTTGGTAGTGTAGCCCCTCCAAGAATAACCACATTAGTACCAAGCATACAATAATTTCCAATTTTTATTTTATTACTGTCTTGTCTATTTTCTTTCAAATCAATCGAATGAGTCAACAATTGTGAGTAGTATCCTGCTAAAGTAGTGTATTCTCCAAATTCGATTGTATTTGTACAATCTATAAGATGATACTTTGTAATTGCAGAGTGCTTACCAAGTAATAATTTTCCTTCTCGCTCATGTTGATGCATGAAAAAAACTCGACTATTGGCAGGATGTCCTGTTATCCAATTATTACGTCCAATTATGGAATATTCTCCCATTTGAATAGATTGTAAATGTATAGCAACATTAAAATGTCCAACTTTTGCATTTGCAAGCATTATTAATTTATTAGGGAAAAACCAAGACAAACCAATATATGCTGAATCTGCTATTTCGTATTTTAAAAATTTAACTAATAGATATCTCTTTAATTTCCATGGGCAAATCACAATTATTCCCTTATATATTATTTTTAGCACTTTCATCATTTATATTTTTAATAAAATTTGTTACTAACTTTGATGAATTACCTTTATTCAAATCAAAAAAATACTTAATTAGTTTTTTTCTTTTTTCGGCGTATCTGTCAATGTGTGTAATTTGAAAAATTTCATAAAATCCTTTAATATCTAAAATTATATTTCCTGCTGAAAAAGTGTCAAAATCATAATAAAAACTCCTTGCTCTTTTTTGAAAATCAATCAAATCAAAACAAAAATGGTAAATTGGTTTATTCAAGAGTAGGTAATCTATATAAATGGAAGAATAGTCAGTAATTAATGAATCTGAAAATTTTAAAAAAGGATATATATCTTCATTAGTAGGATAAATTAATATGTTGCTTAAATTATTAATTAATTTTAATGTGCTCAGTGGGGTATATTGATGAAGTTTAACAACTAATATTTCATTTTTTGATTTTAAACACTGATTCAAAAATATAAAATCAATATTTAGATTTATAAGAAAATTGGGGTTATTCTCCCGCCATGTAGGCATATATAACCATACAAAATCTGCATTTTTAGCCTCAGAAATAACGTGTTTAACTTGAACGCTACACCACTTATCTAACCAATTATTTAAAGTAAAATCATCATAAAAAAAAATATCATTTCTCGGCAACCCTAAATTCAAACATTTATCAATAGGTACTTTTAATGCACTACTAAAACTGTCTTTAGAGATTTGATATGAAGGTGATACCATAAAATCAGAAAGTCTGTAAATATGAGGATTTAAGACATATTTTTGAATTAGATTTGGATTATGATATCTTTTTAATTCAAATTTATTGTCGGAATCAAAATAAATCTTTTTTAAAGGAATGCCATGCCATAGATTAATGATTGTAGCTTTTTTTGATGTAAAATGTAAGATATCAGCGGTTGTGGTAATAATAAACCAATATTTAGCAGTAGCGGTATGATAAAATCCTTTTAAACTCCATCTTAGGTGAGCCTTACATCCTTTACTTCTTAAAAATTTAATTAATTTTCTATCTTGTGATATCCATATTGGTATTAAGTGTTTTTCATTTTCATAAACATATAAATATAAGTGCATAGTATTATCCGTAAAACTATTTTTTTGAGCCCCAAAAACTATTTTTTTTTCGTTTCTATAAAAAAAACCAGATAGAGTATATATTATGATTGAAATTGGAAACAATAACAATTTTAAAAACGCAATAAAAATCTCTGACATGTGTTAGTAATATTTTTAATTTAAATTAAACAAAATCTATTTAAATTAAACAAAATCTATTTAAAACTTTTTATTAGTGTGGTTGAAATATCTGGTGTTCTTGGCAAATATATTACTTCACAATATTCTTTTAAAAAATCAAATTCTCCCATCCAGTCATCTCCCATTACAAATACATCTATATTATATTTTTTTACATCTTCGATTTTCTGCTCCCATTTTTCCTCTGTAATTACTAAATCAACAAACCTTATTGATTCTAAATTCTTTTTTCTTTCTTGGAATGGATGAACACATTTTTTACCCTTAATTTCATTAAAATCATCGGATGATAATCCAATGATTAGCTTATCTCCTAATTCACGAGCTCTCTCTAAAAGAAGCAAGTGACCGTAATGAAATAAATCAAAGGTTCCATATGTTAATACAATTTTCATATAATAATATTTATTTTATCTGAGGAAACTATTGAAATAAAAACTATCTTGGAAAATTTTTAAAATATGTGTTTGGGAAATCAGTAATAATGCCATCTACATTAATATTTTTAAGTAATTTCATACTATTTGAATCATTGACAGTCCAAGTAAAAATTTTTGAATCAATAGAATGACAATAATCAATATCGTTTTTAAGTGACTTATAATTATAATATGGCTCAAATAATTCTGGACGAAAACCTAACCGTTTTATAAAGGTTTCTGCAGTAACTGTAGTATCGTTTACTATATATCCTAACGGTATATTTTCCAGAATCCCCAATTCTTGATTCTGATGCCATTTGTTTAGTAATACTCCATCAAAACTGTTAATAATAATTTTCTTTGAGTCTATTGTTTTTATTACATCATTCACTAATTTACAATATTCATCAGTAGATGCAGGCTGCCATTTTCCTTCAGGAAATCTGTTTGACTTTAACTCAATTAAATAAATCACTGATCGCTTATTATTATCTAAAATATATTTCTCACATTTTTCAAATACTTCACTTAATAAAGGCTTATATTCTGGATACAAATTTCGGATTGTGCTATAAGATGTAGTCCTCGAACCAACGTCGAATTTTTTTATATCTTCATACAGCATTTGATACAGTATATAGTTATTCTCTTCTACTTTTTTAACAGGAGAACCATCCTCTTTATTTGAAAAATCCGAACTCATATAAAGGTCATGAGACACTACTACTTTAGAGTCTTTCGAAATACAAACATCTAATTCTAAAATATCAACTCCAACATCAATTGCTCTTAGAAAAGAGGAAATTGTATTTTCTGGGTAATACGCAGAGAAACCTCTATGTCCTGCAAGATAAAAACCATCGGGTATTACGGGGTTTGTCGGTAAACCAGAGTTCATACTTGTATTCAATTGAATTACATGCGGTGAGCTATTTAAGTTTTCAATTTGCTGTTTACAAGAATAAAAACAAAATAATGCTATCATTAATAAAAATATCGGTTTCATAAATTTTATTAAATGAAAATTAAAATAAATAAGCTACTGAATTTAGAACTAAATAATACAGATAGTACACGAATTTTAAGAGATTCAAAAAATAATCTGTAAAATCAAGCAACGTCCTCAACTGTATTCTTTAATTCATAATTCAATTTCATATTTAATTTCAGTTTCTAAGTGGTTTATTACAAATAATATGTTTTACTCAAATTATAAAATTTGTTATAATTAAAATTATTACACTAAAAAATTTAGGATTTTTCACAAAATATACTAATACATTCTTAAAACCTTCAAATTAATCAGATAGGTATTTAAAGGATTAATGATACCCCTTCCCATATCCATATCCATTTCCATATCCATAACGATATTCCTGACTATTCTTATAATCAACACCATTAAAAATAATATTCAATGATTTTATTTTTTGAGATTTTTTCAAATCCACTAATATTCTCAAATTCGATTTAGGGGTATATTCATGTCTAATAAGATAGAAAGCCGTATCGCAATAAGCACCTAAAATGATGGCATCAGTCACAAGTCCGACTGGGGGAGTATCTAATAAAACGTAATCGTATTTTTGTTTTAAGGTATTTAAAAGTTCCTCTACTTTACCATTCGCAAGCAACTCCGCAGGATTGGGCGGTATCGGTCCACTTGGCAAAACAAACATATTTTCTGATAATGTTGTTGGTAAAATCAAATTTTCTATATCTACTTGCCCAATCAAATAATTAGAAATCCCCCTCTCTCTGCTAACTCCTAAATAACTTGATACTTTGGGTTTACGTAAATCCAACTCCAAAACGATCACTTTTTTTCCTAACAATGCAATACTGGCAGCCAAATTTATACTCACAAAACTTTTACCTTCTCCACTGGTCGAAGACGTTAGTAAAATGACTTTTCCAATATCCGATTTTACACCTCCAGCTGTGTATTGAAGATTGGTTCTCAAAATTCTGAACTGTTCAGCAATGAAGCTATTACTCTTGATATCAATAATATTGTCTTTAAGATCATTTGGTTTTTTGCCAATCTCTCCAAAAATAGGCAATCCCGTTTCGCTTTCGATTTCTTTACGTGATTGTATTTTATCATTTAATAGATTTCTGAGATTTATGACTGTTGAGGGTAAAATTAAACCAATAAGCAATCCCATTAAATAAATAATATTAGGTTGCGGTTTTATTGGTTTCGGAGAACTGTAAGGGTCGTCCACCACTCTACTATCAGTAACTGTCGAAGCGTACGTGATCGCCGTTTCTTCTCGTTTTTGTAATAGCAATAAGAACAAACTTTCCTTAATTCCTTGTTGGCGTTTAATGCTTACAAACTCTCGTTCTTTGTGTGGAATCGTACGAATAGCGGATTCAAATTTATTATTTTGTGTCTTTAAGCTATTACGTGTAATGACAAATCCTTGTTTTTGATTGGCAATATTTTCTCGAATTGCTCCCTTCGTATTAGCTATTTGCGTATTAACCGTTTCTAAAAGAGGATTCCCTGCTTGGGTAGTGCGGGCATATTTTTCTTTTTGAATCTCTAATTCATTAAGTTTAGCTAACAAACCCGTTAGAACAGGATCACTGACCATTAAAGTTGCAGGAGCAATACCAGTTTGGCTACTTCTTAAATAGGCATCCACACCATCTAACACTTTCAATTGAATATCCACTTCATTCAATTTACCATCGGTCTCTTTTACTTTCTCTAAGAACAAATTTGCTTCAAGACTTAAATCGGTGATACCTTGACTACTTTTGTAGGTTTCCACATCTTTTTCTACATCCCCCAATTCACCAGTAATAAGTTTTAAACGTTCATCAATGAACTGGAGTGTATTAGTGGCTTCATGATTTTTGTCACTTAGTGCCGAAAAAGTATATGCTTCTAATAGTTTTGCTAAAAAAGCCTTTCCTTTATTAGGTACTGCATCCTCAATGGATAATTTAAGAACCGAACTTTTTTGATTCATCAATTCAACAAGCAAATCTTTTTGGTATTTTTGAATTAATAACTCCTTCGAAAAGAACTTAACTTTTATTAAATCGTTAACTTTTCGATAAAGTGAATCGTTTAAAAATACTCGGAAAACACCATAATCACTTTTTATATTTTGACTAAATGTAAATACTCCTTTAGATTTTTCATCTTCATCTAAGATCTCATATTTTTGTTTGTCCAAAACCTTAATAAAGATAGATTCTTCGTATGCCAATGTATTTAATTTTCCTGTCTGAACCCATATAGGTGAAGTACCAAACATTTCTTCATCACGGCGAATTTTACCTTCTTGGAAATAATTTACCGTTAAATTCAAATCATCTACTACTTTCTCAATCAAACTTCTTGATTTTAGAACTTCCATTTCGTTCTCCACAATTTTATTGCCGGAAAAAAGTTCTAAATCCTTCAAGGCGTCTATTTGCCCCATTCCACCTTTTTTTTCATCTTTTATCAATAAAATTGCATTTAATTGATAAATAGGAGTTGTATATCTAAGATATAAATAAGATACAGTACCAGCAAGTACAAAAGAAATTATAAACCAGTACCAATACCTTAAATATTTTAAGAAAAATAGTCTTAAATCAAAGGTGTCCTCTTTTTCTTCCCAAAAATTTGAATTAATATCACTCATTATTTAATAGTTTATTTTAAAGTAGCAAATTGAAATTTTCTTGTTCCTTTCTATTTTTTTAAAAAATTTAACAGTAAAATAAATGTTGATGCAACCCCTGTTACAATTGGAATTAACTGGATGGTTCTATCTGTAGAAGTAATTTTACCTTTCATGGTTTCAACATAAATCACATCTGCGTTTTGGATAAAATAGTAAGGAGAATCCAGAAATTCACGGGAGGTTAAATTTATTTTCACTACTTCTCGTTTTCCATTCGTAGTTCTGACTATCATTACATTGTCTCTTCGTCCGTAGATAGTTAGATCACCTGCCATTCCAATCACTTCTGGTAAAGTTGTATGATTGTCCAAAAGATTATAAACCCCAGGCTTATTTACTTCACCAATGACGGTAAATTTATGATTAAGTAGCCTGACATTTACGGTGGGCTCTTTGAGAAATTTTTCTAATTTTTCTTTTATTAAATTCCCTGACTCTTCAAGTGTAAGACCCAAAAGTTTTGTTTTACCCACCAAGGGCATTTCAATATTACCCGAAGGGTCAACTAAATAACCGAGTGGTTGATTACGGGGTTGACCATTGGATGAACCGGGGAAATTAGTTGTGGTTATCGCATTAATATTAGGAAAATTGAAAACGATGTTAGATTCCTCACTCAAACTACTGACCGTAATTGCCAATATATCATCCGATTGAATCTTGGGTATCATTGGTTCAATAGCTGATAATGTAGTGTATCGTGTGGTATCAATACTTCCTTTCCCTTGAAAATAGGTAATGTTTTTAGTTGAAACACAAGAATAAAAAAGGGGTAGGAGCAAAAAAATTGATAGCAATCTTAAATGAGTAAAAAATTTAGCGGTGATTGTTTTGATAATTATCATTGTAAAAAATTAAGTTACGATTTTGATTGTTGTTGATATTATAAGGACAATTTAGACAGTATTAAAATCCGTAATTAAAGCCAAAAGAAAATATTTGGTAATTTTTCTCCATTGGAGAAGTTATATTGATTGATTGCATTTTTGTGGAGTAAACCATTTTAAAAAATAAATCATGGATTAATTCATATTTTGCTTCCAAGGAAACATTCATATACTTATTTACTTTTCCTCCTAAAAATGGGGTACTTGCCTCTCCACTTTGTAAAGAATCAGCACCCTCTTCTCCTTTACGGATATACTCAAATACTCCCTTGAAGGTCAAGCCACGAGCGGCTCTGTAATAAATTTGTCCATAAAACTGATCCGCATTAGGTCCAATCCAATGTCCCAAATAATAATCAGAACTTTTATAGCTTTGTGCTAAAACCCTATTTACGTAAGCGTAGGGACGAATTTTGGAATATTCAAGCGTCAATGATAAATTGGGAACGATAAAATCAGCAATTGACATCCCACCCGTATAAGCGGTTTGGTTACGGACTTTACCCTCCGAATAAAGTGTCCCTAAACTTATTTCATCCACAAAATAACTAAAATACAAATGCGTTTTTTTTAGTTGATTTCTGGAACTAAACTGAAAAAATATCTGCGAATTAGAGATGTTCGGGTTTTGATCTAAGCCTCCTAAATAATGGTCAACCAATCTAAAAAACAGTACTGGTATTAAAAAGGGTAACTTAACGCCATTATTATAAATGGCAGTCTCCCCAACCGAAACCGACAATCCTTTTGTTGGAATGAAAGTAATAGAATGCGAAGCCATCAATTTATCCCTCATATAAAATTGATCATATCCAGATAATAAGGTCTTCGTTAGAGTAGTTGAATCAATAATGTTAGAATTTAACCAAGCGTGTTGATAGTTAAAAATTAACCACTTCACTGGCCGAACATCCAAGCGAATCATTGGAAAAGATGGTGCTTTCTGCGATAACACAATTTTTCCCCCTTCACCGTATCCCCAATTCAAAAAGTCTTTCCCTACTGAAACACTTCCCCATTTCCACCTTGCACTAATACTACCTCGGACTTCACTGTATTCAAAATTATTAGGGGATGATGATACACCAATAACACCCGTAGTAGGCGTAAAAGCCTTTTTAGTATCAATACTATCTCCTTTTTCTGTATTATCTCTCACATCAAAACTAAAACCAATACTTTTACCAATGTATCCGTACACCCAAGCACCCCGCCAAGTATGATGATTAACCGTGCCATCGTTTCTAAACTCGCCCTCATAGCCAAGAATTGGCTGTGCATTGATAGAAAATTGTTGATCTTGATAAGCTCCCCAACGAAATCGATCTCCTTGCTGGGTATGAAAAACACTTTTGTAGGGCGTTATGAGTTCGACTTTCTCTTCAATATTACGTTCGAGCGTATATTCTTTGAGATAAAACAATAACTCTTGTTTTTCGAGCGATGTCAGTTGTTCCTTATGATGCGTGACGGAATCTAATCTTACCGCAATGTAAGCCCTGGACAGTGGTGAAATAACGTCGTCTAAATCGATTACCCCTTTCTGAGCTAATCTCGACAAATAACCGTAAACTGTTTTGTAAGTTGGTTCATAAACCACTTGCGCCTGAATTTGAGAGACCGCAAGAAATACTACTATGAAATACAACAAAAAACACTTTGTAGAAAATGTCATAAGCGGTTTTATGGGTTATTCCGAAAATACAAGTCGAAAATTAATGATAAATGCAATTTAATTAATTCGGTGAATTTTAGACACTTGGCTTAATTAGGGCGGTTTAGCAAAGGCTTGTAAACAAAAGTACAAAATATTTGACAAAAACCCCTAATCTTTGACGAAAATATAGCTACTTACAGTATCCTTGTCCATCTAACTTCAAAAGGAAGTAATCTTGTTTGATGGTAGTATCCCTTTGTAAGAAAGGCCAACCTTGAGCGGCGTTCGTCGTGGCCCGTAAATTATACTTACTCCCCAACTGCAATTTATAGGTTGTCACTTTACGAATTGTCCGAGTTAAGGTCAGCAAATCCGTCCAATTATTGGGGTTAGAACCACTCAATTGGTATTGGAGTTGCATAGCCGCTGGAAATTGGGATTCGTCCAATTCTTTTCCGACGGGACATTTAATGGTAATCTCCAAGGTAACCGATTTAGGTTCGGGAATGGTGACATTCACGCTTATCTTTTTATCCTCACACACATCAAAAGGTTCGGATTTATAGATCGGCACATTCGGGTCGCCACCGTAGTGATTATTATAATTGAACAATTGCATGGTTACTTTATTCGGATACGGTCGCAAACCCGTCACCGATACATTCGTCCCATTGTTAAAACTCGTATAGAAAGCTCGGACTTGACCGCCCGTTTTCACATCCAAAAACTTAGCGAGGTAATACGTATCCATGGCATTCAATTTACTATTGATGGTAAACGACAAGCCTTTATCACAAATCTCAATCATTTCACCAAAAGCAAAATAGGTCGCATTCGTTACGGATACACTCACAAATAACTTCCCACTGTCATTTCTACCCAATACAACGTTAGCGAGCAGTTTCCACGTACCATTGATAAAACCCCAAAAAGGAACGGTATCGCCCACTTTTAGTTTCGTACCATCTAATTTCAGGGTATTTTCATTTAACTCTACCATTACTTGCACGGGTTTTGAAAAACTACTGACTTGCTCAAATTTTTCGTTAAAGATGCTGATGGAGAAAAAACCGAAAGGGTTAAAATCAAAAGGTTTTAAGATTTTGTTATCCAAATCAATCGCATTGTAAAAAGTATAACTCGACGGTACGTAATTGCGGGCAGCATTGCTATAATTATTTAAGACCCAGGTTAATTTACCTTCCACATTTTGTCCCGCCTTATCTTTGGTAATTATATCCACGGGAACGGTCATTGTTGCCTGTTCCCCCTTCCCAGAAGTCCCGAACGCCAAAGCGGCACTACCTCCACTGCCCGAAGTGAGCGTCCCGATGGCCATATTCATGCCATTGGGCAGATTACTAAATTTAAACATTTGGGCGGTTCGGGTAATATTCCCCGTTCCCGAAATCTCAATTTCTTCAATACTCGTCAAAAAGCCATCCGATTCGCCAATGATTTTAAATTTTACGGGGCGAGTGGTATAATCGGGCGAAACGGCAACCCCTAATAAACCTTCCTTGCTCACACTAATCTTTTTTGAACCCGTAGAATTAACAATTTTATCGGCATCAGGACCGATAATGCTAATTTTTAAATTCTTCGGAATTCGAGCGGTATCGGCATAATTCCCATTGACATAATAAATCTTCACGGTTGAACTCGCAATCGGATCTTTGATGGAAATGGTAACACCTTCCAAGGGGTCTTTGCAGGCATTCAATGCCAAAACCAACAGGATAAAAGCTATGTAATATTTAGACGTTGTCATGTTGATATTTTTAAGAACATTAAAAACGGAACTCCTTCAATTATCCGTGTAAATCTGTTTAAGAATGTATGCGACCAATACCGTTTTTAAAGGTAGATCAACCGTAGATTAGTCGTAGATTAGTCGTAGATTATCCGTATAAGCCCCTCATAAACCATCACTCCATCGGAGAGGGTCGGACGCTCAGATAAGTCTCCGTTAAAACACGCATTAAACCTCAGCTTAAAACGGGTCTGGTACGGGAGCGATACGGATACGCTACGGCTACGGTACGGCTACGGTACGGATACGCTCACTAATTTTCCCCCACCCCAAGTTTAAAAAATCAACTCAAAAACCCTTACCGAATTCGGTATTTTAGCTTAAAATTCAGATAAGGTAAGTAGGCATAACCCGCCATATTTTTCTCAATTTTGGGCAAAGCTTCATCAATGTTTGTAATATCCAATAAGCCCGTGTATTCGATAAAAAGTTTAGGACTACCGATATAATATACCCCCATCTCAAGTCCAAGACCAATTCTCTTTTTTGGCACTGCTCGGCCAAAACCAAAGCCCACGAAGGGAGCCACTTTATTCCACTTTACTTCAAAATTAATTTTACCAAAGTCTTCGGCGGAAATAAACGTACCACTGATATCTAAGCCCGTTTTGGTATCGGCAAAAATGGTGGATTTAAAATCGTACAAATAACTTAGGCCGGAGGTGAGGTAAAACGAGCTCTTGGGAAAGGGAAGGTAATCAAGACCAATGTAAGAAATGCCCAAGCGTAAATCGGGATCAACCTTGATAATTGATTTGGTATTGTATTCAAAATTATACACTTTGGCATAACTAATATTAGAAATCGCTCCTTTCAAAAACATGGTATTTTTTTGATTGAGTGCGTACGTAAATTCTATTCCCAAGCCCGTAGTCCCCACCAAAAGCCCCACCGCTACCTTCGCTTTTTGGGTGCGAGTAGAATCTTCGAAGACAGAAGACGCTGAATAAGCTTTTGCAGAAAGAAACACCGCAAACACCAACGTGAGATAGATTTTTGCCATTTTAAGTGTTAAATGAATTACTTAGTTGTTTGCACCCCTCCCAGCCTTAAATCTTTACTAAGCAATTCAGTTATTCATTAGGTTGTTTAATAATGGAAGTCGTTATAGATCGTCTTGATAACAGATGATTTTTAAAGATAAACGTAATATCTGTTAAACCGATTCTCGAACAACGCTCACAATGATAACGCTTTTATTCAATAGTCCTCACAATTAAGTTATTAAACGGTCAGTCCACCTAAAATAGTAATATTTAATGACCGAATGTTTCTATTTTTCCAATTCACTGAGGGCAGCCTTCGCTTTTATTTCAACACTATTACTTCCTTCGTAATCCTTAAAAGTCAGGGATTTATGGAAATAATCAATCGCTTTTTGGGGTTCTTTTTTAGCCCGAAAGATATTGCCTAAATACAGACAACTGCGGGGAGCAAAGGGCAAGATGGGAGATGATTCGGTAGTTTTTGATAAATTAAGCACTTGGAGATAATAGCCTTGTGCTTTAGTGGTGTCTTCGGTTAAATCGTAGATTCGGGCGGCTCGGTAAATTTTTTCTATTTTGTCTTTCGGAGTCAAAGCATTGGCCTCCTCCATATTTTCTAATAAGTGCAGTCCCATCTCATAATAACCGCCTTCGGTGGCTAATTGAACCTTTTTTAAGGCTTTTTCGGGATTAGAAAAATAGCGGTGAGATGTCAAAAACTGTTCACTCATTTTCAAAGCCAGCTTATCCGCCTCCACGATGGTGGAGCCAACCTTCGGCACGACCACCAGAAATTTATTGGCCGTCGGGAGGTCGTTATTCAGATAATAACTCAGAAAAAGTTTATAATTAGCCTCCTTCAAAAAGTTAAAACCCCGGTGTTTTTGAGTAAAATCCTTGTACGCATTAATTGCTTCGCCGTATTTGCCTTTTTGCAGATAAATTTCCCCTAAGAAATAATAAAAAAACGGAACGGGCAGATAATCCTCCGAGATGGGTCGTTTTTTGATGACATTTAAAGCCATTTCACTCTTGCCCAATCGGATGAGTAAAGACGCTCCGATAAACGCAATCGCTTGATTGGTGGGGTTTTTGTCGATAAAAGCGAGCAATTCCTTGGATTCATCGGGATGATTGGTCACCACGTAGGTATTCAGGAGAAACGCAAATAATTGTGCTTCATTAGCGAATACCTTATCGTAAGTAATTACCCGATTTAAGGCTTGAACGCCTTCCTTGACGCTTCCCCGTACCCCAAAAAGATTCGCAATCCATTGAAATTTCTGAGGAATTGAACCAATGACAATGTGCAGAATACCCAATGATTTTTGTTGTGGAATAAAAGAGGGGAATTTTTTAGCATTTTTTGTTAAAAGCTTATAGGCTTTCATCACTTCATTAGCCCCCTTGACTTCGTGTCCAAATTTGAGTTTAATAAATGCGGTGTGGAGGTAAATCTCGGCAATCAAAAAATTACGGTAGGGCGAAGCTTCTTCGAGGGCTTCGAGTTCATTGACTCGCTCCTCTTCCCGATTGATAAAATCTTCGTATTTGGTTTTATCCTCCGTAATGCCGATTTCAATCATGTCGGCGTAGCTTTGCAAATACGGAATAAAGCCGTTTGCATTCGCCCTGAGGGCTTTTAAAGTCATTCTTCCCTTCGCAATTTTCATAGCACTTATCTCCGTATACGATTGCTGAATTGCGGGTGTCCACTCAAAATCATTCGCAAATGCACCATTCGTCAAACTCAAAAGAATTCCTAAAAACGGATAGAGGTAGTATTTTATCATGAAGGGTCTATTGATTTGGGGTTTGTTATGAAGTAAAGGATGTTTTGTTTATGGAAGTAAAACCTCTCCTCACCTACAGCACAACATTCATTGGTTTAACCTTGATCAGTTTATTCATCTCGTCTTTATTCTTTAACAATTTCTTTAAAATATCAATATCTTCGGGACGGTGGAGGTCAGTTCCTAAGAAATCAATGAGATTTTTATTCAATAATTTGTGGGCTACGTCTTTGGCGAGTCCGCCGTATTGTCCCACGAGCGACATCATATTCAATTGCATTAAGCAACCAAGCGATTTGAGTCGCTCAATTTGGGATAATTTATCACTCCAATAGCGGTAACGTTCGGGGTGAGCCAAAATCGGTTTGTAGCCTTTCGTTTGTAAGGTAAAAATAATATCCTCCAAATTAATGGGAACCGCCACGAAAGACAGTTCAATTAAAATGTATTTATCGCCAAAAGTTAACAGGTTATCCGCCGCTAAATATTCCACAAAAAGTTCATCAATTTTATATTCCGCCGCCGCTTCCACCTGAATATCAATCCGCTCCGCTTCGAGCGCCTTTCGCAAGACCGCTAATCCTTCGTTAATAATCGAGGGCGTGTTAGGGTAAACGCCACTCATGATGTGCGGAGTAGTAACTACTTTTGAAAAACCCATTTCCTGCAAGTGTTTCAGACACGTCAATGAGCTTTGCAAATCTTGACATCCATCATCAATATTGGGAATGAGATGCGAATGGATATCGGTACCAATAAACGAAAAGTTTTGTTTACTTTTTTCTTCGGATTTTTTAAAAAATGAGAACATTGTCTGTGGTTTTATAAGGTTTGAGTTATTAAAGTACGGGATTTGTGCGGGAAAATTAAGCAATCCTTCCGATGGTTTATCAAGGAAGATGAACATTATTTTCCATTAAAATATAATTATTTCGGGAATTAGCAATCATTTATCGAAGTCAAATATTCCATAAAATCGCCTCCACGAGGATGATATTTTATTGCCCGTGCCAATCTTCACCAATCACCCATTTTTAATAAAAATAATTTACAACTACTTAGTAATCAAAACTCGAACCAATGATTCTTCGCTTATCCTTTCCATTAAACAAGAAATAATTTAAGCTCCTAAACACCCATAATACCATGAGCATAAACCCATTATGGTGTAATTTTTGCTATAAAATAAGACTCGCTTAAACGAGTGGTAAATTAGTAATATTCCAATAATTGAATCTGGAAAAAGGTTGTTCTTTCAAATGGGCGAATAGCTATTTCCCTTTGAAAAAATCATCCTGCGAATTTACGAATAGTTTAAGAGAGTAAGCCTAAAAATTACGTAACCCATACCCATTTTTAAAAACTTATGTTCATTTTACCAAAATGGTGTTCCCCCGAACACCGAAGGAATATTATTCCCCTAACATTTCTCCTTTTCATTAGTTTTTCTTTTCACGGTTTTGCCCAAAGAAATAAGTATTTTCAAACATTGGACGATTGGTCGGTTGGATTGAAATTTGGTAGCAATCATTATTCAGGTGATTTAAGTAGAGATTATTTATTTTTTCCCTCCGTCAATATGGATGGTAGAAATGGAACGACAGTGGGTGCTTACGTATCCAAAAGAATCAATAATACTTATACGCTGCGGTTGGATGGCGAAGTTACGCAACTCCACGACGCTGGTAATAACTACTACCGAGAATATTTTAACAGTACTATTTTTCAAGCGAATGTAACGCTCGATGTGGATTTATTCTACGTATTTTTTAAGGCCGTGAGTCGCTTTAAAATTTTACCTTATGCGGGTGCAGGCTTAACTTTTTATCACGCCAGCGTTTACGACCGATTAGATAATCGGTTAATGCGGGATACGAATTTTGACCCTTTGGTTGGCATGAATGGACTCAGTCAAGATAAAAAAGTGGCGTTTAATATTCCAGTCGGACTGAAAATTAGCCAGCGAATTGGTCAGTATTTAGAAGTTGGAGCCGATTTTAGAATTAATAATACCATGACGGATAAATTAGATGCCACCGTTGGCGGACAAGATTACGCTATTTATCAAACCGCCTTGGGTTTAGACTCCAATCCCCATGATTCGTGGTACGATGCTTGGGGCTACCTTGGGCTTTCGGTAGCCTTTAAAATTCCTCCCAGCAATCCAACCCACGTGAGGAATGCCCGTTTTTTCTGAAGAAGGGATTTGGATGATATAGGGGTTTAAACCTCACCCCTGCGACGGTCGCCCGCCCCCTCTCCGATGGAGAGGGGAGCCTTCCATCCGATGAGAATCAATGCAAAATGCTAAAAGTCATTTCTCGTAAAGCCTCCGCATCCGATAGAGAGCCACTTTCTACCCCTTTCGATTTCAAATCTAACTTTTTAATTTCGTGGATAATTTGTACCACTTTCGCCAAATTATAATTGCGAATCGCCAAATTATAATCCTTGGTAAAGAATGGATTGACACCCAATACAACCGCCAAATTTCTTTCCGATTTATCGGGCGTAGCGTGGGTCAAAAGCACCTTCGAAAAGAAATTATAGAGCAGTAATACAATCGGTGCTAAGGGATTATCTTTGGGATTGGAAGCGAAGAAATTCACAATTTGATTCGCTTTTAAAACATCTCGGTTAATGAGGGCCTTTTGGAATTCAAAATAATTGTATTCCTTACTAATCCCCACAAACTTCTCCACGACTTGGGCATTGATTTCTTCATCTACCCGCAGATTGAGCATAATTTTATCAATCTCCGAAGCCAAGCGTTTCAAATCATTCCCAACATTTTCAATCAACATTTCGATGGCCTTGCGACTAATTTTCAAGCCATTTTCGTGGCAATATTCCAAAATCCAGTCGGGGATTTTACTATCGTACAGTTTTTTAGAAGGCATCATCACACCCGCCTTATCAAAAGCCTTCACCCAGGTTTTTCTTTCATCCGCCGCCGTTTTAAACACTAATACCAAAACGGTAGAAGCTAAAGGATTCTTGGTATAGTTTTCCAAGGCCAATTGCATCTCTTTTTGTTCAATTCCCTGCAAACCTTGGGCTTCTTTCACCAAAATCAATTGTCGCTCCGCCATCATTGGAAAGCGTTTAGCGTGCGAGAGTAAAGCCGGAATGGTCAAATCTTTCCCAAAAAACACAAACTGATTAAAACTTCGATCAGCCGCAGAAAGGGCATTATCTTCGATATAATCGGATACTTTATCGAGGTAGAAAGGCTCGTCTCCGTGCAGCAAATACAAGGGAGCGTACACCTTTTTCTTCAAATCTTTTAATATTTCAGCGGGTGCTTTAGGCATTTTATTTATTTTTTGTGAATCATATTCTTCCTTCGGGATGGTTCATTTACGCAATCCCAATGGTTTCTAATCGTTCAATATGGTTATGACAGTGGGTGATTAATTCGGGAAAAAACATTCGAAATTCCGCTTCGTACAAATCATAATCTCGGCGTAAATCCTCCGTAGCATTTTCAATATCCGATTTAAAACTCAGTCGCTTAGAAATACCCGTTAAAGCCCATTCAATGCCTTCGTAGGTTTCATAGCTCAAAAACCAATTTCGTTTCACCATTGAATTAACCATTCTTTCCATGGCATCGGGGATTTCATCCTTGCGTTTTTCCAGTAATTGATAGAATGCTTGACTGTATTCCGACAAAGCAATTTCCGAATATTGCTGAAAGTTTTTCGCCAAAACATGGTCGTAAAACATATCCACCACAATCCCCGAAAACTTATGATATTTAGGTTGTAAACGGTCAATACTTTGTCTAACGATGGGGTGCGAATCTGTGAAAAAGTCAATTTCTCGGTGGAGAGACATTCCATTAACGACCCCTTTTGCGTACTGAGCATGACTTATTTTATTCAAGCGACCTTTCACAAAGTCACCCAAAAAATTTCCAATTTTAAGGTCATCATCGTTGCCAGAGAGGTATGTATGTGCTAAAAAGTTCAAATTAGTGCTTTTTTTAATTCCGTAACCATAAAGTTAATAAAAAACCATTACGTTTTTGAGGGATATGATTAACTTCGTGAATCATTTTAACAACTTAGCATAATGCAAATTACGAATGAAAAAGTTGTTACCTTAGCTTATGAACTAACGGTAACGGATGCAGCAGGAGAAAAAGAGTTAGTCGAAACCGTTGAACAGGACGATCCGATGGCTTTTATCCAAGGAATGAGTGGATTACCAGAAGCTTTTGAGGTGAATATCGAAGGGCTTTCAGTGGGTGACACTTTCGAGTTTTCAATTCCTGCCGAAGAAGGTTACGGAGAATATGACCCGACAGCCGTGGTAGAATTACCGAAAGATATATTTAAAGTAGATGGCGAATTCGTAGAAGAAATGTTAGAAGTCGGCAATTTTTTACCAATGACCGACGATAAAGGTAATCAATTGAATGGCAAAATTTTAGCCGTTGAAGCTGATATTGTAAGAATGGATTTTAATCATCCATTGGCAGATAAAGAAATGTCTTTCAAAGGAACCATTATTGGCGTGAGAGATGCTTCACAATCGGAGCTTGAACACGGTCACGTACACGGTGCGGGTGGTGTGCAACATTAAGATGTTGCGATGATGCGCAAATCCTCTCAAGCGTTTAAAACGTTTGAGAGGATTGTTTTACGTTCTCAATGCAACATTCTTTGAAAATCATTTTCACTTCTTTAAACCATTTATGCAGAAACCAGATTTTGACGATATCTTCATGGACTTGGCGGTAAACCTGGCCAAACGTTCCCATTGCATCAAAGCTCAAGTTGGGGCAGTCTTGACAAAAGACACTCGAATTATCTCCATTGGGTATAATGGTCCACCCGCTGGTACCCACAATTGCGATATTGAATTTCCAGTAGATGGTTGTGAAAGAGATTCAAAAGGAAGTTGTTCTTTGGCACTGCACGCAGAACAAAACGCCATTTTGTACGCCGCTAAAAACGGAGCGTTAATCGAAGGTTCGACCATTTACGTTACTCTTTCGCCCTGTATAGCCTGCGCAAGAATCATTTACAGCATGAAAATTGCGAAAGTAATTTTTCTAAATTCTTACGCTGAATATAAAAAGATTGGCAAAGATGAAGGCGTCGAGTTTTTGAGGAAATTTGGCGTGGAGGTGGTGAGGTATGCCGCAGATAAATTGGAATAAGTCCGTTTTTCGTCCCTATTGGTCGAATTAAATTTCCCGAAATAACCCCTAAGGGCGTTATTTCGGGAAATTACTATTTTTACCTCCCAACGTAACCAATTTGCTCGTCCTCATCTTCAAAAACCAATTCTGCATCTTTCTCCCAAATTTCCATTTCACAAGGTTTGCAGTTGAATTTTAATTTGTACTCATTCTCCCCGTGTTTCAAGGTTAAAGGCTCGACTAACTTCTCCCCCATCGTTTCCCGTTGAAATCTGGCACATTTACCTAATTCGTATTTTACGCAGTATTTAGTCGTCATTACCCGAGCTTTTCCCGGATCCCATTGTAATTCAAAGGCCTTTTCAATTTCCGTTACGCCATGTCTTTTGTAGAAAGCTCTCGCCATTTTATTCGACACATTGTACATAAAATCCAGTTTCTGCACGGGATACGGGTGGTCGGTTTTCGTAATTTGAAATTCTTCTCGGTGGTATTCATTCACCCGAATATCAACCAATTGCTCCAAGGCTTCCCGTCTGATTTCATTTACTTTTGAAATGGGTAAAAACCAGTTTTCCGACAATTCCACCTCTACATTATCAACAATAAACGGTGTATTACCCGTTTTTGCGAGATTCTTTTTGATGTTTGGAATGACCGATTCTTGGCTTTTCGCTAATTCTTTGGCAGTCTGAAAACTTTGTACACTTTGGTGTCCGTCTTCATCAGTCACCCATAATTGGAAACCATCGGCGGTTTCCGTAAATTTGAGGCTCACGCCAATTTTACGAACCGCACTATTTTCCTTTTCAACCATTTTGTTAAATTCGGCATCCGAATTTCGATAAATGACCGTCCCAACTGGCAAAGATTTAAACGTATTTGGCACCACCAAGCCATTAATGATAATGTTCACTTGCGTTCCATCGGGTTCGCCATTTTCATTGACAAAAAATAGTCCATCGCCATTATTCAATTTTTCAAAATTTTCAATCACGTAGCCATTTGCTTTGATTTCTAGCAATTTACCAATCAATTGCCCTTGCGATTTCGGACTTTCCCAAGAACCAATTTTCTCTTTCCGTTTATTAACAAAATAATCCGTATAACCTCGATTAAAACTTCTATCCATTTCTGGCTCAAAATTATAGAACGTTCTACCCGAAGAAGCCTTTTCAAACTTATCGGTATTATTTTCCAAGAAGGAATCCAATTTCTTCCGTAAATAGGAAGTATTGTTTTTCACGTAAACAATATCCTTCAAGCGTCCTTCAATTTTAAAAGACGTAACCCCCGCTTCAATTAAATTGGGTAATTGGTCGCTCAAATCTAAATCTTTGATAGACAATAAATGACTGTTGGCAATTAAAGTTTTGCCCGTACCGTCAATTAACTGGTAAGGCAAACGGCAGTTTTGAGCACAAGAACCACGGTTGGCACTACGCTCACCATTGGCAACGCTCATGTAGCAATTCCCACTAAACGATACGCACAAAGCCCCCGAAACGAAGAATTCTAATTCCACGTCGGTTGCTTCGCTGATTTCACGGACTTGGTCTAAATTCAATTCTCTTGCCAACACAACCCGTTTCATGCCAGCATCTTTCAAGAATTTGACGTGTTTAGCATCTCGGTTATTGGCTTGGGTACTCGCATGAATAACGATAGGCGGCAAATCCATCTCCATAATTGCCATATCCTGCACAATGAGTGCATCCACGCCAATATCGTATAATTGATAGATTAATTTTTTACATAAATCCAATTCATTGTCGTAGAGAATCGTATTGATCACGACAAACACTTGTGCCTTAAAAAGGTGAGCATACTTCACCATTTCCGCAATATCCTCCAGAGAATTGGTCGCATTTGACCTGGCTCCAAATTGAGGAGCTCCAATATATACAGCATCTGCACCCGCATTAATGGCAGCCATTCCTTGAAACAGGTTTTTGGCAGGGGCAAGAATTTCAACTTTCTTTTTCATTTTGTAATTAAATTGTAACAAGATGCAAAATTACGGAATTGTTGACAGAAAATAGGAGTGCATCCGAAATTAGGATTAAATTTCGTAAAGTTATTGAGATTTAATCTTAGAGAGATATTTTTGTAAAATTGAAAAATAAACTATTTAACATTTAAACAATTCCTCAAACTTATTCTCATGAAAATTAGACTTGCCACTCTACTTACCTTTCTATTTATTTCCTCCTCCCTTATTGCTCAAAAAACCCATAAAGTCGTTTTTGTTATTGCCGATGGTATTCCTTATGATGTCATTCAATCATACCCAATGCCAAATCTCAAATTATTTACCAAGAACGGAGGAATCGTTCCCGCTTACGTAGGAGGAGAAAAAAATCATTATTCAGAAACCCCAACCATTTCAGCAGTTGGTTATAATAGTCTTTTGACCGGAACTTGGGTAAATAAGCATAATGTTTGGGGCAATGACATTACGGCACCAAACTATCATTATTGGAATGTATTTAGGTATTTAAAAAACGAATTTCCTGCTAAAAAAACCGCCATTTTTTCTACTTGGGAAGACAATCGGACGAAACTTATTGGTAGTGCCAGTAAAGCAGCCGACAACCTACTCCCCGATTTCGTTTTTGATGGTTATGAATTGGACACTTTAAAATTTCCCCACGATAAAAATGGCCACTTTTACAACAAAATAGATGATTTTGTCATCGCAAATGCCTGCACCACCCTTAAGAAAGATGCTCCCGATTTATCGTGGATATATTTGGAATACACCGACGAAATGGGGCATCGACACGGCGATAGTCCTGATTTTCTGAATGCCTTAAATAAATTGGATAGTCAAATCGGCAAACTGGGAGAAACAATTCGGTATCGAGAGAAAAAATTTAATGAAGAATGGCTTGTCATCATCACAACCGACCACGGAAGGGACACTTTTGGCTATCACCACGGCGGTCAGACCAACCGTGAACGTAATACTTGGATGGCTACTAACTACCTTAGGATGAACGATTATTTCAAAAAGCAACAACCCGCCATTGTGGACATTGCTCCCACGATCTTACGTTTTTTGGAGGTACCCACCAGTCGTGACCAACAATTTGAAATAGACGGTGTACCCATGCTTGGTGAACTTTCGGCCATAAACCTCGAAGCAGAAATTAAAAAAGACAAACTTTTGGTTCGTTGGACACCCTTGAACAAAAACGGAAAAGCAAAAATTTGGGTTTCAACGAGTAACGACTTTAAAGCGGGTAAAAAAGACCATTACCAATTGATGAAAGAGATAGATGTCAAAGATTGGCGTACCGAAATACCCCTTGATGATTTAAAATCTGATTTTTACAAAATTGTCCTTGAAATGCCTTACAATACCCTAAACCGTTGGATTATAAAGCACTAAAAATATTTATAAAACCTGCGATCAACTTTCAACAAACTTTACAATGGAATTAAATGACCCTTTCGATTTTACCGTAGCTTCTGGTAAAAATAATCCGTACGACGCCATTGTAATCGGAAGTGGGATCAGTGGCGGATGGGCAGCCAAAGAACTTTGCGATCAAGGCTTACATACGCTTGTGTTGGAACGGGGCAGAAATGTTGAACACGTAAAAGATTACCCAACCGCCATGCTTGATACTTGGGAGTTTAAGCATTTACAGCAATTACCGCTCAAAACCATTCAAGAAAATCCAATCATAAGCCAAGCAGCGGGTTACGGAGAAGATACCGAACATTTTTTTATTAAAGATGCTGACCATCCATACATCCAAGAAAAGCCATTTAATTGGGTTCGTGGGTATCAAGTGGGAGGAAAATCATTGATTTGGGGAAGAGCTTGCCCACGCTGGAGCCCCTTTGAGTTTGATGCACCCGACAGGTTAGGTTATGGCATGAAATGGCCCATTCAATACAAGGATATTGCCCCGTGGTACGCTCATGTAGAAAAATTTATTGGCGTTTGTGGCAACAAAGATGGCATAGAAACCATGCCCGATGGA
Source organism: Bacteroidota bacterium (assembly GCA_040387735.1). Taxonomy (GTDB): domain Bacteria; phylum Bacteroidota; class Bacteroidia; order Cytophagales; family Spirosomataceae; genus Arcicella. The sequence goes on from JAZKDE010000067.1 coordinate 42,526, forward strand.
GAATTCTTACCTCCCTTTGATTTTAATTGCGTAGAAGATTCCATGAAAACAAAGATTAATAGCAAGTATAAAAATCGTTTTATGGTTCAAGGCCGATGGGCACACGTTACTAAACCCACCGATTTGCACACCAAGCAAGGCCGGGCATTTTGTCAGGCATTCCTTGAAAAAGGTTTTTGGCAGGGGCAAGAATTTCAACTTTCTTTTTCATTTTGTAATTATTTGTAATAGGTTACAAAATTACGGAATTATCAGTAAATACTTGCTTTCTCCTTTGAATTGGATAAATTTGTAGTAGTATTTAAGCTGATTCAAGACAAGTAGAATTTTATTATTGGGCGAATTAATTTTCTTATACGTGTTTTTAAAATTTAAGATTATGACAATTAAAATACATACTATTTCAGCAAAAAAAATCAAGTTGATTAATAAAATCTTGATTGCAGGAAATTATACCTTTAATGAGGTTAATGAGCAAGAAGAGGAATCCGAAAAAAAGGATTTGACGGTAAAAGATTTTCGTTCAATGATTAAAAATAGACGACCTCAAATGCTTGGTAAAACCTTACAAAATTTATGATAGGTAAAATATCTCCTCTTGAAATCATTGAAGCCAATTTTTTCTTTCCAAATGAAGGTGTTTTTAAACCACACCCTGTTTTAGTAGTATCGACCACAGAACTTTTTGAAGAGGAAGAAATATTTTATGGCGTTTTAATGACAACTAAGAATATTTTGCCCAAATATACAATAAGAATTGAGCCAACATGGTTAACAAAATCTTCAACAAAAGAAGGATATTTTGCAACTCACTTTTTGCAAATATTCACAATGGATGATGTCACCAAACGGTCTAACACTTTCTTAAAAGGTGAATACTTTGACAGAATAAAATCTAAAATTATAAATTCTGTATTTCATGAAGTCTAAAAAAATATATGAGGTTGTAATTGACAATCCAAAGACGGTAAAAGCATTTGGGGAGTTAATGATTTTACTTGGATTTGAGGAAAAATCAAAAAATGAATTTATTGAAAAAAGTTCTTCTTCAGGTAAATCAAAAAAATGAAAGACTACCTATACACCATAATAATCTGCCTTCAAGCAATTTGTATAATTTCAATTTTGTTCTTTACATTTACATTCTTAGCGGCAAATGGTAGCGGACATAATATTCCAAGAAGTACCAATTTTTTCTTTGGAGGTATATGTATAATCTCATTTGTAAGCTTTTGCCTTCTGGGTGTTTGGCAAGAAAACATTAAACGAAAGTAATTCTAAATTACCTTAAAAAATCTTTCTAAAGCTGTACAACCTTAAAATCCCAAATCTCTTGATGTGAATACGTAGAACGGAAGCCAAAATATGATTGGCTTGGAAAATGTTCGTCAATTACTTGAAAAAGCATTTCTCCATCTACCCAAAAACTGGTCACGTTATCCTTCACAACAATCTTGATTTGATATTCATGATTGGGTTTTAATAAATATTTGGCTTCGTTTTTCTCTGCCAAAAGTTTCCTTTGGGCGTTGGCTTCGTACTTTCTAAAACGGGTGGTAGTATTGGTATTTCCACCCATGCCTACGTAATACATATTGAGCGAGTCATAGTCTTCAAATTTTCCTGTTCGGGTAAATACATTGGTATTATTAGGGCTTTGTGCTAACCAAAATACGTTTAAATCAGATAAACGGTCATTTTTTCCAGCGGCTACAATAACTTTTCGTTTAAACAAAATCTCATAATTTCCAGTCAATACTTGATTATACCAAACCGTTACGCCGCCTTTTGTATCCAAAACAAGTTTATTATCCTGCGTGAATACCCTTGAATGAGGGAATGGTTCTATTTCTGCAATCCACTTTTTAGTATTTAATGCTCCGTGAAAATCTTCTGTAAAAAGCCTATTTTTCGCTGGATTTTGACGGGTACACGAGCTAATGATTTCGATTATTAGCACAAAATAGATTATTAATTTATACGTCGTTTTCATGTCTGATTTGAATTAACTTTCGATTTACGACTATCCCAATTTACGAATAAAAGCCATCCTCATAAATCGTAAATAATACGTTGTAAGTGTGTGTAATAAAACTTTTTATAAACTCAAACTGAATTGTTTTTCTATTTTCAAACATGGTTTATTTAATGACCTTTGAGGTACAATAGGAAACATAGCCTTTAGAACGTTCCAGTTTAGCAAATCATTTTTTTCTCAGGATAATACGCTGGGATGGGTACAAATAAACAAATCGATTCAGCTAACAAGTCATATTTGGGTAAGAAAACGGTTAAAAATGCTTTTAAAAGTGATACCGACTAAACATATCATTTTAAGCCTCAAATATGAAATCACCCTTTTCTTTTACTCGTAGAGCATTCGTAAAAAATTCAGCGATTGTTGTTGCGGGTTTACCTTTAGCGTCATCTTTGGCAAATACGACTGCTCCAAAAACGATTTTACCCCCCGTTGGAACGGTACCCCTTAATTGGTTAGACAAGCAAATCTCACCTCTTTTTAAAGGAACCACCTGGGGCGTACCTTGGGCGAAAGGTCAAGTCAAAAAAGGCAGTGAATTTACCTTAACAAGCAATAATCATCAAATTCCTACTCAATCGTGGCCCTTGGCGTATTGGCCCGATGGCAGTTTGAAATGGACGGCTCATGCCATTAACAACCATGAAAATTTATCGGAAAATTTGCAGTTAACCATTGGTAAAACGATAAAACCAACACAGGCCATATCGGTGCAAGAGTCGGGAAATCTTATCAAAATTGATACGGGGAAAATACAGTGTGAAATCAATAAAAGCGGACAAACGTTCATAAAATCGTTGAGTAATGGCGGAACAGTTGTTGCTCAAGACGGTAAATTAGTGTTGTCGGTACAAGATAATGTTGACCAAACAGAATCATTTAAAATAGAGCCATTTGACGGAAAAATTGATAAGGTTTCCGTAGAACAAAGCGGTGAAATTAGAGCCGTTATCAAGCTTGAAGGCTCACACGAAAATGCTACCAATGAACGATTATTGCCATTCATAGTTCGTTTGTATTTTTATGCCGAAACGGAATCTATCCGCATAATTCACACCATTATTTATGACGGTGATGAAAACAAAGATTTTATTAAAGGCTTAGGAATTCGTTTCTCCGTTCCTTTAAAAGAGGCTTTATACGACCGTCACATTCGGTTTGTAGGCGAAGACAAAGGTGTTTTTGCCGAAGCGGTTCAAGGATTATCGGGACTAAGAAGAGATGCAGGGCGAACCGCTTTGGATGCTCAATTGGCTGGAAAATCAGCGACCCAAATTCCAGAAAATGTCCTTAAAAACATCCACTATATTCCTGCTTTTGGCGACTATACCCTGTTTCAAAGCACACCAGATGCTTTTGAAATTCAGAAAAGAACAAAATCGGGACATTCTTGGCTATCATCGGCTTATGGTGGACGTGCCAACGGAACGGCTTATTTGGGTACGCCAAAAGGTGGTCTTGCCTTTGGAATTCGCAATTTTTGGCAAAGTCACCCCGCACAATTGGACATCAAAAATGCTCATACCGATTTAGGCGAAATCACGCTTTGGCTGTGGGCTCCTAAGGCCTCAGCAATGGATTTACGTTTTTATCACGATGGCATGGGGCAAGATACTTACGCCAAACAATTGGATGCTTTAGACATAACTTATGAAGATTACGAACCCGAATTTGGTAGACCGTTTGGCGTGGCACGTACCAGCGAATTACAAATTTGGGCATTAGCAGAAACGCCTTCAAAAGCCTTATTATTGGATATTGCGGAGCAAATTCAACATCCGCCGCTTTTAGTGGCCAGTCCAGCATATCTTAGCAATGTCGGAATTTTTGGTAGCGGTTTTACCATTCCCGATAAATCAACGGCCAAAAAAGCGGAGATCGAAAATCAGATAGATTTTTATTTCGATTATTATAAAAAACAAATTGACCAGCATCGTTGGTACGGTTTCTGGGATTTTGGCGATGTCATGCACACCTACGACCACGACCGTCACGTATGGCGATATGATGTGGGTGGTTTTGCTTGGGATAATTCCGAACTTTCAACGGATTTGTGGCTGTGGTATTATTTCCTGAGAACGGGCAGAAATGACGTTTTCAGAATGGCAGAAGCCATGACCCGCCATACGGGGGAAGTTGATGTGCATCACATTGGGCGTTTTAGTCCTCTGGGGTCACGTCATAATGTTCAACATTGGGGCTGTTCCGCCAAGCAATTGCGTATTAGTACCGCCGCCAATCGTCGATTTTATTATTATCTCACCGCCGATGAAAGAGTAGGTGATTTGATGCGAGAGCAAGTAAATGCCGATAAAACACTCAGAACGATCGTTCCAGGCAGAAAAATCGGACAAAAAGCGGCTGAAAATACGGGAACTTCCGAATTAGCCAGTATCTCTTTTGGGACAGATTGGGGTGCTTTATCTTCGGCATGGTTTACCGAATGGGAACGCACCGAAAACCCTAAAATAAAAGAAAAATTATTGAACAGTATGCGAACCATTGCCGAACAACCACACGGTTTTTTTGTGGGTGGGGCAACGATGGATTTAACAACTGGTAAATTTCAAATGGAAAGTCCTACTAAAATTTCAGTTTCGCATTTAAGTGCGGCATTTGGCTTAGCCGAAATTTGTGCAGAACTCATTGAAACGGTCGATATGCCCATTTTTGAAAAAGCATGGTTACAATATTGTCAGCTATACAATGGGACCGCCGAAGAACAAAAAGCAGCTTTAGGCGAAGCTTTATCAAAATTAAATCTCCAACAAGGACACGCCAAACTGACCGCTTTTGCCGCAAAACGGGGTAATAATGTAATCTTGAGCAAGCGAGCGTGGAAAGAATTTTATGCAGGCGAAGGAGGCATCAAAAAACCTTCGATGCAAATAAAAAAGATTGAACCGCCATTGGTATTAAATCCCATTGAAGAAGGCATTTCCATTTCTACCAATGCCGTTGCCCAATGGAGTTTGGCAGCGATGCAATGTTTAGCTTTTGCGGGAAAGGATTTGGAATAGTTTTGTTATAAAAAAGGTAGACACAAATAATATTCCAATACTATCAACTTAAAAATATGTCCCACTAACGTAGTCAAGGTTTTGAACCTTGACTACGTTGAAGGAGCTTGGCAGCGATGCAATGTTTAGCTTTTGCGGGAAAGGATTTGGAATAGTTTTGTTATAAAAAAGGTAGACACAAATAATATTCCAATACTATCAACTTAAAAATATGTCCCACTAACGTAGTCAAGGTTTTGAACCTTGACTACGTTGAAATGGAAAATTACGAAAATCTTCAAACAATAAAACCTTCGGAGATAACATTAGAATAGTATTCGTCCACATACTGTATTACAAAAAAACGCCACAACAAATTTTTGCTGTGGCGTTCTCATGATAACTCAAAAAAAATCTATCCCAAATAAGTCTTCAAAGCCTTACTTCTTGAAGTATGACGTAAACGACGAATGGCTTTTTCTTTAATCTGACGTACACGTTCACGAGTAAGATTAAATTTCTCGCCAATTTCCTCTAAGGTCATAGCGTGTTCTCCGTTCAATCCAAAGTATAGTGTTACTACATCCGCTTCACGTTGTGTCAACGTTGACAAAGCTCTTTGTACTTCACGACGTAATGAATCATTAATCAAACCTGAATCTGGTTTATCTTCACCGTCATTTTCTAAAACGTCCAACAGAGAGTTTTCTTCCCCTTGAACAAACGGTGCGTCCATTGAGACGTGACGACCTGAGATTTTCAACGTATCAACAACTTCACCCGTAGAAATTTCCAAAACCTCCGCTAATTCTTCTGGCGTTGGCTCACGTTCAAACTTTTGTTCTAATTCCGAAAACGTTTTCGAGATTTTATTTAAAGAACCAACACGGTTTAATGGTAAACGTACAATACGAGACTGCTCAGCCAAAGCTTGTAAAATTGACTGACGAATCCACCAAACAGCGTAAGAAATAAATTTAAAACCACGAGTTTCATCAAAACGTTGAGCCGCCTTGATAAGTCCTAAGTTACCTTCATTGATAAGGTCACCCAAGCTAAGTCCTTGATTTTGGTATTGTTTTGCAACGGAAACCACAAAACGAAGGTTCGCTTTTGTGAGTCTTTCCAAAGAAAGTTGGTCACCGTCACGGATTTTTTGAGCTAAAATAACTTCCTCCTCTGGTGTCAACAAATCCACCTTACCGATTTCTTGTAGATACTTGTCAAGAGATTGACTTTCTCTGTTAGTAATCTGCTTACTAATTTTTAGCTGTCTCATATTTTTTTAGATGGTTAACAAAAAACCGTTGTACTGTTGTAAATAAATTAAAATTGCGAAGTGTACAAGAAATACACTCAAGCACAAAGCCAAACAATTATAAAAGCACAAGAAGTGCTTTTTATAATCGTTTGGAAAGAAATAGTTTCATATAAAGATTAACGTAAAATCTTTCAGATTTGTTCTAATTCTTCTCGGGCTTTGGCAAAAGAGCCTTTCTCGATAGACGATACTTACCTGTTTTCTTATCTACTTCAATCAATTTAACTTTTACTTGCTCGCCAATTTGAAGTACACCTTCAACGGTTTCGAGACGTTCCCACTTGATTTCTGAGATATGTAGTAAACCATCTTTACCTGGTAAAAACTCAACGAAAGCTCCAAAAGGCATAATTGATTTAACAACTCCGTCGTAGATTTCTCCTTCTTCTGGAATCATCACAATACCTTTTACCATGCTAACGGCTTTATCCATTGACTCTTTATTCGCCGAGAAAATAGATACATAACCACCATCTGGTTTTTCTTCAATCGTTACCGTAGCACCCGATTGTTTTTGAATATCTTGAACAACTTTTCCTCCAGGTCCAATTACCGCTCCAATTTGCTCTTTCATGATTTTGATAACCATTGCTCTTGGAGTTTGTGGTTTCAATTCAGCTCTTGGCGTTGCAATCGCTTCTTTCATTTTACCCAAAATGTGCAAACGACCTTGTTTTGCTTGATTTAATGCTTCAACCAAAACATCGTAAGAAAGACCATCTACTTTAATGTCCATTTGACAAGCAGTGATTCCTTTTTCAGTACCTGTTACTTTGAAGTCCATATCACCTAAGTGATCTTCGTCTCCCAAAATATCAGAAAGAACTGCGTATTTACCCGTTTTAGGGTCAGAGATTAAACCCATTGCAATCCCAGAAACAGGAGCTTTGATTTTAATACCCGCATCCATTAATGCTAATGTTCCCGCACAAACCGTTGCCATTGAAGACGAACCATTTGATTCAAGAATATCAGAAACAACTCGAATGGTGTATGGATTTTCAGAATCTGGAGGTAATACTTTTTTGATGGCACGCATCGCTAAATTACCGTGACCAACTTCACGACGACCCGGTCCTCTGTTCGGCTTAACTTCACCCGTTGAGAAACCTGGGAAGTTATAGTGTAACATAAAACGGTTATATCCAGAAACCATGGCAGAATCAACGATTTGCTCATCCATTTTCGTACCTAAGGTAACGGTAGTCAATGATTGGGTTTCACCACGAGTAAATACGGCAGAACCGTGTGGAGAAGGCAAATAATCAATTTCACAAGTGATTTGACGAATCTCATCTAATTTACGACCATCCAAACGGAAACGTTCAGTGATAACCATTTGACGAACGGCTTCTTTCTCAATATCATGGAAATAAACTTTCGCTAATGATTTGTTTACCGTAGAATCTTCCGGTAAAGCATCAAAATATTCTGCTTCAACTGCTTTGAATGATTCTCTACGACCACTTTTACTTGGATTTGCTAATTTAGCCACTGCGTAAAATTTGTCATAATAACCCGCCCAAAGTGTCTTTTTCAACTCTTCGTCGTGTGTTTCGTGACAATACACTCGTTTTTCCGTTTTACCAACTTCAATGGTCAATTCAACCAAAGCAGCACAATGCACTTTAATCGCATCGTGAGCAAGTCTCAAGGCAGTCAACATATCTTCTTCCGAAGATTCTTGCATTTCGCCTTCAACCATTAAAATATCGTTAGCATTTGCAGCCACTAAAAGCTCCATTTCAGCTTCCGCAATCTGAGAGATTGTTGGATTGACAATGAATTCACCGTTAATTTTTGCTACACGAACCTCAGAAATGGGTCCGTTGAAAGGAATATCTGATACTGCTAAAGCCGCCGCTGCTGCTAAACCTGCAAAAGCATCTGGAGAAACTTCTGGATCCGCAGAAATCATTGAGATAGCCACTTGGGTATCTGCGTGATAATCTGAAGGGAATGTGGGACGTAAAGCTCTATCAACTAAACGACTTACTAATACTTCATAATCTGAAAGTTTTGACTCACGACGTAAAAAACCTCCTGGGATTTTACCTGCCGAAGCAAATTTTTCTTGATAATCAACTGATAATGGAAGGAAATCAACGCCTTCTTTTGCTGTTTGGCTTGATACAACCGTAGCCAATAACATCATGTTTCCGCTTCTCACGACCACAGACCCATCTGCCTGTTTTGCGAGTTTGCCCGTTTCGATGGAAACTTCTTTTCCATCAGGCATTGTTATTTTTTTCGTAATTACGTTAAACGACATATATTTTTTGAATTTTACCTTTTACACTTTAGGACAGTTCTACGCTTTGTAAAAGGATTTTGTTGGAGTTAGTTCGTTAATTTCTTTCTTGTCAATCATTAAGTTATCATGTAGTCGTTTAGAGCAAGAAAGATTGACAATACCATAATTTAACGAGTGTATCCAAAGAGAGGAAATAAAAAGTAGGCAATTGAAACAATTGCCTACCGAAAAGACTATTTTCTGATGCCGAGTTCAACAATGATAGAACGGTAACGAGAGATTTCTGTTTTGATTAAATAATCTAACAAACTTCTACGTTTACCAACTAACTTTAAAAGACCCAAACGAGTAGAGTGATCTTTCTTGTTTTTCTTTAAATGTTCTGTCAAATGATTGATTCTGAAAGTGAATAACGCAATTTGCGACTCAGCAGAACCAGTATCGATTTTTGACTTCCCATGTCCACGAGATTCGAAAATCTCCTGTTTTACTTCTGAAGTTAAATACATCTTCAACCAGTTTAAATTGTTAATAATTATGAAAACGTGCAAAATTATCGTTTTTATTGCGTATTAGCAAACGATACTCCAAATTTATTCAAAATCCACCCCCCTATTTTGCTGTTTTGAAATTTCTCCTTCGCCTTATTGAGATAAACCGCATAAACGTCCGATTCGAACAAACGGGAATCGTTACGAGCCTTGTTTAAAAAGTACAAACCAATTAAAAATAAGACCGTATTAGAAATCCACGCTCCTACTTGAACAATCACTCGACTTTCCTTAGCGGCTTTGTCTCCCTGCTGGGTCATCACGTACATCAAAATAAAAAAGATGATCGCTACCACAACGGGTAAACCAAAGCCTCCTTTTTTAATAATTCCGCCCAAAGGAGCTCCTATCAGAAACATCACAAAAACTGCAATGGCATTGGTAAACTTGTGGTGCCATTCCAAATCAGTGCGGTCATAATCTTCTTCTTTGGCAATCAAGGCACTATTGCTCGACTCCGCAAAAGTCTCCATACTTCCCGCTTGTGAAATGGCAAAATCAATATTTTGGTAGGGATTAGCATTTTTAACTTTCGTTATTTTTTTGGCCACCAAAGAATCAATCCAATTGTTTTTGTTCTTTTTCATCAAAGCTTGTTCTTTGGTCATATTTTTCGGAAAATGCTTCAATTCGTACATAAAATAGGTTTGAGCCGACATTGCAAAACCTTCTTTGATACTTTTGTAAGACTTCTTTAAGGAATCCGAATCAACTGCCAACTCCGACAATCCCCGCATAATTTGGTGATGTCGAAATTGGTCTTCCTCGGTTTTGTGCATATCAAAAGCCGATAAACTCATGATTACCTTACTCTTTCGGAAAGCATTTGAGGACATATCCGTTTGATCCACGTTCCCCGTTTTATCCGCATCTTCGGTGTAATCATTTCCGTTGAATAACTCAAAAATTAAATATTGTTTATTCATGATGGTGTACATCAGAGCCGAATCCGCAAGGGTAACGTGGCGGTCGCCGTCATTTTTGGTATGGTCAAAAATGATAATATTTTTAAGGGTTTTATTATCGGGGTATTTTTTGGAAACCTTAATACTGTATCCCGGTAAATCATTGTAGAAAATTCCCTCTTTGATATTTAAAGTCGTTTTGGTCGTTTTTATATCGTACAATAAACTGTATCCTTTCAGGTTTGCCCACGGTAAAGCCACATTATTAAACCAGAAGGCAAAAATACTGATGATTACAGCCACCACAAACATGGGTTGCATGGCACGGGTAATTGAAATACCCGCACTTTTTATCGCAGTAAGTTCAAAGAATTCCCCCAATTTACCGTAGGTCATCAAAGTAGACAACAACATGGCCAATGGCAGGGCGATTGGTACGGTAATCAAACTAAAATAGAAAAACAGTTTCAGATAGACATCAATTCCTAAATCCTTCCCAAAAAGGTCAGCGAAGTAAGCAATAATTAATCTCATCAAAAATATAAAAATCACTACGGTCAAGGTCATTATAAATGGTTGCCAAAATGATTTAAGAATTAATTTATCAATTTTTTTAATCATAATTTTATCAAGAAAAATGCTCGTGAATCTTAACGAAACACGAGCATCGTGCGTTTGATTAGAACGCAAAAATACATGAAATAGATTTCTTGTTGCAGTTAAAAATGCTTAATTCCCCACGATTTCTTTCAATTTGTAGATTAAATCCTCCCACAACTCGTTGAGTTCATCATCATCGGTATTTGAAGAGTAATCTATAATTTTCAAATAGGTTGAGCCAGTCAATTCACTAACCTCCATTTTAAATTCAAGATAATTATGATCTCGTTCTTCAGAATTGGTTGGTACAAAATCAAATTTAGCTGATTTATTCAAGCGTAATTGTGACAACTTGGCGATATGGCTTTCGCCATCCCAATGGAAATCAAAGGTTGAACTATCCTTCAAAGTAACCTTCTCTGCAAACCACTGTTGCATCCCTGATGCTGAACTTATGTATGGAAATAGCACTTTAGGAGATGCTCTTAACTCAAATTCTGCGAAAAATTTATGTTTACTCATATTTCTAAAAGATTTAGCGTATTTCTGAATCTACATCAATACTTATTCAAAAATACATCGGCAATAAAATAGCAAAACACTCTACTGGCAAAGGTATAAATGTTAAGGAAATTCGCAAGCATTTTTTTTAATTTTACATGAGTATCAGCCCAAATAAAACGCTTTCTGATTGATTATCAATGACTTAATCCTTAAAATAATTTAATTTGCCTAAAATTTCTTTTAAGAAAAATATGTCATTTAATCGACTGATAATCAGGTTATAAGGAAATATTTTAAAAAAAGAACCGAAATCATTTGTCTTAAAATATTAAAATTCTTAATTTTGCACCACATTAATACTGCGGGATAGCTCAGATGGTTAGAGCGTAGGATTCATAACCCTAAGGTCGGCAGTTCGATCCTGCTTCCCGCAACGACAAAAGCCCTTGCTGAAATTTTCAGTAAGGGCTTTTTGTTTCAGAACAGATTTTCAATCTGGCATTACTTTACAAAAAAAAGACAGGTTAAAAACCTGTCCCTACTTTTAACGTAAATCCAATCTAACAACGTTTTCCACGTGATGCGTCTGCGGAAACATATCCACTGGTTGAACCGCTGTAACTGCATATTTTTCGTCTAACATCGCTAAATCTCTGGCTTGGGTAGCAGGATTACAACTCACGTAAACGATTCTCTTTGGAGCAGCCTCTAAAAGCGTTCTCACGACGGGTTCATCCATTCCTGCACGTGGCGGGTCAGTAATAACGGTATCCGGGCGACCGTGTTGACTCACGAAATCATAACTTAATAATTTACGCATATCGCCCGCAAAGAATTCAGTATTCGTAATATTATTGATTTGAGAATTTATTCTGGCATCTTCCACCGCCATTTCTACGTATTCCAATCCAATTACTTTTTTTGCTTGTCGAGCTACGAAATTGGCGATTGTTCCCGTTCCTGTATAAAGGTCATAGACAAATTCATCGCCCTGTAAATCAGCGTAGTCACGAGTAATTTTATACAATTCAAAAGCTTGTTTTGAATTCGTTTGGAAGAAAGATTTTGGCCCTACTCTAAACTTCAACGGTTCGCCAACTAATGCTTCCATTTCCTCCACGATGTACGGTAACCCTTTAAAATTGACCACCTCTAAATCAAAGAATGTATCATTTCCTTTGGTATTAATTACGTAATTCAGCGAAGTAATTTCTGGAAATTTATCCGCCAAATGATTCATTACCAAATCAATATCTTCGGGCTGACAATAGGCAAATTGAACAATAACCATTAAGTCGCCCGTATTAGCGGTACGAATAATCAAGTTTCGCATCGCTCCTTTTTCCTGGCGAATTTGTTCGTAATAATCTAATTTGTTCTTTTCCGTAAAATCCTTCAAAGCTAAACGAATGGCATTGGAAGGGTCGGGCTGCAAATAACAGTGGTCGATATCCAAGATTTTATCAAAGCGTCTCGGAATGTGAAATCCGAGGGCATTTCTTGAAAAATCTTGTCCAGAATCAATTTGGTCTTGGGTCAACCAACGATTCTGTGAGAAAGTATATTCTAATTTATTCCGATAATAAAATGTCTCCGCCGAAGGGAAAATTGGTTTAATTTCTGGCAAATCAACTTTCGCAATTCTTTGTAAAGCATCCGTCACTTGGCGAGTTTTAAACGATAGTTGCACCTGATAATCAATGTGTTGCCATTTACAACCGCCACAAGTTCCGAAGTGCGAACAAGTAGTTTGCGTTCTAAATTTTGACAAAGGTCGAATATTAAAAGCAACGGCTTCCATGAAACTCGACTTTGATTTCATGATTCTCAAATCGGCAATATCACCGGGAGCAACGGGACCTTCGATGAAAACAACCTTGTCTTCTATCCTGCTTAAACATTTTGCTTCCGAGGCAAAGTCCTCAATTAATACATTTTCAAAAATGATATTCTCTTTCTTTTTCTTTTTCATTAAACCGCATAGAAATCATCAGGAACATAGAAATGGTTAAATTTCTATTCAAACTTTGATTCTGTTTATTTGGAATTTATTTTGAGGAATTTATTTATCTTAAAAATACAAAAGTACGGAGTCTGAAAATTATTATTGATAAAAAGACGTGAGTTTTCGGAAAATGGCGGAATTTTGTAAAATAAAAGCATAAAACCACCATAAAACACATTTTATGAAAGATAAAGTAGTCGTTATCACGGGAGCATCCTCGGGAATTGGTAAAGCATTAGCCTTTTCTTTTGGAGGAGCGGGGGCTAAAGTTGTCATCACTGGTCGTAAAGAAATACCCCTTTTGGAAGTAAGCAAAGCATTAACCGATGCAGGCATTGATAATTTAGCCATTGTTTCGGACGTAAGTATTGAAACGGATAATGCAGCCATGATTGATAAAACCATCGCTAAATACGGAAAAATTGACGTTTTAATCAACAATGCGGGCATTTCAATGCGGGCCATGTTTGAGGATTGTGATATGAGCGTAATCAAAACCTTGATGGATATTAATTTCTACGGAACGGTTTACGCAACAAAATACGCTTTACCGTACATTAAAGCCACAAAAGGTTCAATCGTTGGCGTTTCATCCATTGCGGGATATAGAGGTTTGCCAGTTCGTTCGGGATATTCGGCTTCAAAATTTGCGATGAATGGTTTTTTGGAAGCCTTACGTACCGAACTTTTGCACACGGGCGTTCATGTATTGACGGCTTGCCCAGGGTTTACGGCATCCAATATCAGAGTGGCATCTTTGGGAGCGGATGGAACTTCAAAGGGAGATTCGATGCGAGATGAAGAAAAAATGATGTCTTCGGAGGAAGTTGCGGACAGAATTTTGAAGGCGGTAAAAAACCGAGATAGAGATATGATATTGACTTTACAAGGAAAGGCAATTGTCTTGATTAATAAATTATTCCCAAAATTGGCGGATAAATTAACCTTCAATGCTTTAGCAAAAGAAAAAGATTCTCCTTTGGCAAAACAGTAAATAATTTGGTTTGGTTATTGAATTTTAGCATTGAAAAGTATTCTAAAATCCAATAACCAAGCACAAGAACTAAAACATCTCGCCCAAATCCTCGTACATTTCTTGAAAGCGAGTGATAACCCGTTGGATAAAATCCTCGGTTACCATTTCTCGAACGGCTTCTTCCGAGGCATCCATTTCTGAAATCTTAAAGACTTGTTCTAAATCTGGGGTTTCAAATTTTACAAAAAATTTTGCATTCCATTTGTACAATGAAATTTTCATATCAGGACTTGAGCCTGTCATTTCTCCGATGAAATACATATTTTAGGGGATTGGAGTTAGGAGTTAAAATCTAAAGAGACGAATTTACCAACTCTTAAATCCAAACCCCTAACCACTATTTACGCTTCTTCAATAACCGTAATTTTCTGAATTTGATCTCCTTCACGGATTTTATCAATTACATCCAAACCTTCCACTACTTTCCCGAAACAAGTATGTCTGCGATCAAGGTGAGCCGTTTGGGTACGACTGTGACAAATAAAGAACTGAGAACCACCCGTATTTGGTCCACGATGAGCCATTGAAAGCACGCCACGGTCGTGGTATTGATTATTTCCAGTCAATTCGCAAGGAATAGAATAGCCTGGGCCACCACCACCCGTTCCATCTGGGTCACCGCCTTGAATCACAAAATTTGGGATAACTCTGTGAAAAGTTAAGCCATCATAAAATCCAGCTTTTGATAAATCAGTAAAGTTTTTTACGTGAATTGGAGCATCTTGCTCATAAAATTCAATCACCATTAGACCTCTATCGGTCAGCATTTCAGCTTTAATCATTTTATTATTTTTTTTAATCTCATTAATTTCTACAAAATTAGGAACAAAAGCCCTCAAGTCATAGTTCAAATTTTGACTTTACCCCTCAGAATATCAAAAAACAAGATAAAATCACTGGCCAGACTGTAAAAAGGGTATTTGAAGGTTGCAGGTTTATTTTTCTCAAAAAAGAAATGGCCAACCCAAGCAAAACCATAACCAACCAAGGGAATAAACCACATTAATTGGTATTGAGCGGTTGAAAGGGCGTAAATCAAAATGACGAATATCAATCCCGTTCCAATAAAATGAAGTAATTTTGACGTAGTATTAGCGTGTTCGGTCAGATAATAAGGATAAAACTCCTTCAAGCTCCGAAAATTACCATTTTTGACATTGTCCATACTATTATTATTTAAAGTTTAAACATTATTATTTCGTGAAAATAACACAATATTTACTCATTTTAATTATCTCATCCTTTGTATTTTCTTGCGGAGTTGATAAAAAAGAAGAAGCCGTTAAGTTTTTCAAAAGAGGCAATTTTAAACTCAAAGAGAAAGAATATCAAGAAGCCATTCATTGGTTTGATGAATCCATTATCCAAAATCCAAAATTTGCGGATGCTTACAATAATCGAGGATTGGCAAACCAAAAGTTTGATAAATTAGAAGATGCTTTAAAGGATTTTGACCAAGCCATTGCATTGGACAAAAAATATTGGGAAGCCTATTATAATCGTGCAGAAGCCCTTTTTCAAAAAGGAGCATACGAAAACGCTTTGGCTGATTTGGAGAAAATAAGTATTCCGTTTAAGGATTCCACGTTTTATTATGTGAGTCGAGGAAATGTAAAAGTACAGTTACAAAACTCAGCGGGTGCGACGGCGGATTACGAAAAAGCCATTTTGCTCGACCCTAAAAATGCGGATGCTTACAGTAATCACGGTTTTATTTACTTCGAAAACAAAGATTTTACTTTAGCAAAAAAAGACTTTCAAAAAGCCATTTCACTGAATCCTAAACAAGATTTCGCCTTAAACAATTTGGCCTTGATTTTCAATGAGGAAAAGAAATTTGAAGAAGCCCTAAAATACGTGAATCTGGCCTTGCAGAAGAATCCTTCACAAGCCTATTATCTCAATAACAAAGGCTTAATTTTATTGAATTTAGGAAAACTGGAAGAGGGGCGTGAGTTAATTGAAAAATCAATTCGCTTAGATGATAAAAACGGGTTTGCTTACCAAAATTTAGGGCTTTATTACCAGAAAAAAGGCGATAATGTGCAAGCAAAGGTAAACTTTGACTTGGCTAAGAAATTCCAGTAAATTTAAAAACATTGTCATTTCAGCTCAACCACGGTCAATAAAATCTTTAAAAGCCTTGCGATAAGTATCACTAATAGGTAAATAAGCTTTACCTATTTGTACTTTTTCCCGCTGAATAGATTCTATCCACTCCAAAGCGATGATGTACGAATTGTGAATGCGGATAAACTGTCTTTCAGGCAGTTGCGTTTCTAAGGCCTTTAATGTTTGGAGCGATACGATTTTTTGCTGTGTTGTATAAATGGTTACATAATCCTTCAATCCTTCGATATACATAATTTCATTCAGCTTAATTTTCACCAATTTTGTGCCGTCTTTCACAAAGATAAACGGTTGAATAGCCTCCACTGAATTATTCACGATGATGGTTTCTGGAATAGATTTTTCGGTTGAAGTCGAATTTTGATTTGTATTCAAACGCAGAGAGGCTTTTTCTACCGACTTTAAAAACCGTTCAAATGTGATTGGTTTCAATAAATAATCCAATACATCCAATTCATATCCCTCAATTGCGTACTCAGAATAAGCCGTCGTGAGAATAATGAGCGGTTTCTTTTGCAGAATTTTCAGCAAAGTAATTCCCGTAATTTCAGGCATTTGAATATCCGAAAACATAATATCAACGGTATTATCCCGTAAAAAATCAAGTGCTTTCAAAGGGTCAGAAAACGACTGAATCAGTTGTAAATAAGGAACTTTTTGAATGTAATTTTCTAATAAACTACGTGCCAAAGGTTCATCTTCTACGATTATACAGGAATGAATCATGATTTTTTGTTTTGGGGTTAATCCGTTGACCACTAATTTTAAGAAATATCCAATGTCAAGCAAACTTTATAAGAGTTTTCATCGTCCATTACTTCCAACTGATATTTATTGGCGTAGCTAAGGTCTAATCTTCTACTCACATTTTGCAGACCAATCCCCGATTTCTCGTGGTTACTACTGGTCAATTTACTATTTTCCACGGTATAAATCAATTCCTGATTTTGAACTGACAAACTCACCAAAATATACGCATCGGTTGAATTATTACTCACCCCATGTTTAAAGGCATTTTCCAGAAAAGTAATCAGGATTAATGGCACAATTTGGGCTTGACCAACCTGTCCACTCACCTCAAACTGAATTGGAATTTGATTATTTAAACGTAATTTTTCTAAACTGATGTAATTTTCAATATATTCAATTTCTTTGCTCAATAATACCTTCACATTATTAGAATCGTAAATCATGTATCGCATCATTTGGGATAATTTGGCGATAACTTCCGTTGTATTGGGTGAATTTGTGAAGGCTAAATAATAGAGATTATTCAGTGTATTGAACAAAAAATGCGGATTAATCTGTGCTTTTAAAAAGGTCAATTCTGCCGTTAATTTCTCATTTTCAACCTCCTTTCTCTTCGCTTCAAGCTCTAACCAATCTTCCGCAAACTTCAACATTCCCACGAAAATGGCAATAAAAAGCGTAATCATGGCGTGCTGAAAGATAAATTTGGAAGAATATAGAAAATGCTTTACATCACCCAATTCTGCGTAGATAAAGCGTTTTAAATAAATATGCAGCGTAACAATAAAAATAAAAGGCACAAAGAATTCTAATAAATACCTACCAATATTTTTATGCAAGAGGAATCGAGGAAGCCAATAAAAGTAATTCAAATAACTCAAAACGGCCATAAAAATCATTTGGGTCGAGGCATCAAAAAAAGCTCTTACATAATCCGTTTCTTCGCCACGATGGGAGAAAGTTATTTGATAAAAAAAGAATGAAAAATACACGCACCAGAAGGATAAGTGTATTAATAATATTCTGTGTCGCTGGATGAAAGGTTGCATATTATTATATTGAAAATCGGACGTGTTAAAGTATAGCTCGATTGTCTGTTATATGAATCATTTCCGAAAACTGCTTCGAGTACAATTCAAATTTCAAGAAAATTTCTAATAAATACGCTTCTCCTGTACTTACATACCCTGTTTTCATTCGTTTATTGGACAAATAGACGATTCTGTTCGATAATTACCATTAAAAAACCGACCATTCGGGTTTATGGGTGAATCAACCGAATGGTCGAATACTGTAACCTATCTATCTATTCTTGTTTTTTCACTCATTTTATTGTGATTGTTTTGCAACAGAAATTAAAATAATTCGACCGCAAAGAATCATTAACATTCAAATATTCAATAAAATGAAAAAGACATTTAACCTTCTCCTGCTCATCATCCTCTTAGGAAATGCAGCATTCGCACAGTTTGGTGGCCCACCCATGGGAGGTGGCGGTGATGGCAACGGTAGAAATAGAAATAATGCTCCCCAAAACAATGCTCCAAGTTTCGAGAGTAATGCTCCAAAAGGTAACTCAAAAATCACGGGATATATTATTGACTCAGCCGCAACAGCAGCGGTAGAATTCGCCAATGTAGCCCTTATTAACAGGGATACGAAAAAACCCGTTGATGGAACAATTGCCGATGAAAAAGGTAAATTTTCAATGACTAAAATTGCAGCAGGAAATTATAAATTAACCATTTCTTTCATTGGTTTTGAGTCGAAAGTAATTGACAATATTGTTATTGAAAAAGGAAAAGATGTTGATTTGGGTGTCATTAAATTGGCCACTTTATCAAAAATGTTAGACGGCGTAACGGTTACGGCTGAAAAGGCATTGATTGAAGAGAAAGTTGACCGCTTGGTTTATAATGCTGAAAAAGATATGTTGGCAAAAGGTGGTGATGCCTCGGATGTGTTGAAAAAAGTACCAATGCTTTCGGTGGATTTGGACGGAAACGTTTCATTGAGAGGAACTACCAATATTAAGGTTTTAATCAATAATAAGCCGTCAACCATTGTGGCGAGTAGCATTGCGGATGCTTTAAAAATGATTCCTGCGGATTTAATTAAAACCGTAGAAGTAATAACATCGCCGTCGGCAAAATATGATGCGGAAGGTTCAGCGGGTATTATTAACATTATCACGAAAAAATCGTCTATTGAGGGATTAACCCTAAGTCTTGATTCAGGTGTTGGTTTAAGAGCTTCAAATTTGGGTTTAAATGGCAGTTATAGAAGCGGTAAATTTGGGATGACTTTGGGTGGTTTCGGAAGAGTTTTTTACAATAAAGCAGCCACAACTTTAGACCAAAGTACGATCAAAGACGGCGTAACGCAATTAACAAAACAAAGTTCGGACGCTCAGGATAACGGTTTATTCGGAAGATATAATTTAGGATTTGATTATGAAATCTCTAAAAAACAGTCACTAAGTTCATCTATCGCTTTTGGAACTCGTAATTTAGACCGTAACCAAGATTATATCACCCAATCATTTGCAGACAGCAAACTTAATTCAACCAGTTATAGAAATGTGGACAGTAAGGATTTATCAAATTCAGTTGATATAAACGTGGATTACGTTCGCACATTCAAACCGCAACAAGAATGGTCGATTTCGACACAATACAGCAAAAGTACGTTGACGAATAACTACGACGCTAACATCTTGAACAGCGTAAATGAATTATTGAGTCGTCAGAAAAATATTAACGGCAATACAAACCAAGAAATAACGATTCAGACCGATTATCAGACCCCAATTAAGCAAAATCAAATGTTTGAAGTTGGTGTAAAAACAATTAATCGCCAAGTAGATAGTGACTACCAATATCTTTTTGCGGGTAGTACAGGTTTATTCAGTTCAGATGCTAAAAATCCAGCGGGTTTATTGAACTACAAACAAAACATTACGGCGGGATATTTATCATATACGTATTCGACTAAAAATAAATATACCTTTAAAGTAGGTACTCGTTACGAACAAACAACTATTACTGCGAACGACCAGAAAAGTAATATTGCCATTCCTTCTTACGGAAATTTAGTACCAAGCATTAACATTTCTAAAAGTTTAGGTAATTCAACCTTAAAATTGGCTTACAACAACCGTATTCAACGTCCAGGTTTACAACAACTTAACCCTAACGTAAATACGGCAAATGCTCAAAATATCTCCATTGGTAATCCAAGTTTGAAACCAGAAGTTACCAATAACGTTGAATTGAGTTTAAGTACCAATATTAACCGAACGTATTTGAATCTATCACTTTTCGGTCGTCAGACAAACAATTCAATTATTCGTTTGAGTTCACCGTCTGATACTTTAGCAGGAGCAATTGTAACGACTTTTCAAAACATTGGGAAGCAACAAACTTTCGGAGCAAATTTATTCGGGAACACCTACATTACGCCAAAATGGTCATTAAACGGAGGAATTGATATGTTTTACAGTTATTTGGACGGACAAGCTCAGAACGCCAACGGAACGTTCTCAACCATCAGTAATTCAGGTGTAACGGTAAATGGTCGTTTAATGTCACAGTTATCACTTCCAAATGGATGGGGACTTCAAGCATTCGGAGGATTCAGAGGAACACAGGTACAATTACAAGGTTCACAAATCGGAACGGGAATGTACTCTTTAGGTGTTAAGAAAGATTTCGTCAATAAAAAAGGCAGCATTGGACTTGCCGCAGAGAACTTCTTTGGTGGCATGACGATGACTTCAACCTTGAATTCAGCTCAGTTTAGTCAAGTAAGTGTCAATAATATTTACAACCAAAACATTAAATTAACCTTCAGCTACAAAATTGGAAACATGAAATTTGTGGAACAGAAGAAGTCTAAATCAGTAAAAAATGATGATGTAAAGGGCGGTGAATCAGCTAATTAAGTATCTTAGAGAAAAATTCAATTAATTCATAATCAAACCAATCAAAAAACAATGAAAAAAATCGCAATGTTAGCCGCAGTAATGTTTGTTTCAGCAACATCATTCGCCCAAAAATGGAATGTAGATAAAGCTCACTCTAAACTCGGTTTTACAGTAACCCACTTGATGCTCTCTGAAGTGGATGGTAACTTCAAGAAATTTGATGCTACTATTAACTCTGAAAAAGAAGACTTTACGGACGCTACCTTTGAACTTACTGCCGACGTAAACAGTATCGCCACTGATAACGAAATGCGTGATGGTCATTTGAAAAAACCAGATATGTTTGACGCAGAGAAATTCCCAACGTTGACTTTCAAAAGTACTTCAATCACAAAATTGGATGCTAAAAAGTATAAATTAGTAGGAAATCTTACGATGAAAGGAGTGACTAAACCAGTTACACTTGACTTAACGTTGAACGGAGTTGGCAAAAATCAAAGAACACAAAAGCCAATTGCAGGTTTTAAATTAACTGGAACGATCAAACGTACAGACTTTGGTGTTGGTGGAATGCCAAGTGCCGTAGTAAGCGAAGATATTGAAATCAGAGCGGTAGGTGAGTTCGGAAAAGAATAATAAATACCTAATTACAACTTCATTTATAAACCAAGTAAAAGCACAGGTAAAATGGTGTTTTTAATTGAAAAAATGCAGAAAGGCTTGCTGTTTTACGGCAAGTCTTTTCTTTTTAAGAAGCCATAAAAAATTGCTACTAAAAGAAGTTTTACTAAATCTTTTACTTGCTAAAAGTAGTAGCGTGTTAACTTTAGCTCCCCACAAGAACCGTTGTATCACAGTCTTCCCATTTGTATAAATTCCCCAGATAAATTCAAGCCTCACCTTACAAATTATTTCAGTCTAAATTAGCCAAATAATGTTTGGCAATTCAAAATAAAGTAGAGGTCAGGAATGGTTTTAAATACCTTAAATATTAAACGTTGTTGGCAGTTAATATTTGGGCAATTTTTATTTTACATTAAATTTGGCTATTTTTTTTCTCAAAAAAATAAAAACTAACTACCTGAATAACAAGCAAATAGTTCTTTCAAAATGAACAAAAAGTAAACTAATCCGAGAAAATTTTCGGCAGACTAAAAGCAAAGCTATACCATTAAATTTAATTTAAAATTAAAACACGTTCAGCTTACAGCTTTAAAAACTACCCTTAAATGACCTATTAGATACAAAATTCTCCAACCTAAAATCAACTCAACTTTGAATATTTTAGCTAAAAAACGTAAAAAATTTTGCTTTAAATCTCCAACACTTCAATGAAAAAACAACTAAAATCCTGACTTAAACATTTTAAATAATTGCGTATTTATTAAACTATGCGTTTCAATTTCAATTAGTTTTGAGTTCCCAAAAGGGTTCAAAAAATTAGCAAAACACTTAGTTAATTCCAAAACTGACTTAACATTAAAGTACTCCATCTCCGCATCTTCCGCAGTATTTTTAGCATTTAAAGATTGTACCGTTTCAAAATAATCATCCAATTCAGGTTGTTTTCCAGGGCCGTCAATCATTCTAAATATTCCGCCTCCGTGATTATTCAATAAAATTATTCGCAAATTACTGGGTAAATAACGATTCCACAAAGCATTTCTATCGTAGAAGAATGCCACATCGCCCACCAATAAAAACACTAATTTATCAGTACTCAAAGCTGCCCCAACGGCAGTACTCACACAACCATCAATTCCACTGGTACCTCTATTGGCAAAAACTTCAATATTCTTTTGTGGTAAAACTCCGACATTGTTAGCATAACGAACCGACATAGAATTGGCCAAATGTAATTGACTATTCTCTGGTAATAAATCCATTAATTGCTTTATAGCGTAAAACTCATTCAATTCAGTTTGATGAATTTTATCCTGAAAAAAGCGTTCCAAGTAAATATTCGCTTTGCGTTCTTGCGTAAACCAGTCATTCTTAAACGACGCATCTCTTTCCTCCTCTCCGCTTCTAAATTGCTCAAAATCTAAATCTTCGTACAATTTGGTAAAAAAATCAAGCGGCGACATCGGAATAGTTTTAGTGAGCGACTGAAAGGTATCAATCAAATGCTCTCCCACTTGCAAATGCCAATGTTCAATTGCTTTATTTTTTCGCAGAAAAGTCTTTAATCCTTTGGAGATAAACGACTTACCATAGGTTATCAAAAGTTCTGGTTTTAGATTTTCATTTTCTGGTTTCAGGAAAATATCGTGCTTGGAAATCGCTTCAAACCCTACATTTGAAATAGAATCGCCAATACAAACCACTTGGAATTCTTCTTGCAGATTTTGTAAAACCCTACTAAGGTTTTCGTCTCTAAACGATTGTCCACCCGCAATTAAAATTCTATCGAAATCTTGAAACTGGTTTAACAATTCATGCCAAGTTTCTTTCGGTAAAGTCCTTTCGGTCGGCATAACGTCAATAATTCTACATTTTCCTTCAAAGACAATTTCCTCATTTTCAGCGGGATAAAATGGCTCTCGTAAAGGAATATTGATGTGAACGGGTCCTTGAGGTTCAGATTTAGCTACATTAATAGCGTGATTTATCGTTCTTTCGATTTGCCAAACGGAGTCAGGGTGCGAATAATCAGCCCCAATTTCAAAACTTTGTTTAACGTGTTTACCAAAAATATCCGTTTGATAAATGGTTTGCCCATCATTTTGGTGAATCCATTCTTTGGGTCTATCCGCTGTAAGAATTATCAACGGAATTTCTTGAAAAAATGCCTCCGCCACGGCAGGTGCATAATTATACGCCGCCGAACCCGAAGTACAGCAAATAGCCACTGGCTCATGCAAGTTTTGAGCCATTCCCAAAGCAATAAATGCGGCAGAACGCTCATCAGAGATTGATTTTGTGACAATTTCAGGATTACGAACCAAAGCAATCGTTAATGGAGCATTTCGTGAACCTGGCGAAATAATAGCATTTTTCACGCCTTTTCTCGCAAGAATTTCGACAAGATTGATGATGGGTTGTAGTAGCATTATAATTTTAAAATTTGTTAGCCTATTTATACAATCTCCAAAAAATGCTTTTGGTTCAATGACAAATTCATTTTATTCCAAGCAATATTTGTTGAAAAAGGAGCTTGTCGAATGGGACAATTTTCTATTTTACAGTAATGACAACATT
Source organism: Bacteroidota bacterium (assembly GCA_040387735.1). GTDB lineage: Bacteria > Bacteroidota > Bacteroidia > Cytophagales > Spirosomataceae > Arcicella. The sequence continues at coordinate 66,745 of JAZKDE010000067.1, forward strand.
GGGGCAAACACGGGTCGGTATGAATAAATATTTCAACATTTGAAGGAAATTCTTTATCAAAAATATCTTCAAATTCGTGAACCGTTTCGTGTACTTTCTCCAAATTCCAATAATTAGGGAGTGTCAAGTGGGCATCAATGTGAATATCCGCTCCGTATTCTTGAATTCTCAAATTATGAATATCAATCCATTCCCGTTTTTGGTACGTTTTCAGAATATCCACCACTTTTTCCAATACTTCATTATTTGTTTCATCCATGAGTCCGCCAATGGACTTTCTAATAATCTTAACACCATTCCAAGCCATGAAAAGGGCAAAAAAGATGGAAGCCAATCCGTCAATCCAAGCAATTTTTGTCCACATTACCAAGATTACCGCCGCCACCAAAATCAGTCCACTGATGGCATCTAATTTCAAATGTTGTCCGTCCGCAATAAGCGTTGGCGATTTCTTTATAATTCCGTCTTTTTCGAGAAAATACCCCAGAAAATAATTAATCACCGTTCCAATTGAAATAATTGAAACGCCAATCTTTAAATCCTTAAAAGGTTCGGGATAAATAAGCCCTTCGGTGGCATGAAAGACAATAAAAAAACTCGCTAAAACAATCAATACCCCTTCAAGACCAGCGGAGAAAAATTCGATTTTCCCGTGACCATAAGGATGATTCAAATCCTTTGGTTGCGAAGCTAAATAAATAGCATAAAAAGCAAAAGCACTCGCCACAACGTTAATAATAGACTCCAAAGCATCCGTTAAAATCGCACTGGAATATGTGAGATAATAGGCGATAAACTTAGCAATCATCAACAGAGTACTTACCGCAAATGAGATTAATATTAATTTATACTTTAGGAAGTTCATAAGGATGTTAAATTCAGTAAGCCATAACTTGTCTTTTTTTGTAAAAATAATATTTTAAAACTGCCCAATGCGACAATTTCAACTTATGACTTAAAGACTGACAACTCTTTTTCACAAAGTTACGAAATTCATATTTTAATATTCATACCTTCTGTTATACCTTTGCAAAATGAACATTTATGAAAATCCTTGGAAAAAAGTTTCTTCCCGTGAAGTTTATGATAACCCTTGGGTAAATCTTAGGCACGAAGAGGTGATAAAACCAAATGGTGAGCCTGGTATTTACGGAGTTGCTCATTTCAAAACGAAAGCCGCCGCCATTTTACCATTGGACGATAATAATAATACTTGGCTCGTTGGGCAATATAGATATACGTTAGAGGAATATTCTTGGGAAATTCCGATGGGTGGAGGTGCATTAAATGGTGATAGTTTAGAAGCGGCCAAACGAGAATTGAAGGAAGAAACGGGAATGACCGCTAAAAATTGGACTGATTTGGGAAAACTTCACACCTCAAACTCGGTAACTGATGAAGTTGGTTTTATGTATTTAGCGGAAGACTTAACGCAAGGAGAGGCAGAGCCAGACGATACGGAGATTTTAGCCCTTAAAAAAGTAAGTCTTCAGGAAGCCGTAAGAATGGTCATGGATTCAGAAATTACCGATTCATTGAGTATTGCTACCATTTTAAAAGTCGCCCGATTAAAAGGCATTTAAACCTACACTTATGATTCAAGCCATTTTTTTCGGATTTCTCTACGGTTTTCTTCTTTGCTTTACTTTTGGGCCAGCATTTTTTAGACTAATTCAGACAAGTATTGATACAGGGTTCAAACGGGGCGTTTTAATTGCCTTGGGGGTTACCGTGGCGGATGCCATTTTGATGTTTTTTGCCATTTTTGGAACGAGCTACTTACCAAATTTTGAGCATTTTGACGATATTATTTCCGTCGTTGGGGCATCGCTTTTATTTGTACTGGGCTTTATCAGCATTTTCAAGCAGCAATCTCAATTGGTCTATCCAACTTCCAAACTCAGTTCGTTTCTCTACTATTTTACTTCGGGACTTTTTCTAAACTTGCTCAATCCTTCCAATTATTTGGCGGTTTTTACAACTTCAGCCTATCTGGTGGCAAAAGGATTAACCTTAAATGAACGAATCGGGTTCTTTTTGTTTAGTCTCATCGCAACGATGTTAGCCGAATCATTAATTGCTTTTTATGCTCAAAGAATGAAGAAAGTATTAACGGCAAAAGTCCTGAAACGAATCAATCAAGTTGCTGGCTTAATCTTTATCGGTTCAGGACTTATGATTCTTTGGAAGCAATTTCTTTAAGAATTAACCCATTTATTTTGGGAAGTATTTATGCCATTGTATTACGAAATAGATACTTCCGATTTCTTTTTATTCAGAAAATCCTCCCATTCATTTATTTGTTCGGCCTTTTTCAAAACTCTTGGAAATTTATTTTGACCTCCCGTTTTTCCTTGCAATTCCATAAATTGATAGAAGATATGGGTTGGCAAAACGGTCATTTTCAACTCTCGGAGTGCGTGTTGCCTTTCCACTGGATAATCATCGTTGATTTCACAAAGTTTCTCGTCAATAAAAGACATCAATTCGGCCGAGTCAACTTTATCATCCGTGCCAACAAACCAACTATGCCCAAAAGTATCGCCTTCTTTCTTGCCAAAAACCGTAAATTCACGAATATCAATATTGAATTTTTCACAAGCTAATTCAATGGCTTTGTTCATATTATCAACCGATAAATGTTCTCCGCAAAGGCTCAAAAAGTGTTTAGTTCTACCCGTAATAATGATTTCTGCCTTCTTTTTGTTGGTAAATTTGATAGTATCACCAATTAAATACCGCCAAGCTCCCGAAACCGTTGAGATTAACAAAGCATATTCAACCCCATCTTCAACTTCGTCAATCATGAGCGTTTGCGGTTTTTCAGCCATCACGCCATCGTCATCAAAGTTTTCTTCGTTAAAAGGCACAAACTCAAAGAAAATACCATTATTCAAGACCAAAGCCATATCCGTATTCGGAGCAGCTTGGTAAGCCATGAATCCTTCGGATGCCAAATATGTCTCGATGTACGTGATTGGGCGACCTAAAAGTTTCTCAAAACCTTTTTTATACGGCTCAAAACTTACCCCTCCGTGACAAAAAACCTCAAGGTTTGGCCAGATTTCGTGAATATTTTTCACATTATATTCTTTGATGATTTTCTCCATCAAAATCTGAATCCAAGCAGGTACTCCCACGATGAAACCAATATCCCAATCTTTCGCTTTTTTGGTTATTTTATCTAATTTCTCACTCCAATCACGAGTTTCGGCAATTTTTTTACCTGGTTTATAAAATCTTTCAAACCAAAAAGGAATCTTACCAGCGGTAATACCACTCAAATCTCCTTCAAAATATTCACCTTTGTCCTGCAATTTAGTACTTCCGCCCAACATTAAATACCCCTTTTCAAAAACTTGGGAAGGTAAATTTTTATACGCAGAAAGCGTTAATATTTGACGAATTCCAGTCTTGTGAATGGCTTTTACCATATCGTTCGTTACGGGAATGTGTTTGGAAGCCGCCTCCGAAGTACCTGAACTGAGAGCAAAATATTTTATACTTCCCACCCAAGAGACATTTTTTTCTCCTTCCAGCGTTTTATGCCACCAGTCTTTGTACATTTTATTGTAATCATAGACGGGAACTTGCTTCTTATATTTGGTATAAAATTCTTTGTCTTTCGAAAATATGGCTGCGTTCATAATTTCTTCAAAACCGAATGCTTCTCCAAATTGCGAAAAACGACCTTTATTCAGTAATTTGACCAACGTTTTGCGTTGAACTTTTGCCAAATTAGATTTCTGGCGTTTCATTAATCCCGACAGCCCAATTCCTCTTTTAACTAAATTTCCAACTATTGCCATGATTAAATATTATGTGAATGTACACTTGAATTTATGCAATTAAAACCAACTTTTCAAACTTTCAACTGCCTGATAATCAGTTAAATCAAATTTAGCAGGAACAATTGAAATATAATTTTCTTTCAACGCATCTTCATCCGTTCCGCCGCCATTATCTTCATTTTGCAAGAAACCATCCATCCAGTAATAAGATTTTCCGTAAGGGTCTTTTCTTTCTTCAAATGATTCTCTGAAAACGGCATCCGTTTGACGACAAATTTTGATTCCTTTGATGGGTTCATCCGATATTTTCGGAAAATTAACGTTTAAGGCTACCCCGTGCGGAAGACCTTTTTCAAGAACTTTTAAAGCTATACTTTTAACGTATTCGATGGTATGAGAAAAGTCAGCATCACCACCAAAATCACTCAAAGAAAACCCAATGGCAGGAATTCCTTCAATTGCTGCTTCAATTGCCGCTGACATGGTTCCGCTGTAAATTACGGAGATAGAAGAATTTGAACCGTGATTTATTCCCGAAACGACTAAATCAATTTTTCGTCCTTTTAATAGAAAATGTTTCCCAAATTTTACGCAATCAGCGGGTGTTCCACTGCATTTATAAGCCTCTACATGGGGGAGAAAATCTCTAACTTTGTTAACTCTGAGAGGACGGTCAAGGGTGATTGCGTGTCCCATACCCGATTGGTGAGTATCTGGAGCAATAACGACTACTTCACCGATTTCTGACATTACTTCTGCCAACGTTTTAATACCTTTTGCCGCTATTGAATCGTCGTTAGCAATTAAAATTAAGGGTTTTTGCATTATATTTTTATAAATTATTAGATTATCTTGAAAGCAAAATCAAATATAGGTAGATTTGTTTTTGAGACCAATTTACAAACTCGTTTTATGTTAAAATTCATTAGTGTCTTTATTTTGAAAATATCAGGTTGGAAAGTCGTTGATACTACCCCGAAAGGAGTTTTAAACTATCCAAAAGCAGTGATGATTGCGGCTCCGCATACATCAAATTGGGATTACTATTATTGCATGGCAGTAATTTACAGCATTGGAATGCCAATCAGATATTTAGCCAAAGATTCCTTATTCAAGTTTCCATTAGGCATTCTCATGCGAGGTCTTGGTGGTGTTCCAGTATTCCGCAGTCAGAAAAACAATTTGGTCAATGACATGGGAAATATGATTAAAAATAGCCCTGAGTCTCTTCAATTAATTGTACCCGCAGAAGGAACACGTTCTTACTCAAAAGAATGGAAATCAGGCTTTTATCACATTGCCATGACGGCAAACGTTCCAATCGTTTTAGGTTTCTTAGATTTTGCCAAAAAAGAAGGAGGTTTTCTAAACGTATTTTATCCTACGGGCGATTATGAAAAAGATTTGAAAGAAATTCAGCAACAATACGTTAATGTTACGCCCAAATATCCCGAATTATTTTCGCTAAGAGACCATTAATTTGACTAAGTCAGTTTTTCCAATGCGTATTTAATCAAACTATCAATTTGTTTTTCGGGGTGTTGTGAAAATTCGTTGGTCATTCTACTCGCTAAAATGGCACTAATTGATAAGACTTGATGTCCCAAAATTTTACCCATTAAATAATAACCCGCCGTTTCCATTTCAAGGTTTGTCAAAGAAATATCCTTATGCTTGAATGAATTAAATTTTTGTAAGAGATTTTCAATTTTGGGATTATATCGTAAAACTCTGCCTTGTGGGGCGTAAAATCCTGGACAAGTTACCGTTGTTCCGACAAACCAATTTTCAGGAGCATCTATGGTAAATAATTTCAGTAAATCCGCTCCCGCTGGATTCCAATACGGCATAAAGTCCAAATCAAAATCTACTTTAATTTGCTTGGTTAAATCATTTTCATCTGTTTCATAAAAAAAGCCTAAAGCATCAAATCCAACACCCGCCTCAGACACAACTACGCTATCAATCAAAATAGTATTTTTCAAACTTCCTGACGTTCCCAAGCGAACAATATTAAGTGATTTATGCTCTGCTTTAACGGTGCGAGTTTGAAAATCAACGTTCACCAACGCATCTAATTCATTCATGAGAATTTCAACGTTATCTGTACCAATTCCACTGGAAATTACGGTAATACGTTTCCCTTTCAATATTCCCGTGTGCGTAACAAATTCACGTTTGTTTATTTTAACTTCAATCGAGTCAAAATATTGAGAAACCATCGGCACTCTTTCGGGGTCACCAACCGTGATGATGGTGTCAGCAATATGTTCTGGAAGCAAATTGAGATGATAAATTGTTCCGTCTGGATTAATAATAAGATCAGTTGATGAGATTGTCATTGGATTCTATTTTTTAGTTCGTCTATTATTTTCTAAAACTATCACGGATGGTGGTAAATTATTTTTAAATTTTGTCTCAACCAAATCGCTAAAACCATTCTGCAAAAACGACCCTAAAATTATATCTGAGTCGCCATCTTTATCCATATCAGCAACATCCATCACCAACCATCGTCCTTGGTTTGCTTCTTTGAAAGTAGAAACTTTAAAGGTATTATTTCCTTGATTATTCAAAAGAACAAAACCTTCATTTGGTTTTTGCTTGGGATTGGTAAAATACGAAATGGCGGCAATATCAATATCTCCATCTAAGTCAAAATCAAGGGCAAGGGCTTTTGATGCCCCAAACATTGGGAAAAAGTAGCTTTGCTTAAAATTTCCTTTTCCATCATTCAAAAATATTCTCACGCCGTGATACTTCTTGAGTGAAATGGACAAATCAGCATTATCGCCATTGGTATAAATAATATCTTGATAGCCGTCCTTGTTAAAGTCTATTAAATCAAGGTAGCTCGAACCATAAATTGAAGGGAATTCTAACACCTGTTGTTCATCAAAATTACCGTTACCTTTATTGTAAAAAATAAAAACGCCTTCTCTTGCTTGGCTCATTAATACAATGATATCCAGCAACTTATCCCCATTCATATCTTTGATTACTGTATTTCTCGCTCCTGGTATTAATTTCAAGATATGCTCTTTCATTGCTTTACCTTCGTACCAAGCCAGTTTTCCTAATTCATTTCCAAAACCACAAATTACCACATCCTCTGTGCCATCTTGGTTCAAATCTCCGTAAGACATTTGTACGGGTCTTTGCAAATTCTTTAATACGTTATTTTGTTGGTTCTGCGAATTCACGAAGGTCAATCCACCTTTCAACTGGTCGTTGGGATCCATAATACCCATCGTCAAAAGTCGCAAATCATTGCCTTTAACATTTATATCCGCAATAGGACTTGACACCGCCAGCGAATCTTTCTTCATTAAATTCAAATCAAATCTTTTCAGATAGCTATTTTGACTCCGAAAAGCAACCAGCATATCGTTTTGAGCAGGATTAAATTTCACGAGTGTAACGTGCGGAGCTTTGTTGGCGAGACCATAAAGATTTTTAACCGTAAAACTTTCTAATCCAACCTCAACTTTCTCTTTTTTAGCTTGTTCTAACGGTTTATCTGGAGCATTATCAAGATAATATTTTACTATTTTTTGCCAATCTTCTTTAGCCATTACGGGCTTCTCTGGATAAATTCCTGCTTCGGTAATAATTGGCAATTCTTCCAGTTCAATCCCTTCATAGATTTTAAAAAGGTCTGGTTCTAAGCCGAGTCTTCTTGCCATTTTTGGCAAAACGTGGTCTTTCCAAACTTCTTTCTCGATTAAGTCGGGCGATGGAAATTGATGACAACTTCCGCAATAAGTTTGGGCTAAAACCAAACCACTTTCCTTTGAGGGTTGGGGGGGAATATATTCTTCTTTTTTCTTTGTATTCGTACAACTAAAAAATATAACCAGAAAAATGACAATCAACGATTTAAAATACATGAGGGATGGATTTGAAAATTTAATTTTCAGTAAATGAGTTTTCTACTTTCAGAACCCATCCCTAAAAACGATCTTGCGACAATAACTATTAAACACTAAGTACAGTTTTAGTTTTTTGACGACTCTTGAAACCAAATTCTGCCGTATAATTTTCCGACTGTTTCGAATAATATCCTTCCGCATTGTACGGTCGCTTACGTGGATGAGTTTTACATTCGTTAGAACAAGCGCCATCCATGGCTAACAAACAAGTCGGGCAAATGGCTAAATGCTCATTGCATTCTGGGTTGGCACAATTGACCATGTGGTCAGAATTTGTCCCGCAAATATGACATTTTGAAATCACTTCTGGGTTGACAGCATTGACATCCGCCGTAACTCGATTATCAAAAACATAGCATTTCCCTTCAAAATCCTCCCCTCCTTCTTCAAGTCCGTATTTGATAATTCCACCGTGCAATTGATACACATTCTCAAAGCCACGCTCCAATAAATAAGCGGATGCTTTTTCGCATTTGATACCACCCGTACAATAAGTGATAATTTTCTTATCTTTCAAATGTTCGATCTCCTGAATATGGTCGGGCAATTCCCTTAAAGTCTCCATATCGAACGTAATTGCCCCTTTAAATCGACCGACTGAATGTTCATAATTAGACCTCATGTCCACCAGAACAACATCAGGGTCATTTTTATACATTTCTTTGAAGTCGGCTGGTTCGAGGTGTTTTCCAGTACGAACCCGAGGATTTACGGGTAAATCGGAGTTAACAATCTCTTCTTTTACCCGAACGTGCAACTTAACAAAGGCATGTTTATCGTGCTTTTCAACTTTAAAATCGAAATTTGTACCCGCAAAAAGAGGGTCATTTTCGAGCCAAGTCATGTACTTCTGACAATCCTCCGTTAATCCAGAAACAGTTCCATTCAGACCTTCGGGAGCCACAATAATTCTACCCAAAAGATTATGCTCTAAACAAAATAAATGGTGTTTTTCACGGTACGCCTCCGCATCTTTAATGGGCGTATAATTGTAATAAAGTATTACACTGTAAGGCTTCATCTTCAACATGAGTCACAGGGTTTAAGCGTTAGTCATGGATAATTAGTCAATCGTTAATAGTTTAATAATATAAAAAACTAAGAATAAGATTGCTCTTACCCGAAAACCAACACGAGTTAGGAAATATAAAAATTGATTAAGGCGAATTCCTCAATTGATACAAAGTTACGAAACTTTAAAAATTATTCGTTTTCTGACTAAGAATTAACGCATCAGTTAACACCTGATTTTCAAGCAGTTCAAAAATTAATCAAAATCAATTTATTTCTTCGGTATTTTTTAGTGAAATTTGTGCGTAAGAAACCCTAATGATTTAATCAAAAACAGTTTATGCACATTGCTATTACGGGAAATATTGGAGCTGGGAAAACAACTTTGGCCAAAAAATTAGCGGATCACTTTGGCTGGGAAGTCATGTACGAAGCCGTAGAAGGAAATCCGTATCTTCCTCCTTTTTATGAAGATATGCCTCGTTGGGCTTTCCATTTGCAAATGTATTTTTTGAAAAGCAGGTATGAGCAGGTTATGCAGATTCAAAAATCAAATCGGAGAATTATTCAAGACCGAACTATTTATGAAGATGCGTATATTTTTGCGATGAATCTTTTTAAATCGGGTATCATGTCGGCTAATGATTATGCCACTTACCGAGGAATTTTTGATTTGATGATGAAAACTGTAAAAGCCCCTGATTTAACGATTTATTTGAAAGCGGATTTACCTAAATTAGTCTCGCAAATCAAAAAGCGTGGACGAGATTTCGAAGCCAATATTTCGGAAAAATATCTTTCTGATTTAAATGAACATTACGCCGAATTTACCGAAAATTACAAAGAAGGGAAGATTTTGGTGCTGGAAGTTGACAATCTTGATTTTGTGAATAAACCAGAAGACTTGGCCAAGATTATTCGTCAGGTTGACAAAGCGTTATTATACGAAAATCCACCTCAACTGGAATTTAACGATTAACAATTAGGTTAATTATTTTAGACTTGTATAAACCAAAAAAGTCCCTTCAAAATAAATTGAAAGGACTTTCGTGACGACGGGGAGACTCGAACTCCCATAGGATTGCTCCCACTACCACCTCAAAGTAGCGTGTCTACCAATTCCACCACGTCGCCATTTGATAGCACAAAATTAGATAAATTTTAGTTATTTGCAAAGGTTTTAGAAACGCTTATTCATTATCCGTTGTTGATTAGAAGTTAAAATGTTCTTTATCAATGATTTAAGTTTTAGTAAAAAATACAATTACAATAAATAAAAATACAATGGCATTAGAATTTGAAGGAAATTTAGTAAAAGTCCTACCTGAGGTAACAGGTCAAGGAAAAAATGGCGTTTGGGTAAAGCAAGATTTTGTATTAGAAACGGAAGAACAATATCCTAAAAAAGCTTGTTTTACGGCATGGGGAGACAAAGCGAGTGATTTGAAAACGTTTTCTTTAGGGGAAAAATTAAGAATTTCATTCAGTGTGGAATCTCGTGAGTATAACGAGCGTTGGTACACCGATTTGAAAGCGTACAGAATTGATGCGGCCAGCGGAGCATCAGCTTCACCCGCTGCATCAGCTCCTTCACAAGGTTTTAATTCAGCTCCAAGAACCGCTCCTCCAGTAGCAGATTTACCATCATTCAGTTCTGATGATCAAGATTTGCCATTTTAAGGAAAAGTGATTAGAATTTATTAATCCATTCATACAAAAAGAGCCATTGAAAATTCAATGGCTCTTTTTGTATTGTAATTGCTACACCCCAACCGCACACAGCCATTCGGGACGAGTAGTAACAACCTTGGCTCGCAATTCATTTAAAATCGAGTACAAGCCAAAATAAGTACGATTTATGTACAACCCGTGTTGAGACCCTCGGGCAACTTTCGAGCTTTTCAGTTCTTCTAAATTCTGTAATTTTTCAGCGTACAAATATACATTTTCAAAATACGTGTCATCGGCAAAGTCAAATTCATCCGAAGCGAACGGTTTTCCCAACAAATAAATCATTTCTTTAAAAAGTTCAGTAAAAAATGCCGCTTCTTTCTCTGAATCAACTTGGGTGATAAAGTCTAATGTTTTAAAAATTTCAACCGTTTTTTCGTGGTCTTGCAAAGTATCAAAATTAATCAAAGCAAAATAATTATCGTAGAAAAATTCTGGAATAACTTTAATACAACCAAAGTCAATAACCCCCAATGTTCCATCTTGTCGCATCAAAAAATTCCCCGGATGTGGGTCAGCGTGAACCTGACGAAGCGTATGAATTTGGAAATCATAGAAATCCCAGAGTAATTGTCCGATGCTATTTCTCACTTCTTGCGAAGGATTTGTTTTTAAAAATTCATTCAAATGGTCCCCTTTCAGCCAATCCATCGTCAAAATTTTATCACATGAGTACGCTGGATAATATTTCGGAAAAAATAAGCCTTTTATGTGCGAACAAGCTTCAGAGATTTCTACAGAACGCTTTAATTCAAGGACGTAATCAGTTTCTTCCAATAATTTTTCCGCCACTTCGCCCATGTATCTATCCACATCTTTATCGTTAAGACCAAACATAGCAATGGCAATCGGACGAATCATTTTCAAATCACTCCCAATACTTTCCGAAACGCCAGGGTATTGAACTTTCACCGCTAAGCTCAATCCGTCTTTCGTAGCTTTATGCACTTGGCCGATGGATGCGGCATTCGTTGCATTCATCTCAAAAGTGTCAAACATTTCTTGCGGTGCTTTACCAAAATGTTTTCTAAAGGTTTTAACCACCAAGGGGCCCGAAAGTGGTGGAGCAGAATACTGCGACATCGCAAATTTCTCCCGATACGCCCGTGGAAGCATTCCTTTATCCATGCTCAACATTTGCGTAACCTTCAAGGCAGAACCTTTCATTTCGCTCAAAGATGAGTAAATATCAGCAGCATTATCCTGATGTAATTCTTCTTTCGTGGTTTCAGAGTCAATTATTTTTTTAACATTATATTTCAAATAATTTCCACCAATTTTAACACCTGTTTTAACAAATTGAGTTGCTCGAGCAACTTTTGAGGTAGGTATCGAATTTTGTTCTTTCATTATATTTATGAATGCTTTTCAGTCATTCTCTTAAATTTTAACGATTTTGATACATAAATTTGGCAAAATCAAGGACAGAATCAAGTGCCGTTGAACCCATCAAATCAAACGAAGTATTCACTGATTTTTCAATCATGGCATCCGTTTGTTCAAATCCTTTTGATTTATCTTTTACCCAGAAATCCAAAACCATCAAAAGTTGTAACCAAAAAGCATCGGGGTAACGTTCGTCCAAAAATTTTCGGGGTTGTACTTCACGGCTTTCCTTCCCTTCCATCACCAAATCTCGAGCGTATTCTTTGAAGGCAATTTTTAAATCCGTCATAAAAATTGGCGTTTTCATACGTTTTTTATCAATCAATCGCCATGTTTGCGAGGCATAACTACGGTTATTCTTCAACACTTCAATCCAAGTATAGTAGAAGGCTAAAAGTTTTTCTCTTACGCTGTAGGTTGCGTAAACGGAATCTGCTTCAATTTTTGAAATAGTTTCTTTGAAAAAACCAACCCAAATATCACTTTCCAAAAGTTCAAATGAATTGTAATGGTCGTAAAACTCAATTTCTTTTATTTTCAATTTTTTCGTGAATGAAAAAACTGAAGTTGGAGTTGTTCCATTTTCGAGGAAGAACTCAATATAGGCCTGTTTAATTTTCTCTACTTTTTCCATGATTTTCCCATAAGGATTGATTATACTTTAATAACGCATTGCAGAAAAACTTTGTTTCTCAAAAACGTCATTATTACTAAATTTGACATAAAAAAACTGCTCTCTTTTGAAAGAAGCAGTTTTTTTATGTCAGTTTACTTTTCAACAATTATTTTTTGAGTAGCCGTCTCATCACCTACAACTACTCTTACAATGTATTCACCCGAACGAAGTTTATCCGATTTAATGGCAAAAAAACTGCTCATTTGCGACTCATACGTTTCTTCATACATCAACATTCCTTTAAAGTCCCAGACAGAAATCTTGAAATCTTTTTGTCCTTTAAATTGGGCTCGAATAAAGGAGCTATTTTTTGAAGGATTCGGTTCAACACTGATCATTAACTTTTCTGTTTCAGGCAAAGGGTCAATACTATTAATAAGTTTTTTCCGCTTAAAACTCAAATCTAAAGCAGCCCTCGTTCGAGTCTTTTGGTCATTTGTGAATATATTCATACATCGGTCGGGAGAATAATCCATGTAGTTCTCTATCATGTTAACCCTTTGTATTCCGGAACAAACTGAAGAGATTTTATTACAGTTTGTACTCAAATTTAGTGATTCAATTTGTGGTGTATCATCACAAAAATCATTTCCACATGGCGTATCATTTTCGGTAGGGTGAAGTAATCCTAACCAATGACCTACTTCATGAGTTGTAGTTCTTCCTAAATTGTACGTTTGATTTGTGACAGCACAACAAGTTCCGAAAAAGTGAAAATCTATTATAACTCCATCAAATATCTCTTGACTTAATAAATCAGTTGGTTTTGTGTCGAGTCCATCTAATTTACTGTCATAAGGAAAAGCTGAGTAGCCAATTGTAGCTCCATTTGTTCTAACAACCCAAATATTTAAGTATTTTTCAGAATCCCAATTTATAATCTTTGCAATATTTTGGTTACCATTGATTATATCAAAATTTTGAACATTCACATAAGTCCTTGTAATACCATTAGTTGCGTTCCCCAATGTATCCTTGTAAGCCAAAAAAAACTCAATTTCCATATCAGCTCCAACCGCATTTGTATTATAACCATTCGTGCCAGATTTCTTGCGATAATCCTCATTCAGAACCTTTATTTGGGAGATAATTTGTTCATCGGAGATATTTGAATTATTATCTCCGCCAATGACATTCGCCGCATTATTATGGATGACGTGAACCACCACGGGAATTTTATAAACTTTAGCCTCCACCCGAAAATTTGCTCCGTTAATATTTTTTTGTTGTTCTCTAATCTGGTATTCGAACTCAGCTTTTTGCCTTATCCAATTTGGATTTTGCCGTTGTTTGTTTTTATCGCCAAGCGAAAACCCACAACGTTCTTGAGCGTAACAGCAAGTTGAAAACAAGACTAAAAGAAGACTAAAATAGTTTTTCATAAAATATATGTCGCCAAACAAATTAAATTTAAATTAGCCAAGAGGTTAAATGGTTCTAAAAAGGACAGGTTAATACCTGTCCTTTCAATAAAATTCCAATACAATATTGTACTCCAAAATGCCGTTCAAATTATTCAACAACCTTCGCAGCCTCGGATTTTTCGTAAGCCATAATAATATCCCGAACTAAACGGTGACGGACTACATCTTTTCCATCTAATTCCACGAAGGCTATTCCTTTAATCCCTTGCAAAATTCTATTCGCCTCCGCCAAACCAGATTTCACTTTCGTTGGTAAGTCAATTTGCGTTTTATCGCCCGTTATAATTACTTTAGATTGGATACCCATCCGAGTCAAGAACATCTTCATTTGCATTGGAGTCGTATTTTGAGCTTCATCCAACAAAATAAAAGCGTTATTCAAGGTTCTACCCCTCATGTATGCCAAAGGAGCAATCTCAATTACCCTATTTTCAATAAAATATTTCAACTTTTCGGGCTGAATCATATCGTCCAAAGCATCATAAATTGGGCGTAAATACGGGTCAATTTTTTCCTTTAAATCACCTGGTAAAAAACCCAAATTTTCCCCCGCTTCCACCGCAGGGCGAGTAATGATAATCTTCTTTACTTCCTTATTTTTCAAGGCTTTTACCGCAATTGCAACCGCCGTATAAGTTTTCCCCGTTCCCGCTGGTCCAATCGCAAACACAATATCATTAACGGCAGCCGCTTCCACCATTTTTTGCTGATTGGGTGTTTTCACCTTAATAACAACACCCTTTGTGCCGTACAGTAAAACATCATCCTCTTCTTTCAGATGAACGGCAGGTTCTTCTTCTGGATTTTTTTCAAGCGTTAAATAAGAGCGAACTTGTTCTTTGGTAATTTTCCCGTATTTCTGATAATGTTGAACGAGAGAATCAAGAATTTCGTTAATTCTTACAATTTCAGGGAGAGAACCTCTAATAGTTATTTCATTCCCACGAGAAATGATTTTACTTTGTGGAAATGCAGCAGCAACTTCTTTGATATTGCTGTTTTCTACGCCAAGAAAGCCAACTAACTCAACGTCTTCAAGGATTATTACTTTTTCAGTCAAATTTTTATTTTTTTACGTGTCAAACATTTTTATAAATCTACTAAAAAAAGCTATCCAATCTTTTAGAAATACAAGATAAAAAATATCCGTATTGCTTTCCGTTTGATTTTCAGTCGTTTAAAAGGATTCGTATATTTTTGCAATCGGAATTATGGGATTTATTTTGTAAAATTGTACAAAAAACTGCTTTATTTTTCAACAAATATTTAATGGAACAATCAAACCAAAATAACGGTAGCTTCAAAAAAAATGGTACTTACGCTGGCGGAAGAATCTCTTCACAAAATCGCTGGTTGGATACTGGTTTGGGCAAAATCCCGCCTCAAGCAACCGATTTGGAAGAAGCTGTTTTGGGTGCTTTAATGTTAGAGCGTGACGCTTTAACGGACGTTATTGATATACTAAAAGTCGAATCATTTTATAAGGAAGCTCACCAGAGAATTTACGGAGCAATTACGCAACTTTTTGCTAATTCTGAACCCGTTGACCTCTTAACTGTTAAAAACCAATTAGTTACGACTGGAGAATTGGAAATGGCGGGTGGAATTCAGTACTTAGCTGAACTCACCCAAAGAGTAAATTCGGCGGCAAATATTGAGTTTCACGCTCGGATTGTTGTTGAACATTCATTGAAAAGACAGCTCATCCATGTTTCAGCGGAAATCCAGAAAATGGCTTACGAAGACACCACCGATGTATTCATGCTTTTGGATAAAATTGAGCAAGAATTATTCAGGATATCGGAGGCAAATATTCGTAAAAACTACGCCGACATGGGGCAAATTATGCGTCAAGCTTTGGTAGAATTAGAGTTAAAGAAAGACCAAAAAGAAGGTTTAACTGGTGTGCCAACGGGATTTACCGCTTTGGATAGAGTAACGTCGGGCTTTCAAAAAACAGAATTAATTATTATTGCGGCTCGACCAGGGATGGGTAAATGCCTCGGAAAAGGAACGAAAGTATTAATGTTTGATGGGTCACTAAAAAAAGTAGAAGAGGTAGAATCGGGTGACTTATTAATGGGCGATGATTCAACTCCACGACAAGTGAAATCAATAGCCCGTGGACGTGAGAAAATGTACTGGATTCGTCAAAATAACGGACTGGATTACCGAGTGAACGAAAGCCATATATTATCCTTAAAAAGTAGTCGCAATGATGGCAAATACAACAAGGGTGATGTATTAAATATTACAGTAAAAGATTATTTAGAGGAATCGGATAAATCAAAAACCAATTTTAAAGGATACAAAGTTGCCGTTGATTTTCCAGAAAAAGAACTTTCATTAAACCCGTATTTTTTAGGTAGATGGTTAAGCGATGGACATTCATCAAGAATCACGAATAGTGAAGCTGGAATTATAGATTATGCTGAAAACTTAAACCATACTATTTCAGCAAATAGACAGGCAGATAAAACTGCCACTTATACCGTTACCAAGGAGTTTAACCAAGAACAACGCAAACATAATTTATTAGAGAATAAGCACATACCAGCTTGTTTTTTAATTAACTCAGTAGCAAACCGTTTGCAATTATTAGCCGGTTTAATTGATGGCGATGGGCATTATTTGGTAGATTCAAATGGGTATGAAATTACACACAAGAATTTTGAACTAACGCAACAAATTAAATTCCTTTGCGATTCGCTTGGTTTTAGAACGTCATTGTCAGCGAAAAAAGACTCAGTTTCTTTAGTAACATTTGAATCTGAAATGTATAGTCTCAGAATTTATGGTAATATTGATAAAATCCCCGTAAAAATTGAGCGTAAGAAAGCCCATGTGTGGAAAAGCTCCCTTGATTGGCGTTTGACTGACATAAAAGTAGAATACGATAAAGTTGATGATTATTACGGTTTTGAAATTGATGGAAATCGTCTGTTTTTATTGGAAGATATGACGGTTACGCACAATACCGCTTTAATTCTCTCCGCTTGCCGGAATGCCGCCGTTGACCACGGTCAGGCAGTTGCTTTTTTCTCACTCGAAATGTCCTCGGTTCAGTTGGTCAATCGTTTGATTTCAGCAGAAGCCGAATTAGAATCCGAAAAATTAAGAAAGGGGAATCTACTACCGCATGAGTGGGCTCAGTTGCACGCCAAAATTGGTAAATTAACCAACGCTCCGATTTTTATTGACGATACCCCTGCCCTTTCAATATTGGAATTAAGAGCCAAAGCTCGTCGTTTGAAAGCTCAACATGATGTTCAGATGATTGTGATTGACTACCTCCAATTAATGTCAGGAGATTCAGGAGGAAAAGGAACTGGTAATCGTGAGCAGGAAATTGCCAATATTTCAAGGTCACTAAAACAATTAGCCAAAGAATTAGATGTACCCGTAATTGCACTTTCACAATTAAGTCGTGCCGTGGAAACACGTGGTGGAGATAAAAAACCTCAGCTATCCGATCTACGTGAATCGGGGTCAATTGAGCAAGATGCCGATATGGTAATGTTTATTTACCGTCCAGAATATTATGGAATTACGCAAGATGAAGCAGGAAATTCAGTAACGGGTATGGGAGAATTAATTATTGCGAAAAACCGTGCTGGTTCATTAGATACCGTTCAGTTGCGATTTATTGGTAAATACACGAAATACTGCGATTTGGATGTGGGCGATTATGGCGGTGGATACAGTGGTGATTCATTACAATCATTTACTCAAGTTGAAAACCCAGTGTCAGATTTTGAAAATGGTGGAGCAAAAACGATGGGAAGTAAAATAAACAATTTACCTAATCCTCCCCAACAACATCCATTTGGTAGTTCTTCTCCAAATCAAGATGTACCATTTTAATGAAATTTCAATTCTTAAATTACGCACAATAACAAAAGAGGTTGAAATCGTTGATTTCAACCTCTTTTGTTTTAAAACTATATATTTTTATCTTGGATTTAATCTAAAACTCACTGTTCCCGTTGAAATATCGGGTTTGTCACCGTTTGAAGTTGGTCTAAATTTAGTTTTTAAAACGGCTCTTTTATATTGTTGAGCTACCGCTGGACTAACTGTACTTTCTATTAAAGTGGCATCCACAACATCACCATCCGAATCTACTTTTATTCTAAATTTTATAACGCCAGTTTCGTCAGAATCATCATTAACCACAGGTTTGTTATTCCACGTCCAGCCCGTTATACTTAATGAACTTCCAATACCTGGTCCTCCTGGCCCAGGTGTATTAGTTTCACCAACTGGTTTCTTTTCATACGTGCCACCTTTTACAACATTTCCGTTGGGCTGACCTTGATTGCCTACTCCACTGGTTGACGGACCATCATTTCCTCCTCCTTGACTTGAATTTGAACCAGATGTTCCATTAGAATTGGTTTTACATTTTTTAATTGGGAACAAACCATCATTATTTACTTTTGGCTGTTCGACCGGTTTTGAATTTACTTTAGGGGGAGCTTCTACCGGTTTCGGGCTTGGCTTTGGTGTTACTTTAGCGGGTGGAGTCTCCTTAACAACTACGGGACTCGTCACCTTACTTGTAATAACAGGCGTTTCTTTAACAGGTTTTGGTTTTGCGGGTTTTACTTTAACCACTTCTGGAGTGATTATAGGTTTATTCACAACCTTTTTTTCAATTACAGTCTCAGCCGGTTTGGAATCAATTTCATTTTTCAGCGGGCTTGCATGATTCTTTGTAAATACCTTACCACTTCCTTTTTTATCCGTTCCAAAATTGACGATAAAACCTCCTCCACCAGCAACTTCTTCTTTTTTATTTTCTGAAGCTGTCCAAATGGTAACGTACCAAAACAAGAAAAGCATGATTGCATTAAAGGCAAACGAGGTAAAAAAGGCTATTTGTCTATTTTTGCTTTCTTCGGCTTCGGTCTGGTATGGGGTCATACAAATTATATTTTTACGATTATCTATTTTGAACTAAAACTTTGTTATTTCTTAAAAACCCAAGTTTTCTGATTGACCGCCTGAGCAACTTTAGGGGCTTGAGAATCAGCATCTGCTTCATTAATAAAACCACCCGCTGAAACTTTAATCAGTTTTTCATTCCGTTTTGGAAAAATCAAAGTTGCTTCTTCAAAACCTTTAGATTTTAATACATTCAATAGCTTTTGAGCATTTTTCTTACTTCCAAAACTTCCTGTGATAACAAAAAAACGATTTTCCGATTCAATTATTGTCTTTTTTGTTTCTACAAGTGGGGCAGATTTTTCTTCTACTAATGGCTTTACTTCCGTTTCTTCTTTAACAATTGGAACAGTCGGTTCAACACTTTTAATAACTGGTTTTACAATTGGTTGAGCTATTACAATGGATTGCGACTGAAATGGATTTAAAGAACTTAAGTTTGCGGTAGGTTTGTCGTAAAGATAAATGGCTGAGGCAAATAAAGCCGTTCCAATTATTCCATAAACAAAAGGTAATACTCGGCTAAATCTTCTTCTACCGTAAACTTGAGGGGCTTCATCTTCCAAAACTTCCGCCATTGGTTCTCTATCGTGCGTAGCAAAAACTTGTTTGATAGTCGAGTTTGAAACGTTTGGCGTATGAACCACCAACAATTCTTTTTGAAGAGAGTCTGTTTTTTTGAAGAATACATTTTCCATTCCAAAACTTTCACTGAAAAAGTTATTCGTCAGCTTAGGTTGAAATTGAATTTTACTTTCCTCGTTCTGACTAAAAGTCCCCAAACCTTCAATTTGATAGACATTATCATAACTGATAAATCTTTTAGTTTCTTCAACAAAAGCCTTAATTTTTATATTCGCTTGTTCACGAGAAATATTTTCTTCTTTAGAAATATAATTGCAAAGTAAACCATCATCATTTTTCAAAAGTGCATTAAAAGCCAGCCATTTTTGCGGAGGGGCAATAGAACGGTTACTTGAATCAATTTTTGCACAATCAAAGTTTGTCACAAATCCCCCAAAGTCAGGGATTACTACGCAGTCTTGCTCAAAAAGCAATTCTTTGATATGGTTTTGTACAGTTGTCATAATTTTAAAATTTTAATAAATAACCCTTATTTATCACGAATTTAAAAAGAATATGACAAACCACCAAGAAAATTAACGCCCTGCGTTGGATAATAGAGGTAACGTTGATAGTTTTTATTAAACACATTATTGGCCGAGATAAATACATCAAAATGTTCCGAAATCAAATAGGTGAATTTGAAATTGAGGTCGATAATTGGGTCTAACTTAATTTCTTTATCTGTAAGAAAATTATTCCCTTTCAACCCAGTAAGGAAATATAAATCTGAGCTTACCAATAATTTTTGCTTAATCGTGAAAGTATTATTCCAAGTAGCAGTGAAGCTTGGACGATGCCACGCATTTTTCAGATTTCCCAAACCACTAAAAATATTCACATCAAATTTCAAATTTGAACGAAATAATTCTGGAATTTGGTAACTGGCTTGAGCCACCAAGTTGGTAACTTTTACCGTAGTTGTATCATTAGAATATAAAGCTTCAAATCTCGTACTATCCGTTCTTGAGTTATTGAAAACGTAAAAATCCTTATAATTGGCGTAACTCAATTTAGCTTCAACATCCAATCCATTTTGCAATGATGCTTTACCTCCCACGTAAAAATCAGCCGTTTTTCTGGTATTTCGTAATTCAATAAAACGGTTCAACCACTGATTTTCCAGTAAAAATGACGTTAAATTATTCGCATAAACATCCCCTTCATAACCTGCAAAAATCTTAACCCCTTCAATTGGCTGAATATCCAATTTGATGATTGGATAAATATAATTATTATTTAAGGTATTTTTCTCACGGTCATTAATAACATTAAGTCCTGCTGTAATAGTAAATTTATCCGTTTTGTACTGAAAAGTTGGTTTCAATTTATACAAATTTCTGTACAATGTTAATGAATCTTGTCTTTGAGCCAAAACCAATGTTCCATCCAAAATAGCCGATAATTGTTCTGTAACTGGAAAAACGGCATTTACTGTCCCTTTCCAAACTAATTCGTTGGCTTTTAAATGAGAGAAAAGGTAAGATAGATTTGATTTGAACTGGTAATCAACTTTCGAATCTTTATCGGCATTGCTGATTACACCATTGAAGTTGAATTTATTCCAAGAATTATAAATCAAAGATTCCGAAAAATCGTAATTCTTTGGCGTAAATCCGTAAAAATCAAAACCACGACGCTCCCAACCCAATGCTCCTTCTAATTTAACGGCATCAAATGATGTACGGCTGTGAAGCCTAACGATATTTTGCGAAGACCCCGAATAATTTGCTCCAACTGGACCAAGACGAAAGTTATTGTGTTTGATGTAAATCCCGTGGTAATTGTCCTCCCCCATCGGAATTCCCGCATGAGCTTCGAAAAAAGTATGTCCGTAATTACCAATTCCCGCCCGAATAATATTGCTATGTTTAGCAGCTTTTCCATCAGCTTTTGAGCTTCCATCATCAGGCATATTTACCGACGGACTAAACTCAGGAGTTTGAACGGGCAGTTTTCTTTCCACAAATTCGTAACGAATCGGTTTTCGTGCATTATCATCCGCCGCCGTTGGAATTTTTTCAAAAATTCGGTTTGCTTGCGGCAAAACTACTTTTGAGTCTTTATAGATTTCAATTTCATCGGTTTTAACTTCTCCTTGCGGTTTTTGGGCAAAACTTTCTGTGAGTGTGAATAATACACCGAAGAACGAAAGAGCAAATATTTTATATGAATGATTTAGCATAATTAATTTTATCTTTTCTATTGGTAAGGATTTTATTATTTCTTTTCAAGCACTTTCAATTTAGCTTTCGCCTCCGCAATAATATTTTTGTCGGGATGGTTTTCGATAATTGAATTTAAAGTTGCTCTTGCTTGAACCATATTATCGAGTCCCACAAAGTCATCAGATAATAGTAAAAATGCTTTTCCCACAATTTTGTCATCGGCATCAGAGAATTCATTTCTAAATTTAGCCATAATCATATCGGACGATTCTTTGAATTTTCTCTGATTATACAAAATTTGTGAAATCAAAAACTGAGCTTCGGCACCAAAATCATCTTTCGCAATGGCAATCGTTTGGTTGAATGCTTCAATGGCTTTTGGAGAATCATTTTTAGCCATATAAATTTTACCCGTATAAAGCAAAGCCTTACTTTTTGCACCCAAAACTACATCACCAGAATTCGCAACTTCCTTCGCAAAATATAAAGTTGAATCGGTTTTCGTAGTTTGGTAATAAGATTCCATTAAACCAATTAAAGCTGTTTGTTGGTCTTTTTTATCCGTTGCATTTACCAAAAGGTTACGGTAATTTGAAATGGCAGGTTTTAGGTTTCCAGAAGCAAACTCTAATTCCGCTGCTTTCAAAATAGCCTTATTCAGTGATTTGTATTTTCTATCTCTGATTACTTGATAATAATACGTCAAGGCTTGTAATTTATCGCCTAATTTCAAATAAGACTCAGCTATTAAATATTTCGCTTCGTACGACTCAACACTCGTCGGATTTTTACGGACATATTCGCTCAAAGCCACAATTGCTTTATCATACTTTTCACCGTAAAACAAACTTTTAGCCGATTCATATTCCAAACCAATAATGGAAGTATCCGTTGGATTTGTTCTCTGATAATCATTTAAAATTTGCGTAAATTCTTCTGGACGACCAACTTCGTTTAATTCTTCTTGTATTCCCGCCAAAGCATCCTTACTTTGAGGAACGGTTGGATGATTTTTCAGGATATTGCGGTAGTCAGCAATTGCACCTTCGTGATTGGTTGTATTTTGAAACGCAACCGCTCTCTTCAATAAAGCGGCTGGAACTAATGGACTTTGTGGTCTATCATTCAACAATTTTGTAAATCCAGTAATTGCAGGAATATAACGACCACCACTAAAATCTATATTTGCTTCTTGATAAATGGCATTGTCGAAATACAAAGACTGAGGAAAATCGCTCTGTACTTTCTGAAATGCACTTTTTGCTCCTGCTTCATTGCCTTTTAAAATCAAAACTAAACCTTTTTGATACATTGCATAATCACGGTCAGAACGATTTCCACTAATGGCTTGGTCGTAATATTTCAACGCTTGGTCATAATTCTTAGCGGCAAAAAAGGTATCACCCAATCTTACGACAGCATCTTGATAGGCCTGCGAATCGCCCGAAGATTTCATTCTATCGGCATATTCACGGAACAGTTTATTGGCTTTGTCGTACTCTTTGGTATTATAATATGAATATGCTAAAGCGTACCGACTTCTATTTTGTAAATCCGAAAGATTAGGTGTGGTATTATCAACTGACGCAATAATTGATTGATACATTGGTATCGCCTCCGAATATTTTTTATCGGCCGAAAGTGCTTCTGCCTTCCAGAAATTAGCAGCGTATTTTGTTTCTGCATTTACTGGTGTTGTCAAAGATTTATCGAAATACGGAATGGCATCAATGTAACGCTCATCATTATACATTTTGACTGCTTGATTAAACGCAATTCTTTGATAAGCCGAATTCGTTCGAGTAGAACGACGTTTCAGTCCTTCAATATACGCAAGTGCCGCTTGATAATTATTAGATGAAAGATAGGCTTCACTCACTAATTCATTGGCTTCATCTTCGTATTTTGAATCTGGATATTTCGCTAAAAAACCTTCAAAAGCTTTAATTGCTTCATTTCCACGGTTCAAATCCAATAAAACTTTAGCATGATTAAAATCAGAATCTTCGGTTACGGATTTATTATAATTGCTTTTTCTGGCTTGGTCAAACGCTCCCAAAGCATAATTAGGATTATTTGCTTTCAAATAACATACGCCCAGAATAAAAGAAGCGTACTGTCCGAGAGTATCTCTAACCGCCGCAACGTTTTTGAGTTGTTCCGCAGCAGGGGCGAATTGATCCGTTTTGTACAAACTATAACCGTATCGGTAAGCCACGGCAGCCAACATTCCGCCAGATTTGTAATTTTTATAAATGGTATAATATGAGGATGCTTTTTCGTAATTAGCTTGTTGAAAATAAACTTCTGCGGTCAAAAGAGCCACATCTTCTAACTTACGACCTGAGTTTTTTTCTCGTAAAAGAGGTTCAGTATAGGCCAACATTTCCGCAAATTTCCCTTGTCGGTAGTAACTATGGGCCAACCAGCCTGGAATTTCACTACGATACGCCGCTGATTGTTCTGCTTTTTTGAAATCGGGAATAGCTTCGGGATAACGTCCCGCACGAAAATTAATAATTCCTGCGTAATAGGAAGCAGAAACAGCATTGTCCGAACTTCCTCCCTTTATTTCATTAAAAATATTAAGGGCTTCAGTATAATCCTGTAAAGAAAAATGAGAAATTGCTAAACGATATTGGGCTTCAACATCAGATTTTGGACTTTTTTTCAAGTAATCCACCGCACGAGCATAATCGCCTTGTTCAAAGAAATAATTTCCAATTTCTTTAAAAAGCGTTCCCGCTACGGGATGTTCTGGATAATTTCTTACAAAACGATTAGCCAATAATTCCGTTTCGGAGTATTGCAGATAAAGGCTACACATTACTACGTAATATTCCGCCCAAACTTTATTCGCATCCTCTTTTTCAAGAACAGCTTTGTCGGCATCCAAAAACATATTGAATTCTGCCCGAGCAGCTTCGTAATTTTTAGATTCAAAATGTTCTTGACCGTTTCGGAAATGAATGGAAACATCGGTATAGTTTAGCGTACTTTGAGCTAAAAGTGATGTTTGAAAAACAAAAGTCAGTAAGATGAAGCAACTGGTTACTAACGACGAGATTTTGTTCATTAGGTTATTGATTTTTAGAGTATTTTCCTTCAATTTAAATTTATGGGTTACGCTCGGAGGAAAATTATTTGTTAAACAAGTAAGGGATTGGTAGTTTTGTTTTTTGATGAGTTTTGCTAAAAGGATGAAATATTGACGAATTCAATCTTTTACTCGCTCTATTATTTTTACTTAAAAACGTTCATAACAAACATTAAATTATGAAAAAAATATCATTTTTCGTTATCTATCTGATTTTAAGCCACTTTGCTTGGAGTCAGACCTCCACTAATCCACCCAAAATAGCGTATTTCCTTTCGATGGAACAACCTCAAACGCATTATTTTGACGTTGTTGTTAAATTATCCAATTTTGATGCCAAAACAAAGCAACAGGGTTTCATTGACCTCAAAATGGCAGTTTGGACTCCAGGCTCATATTTGGTGCGTGAATATGCCAAAAATGTGGAAAGCGTTACCGTCACAAGCGGTACGTCACCGTTAAAGTCTGACAAAATTAATAAAAATACTTGGCGTGTGCGACTTTTGGCTGCGACAAATGAAGCAACAATTAAGTATAAAGTTTATGCAAATGAGCTTACCGTGAGAACTTCATTCATTGATGATTCGCATGGTTACTTAAATCCAGCTTCTGTCTTTATGTACGTAAATGATTGGAGACAAGTTCCTTCGACGATAAATATTAAGCCTTATAAAGACTGGAATACCATTTCTACGGGCTTAAAATCACTCGGAAATAATACTTTTGAAGCGGAAAATTTAGATATTTTAATTGATTCACCAATTGAAATCGGTACTCAAAAAGTATTAACATTCGACTTAAAAGGTATTCCACACAAAATTGCGATGTACGGAGACGTAAAATTTGACGAAAGCAAAGTTACGAGCGACTTCAAAAAAGTTTGTGAAACCGCTCTTAGCGTAGTGGGTGAACATCCTTGCAAGGACTATACATTTTTGATTCATAACCTTGGCGTGGGTGGTGGAGGTTTGGAACACTTAAATTCTACCACTTGCCAAACTTCAAGAATGAGTTACGATAACGAAAGAATGTACCAAGGATTCATGAGTTTAATTGCTCACGAATATTTCCACCTTTGGAATGTAAAACGTATTCGCCCAAAAGCACTCGGCCCTTTCGATTATGAAAATGAAAATTACACGCATTTGCTTTGGTTTTCTGAAGGTTGCACAAGCTTTTATCAAAATTACATTCTTCGTAAAGCCAACATGATGACTCCCGAAGAATATTTGAATGCGTATGCTGGAGAAATCAATACTATCGAAAATCACCCAGGAAACAAAGTTCAATCAGCGGCAGAATCAAGTTGGGATGCGTGGATAAAATATTATCGTCCAAATGAAAACTCTCGCAATAGTACGGTTTCTTATTACGATAAAGGAGCTGTTCTGGGGGGTATTTTAAACGTTGCTATTCTACAAGCCACTAAAGGCTCAAAGAATTTGGATGATGTCATGAAGACCTTGTACCAAGAATTTTACAAAAAACAAGGTCGTGGTTTTACGGATGAAGAATTTCAAAAAACGGTTGAGTCAGTAGCAGGGAAATCAATGAATGACTTCTTCCAAAAGTATATCTTTGGCACCGAAACAATTCCATATAATTCATATTTTGAAGCAGTTGGAATGAAATTAGTCGATAAAAATGCAGAAAACACAGCTCCATTTCTTGGAACAGAATTTAGAGGAGGAAACTTAAAAATCACCAATGTTATTCGTGATTCACCCGCTTATAATTATGGCTTGAGTGTTGGCGATGAAATATTGCAGATTGACGGCGTAAAACCAGAAGATATTACCAAGGTTATTTCAAACAAGAAAATTGGTGATATTGTGGAAGTAAAAATTAGAAGAGACGGTTTAGACAAAAAATATAATGTAACGTTACAAAGAAATTTTACGAAGAACTTAACTTTAGAACCTTTAGAAAATCCGACTAAAGCACAACAAGATTTGTACAAAAAGTGGTTGTATTTGTAGGCATTTAGCTAAACATGAGTCATCCCGAATTTTGGGCAAATTTAGTCCAAATGATATTGTGAATGGCAACTCTTAATCTGTAAATCGGTACCGAAGCCTTTCGGTACCGATTTCCTGTTCTATGACACCACCTTTTTAGGATTAATTGTATCCAATTTCCCCAGTTATTAATCAAGTGAATCAAAAAGTCATAGATAAGTGCTACCATTCCCAGCAACTTACAGGTATTCTCAAAAAACCATAGCCTTGGGGACTCAATGGCTAATTCTGTTTTACAAAATCTGAAGGTTTGTTCAATGTTCCATCTGTGCATATAAACATGGCACATCTCCCAAGCTTGCTCAAGATTACTGACTTGAATGGAAGTGAGTAAATACAAAGGTGATTGATGGTTTTTTCTATCTCTGAGGATTACCAAAGATAAATCTATACCTACAAAATCAGGGTGTTGCACCTTTGTCCATGCGATAGAAATGCTCTTGATTACTTTCCGTTGACTGTCAAAGACAATTTTCCGTTGTTGAGCTTTGAAAGAACGAGCCAATAAATGGGTTTTCTTTTTCCCTTTATCGGGATGGATAAGTAAATGATTTTTCTTCCAACGAACTAAAAAATCTTGTTGAAAATACGTAAGCCACTCGACTGTCCAAGCATTAGCATACCCTCTATCGAATACGTGTAAAACTCCTTTTCCAATAGATTTATGCAGTTTTTCCAGCATCTTAAAGATAATATTGGAGCCATTTTCTTTATATTTTCCTCGGGTAGTCCACCACGACATTTGACAAACACTGGGTGCTTCCCCTAAAGCCGAAAGTAAGCTCGCTGTCCAACGATACCCTGGCACACAGATGCGGCTGACAGGAGGATGATAGAATCCTTTTTTGACCTTTGTCAAACGTTTGCCTTTGCTACTTTCTACGCTACATAAGCCTTCGGTGAGCCAACTCTCGGGCTTTTCTATTTTGCTATCATCCCAAATCAATAAGGGACGCTTACCTATTTGTTGGAGTTGCTCAATTCGCTTTTTACTACGAGCAAAAAGGAAATCATCAAGGACTGTAGAACTCCATTTCTTTGAACGCAGAAGATTACTAATCCGTTTTGTCCCAGCTGGAGCATGATCAAAACCACAAATAAAGCCCCCTAACTCACTCAGAAGCAAGCCCATTGAACGATTCCTATTCACAAGAATGGCCACAAATAAATGGTAAAAAGTCCCAACCAGTCGTTTATCAAGAAGTTTATCTAAGCTAAGTTGTAAATCAGAAAGATAAACATCTATTTTTTTGAGAAGAAAAGAAGATGCAGTTATTTTTTTAGTAAAACTATCGTTTTTTTGTAACTGTGGCTTGTGCATAAGAAAACCTCCTGTTTTTTGTGTTTGTCGTTATTCACAAAATAAACAAGGAGGTTTTTATTTTAAAAGCCTATCTCAAAAATTCGGGATGACTCATGTTTAGCTACCATATAGAATCTTATTTTGCTCCAAAAACTCTTTTCAAAATATCCGAAACTCTCGCCGCAGGATTATCTCTAATCTTTTGTTCTTCCTGAGCCACCAAAAGAAATAATCCATCAATCGCTTTTTGAGTAGCATATTGCTGTAAATCTGGATTAACCTTCTGCGTAAACGGAATTCTATTGTAAGTAGTAGCAATATCACCGTACATCCTTGTCGCTCCCGTTGAGTTGATGGCATCTTGCATGATTGGTGCAAAGGCACTCGTTAAGGCTTGCGAAGAGGTTCTTTTTAAATAAAGCGTTGCGGCATCTTTATCTCCCTTCAAAATTCCCAAAGCATCTTGAATCGTCATTTTAGTAATGGCATCCACAAAAATTGGCACCGCTTTTTCTGCCGCTTTTTCTGCTCCACGATTTAACGAAGTGATAAATTTATCACATTCATTGCCCAAACCAATGGCACGCAATTTCTCCTCCACTTTTTGAGCTTCGGGTGGAAAAAGCAATTTAATTGTTTGATTACCTAAATAACCATCCAAAGCAGACGCTTGCGAAGAACTATTCTTAATTCCAACGGTAAGCGCTTCTTTCAATCCACGACCAATTTCTTCCGTTGTTAATGCCCCAGAAGTTGTACCACCAAGAACATCGGTAGCTTGTTTTAAAATATTCCCAAAATTTTGTGATTGGCAGCTGCTAACCGAGGCCATCAAAGCGGCACTTAAAAGTAATTTTCTCATTTATAGTGATTGTTAAACGATTTTTTATTTATGACGTAATTTATTTGAAAATGTCATTTGCCATAAAACGCTAAAACTCCTTAATTTGTGTAATTTTGGACGAAAATAGTTAATTAGTATTATCTACGAGGTAAGAAGTAATAAGTTTTATTGAAATTTATTTAATGAATGTGTCGTTTTTTTTCGGAAAATTTGTTTCAAAATACACCCGTTCAACCTTTTACCTTAATTCTTAAAACCTAAAATTGATAAGCACAAGACCATCAAAAGAAATGATAAAAGCAGAGATAATTACCATTGGTGACGAAATCCTTTACGGACAAATAACTGATACAAATACCCAGTGGATTAGTGCAGAGTTGGATAAAATTGGGATAAAAACCGTTCGTAAATCTTCCGTTGGGGATTCTGAGGAAGCTATTTTGGAGATTTTTGAAGAATCAACGAAACGAGCAGATTTAGTGATTGTTACGGGTGGATTAGGCCCCACGAAAGACGATATTACCAAGAAAACTTTTTGCAAATACTTCAACACTGAACTCATTGTACACCCGCAAGCATTAGCAGATGTTACGGAGTTTTTCAGAAAAAGAGGCCGTGAATTGACTGGTTTAAATCTTAGTCAGGGTGAATTACCCGCCAATGCTACTTTTATTCCAAACACCATGGGAACTGCTCCAGGAATGTGGTTTGATCAAAATGGAGTCATTTATATTTCCATGCCAGGCGTACCTTTTGAGATGAAAGGCATGATGTCGCTCACACTTTTACCAAAATTACAAGAACATTTCAACACGCCAGTTATTTTTCACAAAGTCATTCGTACCGTTGGCATTGGAGAATCTTATTTAGCAGAAATGATTGAGTCTTGGGAAGATGCTTTACCTGAACACATCAAATTGGCGTATTTGCCTTCAATGGGAAATGTAAAGTTACGCCTTACTGGTTTTGGCGAAGACTTACAAATCCTTGAAAGTCAGGTTGAAGAGCAATTCCAAAAGGTTTTACCAACCATTCAAGAATTCGTTTACGGTTTTGGAAATGATGAATTAGAAGACGTTCTTGGAAAGATTTTAACCGAAAAAAAACAAACTGTTGCCGTGGCAGAAAGTTGTACAGGCGGATATTTGGGCCATCAATTCACTAAAGTTGCTGGTAGTTCAGCCTATTTTATTGGCGGAATTTTAGCGTATGATAATGCCGTAAAGATTAATCAATTAGGTGTCAAACCTGAAACACTAAACAATCACGGAGCAGTTTCAGAGCAAACAGTAATTGAAATGTCGGAGAATATTCGCAGCTTATTAGGCACAACTTACGGATTAGCCACCAGTGGTATTGCCGGCCCAAGCGGAGGAACACCAGACAAACCTGTTGGCACCATTTGGATTGCCATAGCTACTGAAAATCAGACCATTACGAAGCAATTAACCTTAGGAGGTTCTCGTGAACAAAATATTCATTTAACAGCTATCAACATACTGAATTTATTAAGAAAAATATGTCTTTAATCGAAATTATCATGCCCAAAATGGGCGAAAGTATTATGGAAGCCACCGTTTTAAAGTGGTTGAAAAATGTTGGCGAACGCATCGAAGTCGATGAATATCTATTGGAAGTTGCCACCGATAAAATTGATACTGAAGTGCCTTCTTCTCACACGGGTATTGTTGCCCAAATACTCGTTCCAGAAGGAGAAGTTGCTGAAATTGGTAAGCCAATTTGTATCATTGAGACAGAAGGAATTGAGCAGAATGATTTACCAAAACCCGTTCAAATTTCAGAGAAATTAGAACAAGAAATTGAAGAAATTAAAAATTTAACGGGCATTAATCTCGACCCAATTCCAACGGAAACTCCTTCCAATTCAACAAGTTCAAGATTTTATTCTCCTTTAGTTTTGAGTATTTGTAAAGAAGAAAACATTTCTCATATTGAATTAGAAAATATTGCTGGTTCTGGTGCAGATGGAAGAGTAACGAAACACGATATTTTTACGTATTTAGAAAATAGAACGTCCGATATTCCCAAAATAACATTTTCTAAAACCGAAGAAATCAAAGCAAAACCAGTTGTTGTTTCTGGTAATGATGAAATTATTCAAATGGATAGAATGCGTAAAATGATTGCCGATCGCATGGTTGATTCGGTACGCATTGCTCCACACGTTACATCGTTTGTTGAAACAGATATGACTAACATTGCCATTTGGCGTAATGGTATCAAAGATTCATTCAAAAAGCAATACGGTGAAAATATTACTTATACGCCTATTTTGGTAGAAGCAATTGTGAAAGCCATTAAGGATTTTCCGCAAATAAATGCTTCAGTTGAGGGCGATAAAATTATTGTCAAACGAAATATTAATATCGGAATGGCGGTAGCTTTACCGAGCGGTAATTTAATTGTGCCTGTTATTCACCAAGCAGATTCGTATAATTTGGTAGGACTGACAAAAAAAATCAATGACTTATCCAAACGAGCGAGAGAAAACAAATTGAAACCCGAAGATTTAGAAGGTGGAACGTACACATTTTCAAATATTGGCACTTTCGGAAATATCATGGGAACGCCAATTATTGTTCAGCCACAAGTGGCAATTATGGCTTTTGGGGCAATCCAGAAAAAACCAGCCGTTATAGAAACACCTCAAGGTGATTTGTTAGGAATTCGTCAAAAAATGTTTATCTCACACTCTTATGACCATCGGGTTGTTGATGGTTCATTGGGCGGACAATTTGTAAAGCGAGTTTCGGACTATTTAGAAGGCTTTGAGATTGATAGAAAATTATTGTAGAATATGCTTTCAACATAAAAAATCCCGAAAGATATATCTTTCGGGATTTTTTATGTTGAAACTATTTCAAATTTAAAACTCTGCATCGGCAGGTTTACTCAAATTTGGTTTAATAATTCTCACCCAAGTCAATAACTTAATCATTGGATAAGTTGGGTCAAATTCGTACCATTTCGAAGCGAAATTCATACTATTTGGTAATTTGTGATGGTTATTTTGGAATAATTCTCCCATCATCAAAAAGTCAAAAATTAATGAATTCTTAGATTTGTCGTTATTATCATGATTCTGATATCCGTATTTATGACCTGACCAATTGACAATAGCTCCGTGAACTGGCCCCATTAAAAAATGAACTGGTAACAAAAAGAAAAATGCCCAGTGCATATCAAAATAAACGTAGGCTGCCACGTACATTAACACATAAGCAATCCCCCAACCCAAACGAGAAGCCCAATGGTCACCTAATTTCTCAATCGTCTTAGAAAAAGGATAATTATGGTCAAAGCGTTCTTCAATTTTCGTTTTACTATTAATCAAAGCGTTATAAATATCCTTAGTTTTCCACATCATCGTAAATACATTACTCGAAAAGTGCGGTGAGTGTGGGTCTTTTTCAGTATCACTAAAAGCGTGGTGCATACGGTGTAGAATGGCGTATGCTCTCGGACTCAAATACGAAGAACCCTGCGAAATATAAGTAAGAAGATAGAAGAATTTTTCCCAAAATGGATTCATCAAAAACATCTTGTGAGCCGAATAACGATGTAAAAAGAACGTTTGACTAAATAAAGATAAATACCAATGAATGATGAAAGCGGGCAATACTAATTGCATATAATAGATTGTTTAATGTTCTACAAAATTACTATTTGTTGAGGTAAAAGGTTCATACTTAACCTCATTTCTGACAAATGTCTGCTTTAATCAACTGTAAGAGCGTAAGTCAGCAAATTTGCTCCCATTTGAAGGGCTTTTTGACGGATTGAATCGGGGTCATTATAAACACTTTGATCTTCCCAACCATTTCCTAAATCACATTCATAACTATAAAAACAAACCAAACGACCTTCATAAATCAAACCAAAACCTTGTGGAGGCTTATTATCGTGTTCATGAATTTTTGGCAAACCATTCGTAAACTTAAACTTTTGATTATAAACTGGGTGGTTAAAAGGTAATTCGACAAAACTCAATTCGGGAAAAACCTTTTTCATTTCTCTACGTATAAATTTATCTAAGCCATAATTATCGTCCACGTGCAGAAAACCGCCACTGATAAGATATTTTCGGAGATTCAATGCTTCCGATTCCGTAAAAACAATATTTCCATGACCCGTTAAATGCACAAATGGATACGTAAAAAGTTCAGGACTTGATGGTTCTACAATGTCTTCCTCAGCGGAAATATTTGTTCGTAAGTTACTATTACAAAACTTGATAAGATTTCCTAAAGACGTTTTGTTACAATACCAATCACCTCCTCCACCGTACTTCATTTTGGCAATTTTAAATGAGCTTTGAGCGTTTATCAGTGAACAGTTAGCAATTAACAGTAAACAGAATCCAAAACGCAAAGTTGACTGAGAAAGACCAACTATTTTCTCTAAAAACCAGTTTCTCACCACTGATAACTGATAACTAATCACTGATAACTGTACTTTCATAACTGATTGATAATATTTAAGGTATGACAAGCGACTAATCCTGCGGTTTCGGTTCTCAATCGGCTTTCTCCCAATGTTACGGGAGCAAAACCTTTTTCGATAGCTTGTTTAATTTCGTCTTCGTTAAAATCTCCTTCTGGACCAATCAAAATGGCGTAATTTCCTTTTGGTTGTGCTACTTGTTGGATTAATTTTCTATCGCCTTCCTCTAAGTGAGCAATCATTTTTTGAGATTCAGCAATATCTTTTTTCAAAAACTCTTTCCAAGAAATCATTTCATTAATTTTGGGCAAAAAAGCTTTTAAAGACTGTTTCATCGCTCCAACCGCTATTTTTTCTATTCTTACTGTCTTAATTTCTTTCCTTTCAGAATAACGAGTTTGAATAAAAGAAATTTCATTGATGCCAATTTCTACACATTTCTCGACCATCCATTCAATTCTATCCAAATTTTTGGTCGGTGCAATAATCAAGTGAATGTAATAATCATTGATTCCGAAGTTGAAATGCTCTTCAATGATTTTTAGCTCACACTTTTTTTCGTGAGGCGTTTTTATTTGGCACTTAAAAAAACCACCTTTTCCATCAACTACATTTAGCAAATCTCCTGCCGAAAGTCGTAAAACCTTAATAGCGTGACGAGATTCTTCTTCGTTGAGTTTAAGGGTTTCTTTTATATTTGGTTCAAAAAAAATATTCATTTATGATGGTTTTCTATGAGATTCCATTTTCAAAGATTTTCTGCTATTTATAAATTAACAAATAAACTGAACCTAAAAGGTTTAGATAAACCCCTGTTTTTCAATAAGCTAACCATTAAAAATCTGCTTTACAAAGTATTTATCAAATTACAATCTAAGGTCAAATATCGTACCTAATTTTACTGTTTTTGAGACATTTCATTGCCTGCGTTATTCCCGAAATGGTTAATGGAAACATTCTGTTTTCTGACCAATCTCTGATAATTTTAATGCTTTGGGTATATTGCCAATAACCCGAAGTCGTTGGATTTAGCCACACTAAATTGGGAAAATGGTCGCTCAATTTTTGTAACCATGTCAAGCCCGATTCCTCGTTATAATGCTCAATACTGCCACGTGGCGAAGTAATTTCGTAAGTTGCCATTGAGGCATCACCCACCACAACTACCTTCCAATCTTGATTATATTTATGGAGAATTTCCCAAGTCGAAACTCGTTCTCCCCTCCTCTCATTATCTTTCCAAAGTGTTTCGTAAATGCAATTATGAAAATACAAATGCTCTAAATTTTTGAATTGATATTTTGCTGCCGAAAACAATTCGGAACACAATTCTATGTAATCATCCATCGAGCCACCAACATCCAAAAGCAATAAAACCTTCACTTTATTCTTTTTAGAGGCTTGCATTTTAATGTCCAACAATCCTGCATTACGTGAAGTTTCTTGAATTGTTCCTTCCAAATCCAGTTCATCTTCAACGCCTTCACGAGTGAGAATACGTAAACGACGTAAAGCCATTTTGATATTTCGAGTATTTAATTCGAGGTCATCATCGTAGTTTTTAAACTCACGGTCTTCCCAAACTTTTACGGCACTTCGTTGTCCTCCCGATTTATTATTGCCAATTTTTACACCTTCGGGATTATAACCATTATTACCAAACGGTGAAGTTCCATTTGTTCCAATCCATTTATTGCCTCCTTCGTGACGCTCTTTTTGTTCCTCAAATAATTCCTTCAAACGGTCTAAAAGTTGTTCTAAACCGCCCATTGACTCAATTTTAGCTTTTTCTTCTTCCGAAAACTCTCGACTCAAATTCTGTTTTAACCAATCTTCAGGAATTAAAGCAAACAACTCAGCACCAATTTTAGAAACATCTTTAAAATACTGTCCGAACAAGACATCAAAGCGGTCTAAAAATATCTCATTTTTAACAAAAATGGTTTTACTCAAATAATAAAAATCAGTCGTATCATATTCCACAACGTCTTTATCCAATGCTTCCAAAAGCGTCAGATATTCCGTAATGGTGACGGGGAGTTTGTTATTTTTTAAGTATAAGAAGAAGTCGAGGAACATGAGTTGATATTCTAAACCTAAATATTCAGAGATTTAATGGCCGATTCTCGAATTGGGATCTTCGAGCTACATTTCAATAAGGTCGTTTAGTCTTATTCCTAATCGCTTCATACAAACCTGTATCTTGTTCATTTTTCAATAAAGCCCCGATGTATGGTGGAATTTCTGTACTGTGCTGAAAATCTTCTAACAAATCGGCGGAAACTTTACCAACTAAAAGTAATTTTATCCAATCAATTAATTCCGAAGTTGAAGGTTTTTTCTTTAAGGCTTTTATATCTCTAATGCCATAAAATATTGCCATTGTGTTCGTTATCAATTTTTCTTCTAAAGCTGGATAATGAACATCAACGATTTGTTTCATCGTTTCACGGTCAGGGAAAGAAATGTAATGGAAGAAACAACGACGTAGAAACGCATCGGGTAGTTCCTTTTCGTTATTGGAAGTAATGATAATGATTGGACGATGTTTGGCTTTGATGGTACGTTTTAGTTCGTAACAGTAAAACTCCATTTTGTCCAATTCATTCAATAAATCGTTGGGAAATTCAATGTCAGCTTTATCAATTTCGTCAATCAGCAAAACAACTTGCTCTTCCGAATCAAATGCCTCCCAAAGTTTCCCTTTTTTGATATAATGTTCAATATCATTGATGTCTCCATCACTCAATTGCGAATCTCGCAGACGAGCAACGGCGTCGTATTCGTACAAACCTTGTTGGGCAGTCGTCGTTGATTTTACATTCCAAGAATAAAGGGATTTACCTAAAGCGGCTGCAACTTCATAGGCCAAAAGTGTTTTGCCTGTTCCAGGTTCACCTTTTATTAAAAGTGGCTTTTGCAGAGTTACAGCAGCATTTACGGCTACTTGTAAAGCACGAGTTGCGATGTAGTTTTCAGTTCCTTGGAATGACATGGGTAGGCAATTTGTGAGTTGTGAATTATTTAATTATAATTGAGCGATTTGTAATTTAATTCACTAAATCACAAATCACTCAATCATAATTATCTTAGTCTTCAAAATCAGTTTTAAAAGAATACATTACTGGATCCAGCTTGAGCGTACCAGCTAAATAATCATCTACAAATTTTGTAACCACAGAATCGTCTATTTCATCAACGTTCAAGCAAACGTCCAAACCAATTCCAAACTCGAAATTTTCGTCAACTTCTAAGTGTTCCGAAAGTTTAACTTCTTCGTTTTCTTCTATTTCTTCAATCAATTCAGTGATGTACAATTCCACCTCTTCGTCCATCTCATCATTGGCTTCGTAGGTTTCATCACGGTTTTCCATCGGAACGTACAAAGGATAAGTTTTTAAGGCCTTTCTTTCGGCAGTTTCATAGACAATACTGTTAAAATGCAATCTCAATGAATAGATAACTGCATCAAAAATAGCCTCTTGACCTTTATAATTTCCAATAAATTGGACGTGAACAAATTCTTCTAAATGATCAGGTTCATCATTTAGTTCTTCTTCAAAATATACAAACTTCTTCCCTGCTTCCTTACACTCACTTTTTAATAGCTCAATTTCCTTAGGGTCAAGTCCGGGATTATTTTTTAATGACATCTTTTATTATATTTGATTTGGATGTAAAGTTAAGAAAAAATGGCACACAGATAACCTCGATGAGCCATAACACAGGCTTAAAAGGATTCTTAATCCGATTAAAATTTGAAAATCTGGCAAATTATCCATTTTGAAATAAGTAATTTGCTTTACATTGTTAATGTCAACGTAAAATTCAATTCTTTCAAATCTGTATTCCGAAGTGACAACGAGTGTCATCTGCATACCAAAAAAAATCTTATCTAATCAATAATAACTCACGATATTTTGGTAATGGCCATTCATCATCGTCAACAATCAATTCTAATTTATCGACGCAGTATCTAATTTCCTCGAAATAATCTTTGACTTTGGTACTATATAATCTTGCTCTTTCGGCCGAATCTTCAATATTATTGGCTTCTTTTCGAGCCTCTGTCATTTCGTCAACTAAATTGTTGATTTTAGAAGTGTAAATAGATATCTTTTTAATGATTTCTATAGTCGGCGCAAAATATTGAGGATCAATTCCAATTTCTTTTTGTCCACGCACATTATCAACTAATTGCGTTTGGTATTTTAACGATGTTGACATAATGTGATTTATTGCCAAATCACCAATAACACGAGATTCAATTTGAATTTTCTTGATATAATTTTCAATTTCAATTTCGTAACGTGCGTGCATTTCAACCTCGCTAAAAATGCCATATTTTGAAAACAATTCTAAAGCAGAAGGTTCTAAATATTTAATTAGTGCTTCTGGTGTCGTTTTGAGATTTGATAATCCACGACCTTCGGCTTCTTTAACCCAATCCTCCGAATATCCATTTCCTTCAAAAAGGATTTTCTTAGAATGTGTCACGTATTTTTTCAAAACTTCCACAATCGCTAATTCCTTTTTAACGCCTTTTTC
>JAZKDE010000067.1:104718-106096 GCA_040387735.1 Bacteroidota bacterium
AAGCATCAACTTCTTCTCTAAATTTGAATAACTGATTGGCAACAATCGTATTCAAAATCGTCATTGGTGTTGCTGAATTGGCAGAAGAACCAACCGCACGGAATTCAAATTTATTTCCAGTAAATGCAAAAGGGGAAGTTCTGTTTCTATCCGTATTATCTAAAAGAAGAGCAGGAATTTTATTAATTCCCAAACGTAAATACACGTTATCACCTTTTTCTAATTTAATATCGTGCATTTCTGAAAGATTTTCTAAATCATTCAACACTCTTGTCATTTCCGTTCCGATAAAAATCGAAACAATAGCAGGCGGAGCTTCATTGGCACCCAAACGGTGTTCATTACCCGCTGATGCTATTGAAGCTCTTAATAAATCTGCATGGTCGTGGACAGCTTTAATCGTATTAACAAAGAACGTCAAGAAACGTAAATTTTCTTTTGGCTTCGTTGAAGGTCCTAAAAGGTTAATTCCTGTATCCGTAGCCAAAGCCCAGTTATTGTGTTTCCCCGAACCGTTGATTCCTGCAAATGGTTTTTCGTGAAAAAGTACCCGCATTTTGTGTTTTGCAGCAACTTTATTCATTAAGTCCATCAATAAAGCATTGTGATCGCACGCTAAGTTAGCTTCTTCAAAAGTTGGAGCAACTTCAAATTGTGCGGGAGCAACCTCATTATGACGTGTGCGTACTGGCATACCCAATTTCAAGGCTTCCAGTTCAAAATCAACCATAAATGAATTGACACGAGATGGAATTGACCCGAAATAATGGTCTTCTAATTGCTGACCTTTTGCTGGCGAGTGACCAAAGACAGTTCTTCCTGACATCAATAAGTCGGGACGAGCATTATACAAAGCTTCATCAATCAAAAAATATTCTTGTTCAGCCCCCAAAGTAGCGGTTACTTTAGACACTTCACGACTAAAATATTCATTCATTACCTTAGTCGCCGCCTTATCAATCAATTCTCCCGATTTCAACAAAGGAGTTTTATAATCTAAAGCCTCACCTGTGTAAGACACAAAAACCGAAGGAATACACAACGTAGCCGTTCCCGCTAAATTTTCCATAATGAATGCGGGAGATGATGGGTCCCAGGCGGTATAACCACGAGCTTCAAAAGTTGAACGAATTCCACCATTTGGAAAAGAAGAAGCATCCGGTTCTTGTTGTACCAAAGCCGAACCTTTAAACTTTTCCATCGCTTTTCCTTTATTGGTAATATCGAAAAAAGCATCGTGTTTTTCAGCCGTTGTACCCGTTAAAGGTTGAAACCAGTGCGTATAATGAGTTGCACCTTTCGACAAAGCCCACGACTTCATAGCAGCAGCAACTTCATCAGCGGCTTCACGGTCAATTTTCTTACCATCCTCAATGGC
>JAZKDE010000067.1:106106-115845 GCA_040387735.1 Bacteroidota bacterium
ATTATTTTGTTTCTTTGACCATCATATCTAATTTTCAAATAAGCTTCAGGACTCAATAACGAACGCATTACTTCATCGTTGAAGGTATTACTTCCATAATAATCGGTTACTTTTTCAGTTGGCACTTTCACCGCAACAGGTTGCCGTGTCTGAGCCAATTCGAGGGCTTTAAATCTTGCAATAGCCATACTTTATTCTTTTGATTTATTTTCTAATTAAAACTATACGATAAAAGTAAGAGAAAATTTAGTTTATCTCATTTTGAATCAACAGAAAATTTATATTTTAACTATTTTACTCTTTTTTTATGACGTATAAGCTTCCTTTGAATAACACAATTTTTAAATTAATTCATCTAACCAAGAAGAAATTTAACTTTTCAAAGAATAGTGTATTTTATTCTGTATTTTTATTGTTTTTCAAAATATTGTATTGTAAATTTGAATATGACAAAATTAAATCAATGCCATATTCAAAAGCGTATTGATTTGATAATTAGAAAAGTTCAAAATAGTCCTAAAAATAAGCCTGAGTTTGAAAATTTCATAAAAATTTAATTTTTCTTGTGTTTTTTCAATTTTCACGTTTACTTTTGTATCAGAAATTCAAAAAAATAACCAAATACAATAAAATCCAATTATAAAGTCATGGCAAAAGCGAAACTTGAATACATTTGGCTCGATGGTTACAAACCTACTCAAAGCCTTCGTAGCAAAACTAAAATTGAGAGTAATTTTAGTGGAAAATTAGAAGACTGTGATATTTGGTCTTTCGATGGTTCGTCAACGCAACAAGCTCCAGGTGGTTCATCTGACTGTCAATTGAAACCTGTTTATATTTGTCCAGACCCTGAGCGTTCATTATTAGGAACTCCTTCTTATTTCGTAATGTGTGAAGTGTTAGATTCTGACGGAAATCCCCACGAATCAAATGGACGTGCTACCATTGAAGATGATGATAATGATTTCTGGTTTGGTTTTGAACAAGAATATTTCTTGTATGATTTGAAAACGAATCTTCCTTTAGGATTCCCTGCAAACGGATACCCAGCACCACAAGGACAATATTACTGTTCAGTTGGAGCGAAAAACGCTTACGGTCGTCATATCATTGAAGAACACATGGAATATTGTTTGCAAGCTGGTTTAAACCTTGAAGGTATCAATGCTGAGGTTGCGGCTGGACAATGGGAATTCCAATGTTTTGCGAAAGGTGCAAAACAGGCAGGTGACGAAATCTGGATTGCAAGATATATGTTAGAAAGAATTTGCGAAAAACATGGTGTTTGGGTTAACTACCACTGTAAGCCACTTGGTGATACAGACTGGAATGGTTCTGGAATGCACGCAAACTTCTCAAATACAGCTTTAAGAACAGCAGGTAACAAAGAAACTTATGACATCATTTGTCAAGCATTCGAACCGTTCATTAAAGAACACATCGAAGTTTATGGTGCTGACAATCACTTGCGTTTAA
Source organism: Bacteroidota bacterium (assembly GCA_040387735.1). Taxonomy (GTDB): domain Bacteria; phylum Bacteroidota; class Bacteroidia; order Cytophagales; family Spirosomataceae; genus Arcicella. The sequence continues at coordinate 107,583 of JAZKDE010000067.1, forward strand.
CTGGAAAACACGAAACACAATCAATCGACCAATTCTCTTACGGAGTTTCTGACCGTGGTGCTTCAATCCGTATTCCAATCGCAGCAGTTCAAAAAGGATGGAAAGGATGGTTAGAAGACCGTCGTCCAAACTCGGCGGCTGATCCATATAAAGTAGCAGCTCGTATCATCAAAACTGTTAAAACTGCTAATGTTTAGTTTTTTGATTCAAAATATAAAAAGCCCGTCTTCAAAGACGGGCTTTTTTTGTTGTGCTTAAATCCTTCCGTATCTTTACAGTATGAAAAAAGTAGCATTTTATACATTAGGCTGTAAATTGAATTATTCGGAGACTTCAACGATTTCCCGAATGTTCGAGTCGAAGGGATATGAAAAAGTTGAGTTTAATCAAAAACCCGATATTTTTATTGTCAATACGTGTTCGGTAACTGAAAACGCCGATAAGAAATGTAAAAAAATAGTCAAGGAAGCCAATAAAATTAATCCTGATGGTTACGTTGCCATTATTGGATGTTATGCCCAACTTAAACCACAAGAAATTGCGGATATTGAAGGTGTTGATGCCGTTTTGGGAGCAGCAGAGAAATTTCAATTAATTGATTTATTGGACGGTTTTGTAAAAGAACCAACGAATAAAACTGCCAAAATCTTCAATCAAAATATTGAAGAAGCCATTGATTATCATACTTCATATTCTTTAAATGACCGTACTCGTACATTTTTGAAAGTGCAAGATGGTTGTGATTATCCCTGTGCCTATTGTACAATTCCACTGGCACGTGGCGCAAGTCGTTCTGACACCATCGAAAATGTTATCAAAGCTGCCAATGAAATTGCTGAAAGTGGTGTAAAAGAAATTGTCTTGACGGGCGTAAACATTGGCGATTTTGGCTTGAGAAACGGAAAACGAGAAGAAACATTCTTGGATTTAGTTAAATCCCTTGATAAAGTAGAAGGAATAGAAAGAATTAGAATTTCTTCGATTGAACCAAATCTTTTGACTGATGAAGTAATTGAGTTTGTGGCACAGTCTAAACGCTTTGTACCGCATTTTCATATTCCGTTACAATCGGGTTCGAGCAAAGTTTTAGCACTCATGAAACGTCGTTACAAAAGAGAATTATACGTTGATAGAGTTAATAAAATAAAGACATTAATGCCAGATTGTTGTATTGGTGTTGACGTAATTGTTGGGCATCCTGGCGAAACGGATGAAGAGTTTTTGGAAACCTACAACTTTATTAACGAATTAAATATCAGCTATTTACACGTTTTTACGTATTCCGAGAGAGAGAATACAACTGCGATAAATATCAAGCCCATTGTACCGCAACATAAACGTTCGGAAAGATCAAAAATGTTGCATATTTTATCCGATAAAAAACGAAGATTTTTCTACGAAAGTCAATTAGGAAAAACCTTTATGGTATTATTTGAAGAAGATATTGAAGACGGAATGATGCAAGGATTTACAGAAAACTATGTGAGAATCACCGCAAAATACGACCCGCTACTCATCAATGAAACCAAAGAAGTAGCGTTGGTATCAATTAATGATAAAATGTTGGTAGAAGTTGAAGAAGCGGAAGTTTTTGAAACGCACTAAAATCGAAAAAAGGCTGGTCCAGAGGGTCAGCCTTTTTTTATAACAAAACAAAACCACAAGAATTGACCTGTGGTTCGATAAAGTTAGATAATAAATTTTAGATAGCTATAATGGTTTACCATTATATTATTTGATTTCATTGTAAAATGAAGTTTTTTGTTCGGAATATTCAAATCAATGTAGCATACTAACTTCCACAACGTAGCATACTAACTTCCACAACTTAACATTGCTGAAAAAATCACCAACATCTCGTACTAAACCTCCTTAGTTCAACTTATAAATCAATCCACTAATCCCCTTCAATTCTTCCAAAAATTCATTAGAAGGTGAGATTTTATTTTTTCTTGACATCATAGTTACTTCAACTTTATCTTCGGCATCGTAAACCAAAACGGTTAAATTACAGGTTCCTTGGTTTTTGGAAACAGCATGATTAAGTTTGTTTATAACTTCCTCATTAATCATTTGCAAACCAATTGTAATTTTCAATTCTTTAGAAAACTGATTTCTAATTTCCGACAATAAACGAACACTTGCAGGTTTAAATTCCCATTCGTCGGGTCTTCCCCATTTATTTTTAATTACTCCTTTGATGTACAAGAAACGGTCGGGAGCGATGTATTTAGCAAGATTTACGAAGTCTTCGCCAAACAAAGCAAATTCGTAACTACCATTATAATCTTCTAAAGTGAAAAGCATGAACGGATTGCCATTTTTCGAGAAACGTTCAATGGCTTTGGTCACAATGCCGCCTACCGCAATTTCCTTACCTCTAAAAGTCGGTTCCATCACACGGTCGAGGGTACAAGAACAAAAACTATCTAACTCTAAACGATATTCATCCAAAGGGTGTCCAGAAATATAAATTCCTACCACCTCTTTCTCAAATTTCAGTTTTTCCATTTGCCCCCACTTTTCAATCTGTGGAATTTTAGGCGTAGCAATTGCACCTCCACCCCCGTCGCCCATCATACCAAATAATGAAGCTTGAGCAGAATTAGCATCTTCAACCGCTTTATTGGCGTAACGAATTAATTTTTCAATAAAATTAGAGCCTTCGAAATCCTCAAAATAAATGGCTCTATGTAATCCATTGACTTCTTCAAAACAATCAAAGCCACCACCATACGCTAAACTTTCAATAGTTTTCTTATTAACTGTTCTTAAATTAACTCTTTTTACGAAGTCATAAATATCTTTATAAGGGCCATTTTTATCTCTTTCATCAATAATACTTTCAACGGCGGCATCACCAGTTCCCTTGATAGCTGCCAAACCAAAACGGATTTCCCCTTTTTTATTTACGGCAAACGAACGGTAAGATTCATTAACATCTGGCCCTAAAACGGGTAATCCCATTCGTTTACATTCTTCCATAAAAAACGTAATTTTTTCAATCTGACCCAACGAGTTTGACATTACACCCGCCATATATTCCGACGGATAATGTGCTTTCAAATAACCCGTATGATAGGCCACAAAGGCGTAACAGGTCGAGTGAGATTTATTGAAAGCGTACTGAGCAAATGCCTCCCAGTCCGTCCAAACCTTATTTAGTTTATCTTCGGGATGGCCTTTTGCTTTTGCCCCTTCAACAAACTTACTTTTCATTTTATCAAGCGTGTAGCGGTCTTTTTTACCCATCGCTTTACGCAAAACATCAGCATCACCTTTTGAGAAACCCGCAATTTTCTGCGACAAAAGCATTACCTGCTCTTGATAAACTGTAATTCCGTAAGTATCAGCGAGATACTCTTCCATCTCGGGCAAATCGTACACAATTTCCTCACGACCATGTTTACGAGCAATAAAGTTTGGAATATAAGCAATTGGGCCGGGACGATAGAGAGCGTTCATCGCAATCAAATCGGAAAACTGATCGGGCTTTAAATCCAAGAGGTGTTTCTGCATTCCGCCCGATTCAAATTGGAACGTCGCATTGGTTTCACCTCTTTGATATAATTCGTAAGTTTTCTGGTCATCCAACGGAATTGTGTCCAAATCAATCACAACCCCGTGATTTTGTTTAATAAGTCGCAAGGCTTCCTTTAGAATTGATAGCGTTTTCAATCCCAAAAAGTCCATTTTAATTACGCCCGCATCTTCAATAATTTTTCCTTCAAATTGAGTAATTAAAAGGTTAACTTCTTTTGACGTATAAACGGGTAAAATCTCCGATAAATCTTTAGGTGCAATGATAATTCCCGCAGCGTGAATACCCGTTCCACGAACTGAACCTTCTAAAATTAAGGCTTCTTCCAAAACTCTCGAACGCAATGAACCTTCCCGACGAATATCTCGCAGTTTTTTAACATTTTCTAAATCTTCCGCCTGGAACTGTTCTTTTTCCGCTAAAGATTTTGCTCCCGTCATTGGAGCATTCATCACCCGATTTAAGTTTGTCCCAGGTTTATCAGGAACTAATTTAGCCAATTCATTGGATTCGCTTAATGGTAAATCCATCACCCGAGCCACATCTTTTATCGACATTTTCGCCGCCATTGTACCATAAGTTACAATATGAGCTACTTGCTGTTTTCCGTACTTTTCAACTACGTAATCAATTACTTTTTGGCGACCTTCATCGTCAAAATCCGTATCAATATCTGGCATTGATTTACGGTCAGGATTTAGGAAACGCTCAAAAAGCAAATTGTACTTAATTGGGTCAATATTCGTAATTCCGATACAATAAGCCACTACCGAACCAGCCGCCGAACCACGTCCAGGTCCCACAAAAACCCCCAAATTACGACCCGCTTGGATGAAATCACCTACAATAAGAAAGTAACCCGCAAAACCCATCGTTCTGATGGTATGTAATTCAAAATCAAGACGTTCCTTTACTTCGACTGAATCCCACGCATCTCCGTAACGCTTTCTTGCTCCTTCACGGGTCAAATGTTCGAGATAATCATCCTGCGTCAAATGACCCGCAGGAATTTCGTAATTTGGCAGCATAATATCTTGCTTCAATTTCAAGGTATCAATTTTGCCAACAATCTCATTGGTATTATCAATCGCCTCTGGAATATGACTCCAGAGTTTAGTCATTTCAGCGGTATTTTTGAAATAAAATTCATCATTGTAAAAGGCAAAACGTTTTCCTTTAGTTGATGAGCCTGCATCGTCATCAATATCTTTGTAAGTTGGAGTCGCTTGCTTTTCACCCGTGTTAATACACAAAAGAATATCATGAGCATTGGCATCTTTTTGGTCGAGATAATGAGAATCATTTGAAGCAATCACTTTTACATTATACTTCTTCGCAAATTTCAATAAAACCTCATTACACTTTAATTGGTCGGGAATTTGGTGATTTTGAACTTCTACGTAATAATCCTCCCCAAATAAATCCAACCACCATTTGAATTCTTTTTCAGCCTCTTCTTCACCACTTCTCAAAATAGCTTGTGGTACTGACGCACCTAAACAGCAAGTTGTAGCAATTAAACCTTTGTGGTATTTTAAAATTAACTCTTTGTCAATCCGAGGATATTTACCGTAAAGTCCTTCAATGTATCCCAAAGAACACATTTTCACCAAGTTAGCATAACCTTCGGCATTTTTAGCAAGCATCAATTGGTGATAACGCTTATCTTTTTGTTCTTTAGAAAATTGTCGTTTATGACGATCTTCCACCACATAAAACTCACAACCAACTATGGGCTTCACTCCTTCGTGCTTTTGAGCCTCCGCCACAAACTGAAAAGCCCCAAACATATTTCCGTGGTCAGTTATGGCAACGGCAGGCATATTGTCGGCTTTAGCTTTGGCAAATAAATCAGAGATTTTAGAAGCCCCGTCGAGAAGAGAATATTGAGTATGGCAGTGTAAATGGGAAAATTGCATTGGGTAAGGATTGTTTATATTTAGTACAAAGTAAACAAAAAAAGCGACTGATTAGGTCGCTTTTTTTGTTTTAATGCTAAATATCACTTCGCCGTTATCGTCACTAAATCTGGTAAAACATACACCACTCCATCTAAAATAACCGTCAAAGTCCAACGATTGGGGGCAGGAAATGTCGTTTCTATTCTATATTTAATTTCCGTTCCTACAGCATTTAATAAGGCATCTTTCGTTTGAGTTGCCCCACCAATTTGAGGTTGAAATCTAATTTGAACTTTGGCCGCTTTTAAATTCTTACCTGTGATAACTAAATCTTGTCCTCTGATATACGCTAAAACCGTCATTCTATCCACAATCGGTTCTACGCCGATACCCGTAACTTTCAAATCAAGTTGTCGATACTTAACCTGCCTCCCGTTGACATCCACGCTGATAGAATACAGTCCTACTGGAACATCATACGGAACTTGAACTTTGGCCTGGGTGGTCGTTAAACTCACATTAGATAGGTCATAAGTCTTTCCATTGAGTTTTGAAGTCAAGAAAAAACGGGTAATTGTTCCACCACGAGTTAGATTTTTCCCATAAATAAAAAATGCTTCGGTCGTTTTTATAGAAAGCGTTTCTATGCCTATAATTTCTGGATCGGTCGCTAAGGCAACTTCAACCGTAACTTCAAAAGCTCTTTTGGTACAATCAGCAGCCGTAACCATATAGGTTACTGGTTTCGTGAAATTTTGCGGAACTAAAGAAGCAGGTAAAACCGTAGCTTGGGCAGAAACGGTAATCGTTGGAATTAACGCAGTAACTTTTGTGGCAACAGGTACTCTTATTTTTACTTTTCGGGTTGTTGTATCAATATCCCCGTCGGCAACGGGTGAAAATTCTGCAAATTTAAAAGTGAGAATATCTTTCTGAGGACTTTTGGGCGTTTTCAATTCTGGCAACTCTGAGGAGCAATTCCAAAGGACAAAACTGAATCCTAAAAGCAAGTATATAGAGGTAGAGCTATTTTTAGTCATGAGATACGAATTTTAAGTTAGCGATTTATTTCAAATAATGCCTTCCACTTTTACAACTTTATCTCAGGTTCTTGGTGTTCAAAAAACACGTAGTTCAAGAAGTCTAAAAATGGTTTTAGTGTCCGACAAACTTCGGTAACATTTTTCACAAAATCGGGTGAGCAAACTTCTTCTTTCGTGAATTTATGCCAAAAGAACATTTGCTTTTTTCTCAACAATTCAATTTCTGGATGGTCTTTCGAATAACCTTTCGGCGAAGATTTTACGGATTCACCTTCTGCCTCACCCAAAACTTTCACAAAGTTTTCGTTGTAAATAATATTTTTTAACTCTTGTGCATTATAATCAATCTCCTGACGAAGTTTTGCCAATTGCTCTGGCGTTGGCGAATACATTCCTCCACCCAAAAATGACTCGCCTTCCTGAATATGAAGATAAAAATCCATTTTGCCAGATTTCCTTCCACCTTCTGAAAAACTGGCGGATAGCCATGATTTATACGGATCTTTATTGGTTGTAAATCTTACATCACGGGCAATTCGATAATTACAATTTTTGACTTCCACGCCCGTCATATTTTCAAATTCACCAATCGAGGTAATTAATTCTTTAATGGTTTCTTCAAAATCCGATTTGACTTTGTCATAACGCTTTTTATTGGCATGAAACCACTCACGGTTATTGTTATTTTTAAGGTCTTGTAAAAACTCAAATGTATTGGTTGAAATTGACATAATTATAGTTGATGATTAGACAATTAAATTATTAAAAACGTTGCTTTGCGGAGCAAGTTGGTGAAATTACGCAAATATCCTTATTCTTGATTTGATGGATTGGGAGAATTTCATCAATTTTGCATTAAATTATAATCTTACAGAAGTTTTCTGAAATTGAAAACAAAAAATCAACCATGCGAATTCTTACAGGCATACAAGCATCTGGGCGACCACATTTAGGAAATATTCTCGGGGCAATTCGTCCCGCCATTGAACTTTCTAAAAATCCAGCGAACGAATCTTTTTTATTCATCGCTGATTTACACACGCTTACTTCATTAAAAGACGGTCAAATACTCCGTGAAAATACTTACGCAATCGCAGCAGCGTGGTTAGCTTGCGGATTTGATGCGGATAAAAACTTCTTTTATCGCCAGTCGAAGTTAGCAGGTTATCACACTGAATTAATGTGGTATTTAAACTGTTTTACACCTTTCCCGATGTTGGCGAATGCCCACAGTTTCAAAGATAAATCGGAAAAATTGGCAGATGTTAATGCAGGACTTTTTACGTATCCAGTTTTACAAGCGGCGGATATTATGCTCTATGACGCTCATTTGGTACCTGTGGGCAAAGACCAACGTCAACATTTAGAAATGACCCGTGATTTAGGCGGTGCTTTCAACCGTCAATACGGAGAGGATACTTTGATTTTACCAGAAGCTAAAATTGATGAAGCGGTTATGACAATCCCGGGCATTGACGGACAAAAGATGAGTAAATCTTTGAACAATTACATTGATATTTTCTTAAGTGAGAAGGACCTTTTAAAATCGGTAAAAAAGGTAATAACAGATACAACTCCTTTGGAAAAACCCAAAAACCCTGATACGGATAACGTTTTTAAATTATTCAGTTTGGTAGCAAAAACAGAAGAAATTGAAGAAATGCGTCAAAATTATTTGGCAGGTGGCTATGGCTACGGACACGCTAAAAACGCTCTTCACGCTGTTTTAGTAAGAGAATTTGCCGAAGAACGAGAAAAATTCGAGTATTATATGAATC
>JAZKDE010000067.1:115855-161689 GCA_040387735.1 Bacteroidota bacterium
AGGAAGGTGAAGCAAAAGCCGAGGTTATTGCCAAAACGACTATGGAGCGAGTTAGGAATAGAATTTGGGGTTAAAAAATAAAAGGGGAAGTATAATATCTCCCCTTTTATTTTTTAACCAAATTTCCATTTCACATTAAAGCTCTTCCCCCCATTACCATGAACAATCTCGATACGCAGGCCTTTTTATGGCTAAATTCGTTGCATACCGAATCTTTAGACCCAGTGATGGCTTGGATTTCTGGAAAAAATGAATGGTTTCCATTGTACGCCCTTATCATTGGAACGCTGATTTGGCGATATAAAACCCGTTCAATTGGAATGCTGATTGTGATAATTGCCAGCGTTGTAGTTTCAGACCAAGTTTGTTCAGGACTTTTGAAACCATTAGTTCACCGTTTAAGACCTTGTCACGAACCAGCGATTCAGTATTTGGTTCACGTAGTGGGCGACTGCGGAGGACAATTTGGCTTCTGCTCCTCACACGCTGCCAACTCATTTACCTTAGTAACGTGTCTATTTTTACTGCTTAGAAATGAATTCAAAGGGATTAAGTATTTCTATTTATGGGCAATAATTATCTCATATAGTCGTATATACGTCGGTGTTCATTACCCACTTGATGTACTCGCAGGTGCAGGAGTTGGCGTTTTGGCAGCCTTTATTTGTCACAAAATTTACCAATATTATTTATTAAAAACCACACATGAGAATCTTTAAATTTATTATATCCTTTATCTGTTTTCTATCACTTCTTTCGTTTAAGACTGATAAAATCACGACGGATGATTCGGAGAAAATAATTGGCGTATGGTTTACCGATGATAAAACGTCAAAAATTCAGATTTATAAATTGGAAAGTCAATACTTTGGGAAGATTATTTGGTTAGCACCCAAAGCAACCAAGGAGGATTTGAAAGTAAAACCGAACGTTGGCTATCAAATTTTCAGAAAATTTGTCTTTGAAGGGAAAAATGTGTGGTCCGGTGGACAAGTAAGCGATCCAAGAAGTGGAATGACTGTTTCTGGAAAAATGACCTTAAAAAATGAAAATACATTAAATGTGAGAGGATACGTGGGTTCTCCAATTTTTGGCAAAACCGTTATCTTAATTCGTGCTGAATAAATATTAACTCAGACTTTAGTTCATTTCTAAGAAATATTAAACTAAAGTCTGAGTTTGTTTTTACAAATCCAGTAAAAAATTCATCGTATCCACACCGTCTGCATAATCCCAAAGTTTAGGTTTTTGGGCTTCTCCAAAATTAAAACTCTTCTCAAACCATGCATCTTTAGCAACAATGCACTGAATTTTATCTTTATTTTCAGCAATTATATTTTCTAAATCAGCTTCGTTTTCGTAATTCTCGTAAAAAACTACCGAAATTGGCGAGACAAGAGCATCATTTTTTGTCAACATCAAAAAACCATTATCGTAATGATGAATTTGATTGACCAAATAAATAGATTTATTGTAGTCGTAATTATTCTTATACTTATTATGATAAAAAATATCCCCTAAAGGTTCGATAGAATCATAAAATTTAGTAAAATCATAATCCTTAGGTACGTATAATTTTGAAATATTGCGGCAACCTAAGCCGAAATAATCGGTAATATCACCGCCAAGTCTTAAAAAATCTGCTTCGATTTCCTTACCATTCAAAATTGCCACAGAAGAACGATTTTGGCGAATAATATGCGGTTTACTTCTAAAATAATATTCAAAGTATCGGGCAGAATTGTCTGAACCTGTGGCAATTAAAGCATCAACTTCATTCATTTTATCGGCAATTCGTATCTCTAAATTAGGTTCAATCTCCAATAGTTTTTCAATGAGTGTCAACATCAAGAAAGAATCCTGAGAGCTCAATTTTGCCACACATACGTGTCCCGACAAAATAATCGTTAATAAATCATGAAATCCCACCGCAGGGATATTTCCTGCCATGATTACGCCAACACTTTTAACGGTTTGCGGTTTATCAGGAATTTCGTAAAGTCCCACCCATTCTTGCAACAATTGTTCATTCAAATAATAATTTGCAATTGATTTTAGGGATTTTAGGGTATTGTCAATGGTAAACCAATTGTTTTGATGCGAAGCCTTATCTGCCCAAAGTTCAATTTCTGCTTGATTTTGGGGGTCATTCAAATACCGACCTAACTCGGTAAAAGCCTTTATTCTTGCTTGTAATGTCATGTTTTAATTAATTTTATGCAATTTACTCAAAACTTAGCAAATAAATATTTTACAATACTCTTTAACCTTTATAGGCTATTCAAAGTTTACCTATTAAATTTGTAGCAGTTTTATAATATATGAGCAGTGATGAGCTTTTGTAATCTCACTCATAAACATTAAAGGAGAATTTTATGGCAATTATAATCACAGAAGAATGTATTAACTGCGGGGCTTGCGAACCAGAATGCCCTAACACTGCCATTTATGAAGGTGGCGTTGAATGGACATGGGCAGGTGGTACTAAGTTAATAGATGTTGAATTGGAAGACGGTTCAGTAATTGGAGGTAAAGACCCAATGGCTCCAGTTTCGGATGAATTTTATTACATTGTGTCGGACAAATGCACCGAATGTATGGGATTTCACGAAGAACCACAATGTGCTGCTGTTTGTCCAGTAGATTGTTGTGTGCCAGATCCAGAACACGAAGAAGACGAAGATACTTTATTGGCTAAAAAAGCATGGTTACACGCAGAATAAGATTTTAATTTGTAAGAAAAGTCTTTTTCTTGTAGAATCAAAACTGTTCAAATAAAAATCCCTGATTTGGAAACAAGTCAGGGATTTTTTGTTTAAATCCCCGTTTCTGTAAAAATAATTTCATGAATCTTATCCACTTTTTCAGGATAATTTACTGTTCAGTTGAAAAAAGTATTGAATAGAAGAATATTAAATTTAAAGCTGAATTTATAAAAATAGTTATATTAATTCTTGGAATTTCAATTTAAGAATATTTGGTTTTTTGACCATTTTACAGAATAAGTTAAAAATAAACTTATTTTACATTTTATAAGTGCTTTTTTGCAATATTTAAGTATGAATTTAACCCGTTTTTGGATTATTTTTTGAAAAATGCCAAAAAATAGGTTAAAAAATTGCACAAAAAATTTGGAATAGTAAATTTTACCTATAATCTTTGTGTCGTAATCAAGCATTTAATTTAAACATGAAACAAAATTTTATTATGAAAAAAGCCTTAACCACCCTATTTTCTTTGTTTTTAGGATTTTCAGCATTTTCTCAAGAAAAAGCAGAAGACAAAGGTAAATTTACATTTTCGGGATACATTGATTCATACTATTTTGCTAACTTCAATAGCCCGAAAGACAGAAGTAATTTAGGAGCATCAGGTACAGCTCGTGCATTCGACTGGAAGTCAGGACAGTTCTCGTTAGGTTTAGTACAAACTAAGATTGGCTATTCAACTGCTAAGTCTGATGTGGTAGTAGATTTGACATTTGGGCCAAACGCAGATTTAGGACAATACGGTAACGTAATTGGGCCATTAGGAAAAGGAACAACCGCATTAGCTATCAAACAAGCTTACTTTAACTGGAAAGCAACGGATAAATTAACATTAACTGCAGGTCAGTTCGGAACACACATTGGATACGAAGTAATTGATGCTCCAGTGAACTATCACTATTCGCTATCAAACTTATTCAATAACGGTCCTTTCTATCACATTGGAGTTAAAGCAGCTTATGCTTTCTCGGATAAGTTCTCAATCATGGCAGGTATTGTTAACAATGTTGATAATTTGAACGACAATAACAGCAAAAAAGGCTTAATTGCTCAGGTATTTGTTCAGCCAGTATCAGGATGGAATGTTTATATTAACGGTATTACTTCAAATGAAGCAACGGAAGACATTACTACTGGCAAAACTCCAGATGCAAGTTACGCTTTGTTAGATTTAACAACTACTTATCAAATTACTGATAAATTTATGGTTGGCTTAAATGCTGCAACAGGAGCTCAGAAAGGAGATTATCAAGGTGGTGGAGGTCCAGCTACTTCTAAAACTTGGGGTGGCTTTGCAATCTATCCTAAATATGACTTCTCAAGCACATTTAGTTTAGGAGCAAGATATGAGTCGTTCAATAACCAAGATGCTGTTAGAGGTTTAAGAATTACTAACGCAGATGGTTCATATACCGGTGTATCAGTAACTTCATTCACTATCACGCCAAGCATTACAGTTGCTGATAGCCATTTGATTTTAAAACCAGAATTGAGAATCGATACTTACGACAAAAACTTCTTTGTTGATGGTGATGGAAAAGACCAAAAATCACAAGCAACTTTAGGCTTAGCGATGATTTACAAGTTTTAATTATAAAAAATCAGAGTCAATCAGGTTATATTTTTTGTAACTTGATTGACTTCAAAATATTTTCTGTAAACAATTCCATAATATAAACCCTAAAACAAATAAACCACATGACACAACAAAAACCAACGTGGCTTCCAATTGCTATTTTGCTTGCTATCGCAGTAGCAGCGGCTTTCGTTCCTGCACCTGGTGCAGCTATTACGGAAGGTATTAATTCAGGCGATACTGCTTGGATGCTTGTTTCTTCAGGTCTTGTTCTATTAATGACTCCTGGATTGGCTTACTTTTATGGTGGTATGGTTAACCACAAAAACGTAATTTCTACCATGTTACAATCTTTCATTGCAATGGGTGTTATTACAATTATTTGGGTAGTATTTGGTTTCAGCTTAGCTTTTGGTGATAGCATCGGCGGTTATGTAGGAAATCCATTTACTTATTTAATGTTTCAAGGTGTATTTGATGGAAAACCTTGGTCTTTAGCTCCAACAATCCCTTTTGCGTTGTTTGCTTTCTTTCAAATGAAATTTGCGGTTATCACACCTGCATTAATTTCTGGTGCTTTAGCTGAACGTATCAACTTCCGTGCTTTTGTTTTATTCATGGTGCTTTTCTGCGTAGTTGTTTACGCTCCATTAGCTCACTGGACATGGCACCCAGAAGGATGGTTATTCAAATACGGTGTTCTTGACTTTGCGGGTGGTACTGTTGTACACATGAGTGCAGGTTGGGCAGCATTAGCAGGTGCTTTATATTTGAAACGTCGTAAATCTCACGTTGAAGCAAGCGTTTTACCTCCAGCAAATATCCCTTATGTATTATTAGGAACAGGTTTATTGTGGTTCGGATGGTTCGGTTTCAATGCAGGCTCGGCAGTAGGTGCAGGCCCATTAGCAGTTTCAGCTTTCGCTACTACTCACGTTGCAGCAGCTTCAGCAGGTTTATCATGGGTTTTATTTGATGTAACTCGTGGCCGTAAAGTTTCAGCTCTTGGTTTTTGTATTGGTGCAGTAGTAGGTTTAGTAGCTATTACTCCAGCCTCAGGTTTCGTTTCGGTAACAGCAGCAATCACGATTGGTACAGTTGCAGCTATTGTTTCTAATATTGCAGCACACTGGAGAGCTAATTCTAAATTAGATGATACTTTAGATGTATTTCCTTGTCACGGAGTTGGTGGTATGATGGGTATGTTAATGACTGGTTTATTCGCTTCAAAAGCAGTTAACTCAGTAGTTGTAGATGTTGAACAAGGACTTTTCATCACTGGTGATTTTGCTCTTTTAATTAAACACTTAGTTGCTCTTGTAGTTGTTTCGGCTTTTGCTTTCGGAGGTTCATATATTTTGTTAATTATCACTGACAAAATCATTCCTTTACGTGTAACTGAAGAAGAAGAAAGAGTAGGATTAGATATTTCTCAACACGATGAGTCGTTGATTGAAGCATAAAATATTGTAACTCAACCACAAGTAATGGTTCTTGTGGTTTTGTTTCAGAAGGAAACCCCTCAGACACTGTCAGAGGGGTTTTTATGTTAAAATGCCGATAGGACAACAGTAAAATGGCAACACCCCGCTCGTTTTATAATTCTCCTATATTCCCGCTGCAAAAAACAACTATTCAAATTGAACCAAAAACATTATTCAAAATGTTGTAATTTTGAATATAAGTTTTAAACTAAATAAACAAATACAATGGCAAATTATGTTGTAGCAACTGATGATAACTTTCAGGAGCTAATTAATTCAGACAAACCAGTTTTAGTTGATTTTTGGGCAGAATGGTGTGGACCATGTAAAATGATTGGGCCAATCGTTGAAGAATTAGCTGGTGATGTTTTAGGACAAGCAATCGTAGCAAAAATGGACGTTGATGCAAACTCTACTGTTCCTGCAACTTTAGGAATTCGCTCAATTCCAACATTATTAATATTTAAGAACGGTGAATTAAAAGAAAGATTAGTGGGCGGAAACATTCCAAAGGCAGTTTTATCTCAAACGCTTTTGAAACACGCATAATTAGGTATTAGGTATTAGGTATTAAGTATTAGTCATCAAAACTAACCTTAATACACTAATACCTTTTCATTTAAATGACTGAAATAATTGTCTGGCAGGCAATTTTAATCTCTTCTTCTGTAATAATTAATGGTGGTGCAATTCGCATAGAATTATCGCAAAATAAAAACCAATCCGTAATTATTCCTTTTTCAATAGCTCGGTCAATAATGAGTTTTAACGTATCAAAGTCTTCAAATTCAACTGCCATCATCAAACCTTGACTCCTTATTTCTTTAATTTTCTCGTGAACCAATAAGTCTTTAAAAATCTGAGCTTTTTGCTCAACCCCTTCCAAAAGGTTTTCCTCAAAAATTACATTTAACGCTGCCAAAGAGGCCGCACAACTCACGGGATGTCCACCAAACGTGGTAATATGCCCCAGAATTGGATTATTCTTAAAAATACTCATTACTTTTTGATTGGCAATAAATGCTCCAATCGGCATTCCCCCTCCCATCCCTTTCGCACAAAGTAGAACATCGGGATAAATTCCGAATTGTTCAAAAGCCCAAAAAGTACCTGTTCGACCAAAACCCGATTGGATTTCATCAATAATCAACAAAGTTCCCGTTAAATCACATTGTTCTCGTAATGCAATAAAATATGCAGCATCTGGTACTCGCACCCCTGATTCCCCTCCAATAATTTCAATAAAAATGGCGGCTGTTCGGCAAGTTATTTTTTGAATATCGTCGAAATTACCATGTCTAATTTGTTTTATTTCGGGTAATAATGGTCGATAATTTCTTTTAAAATTTTCACTTCCCGAAAGCGACAAAGCACCTTGAGTGGCACCGTGATAGGCGTTTATACACGAGATAATTTCTTGACGACCTGTAAAACGTTTGGCCAATTTCATGGCTCCTTCGACTGCCTCTGTTCCCGAATTGGTAAAATAAACATTATCTAACAATGGATAATTCAGGTTATTTCCCGTCAAGGTTTCAACTAAAGCCTCCGCCAAAAGTACTTGTGGCGTTTGAACGTATTCGCCATAAACCATCAAATGCAAATATTTATCCACCTGATTATGAATTGCCGCAGTAACTTTTGGATGACGATGACCGACATTAGAAACGCCAATTCCAGAAATTAAATCCATATATTGCTTGCCATTTTTGCCAAACATATAAACGCCTTCAGCCCGCTCGATTTCAAGCGAAAGTGGGAAATCGGACGTTTGGGCAACATTTTTTAAAAATAATTCTCTATGTGTTATCAAGTTTTCGTATTTTTAAATTAATTCATTAACAAATAATTTTAACAACAATTTTCCAAATATGAAAAAGCTAATTTTACTACTAATTGTGTTATTTTCTGCTAAAAGTTTTGCTCAGGACAAAATTACAAAAGAAGAAACTAAAACTACCGCTCTGCCTACTACAACTTCCACAAATCCTCCTCCAGTCATCACCAAACACCAGACTACCATCAACGGACAAACATTTTCATATACAGCCACCACTGGTTACATGACGTTGAAAGACGAGTTTGGAAAAGCGAAAGGTAATATATTTTTCATTGCCTATACCAAAGATGGAGTAACGGATTTATCCAAAAGACCAATGACTTACACCTTCAACGGTGGCCCAGGTTCGGCTTCAGTTTGGTTACATTTAGGGGCAATTGGACCAAAACGAATTTTAATGTCCGATAAAGGCGACGCTTTAGCTCCGCCTTATCAGTACGTAAATAATGAATACAGTTGGTTGGATAAAACCGATTTAGTTTTCATTGACCCAATCAATACAGGGTATAGCCGTGCAGTACAAGGGGAAGACCCGAAGCAGTTTTTGGGTTACGTAGAAGATATTGAATCTGTTGGAGAATTTATCCGACTTTATACGGTAAAATACGGAAGATGGTCATCGCCTAAATTTTTGGCGGGTGAAAGTTATGGAACAACTCGTGCGGCGGGGCTTTCGGGTTATTTGCAGGATAAATTCAATATGTATATTAACGGAATTAGTTTAATTTCATCCATCTTGAATTTCCAAACGGCACGATTTGAAAAAGGAAATGATTTACCTTTTTCACTTTTTTTACCAACTTATACCGCAATGGCTTGGTATCATAAAAAAATTGCCAAAGAGTATCAAGGTGATTTACAAAAAACGCTCCGAGAAGTTGAAAAATTTGCTCTCAATGAATATTCCACTGCATTAATGAAAGGAGATTTATTAACTCCAGAAGAAGAAAAACAGATAATTCAGAAATTAAGTAAGTTTACAGGATTGAGTGAAACATACATTAAAAATACCAATATGAGAATTGAAATTGGGCGTTTTGTAAAGGAATTACTCCGTGACGAAGGCAAAACTGCAGGAAGGTTAGATGGCCGTTTTACAGGTACAGATTATGACAACGCAGGAGAAAGATACGAATTTGACCCGAGTTTAGATGCAACGATTTCGGGGCCCTACTCGACCTCAATCAATCAGTATTTACGTCAAGATTTAAAGTATGAAAATGACTTATCTTATTTGCTTTTAACGGGCAGAGTTCAACCTTGGAACTATGGAAACGTACAAAATCAATATTTAAACGTGGCCGAAACATTGAGACAAGCCATGTCGAAAAACCCATTTTTAAAAGTTTGGATTCCTTCTGCTTATTACGATTTAGCAACGCCATATTTCGCTGCGGAATACACTATCGCTCACGCAGGATTGAAACCAGAACAGCGTAAAAATATCAAATTCACCTATTATGAAGCTGGACACATGATGTATATTCACAAACCATCTTTAGTGAAATTGAAAAAAGAAGCCGACCAATTTTACGAAGAAACATTAAAGCAATAAAACGTAAACATCCCGAATTTGTACAAATTCGGGATGTTAAAACGTAAAACTCGTATATTATTTCTCCATGAAACACACACTTCCACCAACCCAATCAAAATCTTTATTGTAACGAACTCCAATCATCTCTCCACGGGAAAGGCGAGCTAAATTTGTCAATAATATGGGTCTTGATTCATCCTTCTGCCAAATATAAAGCATCCTAATTTCGCATTTCACTTTACTTCCATCCGTTGTTTGAATAACAGGTTCGTACTTTACTTTTTTCTGCAAAATATAATTTTCTGGATCAACAATCCCTGATAAATCTTCGGATAAAACATTGATAATCACGCCAGTACCTGCAAAAGAAAACAACGGTTTAAGCACATAATCAGATAATTTTTCTGGATAAATCCCCTTATACTCACTCAAAAATCTACATTCAGGAATATAAGGATTATTCAAAAATGGCATCATAAATTTACTGATTCTGAAAAACCAATTCGGATGACCAATCCATTCAACATCAACATCATCAGTTAAATTAAAATCCGTTTTTAAATCTGGGAAATTTGTCAAATCATCAAAAATCAAGCGATTATAAATTCGATGAATTGGCGTTTTGACACCTTCATTACTATAAAATAATTTTCGTCCTTCCTTGATAATTTTTGTCAAACAAACTGCCTTAACACCAATTAGATTTTCGGTAATATCAAAGTCAACCCGTGTTTTTTGAGTTTCTGGATAAATCTCTAATAAAATTACATTTTCAATTTTCTCATTGCCAATAATCAGCTTTTTGAAAGCATCAACGTAGGATTTTCTATCATGATTATTGAACAAAAATTCATAATTTTCAGGAATAGAAAAATGCTTTTGAAAAGTTTCTGAAAGCAAATATTGAAAACCAAATAGTGAAGGAAAACCCTGTAATTCAATCAATTGAGGCACAAAATCGCCATTTTCATCTTGACAAACTGCAAAATCTATTGCTAAAAAAGACGTATGATTATTTTCGTTTGGAACATTTTGATTGTTTGGAATTGCCTTCTCAGTTTTTATCTTAAAATCATCCTGAGCAATCACATCAACGATACTTTCACAAGTTTCTATCAACTTGTCCTTCAAGGATTTAGGTACAAAAACTGGCGTTTCGGCTACTCTAAACTCAATTGGTTTGGGCGTAGCGTGATTCAAATCAACAAGAAATTCTTGGTATTTTTGTTGATTGAAAGACTGATTATATTGTTCTCTAATTGATGCTTGCATAGTTAAAATTACGGACTTCCATCTCCGTGTTACATGACCAATTCTCTTTGCATTACTGATTCCATTGCTTTTTTCAAAAACTTAGGAATGATGATAGATTCGGTCAGTAAAATTTTGTCTGGATCGTCCAATTTATCAATCATATCATTGTACTTTTCTAAGCCGTGCGTTTTTATAACTGCTTTCTTTTTATCTTCTGTCAAAAGCAGTTTCAACATCCCAATTGCATCTGCTTCTGGGTGAAATTGAGTTCCAAAAATTTCTTCTGAAAAGCGAATAGCCATAATGGCACGCTCTAAATTTATGTGTGGACGCTCTTTTTCCATTCTCAAAATAGTAACGCCCATATCTTTAATCCGTTTTTTATTTGGGCTAACCAATTGATAATCACGAGAATCAACCACAAAAAAGGGTTCTGGCAAACCATCAAACAATTCTTCTTTGACAGATTTATCAATTTGATTCACTGGAAAAACTCCGAAAGATGTTCCTCTTCGTTTGGTTACTTTTCCAATGGCCAAATGTCTGGCAACTAATTGAAAGGAATGACAAATCAAGAACATATACTTTTTTGTACTTTCTCCATTTTGAACAGACTCAGATTTATTATTTTCGAATATCGAATCAATCAATTCAAAATAAGGTTTTTCCCAAACTTCTTCCGATGCTAATGGACTACCTGGCCCTCCCGAAGAGATAAAAATATCGTAACTTAAATCAGGTAATTCGTTATTTGCTCTAACGTTAAAAATCTTAGTTTCAACGTTAATTCCTTCGCTTGATTGAAATTCATTTACCAAATTAACAATACAACGCATTCCTTCGCCAGGTACGTTGTCATACATGTCCAAAATGGCTATTTTTAGTGGTTTTTGCATAATTTTATTCGCCTTGAGTTGATGATTGATTGAAACATTAATGTGTTGCAAGTCAAATATTTACACAAAATTAATCAATTAATAACCACTTAGAAACATTGACAACCCAGAAAAAATCAGAAAATCGTTCAATGAAGAATTTGAATTATTAGAAACTCATTACGGTTCTCGAAAACCAGTTACAAGTAAATCCCGTGCTTGGTTTCTTCCACAATATAATCTACTACGGCTTTCAAATCTCCCCCAGATTGTTCAAAAACAGCTAATTGACGGTCAGCTCCTGTGCCGTGATCAAGAATTTGTTTAATGTATTCAACCTCTTTTCGACTACCTAATTCATCTAAAACATCATCGACAAATTCCAATAACTCACCGCATAAATCTCGATATGGCACTTCTTCTTGTTTCCCAAAATCAATTAATTTTCCTTGAATTCCATATCGAGCTGCTCGCCATTTATTTTCATTAATTAATACTCGTCGATAGGGACGGAAACTTAGATTTTGCTTCAAAAGTTTGTGCATTTTTGCGACTAAAGCCTGCATCAGCGCCGCTAAACAAATGGTTTCGTCAATTCTCATTGGAATATCACAAATTCGGAATTCGATGGTTTCAAAATACGGATGAAGTCGAATATCCCACCAAATTTTTTTGCCATTATCAATGCAATTTGTTTTGACTAAAAGATTAATATATTCATCGTACTCACTGGCAGAGGCAAAAAATTCTGGAATTCCAGTACGAGGAAATTTATCAAAAACCTTTGAGCGATAAGATTTGAAACCCGTATTCCGACCGCACCAAAAAGGAGAATTCGTTGAAAGTGCGTAGATATGCGGCAAAAAGTAACGAACTGCATTCAAAATTTGAATTCCTTCTTGCCGACTTTCAATACCAACGTGAACGTGCAATCCAAAAATCAAATTTCCTCTTGCCACGTCTCTCATTTCGTCGATTAAGGCATCGTAGCGTTCATTTGGCGTAATTAATTGGTCTTGCCAATCAGAAAAAGGATGCGTTCCAGCCGCCGCAACTTTCAGATTTTGTTGATCAGCTAATTCAATAATATGTTTTCTAAGTTCAGTAACTTCCGCTCGGGCTTCTTGAATATTATAGCAAATATTCGTCCCCACCTCCACAACAGCTTGGTGCATTTCGGCTTTAACTCGTTCGTGCAACGTAATTTGTCCGCCTTCCACAATTTTACTCATGTGCGAACGTAATTCACGGGTTATAGGGTCAATCGTTTGAAATTCTTCCTCGATTCCAAGTGTAAATAATGGCATATTTTTAAATTTTATTTGGTTCTTCTGAAAAGCCAATTTCGGATTTTAAACCCAATTGACTTTTCAGAATTACTTAATTTCAACATTACCTTAAACTAATGAACTCCTTTCTTTTCCTTGAACTGACGACTGAATAAATGTTCCCCAAGTAAGGTTATCTTTTCCAGGTTTATGTTTCTTTGCACGGTCAATGGCAACTTTCGCCGCCGTTTCAACCACCCAATCAAAATTTTCTTGTCCAACAGAATTAATATCAGCATCAGGAGCTGGGTTACAAAAATCAATGGCATAAGGAATTCCGTCTTTCACCGCAAATTCAACTGTATTGAAGTCGTAACCTAAAGCTTTATTCAATTTTAAAACGTAATCTTTAACCGTAGCTAATAATTTTTTAGCTTCCGGGCCAGTCGGCAAAGTTGCGTCATAACGCAAATGATGCGGATTTCTTGGTTCGTAGGGCATAATTTTCACTTCCTTTCCACCGATACAATAACAACGGAAATAATCAGTAAAAACAATTTCTTCCTGCAAAAGCATCACCAATTGGTCGGTTTCATCGTAAGCATTGAAAAGTTCATCGGGATTTCTCACCTTATAAACGCTTTTCCAGCCTCCACCCGAGTGCGGTTTCATGTACGCAGGAAAACCAATATGATCAAAAATATCGCCCCAAGGTAGCGGAAATTTTAGATTTCGGAACGATGTTTCAGAAGTATCAGCGGGACGTTCTTTGGATGGTAATAAAATAGTTTTCGGAACGGGAACTCCCAAATGTACCGCCAAAGCGTTATTGAAAAATTTCTCGTCCGCCGACCACCAAAAAGGATTATTTATAACCGCCGTACCCGCCAAAGCTGTATTTTTGAGCATGGCACGATAAAAAGGAACGTCTTGAGAGATTCGGTCAATAATAACATCATAACCCGACGATTCGCCTTGTAAAACTTTATCGACAATCATTCGTTCTGCCATTATTCCCGCAGGAGCAATTTGATTCACTCGCTCAACAAATGCCTCAGGAAATGATGATTCCATACCGTGAAGAATACCAATTTTTTTCATAGATTTTGTAATCACACAGATTAATGCAATTGAAGAGAATCACTACATTGCATCTACTGTTGTGTTTTTATTAGTTATTGATTAATGCTTATTTTCTTAAATTTTATTCAAATATTCAGGAAACATTTCACGCCAAATATCCCAATCGTGCGTCCCGTGCCAACGAATATCTAACCAGTGGTTTATATTTTTATGAGCCAATATTTTGGATAATCTTTCATTTTCTGGCTTACAGAAATCTGCGTTGCAAGTCCCCAACGTAATATTCATATTCCACAAATTCGAATTATTAGATTCTGGTAAATAATCGGGCGGATTATTGAAATATACGCTTTCATTGTAAAAATCCCCTAAAAATGAACGAATGTCAAAAGCTGCTCCCATCGTAAACAAATGAGAAACCTTTTCTGGATGACGAAAGGCAAAATTTGCCGCATGAAAACCACCAAAACTGCAACCTGCAACGGCTACTTTAGAGACATTACATTCACTCATAATGGCAGGAATCAACTCTTCATTCAAGTATTGATCATAATAAATATGATTCTGAATTCGTTCAGCGGGGTGCAAATGCTTGCCGTACCACGAATACTTATCAATACTATCGGGGCAATAAATTTTCACCTTCCCACTTTCAATGTGTCCCCGAGCCGATTCAATCAATTTAAAATCTTTAGCTTCGTAATATCTACCCATAGTAGTCGGGAAAACAATAACAGGATAGCCCCAATTGCCATAAATAAGCATTTCATTATCCGCCCCAAGATGGTGCGAATAATACTTTACATAACGTTCTTGCATAAAGTGAAGGGCTTGAATTATATTTTTATTGTTAAATTTATCCTAAAATAGAGATTGTTTTTTAGTTTCAAAAGATTTCAAACGATATTTTTTATGTCAAAATATTTGTTCACGAGCCTGTTTTGTGGAATAGTCCTAAATTTAACAGCTCAACAAAACCTTAGCAAAGTGATAGAAAATAACCCTCCACTAACTCAAATTCAAGAAAATATTACTTCCGAATATTTACAGCGTGATGTGCACTTGACTTTGATATATCCTAAAACTGATTCTTTAAAATTAAAAGTACTTATTTTTAATGACGGGCAAGATTTTGAATCCCTGAGGATGAAATTGAGCATTTCTACTTTATTGAACGAAAATGCGATTAACCCATTCTTATGCGTCGGAATTCATGCCAACGGCGAGCGTTTACACGAATATGGAACTGCCAGTCAGCCCGACTACAAACACCGTGGAGCGAAGGCAAAACAACATAATGATTTTATACTTTTAGAGCTTTTACCCATGTTGAAAGAAAAATATTCCATTCAATATGAGGGGAATGTTATTGCAGGATTGTCATTGGGCGGACTTTCGGCGATGGATATAGGTTGGAATAATCCTGCGGTATTCTCAAAAATAGGTGTTTTTTCGGGTGCATTGTGGTGGAGACAAAAATCAGAAGAAGATGGTTATACCGATGAAAATGACCGAATAATTCATAATATTGTTCGTTATGGAGACTATAAAGAAAAAATGGCGTTTTGGTTTGAAGCGGGTACCAATGATGAACAATCTGACCGAAATAATAATGGAATTATTGATGCCATCGACGACACCTTAGATTTAATTAAAGAATTGGAAAAGAAAGGTTATCACAAAGACCGAGACATTATCTACCGAGAAGTAGTCGGAGGCGAGCATAATCAACATACTTGGTCGCAGGTTTTACCCGAATTTTTAGTGTGGGCTTTTGGAAATAAGTAGCATCACAACATTAATCTAATAGTAGTCTCAATGCTCAGCGACACAATAATCAAAATTATTTTTTAGACCTTTCGAGTCTTTATAGCCAATCCAAAACCATCCGTTTTAGATAATTTTAAGACCTTTTAACATTTAACAACCTCGCAAAAACAACCAATTAGCTTATCATTGCATCTAAATAAAGTTCACATAAATAAACTCCTCAAATTCATGTTAAAAAAAACTAACCTCTTTACTATTTTATTTTCGATTTTTCATTCATTTTCAATGTTTGCAGGTGGTGTCAAAGGAACAATCAAAAATACCAAAGGCGAACAACTTTCTTTTGCTTCTATTATCATCAAAGGTTCTTCGAGAGGAACAATGGCAAATGATGAAGGTAAGTACGAATTATCGCTGGAGAAAGGCTTGCATACGTTAATTTTTCAATATTTAAGTCACAAGACGATTGAAAAAAACGTGACAATTGATAATGACTTTATAACGCTCGATATAACTTTAGAAGAACAGTCGGTTGCTTTAAACGAAGTAAAATTCTCCGCAAAAGCCGAAGACCCCGCCTACACCATCATGCGAAAAGCTATTTCGATGGCTCGTTTTAAAATCCTTGAACTTGATGCTTATACCGCAAGAACTTACGTAAAAGGAACTGCCCAAGTCAAAGAAGTTTCGGGATTATTGAAAATGATTGCGGGAAAAAAAATTGAAAAAGAAACGGGCATTAAAATTGGACAAGTTTACGTAATTGAATCAATCAATGACATAAATTTCAAACAACCTTCTAATGTACGTGAAAAAGTAGTTTCTGCCCGCAATAATTTACCCAAACAATTACAAGACCAAGGAGCCAATTTCATTACAGTGGCTCGTACTAATTTTTACAACTCAAAAGCATTTGGCGATGCTATTTCTCCATTATCTCCTTCAGCTTTAGCCTATTATAAATTTAGTTTTGAGGGAGAGTTTAAAGAAAATGGCTTAACAGTTAATAAAATTCGGGTTACGCCAAAATCTCAAAGCGAGAATGTTTTTAGAGGCGTGATAAATATTATTGAGGATTCTTGGTACATCCACAGTTTAGATTTGAAATTTAGCGACGACAATTCAGAAAACTCCGTAAAAATTATTTACTCGCCATTCAAAGAAGTTTGGCTTCCAGTCAGTTATGCTTTTCGCTCTGATTTTGATGCTTTTGGGGCCAAAGGTTTCTTTAATTATGTCACCAATGTGAGAAATTATGCCACGACAATCAACGAAAAATACCATCAAAAACCCGTTGTGATTGACGAAAAAATTGACAAAGCTGAAGCAATCGCCATTAAAAGTGAAAAAGTTGACGCTAAAACTGCTTTGACACAAAAGCAATTAACCCGCAAGCAGTTAGAAAAATTCCTCAAATCATCCGAAAAAGAGGACAAAAAAGAACGGAAAGCGAAAGGCGAAGATGTTGCGGTGGTTCGTTCATATAATATTGAGGTTGACACATTATTCAAAAAACGTTCCGCCGATTTTTGGAATGAAGAACGCCAAGTTCCCCTCACAGAATATGAAATTAAAGGCTATGCACAGGCTGACAGTATCTCAAAAGCCAACGAAGGGAAGTATAAATTAGATTCAATCAAAAATTTACCAGTTTTTAAATTAGCACATTTAATCATGGGTAAAACCTATAATTACGGCAAACGAGACGAATTATACGGTTTTTATCCCCGTTCATTGACTTACACCTCCCCAATCAATCAAATTTTTATCAATAACGTTGATGGTTACAATATTGAAGGTTCATTGAAATATGAAACTCGGGAGAAATTAACGAAAAGAACTTCTCTTTTTACGGATTTTAGATACGCCTTCGGACGAAAAGCTTTGAACTGGGATATTGGTTATTATTCATTGAAAGATTACCAATCAATTCAGTTCAAAATGGGAAGATTTATTCAACAATATGACGGCTCTAATCCAATTTCAAATCTCGTAAATACTTTCTATACAACTCTATTAGAGGAAAATTACATGAAGATTTATGAAAAAGATTATGTAAATTTTGAATATAGGAATCGGTTTTCACAGATTATAACTGGAGTTTTTAATTTTGAATACGCCAAGAATAGAGAATTACAAAATCTACCCAATTTTAAACCTTGGTTTGATGATAAAGACAAAGAATTTACTGCAAATCGTCCCACAAATTTAGAATTACAAGATAATAAGTTTGTAAACCCAGAAGTATTTACAGCAGATATTGAGTTGGCTTTCAGACCATTTGCGAAGAAAAGAGAATTCAACGGTCGTGAATTTACGATAAATCGAAGTAATCCAACATTCAAGGTAAAAAGTACGAATGGATTATTTTCGGAAGGAAATTATTCCCGCTTACAAGGTAGTTACGAGCAAATTTTTGAACTCGAAAAAGCAGGAGACTTACACGTTTTAGCTAATTATGGTGGCTATGTGAAAGACCCTATTTATTTCACGGATTTCCGTCATTTTAACGGCAACAAAACCGTATTTCGTTCTTTCCGATTTGATGCTTTTAGAAATTTAGATTATTATTTACATAGTACGACAGGAAATTATTTGGAAGTTTTTGTGGCAAATGATTTTCAGAAATTTTTGTTAACGCAAATTACACCCTTGCGGATTTATGGGCTAAAGGAATCTATTTTTGCCAACTATTTGAACGTTCAGAATCAACATTTCAATTACCTTGAAATTGGTTACGGATTATCTGGAATTGGAAAAATATTTGGGTTGGAAGTGGTTGGAAATTTTGTCAATGGACAATATAGTTCAACCGTATTAAGAATAAAATTTAATAGATAGTAGATTTTTCACGGTCCAAAACCCTCCTAAAAGCTTAAAACTCTCGGGAGGGTTAATTTTCATTTCTCCACAACAAACTCGATAGTTCCTCTTTTATCAACCTTCCCCGTTGGTGTTTCTAAGAATTTTTCGATAAATAAAATCTCCTTCGGAATTTCATATTTGGATAAAACTGAGCCAATATTTTTCAAAAAAGAATCAATTTCATTTTGGTCTAAAAAATCCTTTTCTAAGACCAATACCAATTTTTGACCCAATTTTTCATCAGGAATTCCGTAAGCAAAATATCGTTTAGGATTAAGCATTTGAATATCATTTTCAGTCGCTTTTTCGACTTTCTCCAATTGAATTTTCACCCCGCCACTATTAATAATATTGTCAAATCTACCCATTAATTTAAACGTATTTTCGCCCAACATTTCCACAATATCATTGGTCTGAATTAACTCATTATTAGAAGCATCGGCAATAATATTCAGACAATTTCTTTCGTCTAATCCAACCTTTACGCCTTCTAAGACAGTAAAATTGTCGCTTTTCCCTACTCCATTCATTCTCCTTACTGCAATATGCGAAACCGTTTCGGTCATTCCGTATGTGCTAAACACAGGAACAGTCAATTCTTGAATTTTTTTTTCTAAAACCTCATTTACAGCCGCTCCACCCACAATAACAGCTTTCATACCATTAACAATCCGAATGTTCACTTGACTATCAAGAATAGTTTGCAATTGCAATGGAACAAAAGCAGCAAAGTCAAAATCTTTATCTTCAAGTAATTCCAATGGATTACTTGAAGGTTCAACAACGATTAGTTTTAATCCTAAAACCATTCCCCGAACCAACATCATCATTCCCGCAATATAATCTACATTTAGGCATACTAAAGCTGAATCACCACGCTTTAATTCGAAGGTTTTACCCGTTAGTTTAGCACTGGCAATCATTTGATTTCGATTGAGAAAAATCGGTTTGGGTTCACCCGTAGAACCAGAAGTTTTTAGCACAAATTCTAATTGACCAGTCAGCCATTTTTGACAAAAATCTATAACTTTCTGTTCATAAACAGATTGAGGAATAGGGAGATTTTGGAAGTTATCTATTTGCATAATTCATAAAAAAACACCCAAAGTAAATACCATTATCTGGTATTTTCAATGGGTGTCTTGGCGGTTAGTGTTATTAGGCTACTTTTACCGTATTTTTAGTACTATCAAAAGCCGCTGAATATTTTTTTAAAGGAGCCGCTGCGGGGCCAACCGTTACATTTCCACCAGAATCAAATACAGAACCGTGGTTAGAACAAGTAAAAGTGGTATTGGTAGCATTAAAATCAACCGTTGTTCTTTCATGCGTACAAGCTTTTTCTACCACCAAAAAATCACCTGCCTTCGTCCGTGCTATAATTACATCGCCCGTCACAAGTGCATTTCCATTTGTTTTTAAACTTTCAAATGTCGTACTGGTCAAATCTATCGTAAAATCTATTGCTCCTTTTGCCAATGAGGTATTTCCAGTCAAACCTGCAAGTGTAGTCCCTGTACCAGTATTTGGCGTTGTCGGCGTAGTAGGCGTTACAACGGCGGGAGTTGGGTCGCTACTTTTTGAGCATCCTGACAAACAATTTTGCAGAATAACAGCACCAAAACTGATACCTACAAGATTAAGAAATTCTTTTCTTTCCATGATATGACTAATTTTGTAAAAATTTAGCGTCTATTGATTTATCTAATGCCAATACGGAAAGTAAAAATCAAAGGTTGCGTGGTTTAAAACATATTTTTCAAGGAATTAAGAAAACATTGGAACTTTGTGATTGTTTATTATAAAACGGAAAAGATATTTTTTGGAATCAATCAATAAAAAAGCTTTTCAATTGGATATTTTATCTACATATCAAAACAACATTAAATAGAATATCCAAATTTTTAAAATAAACAAATAACAATATCTAAATAAATTATCTTTGTAAGATAAATCATTCATTCAACTTTAAGATTTCTATGTCAGACGATAAGTTTTTAAATCCCATTAATAAAGATAAAGTAGCCGAAAATCCAGGGTTATTACCGTATGCTCACACAGCGGGTGGAGCCGTTATCAGACCCGAGGATATGGGAAAATCCAAAGGACGTTCTGTCACAGCGATGCGTCAACAAACTGACCGTCAAATGAACCAGCTGTATGAACAAATGGAAACGTTGGCTCGACAGGCCAAATTATTGTCTCAACGCAAAGAGATTTCTGAACGTATTTATGATGCAGCAATGGGTTTTGAACCAATTATTAACGAAACTTATTATATGTATGAAAAAGAAGATGGAACGGATTTACTTTCATTAGTTGCACCCAAAGAATGGGGTCGCTCTTTTAAATACAGTAGATTCTTGGCAAAATGCCTCCTCCTCGCCGACCATACGTGGGATGTTGAATACAATGAGGATGCTTATAATGACGGCGTAAAATCATAACAAAGTTGTTTTTTGATTTAAACAATACTCATTTAAATTAAAACACTACTGATTTTTAGCCATTTATGTAAAAACTACCAAGTTTCAATTGGTTACTTCTTTAAAATCAAAACTTTAAAATAAAGATTAACTATTAACGAATAAAAAAATGTGGGAAACCCTTAAAGAGTACAAAGAGATTTTATTTACGTTTCAAGATGGAATTGCCAAAATTTCCATCAATCGTCCGCAAGTGCACAATGCTTTTACGCCGTTGACAGTAAAGGAAATGATTGATGCCATGAATATTTGCCGTGATGATGAAAAAATTGGGGTAATTATTTTGACTGGTGAAGGCGGAAAAGCATTTTGTTCGGGTGGTGACCAATCAGTACGTGGACATGGTGGATATGTGGGTGAAGATACCGTTCCGAGATTAAATGTTTTAGATTTACAAAAACAAATCCGCACAATCCCAAAACCTGTAATTGCGATGGTAGCAGGTTGGGCAATTGGTGGAGGACACGTTTTACACGTAGTTTGCGACCTTTCAATTGCGGCTGACAATGCTCGTTTTGGACAAACTGGCCCAAATGTAGGTTCATTTGACGGAGGATTTGGAGCATCATACCTTGCTCGGGTAGTTGGACAGAAGAAAGCTCGTGAAATATGGTTTCTTTGCGACCAATACAACGCTCAGGAAGCTTTGGATATGGGATTAGTGAATAAAGTTGTTCCTTTAGAAAAATTGGAAGAAACAACCATTGAATGGTGTAAAAAGATTTTACAGAAAAGTCCTTTATCACTCCGTTTATTGAAGTCATCATTCAACGCAGAATTAGACGGACAAGCAGGTATTCAAGAATTAGCTGGAAACGCCACTTTGCTTTATTATTTATCGGATGAAGCCAAAGAAGGACGTAATGCTTTCATTGAAAAGCGGAAACCCGATTTTAGTAAATTTCCAAAATTCCCTTGATTTTAGAAACAAGCACCCCGAAAATTTAAAACTTTCGGGGTGCTTAGCAATCAAATACTTCTTTACTATCGCTACAATCACCTATTTTCAAAAATATTTTCCCTAATCCCTCACAACCTAAGCCCTTATCCGTAATTTTGCAGGAAATTTACAAAACCATAAATTATGCAAATCATAGACGGTAAAGCAGTCGCTGACGAAATTAAGAAAGAAATTGCCATTGAAGTCGCAGAAATAAAAGCGGCGGGTGGAAAAACGCCTCATCTCGTTGCGATTTTAGTTGGAAATAACGGAGCTTCCGAAACTTACGTTGCCAACAAAGTGAAATCGTGCGAAGAATTAGGTTTTAATTCAACTCTTTTGCGTTTTGACCCAACAATTACTGAAGCAGAACTTTTAGCAGAAGTCAAGAAGGTAAATGAAAATGATGATATGGACGGTTTAATTGTCCAACTTCCCCTCCCCGACCACATCAACCCTGATAGAGTAATGGAAACCATTGACCCTCGCAAAGACGTGGACGGTTTTCATCCAATCAACATCGGAAGAATGGCAAAAGGACTTCCTGCTTACATTTCAGCCACTCCACAAGGTGTTTTAGATTTGTTGGAACGATATAATATCGAAACTTCTGGAAAACATTGTGTAGTAGTTGGTCGAAGTCAAATTGTAGGTTTGCCAATGTCAATTTTGATGCAAAGAAATACTAAAATTGGAAACTGCACGGTAACACTTACTCATTCAAAAACGAAAGACTTAGCTGCTGTTTGTGCAACTGCTGATATTTTGATTGCCGCTTTGGGTCGTCCAGAATTTATTACGGCTGAATATGTAAAAGAAGGTGCTGTTGTCATTGATGTGGGTTTAACTCGGGTAGAAGATTCGACGAAAAAATCAGGTTTTGCATTAAAAGGTGATGTAAAATTTGACGAAGTTGCCCCTAAATGTTCGTTCATTACACCAGTTCCAAAAGGAGTTGGACCAATGACCATTGTATCTTTAATGAAAAACACTTTACTCTCGGCAAAAGGAGTGATTTATTCAAAATAAGATTTATGTCATTTTGACACATTTTAATAGTCCAAATGATTCTTTATAAAATAGTAATTTTCCAAGTTGCCAGTTTATATAAAATCAGCCAGTTATCGAAAAAACAAAGGTTTTATGTTTTTTAAACGAATGATTTTTTGTACTTTTGCGGAAAATTACTGGAACGTACAATTGAAATACGAGAGCTGAAAACATCTCTCAAAAACTATGGCTTCTATCAATCAAGTAAAGATTTTCTCTGGGTCGTCTTCCCAATATTTAGCGACTGAAATTGCCCGTTATTTTGGTAAAGACTTAGGACATAGCAGTGTCCAAAGATTTTCAGATGGTGAAATGTCGCCGAGCTTTAATGAATCAGTTCGTGGATGCGATGTTTTCTTGATTCAATCAACTTTTCCTCCTGCTGATAACATGATGGAGTTGTTATTGATGATTGATGCCGCTCGAAGAGCATCAGCTCACTACGTAACGGTGGTAATTCCTTATTTTGGGTATTCTCGCCAAGATAGAAAAGACAAGCCTCGTGTTGGTATCGGTGCCAAATTAATGGCAAATCTTTTGACTGCCGCAGGTGCTGACCGTTTAATGACGATTGACTTACACGCTGGACAAATTCAAGGTTTTTTTGATTTTCCAGTGGATCACTTAGAAGGAACAGCTATTTTTGTCCCTTATTTAAAATCATTAGGATTAGACAAAATTCTTTTCGCTTCTCCTGACGTTGGGGGTGTGGTTCGTACCAGAAATGTAGCGAAGTTTTTCAATGCCGAAATGGTAATTTGTGATAAACAAAGAAAACGTGCAAACGAAATTGCCACAATGCAATTAATTGGTGATGTAAAAGACGCTGATGTTGTTTTAGTCGATGATATGATTGATACTGGTGGAACTATGTGCAAAGCCGCTCAGTTAATTATGGACAAAGGAGCAAAATCGGTAAGAGCAATTGTAACACATGCTGTTTTATCAGGAAATGCTTACGAAAATATTAATAATTCTATTTTGACTGAATTGGTTGTTACCGATACCATTCCGTTAAAGTATGAAAGCGATAAAATCAAAGTTTTGTCCGTAGCTGAATTATTCGCAAAAGCTATCGGCCGAATCCGTGACCACGAATCTATCAGTTCATTATTTATAAAGTATTAATTATTATTTTAACGGTTATCAGAAGATAGTGAAAGCGACAGGCTGGTAACACAAATCACTCAAAAATGAGAAAGATTGAAATTGTAGGGTACAACAGAGAGACCCTTGGCACAAAGTCTGCCAAAGATTTACGTAATGAATCACTTGCACCATGTGTATTGTACGGTGGCGAAAAACAAATTCACTTCGCAGTACCAATGATTCTTTTCCGTGAATTATTATATACGCCAGAAGTATCAGAAGTAATATTGAATATCGAAGGTGAAATTCACCACGCTATTGTTCAAGATTCTCAATTCCACCCAGTTTCTGAATTAATCTTACACGTCGATTTCTTAGAAATCGTTGCGGGTAAAGAAATCAAAATTGACGTACCAGTAAAAGTTATCGGAGATGCTCCAGGTGTTCGTAAAGGAGGTAAAATGGTTCAAAAATTACGTAAAGTAACTTTGAAAGGTCTTGCTGATAACATTCCTGATTTCGTTGAAGCAGACATTACAGGTTTAGATTTAGGTCAAACTTTGAAAGTTTCTAAATTGAAAGCAGAAAATGTTGCTATATTAAATAATCTTTCATCACCAGTGGCAACAATTGATATTCCACGTGCTTTAAGAGGAAAAATCGTCGCTTAATTTTAATATTAGCCAATGCTAATTTTTCAAGATTAAGTTTCAATTGATAGATTAAGAATCCCTTTTCATTCCAGAAAAGGGATTCTTTGTAAAAAACTCAAATTACGCAAAAATATCTCCATGATAACGTATATTTGTACTCGGCTCCCACCTAACCACTCCCCCTTACAGATAACAATACTTTTCCTAAGTACCTTATTATAGACCTCTTTGATACAACACAGTCAAATTGGGATACTTTCGTTTTACAAATTCTTAGAACTTATGAATAAAATTTATCTCTCCCTTTTAATTACTTATTTAACGTTGATTTCTCAGTTTATTTTCTCACAAATAAACATAACTTATCCTACCAGTAGGGCAGTTTTTCAAAGAGGTAATAACAACCAAACTATCGTATTTATCGCAGGAAATTACAGCAGTTTTTCCGATAAAGTAGAAGCTCGGGCCATTGCAAGAACGATGATTCCTTCCCAAGGAACAAGTGTCGACTGGACAATTATTCAAAATAATCCTGCCAATGGCTTTTATGCAGGTTCGTTAACCATAACAGGAGGATGGTACGATTTAGAGGTGCGTTATTGGAACGGAACTACACTTTTAGGTTCAACCTCAGTTCAGAAAATTGGTGTTGGTGAAGTTTTTTTAATTAGTGGTCAATCTAATGCCACTGGAGATGGAGATTTAAGAAATCAAGGAAATTATGGCCCAATGGCAAATGATGACCGAGTTAGTATCGTGAATTATTTGGTAGCGTATCCAACAAACTACGGTGGTATTGTACTTCCTCGGGCTGAATTTAGTCGATTAGATTCCACTTGTACACTTGCCCCTTTTGGTGTAAGTGCCTGGTGTTGGGGAGCTCTGGGTGATACATTAACAAAAAAACTAAATGTCCCCGTAGCATTTTTCAATGGAGGATGGTCTGGAACTGGGATAACTGCTTGGAATGAATCGGCCAATGATTCTACCGCTACACCCTTCAATTTTTTTACAATGCCCAGAGGAATGCCTTACGGAAATTTTCGGGCTGCACTTCATTTTTACATTGCCCAGTTTGGCATTCGAGCGGTATTATGGCATCAAGGTGAAACGGATAATTTGCAAGAAACTTCGCAAAATACTTACGGTAATTATCTTAAAAATATAATTTCAAAAAGTAGGGAACATAGTGGAAAAAGTAATTTGGCGTGGGTTGTTTCCAGAGCGTCAAGGTATAAAGGATTTCAACTAACTAACTCACGAGTTTGGAAACCAGTCATAGATGCCCAAAATGACGTGATTGGATTAAATGGCTTAGCTCAGCCCAACTACATAAATAATGTCTTTGAAGGACCTAAAACGGATTCTTTGGTCGGTCCCAATATAAGGACAACGGATTCGATTCATTTTATAGGAAATGGACATCGAATATTGGCAAAAGTTTGGTCACAAAAATTGAATGCGGCTTTTTTTAATAATTCAACGCCCTATCTACCGACCTCTCCACCTACATTAACCAGCGACTGTAATAGTGCCTCAAGCTTATTAATTAGTTTATCAAACTCATATCCCAACGTTCGCTGGACAAACAATAATACGGCTGATAATAATTTATCGGTTTCTAATAGCTATTCGGCATCTTCTGGCGTTTTTAGGGCAAGAGTTAAAGATGCTTTAGGGAACATTTTTATTTCTCCTCAAATCTCGATTCCAGGTAATT
Source organism: Bacteroidota bacterium (assembly GCA_040387735.1). Lineage (GTDB taxonomy): Bacteria > Bacteroidota > Bacteroidia > Cytophagales > Spirosomataceae > Arcicella. The sequence goes on from JAZKDE010000067.1 coordinate 142,114, forward strand.
TTGCGGGTTTAATTCCAATTAGTAGTAATAAGTCGGGGATTTGGCACGATGTTGATTCTTGGACTTGTGGTCGAATCCCAAGCTCAATTGACTACGTTACCATCAAAAGTGGACACGAAGTTATTATGAGTAATGGGTTAACAGGCCGTTTCAAAAAATTGGAACTAAAAGGGACTTTACGTTTTTTTTCTACTGGAGTATTGCAAAGTTTAACTTCAGTCAGCGATGGTAATTGATGCAACGACAAAATTATTTTCTTCGCTGACCTTAAATATTGCTTTTTCTTGAAAATTTAACATCAGTCTTTTCTCAAGATTTTTCAATCCTACGCCAGTAGGAGAATTATTTGGTAGGAGTTTTCCAGTATTGATAACTTTTAGCGTAAAGATATTATCATAATTATAAGCTTTAATGATAATTTCGCCACCAGCTTTGCACTTTCCAATTCCATGTTTAATGGCATTTTCAACTAACAATTGTAATGACATTGGCGGAATTTTGGTATGGAGAATATTTTTATCAACATCAAACGAATAATTCAAACGCTGTTCGTACCTAATTTTTTCCAAAAAGAGATAATCCTTCACAAAATTAATCTCTGTATCCAAACTCACTAAATGTTGGTCGCCCATTGTTAGTGAAGTTCTCAATAACTGGGATAATTCGGTCAATGCATGACGAGCAAGATGGGGATCAGACAGTGTTAATGCTTTGATACTATTGATAGCATTGAACAAAAAATGTGGATTGAGCTGATTTTTAAGGTTTGCCAATTCTGCCGTTTTCAAAGCAGTGTCTGAATGAGCTAAAGCAAGTGCTTTATATTGAGATTCGTAATTGCTCAATAGCAGGTGATAAAATAAATACCATAAACCAACGTACCGAATTGATTCGATAAAAAATTGAAAGTAATCGTAAGTTTCTAAAGGTATGCCCTCACTTGGTTTTCTGTACCGTTGAAAACCAAAGTAATAATCTAACATAAAGATAGCACCACCCGTAATTAATGAACCAGCGATGGCAAAGAGAATCGTGCTTTTATTATCACGCTGTTTCTTTAAAAATAAGAATGCGTAGGTGTGCGTACAAATGATACAGATTAAAAAACTAATGATTACATAGCTAATTCGGATTGAGCTATCATTAAAATACTTTGTGGTAGGGTAACGTAGAACGAAAGTCGTAAAAAGCCACCAAGATAACTGCATTATCCAGTATAGTCTTCTTGAAATGTAACGCATGAGAGAAGTTTTAAAATAAAATTATAAAAGCAAGAGAGTATGGACTAAAAACCAATATCTAAAATTAATGGTTGAATTAGAAATTGTCCATTATTTGGCAAATAAATTGCTCGAAAACCTGCTTCAAATTGTTGCGAGAACCGTAAAACATGGAATTGAGCCGTAAAATCCATGCCAAAGGTAGTATAATTTCCAGAACTTGAACCTCTATAATTTACTTGTTTTCCATCTTTAAATTCTATCCAGTTATAATTGGTTGAACCATTTCCGAAATCTGCGAAGAAATTGGCCTTCAATCTTTTTAAATAAAGTAGTCTTCCTAACGTCCAGTCAGGGTCAAAAATTGGCAAACGATACTCAATTGAAGCGGTAGTTAAATTTTCAAAACCTCGATAACTTTGTCCTCTCGGAAAAAATAATGGGCTACCAAATAAATATAATTTATCGTTCGGAGCTCCGATTGCATTCTTAAAACCTAATTGATTTTGAATTCCTCCTCGTAATAAAATACTATGATGACGGAAAATTCCAGGGAAATACATACTTCCCTGAACTGCCGAAAGTCCCCCTTCAAGATTACCCCCAAAAGGAAGATTCCTCATATAAATACTGAAAGATTGTCCCCAGCGTGGTGCAACGTCACGGGTAGCTCTTTTCAATTGTCGAGAGTATGAGAAAGTATAAATCATAGAATTCAAATTTCCATTTCCAGTCAATGTTTTAGGACGATATTTTTCCATTAAATCATAACCTGTCGTTTGTGTTAAAGCGACATTTACACCCAAATTCATCGACTGAATATACTTTGACCGAGTAAGATTTAATGGCAAACCAATTCCAAAAACAAATTGTTGTTGACTCCACTTATCACTGACAAGGCTATCTAATGGATTGGCACTATCAATGTAAAATGATGCTTGTCGTCCACCGTTAGTGTAATTAAAATTCAGCGTAGGATACCATCCTTGATAACTAATATTTGTGTAAAACTGCCCACTATTTTCATTCGCATTGTAGGTATAACCCGTAGAAATAGCGGTTGTACTGAGCAAGTCTTTGGATGCCACGCCAACATTTAAACTATTAGATTGGGATGAATTTAACACAACTCCCCACGTATAAAGATTAAAAATATTGGCTTTGCTGTATGGTTTTACATCGTATTGAGTTGTGGGAATATTTTTTAGTAAGTTTTCTCCCGCCTCCTGCAAAACCATTTGTCCGAAATATTTAACAGGCTTATTTAAGGTTTCGTCAAACGGGAGAAAATTGACTGGATCGAATGGAATGGAAACAATTTGATGTCCTTTTATCGAAAAATCATTAAAATTCAAGGTTTTTCCGTCCAAAGAAAAAGAAGGATTAAAAGCTCCAAATTTACGATTAGTCACTTGAAAACGCTTTTTAGAGGACAAATCAAAAGCAAAAATATTATCAATTCCTGTAACACCAGAATTAAATAAAATGAAATTTCCTTTTTTTACAGGGTAGGCAATATTCTCATTGATAGGCGTAAAAAGTTCGGTTTCCTGACCACTTTCAACCTCAATTTTTACGATTGTCTTCAACCCATTTAGCAACTTTACCACATAAATTTCGTTCTCTTCCGACCAACGTGGGTGAATATAAAATGCGTTTTCAAGATTGGCAATTCGTTTTATTTCCTGACCATTTGCCGCATCCAGGAGAATAAGCGTATATTTATTAACTACTGAACTCTCAATCGCTACAATTTTTGTAGCATCCGGTGAAAGTGACGGAGCGGCTAATTTAGATTTATGCGTAATGCTTTTTACTCTATCACTATTAAAATCATATAATTTGAGAACGGAATAATCTCGTTGTCCCCAACGCAAATCATACTTAAATTCCGACCAAACTACTTTTGACCCCGAAACGGATAAAGTACCAGATTCATTAAGAATTCCGAGTTCTAAAACTTTTTCTTCTTGCTCTAAAGTATCTAAAATTACCAATTGTTGAATATCAGAAAGCCCAGATTTTTGAGCTAAAATTCTACCATCGGGTAAAACTTGAGGAAATTCATAATTAGTGTAATATTTATTATGCGTTGTTCGGTAATATTTAACGGGTGTTTCCTTTAACTCACTTACTTGATTTTTCCATTGCGTTGATATATCCGTAAAAGCTTGATTATAAAGCTGTTCTGTTTTAAGTCCTGTGACTTTTTTAATATTATTTGAAAAGGAAAACGGATAAAATGGCATCCTATAAGTTCCTTCCAATATCTTCTCCCACGCTTCAGTACCAAATTTATTTTTCAAGTAAGATGTCATATAATAACCACTTACATAATGATTGGGAATAAAATCTTTGTAAGAACGACAGACCGCTTTGGAATAATCATAAGCTCCCTTTGTCAATAATTGAGTTCGAAGAGCCATGTCAAAAGTAGGAATCCGTCCTCTTCCAGAGGTCGTAAGTGATGATTCTATTCCAACGGCATCACCTTCCCAAAACCAATTTGGTACGGTCAAAGATGTAACAACAGCCAAACCATTATTACCAAATAATTGATAAAATAGCTTGGTTGTACCAATCAAGGCTTTATCATTTTGGACAACGTGCCGAAATTCGTGGACTGAAAGTAAATCCAGCCAATTATTATTACCAAGTAGCGTATAATCTTGCGGGGAAGTGGTAAAAAACTCAGAACGCCGGGGTAATAGAGATACAAAACCATTTGACTGAGAAGTCTGATTTTGCAAAATCAAAGAAATTGGTCGTGGTTCGTGTCCTAAAGATTTACTAACGGGCTGATAAACAGACTCTAATACATTGGCTGTTCTATTGCCAACCGAAGAAATTTGAGAAGGAAAAATTAATCTAAAATGAGCCGTTTTAATTTGTGACCACTTTAAGTCAGCAGGGTTTTGGGATAAATTATCTTGAGCGTAAATATGAAAAATAGAAATAATCAGCAGAAGTATTAGTGAGATTTTTTTCATAGTACAATGTGGATAAAAAAAATCCCTTCACTTCTCAAGGAGGAATGAAAGGAATTTTTCAGTATTTCAAGAAATTATTTTTTCTTTTCTTTAGGCGAAAACATAATTGACATACGTTTTCCCTCTAATCTTGGCATTTCATCCGCTTTTCCTACTTCTTCTAAACCTTTCGCAAAGTTTAGGAGAAGAATTTCTCCACGTTCTTTAAAAACGATTGAACGACCTACAAAGTGAACATAAGCCTTCACTTTAGCACCTTCCTTCAAGAAATTGATGGCGTGTTTAAGTTTGAAGTTAAAATCGTGGTCATCTGTATTGGGACCGAAACGAATTTCTTTCAATACTGTTTTGGCAGCATTGGCTTTAATTTCCTTTTGTTTTTTCTTTTGTTCGTACTTGAACTTTGCATAATCCGTAACACGGCAAACTGGTGGAACGGCTTTTGGAGAGATTTCTACTAAATCAAGATTTTGTCCTTGGGCAATTTCAAGAGCTTTTTTGAAATCCATTATACCTTGCTCAACGTTTTCACCTACTAAACGTACTTCAAGCACGCCTTTAATAAGACCATTGATTCTGTAAGGTTCTTCTTCTCTACGATTATTTCTAAAATTGTTGTTGGGGCGTAACGCCATATTCTATAAATGATTGGTTTTAAAATGTTTATATTTTAGGTTTACCTAATTGTAATATCTAATCAACTGCAAATTACTCAAAAAAGTTACAATATTTGTTATTTTTATGAATCTTCCGTAATCTAAAGCAAAAAATGAAATTTTGCAAATTATTTTTAGGATTTGGGATTTGAATGAAATGAATTCTTGAAAAATGAGGTTATCCTCAAATAAATATTAAAAAATATTATTTCTTATCTCCTTTTTAGTCATTTCTCTCTCCTCCCTACATCCGCTAATATTTTACAATATTTTTATTAATCTCTTCCTGTGCAATTCTCATAAATTCATCAATTGGCATCATTCCTAAATCACCTTCACCTTTTTTACGAACCGAAACCATTCCTTGTTCCGACTCTTTTTCACCTACAATAAGCATAAATGGCAATTTATTAACCTCCGCATCACGAATTTTACGACCAATTTTCTCGTCTCTATGGTCAATATAACCTCTTAAATCTTGCTCTTGAAGTCTCAAAAATACCTCATTTGCGTAATCCTCGTATTTTTCCGAAATTGGTAAAACCGCTAACTGTTCTGGAGAAAGCCAAAGTGGGAAGTTTCCTGCTGTGTTTTCAATCAAGATAGCCACAAATCGCTCCAAAGAACCAAATGGAGCTCGGTGAATCATTACTGGACAATGTTTTTGATTATCAGCACCCGTATATTCTAATTCAAAACGCTGTGGTAATTGATAATCTACTTGAATTGTACCCAATTGCCATTTTCTGCCCAAGGCATCCTTAACCATAAAGTCTAATTTAGGACCATAGAAAGCGGCTTCTCCTAACTCAACAACGGTTGATAATCCTTTGGCCGCTGCCGAGCGAATAATCGCACCTTCAGCTTTATCCCAATCTTCATCAGTACCGATATATTTTTCTTTATTTTCTGGATCACGCAAAGATATTTGAGCGGAGAAATTATCGAAACCTAAGGCTTTAAAAACATAAAGCACCAAATCAATAACTTTCATAAACTCACCTTCAACTTGGTCTGAAGTACAGAAAATATGAGCATCATCCTGTGTAAATCCACGAACACGAGTCAAGCCATGTAATTCTCCCGATTGTTCGTAACGATAAACCGTTCCAAATTCTGCTAATCGCAAAGGCAAATCACGGTAACTACGAGGTTTTGTCTTATAAATTTCGCAGTGGTGAGGACAGTTCATTGGTTTCAAGAAAAACTCTTCGCCCTCATCAGGCGTATGAATTGGTTTGAATGAATCGGCTCCGTACTTAGCGTAATGTCCAGAAGTTACATATAATTCTTTAGAAGCAATATGCGGCGTAATTACAGGTAAATATCCCGCACGAACTTGAGCTCTACGAAGAAAATTTTCCAGACGTTCACGCAACATTGTTCCTTTTGGCAACCACAAAGGTAAGCCCATTCCCACTTTTTCAGAGAAAGCAAATAATTCTAATTCTTTACCTAACTTTCGGTGGTCACGTCGTTTTGCTTCTTCTAATAGTGCCAAATACTCCTCCAATTCTTTCTGTTTTGGAAAAGTTACGGCATAAACACGGGTCATTTGTTTACGAGTAATATCGCCACGCCAATACGCACCAGCTACACTCATCAACTTTACCGCCTTTACAAATCCAGTGTTTGGAATATGTGGCCCACGGCATAAATCCGTAAAGTTTCCTTGCTGATAAAAGGTAATTGAACCATCTTCAAGACCTTCTAAAAGTTCCAGTTTGTACTCATCACCTTTTTCAGTAAAGTATTCAAGTGCATCAGCTTTAGAAACGGCAGAACGTTGAAATTCATTTTTCTGACGAGCCAATTCGAGTACTTTATCTTCAATTTTCTTAAAATCATCTTGACTGAGCATCTTTTCGCCCATGTCGATGTCGTAATAAAAACCAGTATCAATAGCTGGACCAATTCCAAATTTTGTTCCTGGGTAAAGGGCTTCAATCGCTTCGGCCATTAAGTGAGCCGAGGAATGCCAGAACGTTGCTTTTCCGTCCAAATCGTTCCAAGTAAGTAACTGAAAGTCAGAATCTTCATTAATTGGCAACGAAGCATCAACGACTTTACCATTTACTTTGGCGGCTAAAACATTACGAGCCAATCCTTCTGAAATACTGAGGGCAATGTCCATCCCAGTTGTTCCCTGAGCATACTCTCTGACACTGCCATCGGGCAATTTTATCTTAATCATTTTATTTGTGTTTGATTGGAGTTTATTGATTGAAAATCTTGCTTTACAAACAACAATTCTTTTCAATTTCTCCAAGTGTTTATTTAATTTACTCCTTTTGATTGTAATGGTTTTAATAACGAGGTATCAATTGAAGAACGCCTTGGCATTTCAAATTTAGGGAAAGATGCCGTGTCATACTTCAAATCAAGATTTGGTATATATTCTCCATAAATTTGCTTTCGCTGAACCCTTGCTATGCCTCCAATCGCTTTATAATCTTGGTTATTTTCGGCAATCATTTGACTATAATATTCTTCGGCTTTTTCATATTCACCTGTATATTCCAAACATTGTGCCACGTAAAACTTAGCATCGGGATATTTAGGGTTATGCTTATAAGTTTTTTCAAAATACGGCAAAGCCAAACGAAATGCTTTGGTTTTGAAATAAATTATTCCCGCACTGAAACTGGCTTGTACCAAATTGGTATCCAACTGTACCGCTCGATTATAACAAAGAATTGCACTGTCCAATTTCCAAGCACGTTGGTAAGTATTCCCCCTTTGAAAAAACAAAGAAGCACTTTTAGGATGATATTTTAACGCCTCATGACTGTAAAGTAAAGCAAGGTCATATTCTTTTAAATTAGTATGCACCTCAATAAGTTTCAAATAGGCCGGCAAAAAGCTTGGCTTTAAACCTAAAGCTTGTTGGTACAAATTTAAAGCTAAAGTGGTATCAGCCATTTTGGCGGCAATTTCACCCTGATAAAAATAAGTTTCACCGTTATTGGGTGAAATTTGCAATGCTTTTCTCAAATATGCTCTTGCTTTTCCAAACTGATGAAGTTGTTGGTATAAATCACCGAGTAGAGTAAATAATTCGGGAGATTCAATATTTAAAACTTCCGCTTTCGAAGCAGCTTCCAATGCTAATTGTGCCTGACCTGTTGCTCGGAGAATTGATGCTTTTGCCTGAAAATAAGTCCCAACGTTGGCTTTTAAACTGATAGCATTGTTAATATCTTCTAATGCTTCTGTATTTTTTTCATTCTCCAATAATAGCAGAGAACGTTTATAGTAATTTTCTGAAATATTGGGCGAAGCATCAATCGCATCAGTTAAAAAAGCTATTGCGGCCTCTCGACGTGCTTTTTCAGTTACTTCTGGAACGGCGGGTATAGTTATACCCTTCTTAGATTCGTTTATACACGAGCCTAAAAGACCTATACAAAAAAATAACTGGAGAAAATTAAGAAATAATTTATTCATTAATCAAATTTACGAAGTTCAACACAAATTTCTTGTTTGACACCGCTTATTTATTGACAGTTTTTAACCGCCTTTATTCTATAAAATCACCATTAAAGCCTATTGAAGACCTCGATTTTGTGGAAATACCAATGCTTCATTAATAAAGTTAGTTTTTTTTGCACATACATTTAAACTTTCCTTTGATATACAAAAATTATAAGTAGCTTTGTATCAGATTATTAACCACCACTTTAATACTAACTGCTGATGAAAAAAATTTACTATTTGGTATTTTTCCTTATTTTTTTGAAAGCTCTCGAAGTCTTAGCGAATTAATAAAGAATTTCTAAAGCACAAACCTATGTTTGTGCTTTTTTTATACACTTGCAAAGCGATAGAAAACCCCCAAAGGTAATTTTTTATTAAAACTATCATTCAAATATAATTCGCCAAACTCATGATTTTGGGTTTGTGTAAAGGAACATTTCACCAAATTCTCCACGATTAACGAAGAAAAACCCATTGAGTACATATTCAGAATCAGAAAGTAATTTTCCTTATCCAGAATTTGTTCAACAGTTTTAAGAAGTTCGTTAATTTGCTCTTCCAAAATCCAACGTTCACCATCGGGTCCACGACCGTAAGCGGGTGGGTCGAGAATAATACCGTTGTATGTATTTCCTCGTTTAGCTTCTCTTTTTACAAATTTCAGAGCATCCTCTACAACCCAACGAATGTTATCTAAAGAACTCGCTTCCATATTTTCACGTGACCACGAAATTACTTGCTTAATCGAATCAACGTGGGTAATATCAGCTCCTGCCTGCTTTGCAGCCAATGAAGCTCCACCTGTGTAGGCAAAAAGGTTGAGAATTTTAGGTTTCTCAAAAGGCAATTTTTTAACCTTTTCTTGAATAAAATCCCAATTTGATGCTTGTTCAGGAAAAATCCCAACGTGTTTAAACGACGATAAAGCTAATTTAAAATTAAGGTCTAAAGCATCTGTATGGTAATTCATAAACCAACGATCTTCCATTCCCTTTTTCATAATCCACTCCCCTTTTTCTTGCGAACCTTTCTCTTTTTTGAAAGTCGCATGAGCCGTTCTTTCCCACTCCGATTCGGGCATTGATTTATCCCAAGCCGCCTGCGGTTCAGGACGACGGAGAATATATTTTCCAAATTTTTCTAATTTCTCAAAACCACCCGAATCAATCAATTGGTATTCTTTCCAGTGTTGTGGGGTTTGTAGTTGTATTGTATCTTGTTGCATCATAAAATTGAATGTGGCTAAACAACCATTTGGCAAAGATAAATTTTATTGTACGGCTTAACAAATAATAAAAGCCTCCAAACTTATTGTTTAGAGGCTTTTTCTAAATTTGATGCTAAAACAGCTTTATAAATTAAAACGAAACCTTGTTCAAATAAAATACATTTCGCTTTCCACCTTCAATATCATTGTTAATCTTTTGGATTCCAGAGGCGATGAAAAAATTATCGTACCAAAAATCAATACTATCGGAGGTAGTTTGTTTTACTTTATCACCTTCTAATTGCGTCTCAATTGGTCTTGGTTGGGTATTTTCAAGCACTTGCTCAGCTTTAATAATTTTCGTAAAAATTTGTCCTTTATTACTATACGAAAGAGCAATTTCATCCCCTTTTATCGAAGCTTTTACTTTTTCTGTCAACTTTTGCTCTTTCACATCTTTCATTTCGATACTATTATCCCACAAAAGATTTCCTTTGTCGTCAAATGCCGCAACAATAGCATGGGTATAAACCCAGCCATCAAAGGTTTGGGAATTATTATAGTTTCTATTTCCCCAACCCCAAGGCGAATAATAAGAACTAAAAGGTGAATACAAACCATAATTTCCGTAACCCCAACGATACGGGTTATAAAAAGAACTATAAGGACTTCCCCAACTATTCCAACTGGAAGCACTGTTGCCAAAACCATACGGACTATAATTGTTATAACGATAATCAGCGTAAAAAGCCTCCGCAACCATGATATACTTACCGTCTTGCTTTATGATGTCGTGTACTAAAAGACGATAATCTAAACGTAAATCTTCGCCCTTATCTTTTTTATCTTGAATTTTCTTTTCCTGCTTTTCTCGTTGTCTTTCGGACATAAAATTGAAGAAGTTCTTAAATTCCGTGAAACTATGAAATTGTACGTCGGTAACTTCATTATCGACTAATTTAGAAAAATAAATTCCTTGAGAAGTTGGACCACGAGATGATCCAATTGAATTTTTATGACCATAAGTACCAAACATTACTTCCGTCGAGTCTGAGATTAGGCTAAGTCTTCCATTCATCATAGCAAACTCGTTATCAGGATCCATCGCTACTTGGGAAATTTGTTTTCCGTCTTCATCAAATGATTTAAGAACTAATTGGTAGTTTTTTCCCCGAGTACCCACAGCGTAAGTTACATTGACAATTCCAGCGGTAGTATCCAACTCCATTGATTGAATTTCAGCCTGATTTTTCAAAGCACTTGGTAATATTTTTGTTTTACGTTCATTGAGATTAGTAAACAGAATAACAGGTTGTGAATTAACCACGCCACCAATAAAAACTGAAGAATTTAAAGCCTGAAAATCAGACACTTCCATTCGGTCAACTGATAGTATTTGGTATTTCTCAATGAATCCTGGGCCAATATTTACTTTTACCACCTCATAAACATTACTTCTATAACGACTGAAAAGTAAGTAGAGATTTTTACCATCGTAGGCGTGTTTTACGTAATCGAGGCTGGCATCCATTGTGCCGTTCACCGTCCAAAGTCGTTCTAAATTAATGTCGTAACGAGTAAGCGTATAATTCGTTTTATTGAGTTGATTCAAGACTAAAACTCCTTGCTCATTGATTGGAATAGTAAATAACTCGGTGGAGGTAGATGGCACAGGAATTTCGACTCTTTTGACACTCTGAGCGTTTGAGAAATAACTCAAACTTGTCAATAAGAAAATTAGTGTGCTACGAAAAATTATCGTTTTCATGGATTATTGATGGTTAATGTGGCAAGCAATTTAAAAATGAGATTGTTTATAACTTAACTTATCTTAAATGAAGACAATGAAATCACTATTTATCCCCATCGAAAGTACCAAAATTTCTAAATTATTTTAAACTTACGCATTTTCAAATTCCTAATCGTGTGCTAATCCGAGAATTATATCGAATTCTTCGGGTCTAATGGCCGTAACGGATAACCTCATTTGTTTGATTAAGCTAATGTCTTTCAATCGTTCATCAGCTTTAATTTGTTTGAGCGTTACCGTTTTTGGTAGTTTCTCAACGGGAATAATATCGACAACAACCCAACGGTTATCTTCCGTTGTTGGGTCTTGGTAGGCTTCTTTAACAATTTTAGCAAGTCCAACAATTTCTAATCCTTCATTTGAATGATAGAAAAAAACTAAATCGTCCACTTTCATGGCTTGTAAATTATTGCGTGCCTGATAATTGCGAACGCCATCCCAAACCCCCGTCCCCTGTTTAACGAAATCATCCCAAGAATATTTGAATGGTTCTGATTTTACGAGCCAATAATTCATTATTATTTGATTAAAAGTAACACAGACTTTAGTCTGTAAATAATTTATACGTAATACACAATCATACCTGTAAGTAATCAATAAATAACATAGACTTTAGTCTGTAAAAATTAAATACAGACTAAAGTCTGTTTTACGTTACCACATTAAATTCAACATTTTACGATAAGTTTCTTCATTTTGTTTGAAAAAACCTCCCGAGACTTTATTCGCAATAAGATTTTCGACAATTTTATCTGCTTCCTCAACTTTAATATCAACCTCCGACAATCTCGTTGGGGAGTCAATGCTTTTTGAGAATGCTTCATAAGTTGCAATAAAATCATTGGCTTTTTTACCTTCTCCTAAAACCCGCTCAGCCAAGAAATCCAATTTTGACTCGATTTCGGTAAAATAAAACTTCAACCAAGCGGGATAAATAATAGACAATCCTGCTCCGTGCGGAATATCATACAATACGCTCAAAGAATGTTCAAAACCGTGAACACCCCAATCTCCACCAAGTTTACCCGCTGATAATGAACCATTTAAAGCCATTGTAGAAAGCCAAAGAATATTGGCACGAGCGTCGTAATCAAGTGGATTTTCGGTAACTTTTACACCATATTCAAAAGCAAGCTTGATAATATCCGTTGCCATATAATCCGATAATGGCGAAGATGTTGGTTCAAAATATTGTTCAAAAGTATGAGCAATCAAATCTGAAACACCGTAAGAAGTATAAGTTTTAGGAACAGAATACGTAAATTCTGGGTCAATAAATGACACTTTTGGATAAACTAAATCGCTACCCCAGCCTAATTTTTGACCCGTTTCAATATTTTGAATTACAGAAAACATATTCATTTCTGTTCCAGTTGCCGCCAATGTCAAAACGCATAAAATGGGCAAAGCTTGTTTTGCACGAACTTTTCCCGAGCAAATATCCCAAACAGAACCATCGTGATAAAAACCTGCTGCCACCGCTTTAGCCGAATCAATAACTGAACCTCCACCGATAGCAATTACTTGGTCGGCTTGAAATTCGTGTGCAAGTTTGATACAAGCATCAACGTCTTCGTAAATTGGATTGGATTTTATGCCTTCATACAGGATGAATTCTGTGCCTGCTGATTTTAATTGCTCAGTAACTGAATCCAAAATTCCGTTCGATTTTACCGAACCTTTGCCAATAATAATGACCGCTTTTGAACCTAATTGTTTGGAATGTGAACCTAATTTTGAAATTCCCCCCTTTCCGAAAAGGAGTTTCGTTGGGTTGAATGATGTGAAGTTTTGCATTTATCTGTTTTTAGGTTAGATAACCTTTATTCTGCTTAATAGATTCAGTTTTGATTATTTTTGAATACATTAATTCGTCAAGAAATAAACCCTTCCATACGTTTAAAATACTTGGAAGGGTTGTAAAACCCTCAAATTTTAGATTCGTAGGCATTCTGTATTATTTATTCGTCCTTCACCAAAAGATCCCATAATTTTCCCAAACCTTCGCTCCCACCTGCTTCAATAAAAGTCATATTTTCACTTAATGAAATATCTGGTTTTTTAGGGTCAATGATATAAATCGGTACTTTCTCTCCGACGTAATTCACTAAACTTGCCGCTGGATAAACCTGCATTGAAGTACCGACAACCACAAAAATATCGGCTTCGGCAGATAATTCTACGGCGTTTAAAATCTCTGGAACATCTTCGCCAAACCAAACAATGTGCGGACGCATTTGTGTTCCATCCTGTGCTTTTTCGTCCGTTTCGATGGAACGATAGCCAATATCATAAATTTTATTTACGTCATTTGAACCACGAGCCTGAGTAAGTTGTCCGTGTAAATGAAGCACATTGGAAGAGCCCCCTCTTTCGTGCAAATCATCAACATTTTGAGTAATAATTCGGACGTTGAAGTGTTTTTCAAGGCGAGCTAAAATCTTGTGACCTTCGTTTGGAAGTACCGATGCTAATTGTTCACGTCGTTCATTATAAAACCGTTGAACTAATGCAGGATCTTTTCGCCAACCTTGCGGTGTAGCGACATCTTCAATTGAATGATTTTCCCAAAGACCGTTTGAATCTCTGAAAGTTGCGATACCACTTTCGGCAGAAATTCCTGCTCCAGAGAGAACTACTAATGTTTTTTTCATTTTTCAAATTAGAGTCTTTGATTTTACCAAATTTACAAATTTATTTTTACCGTAAAACAAAAAGACCTCAGATGAAACGGATTAGATTAATTAACATCGAATTTTATAAATCATATCCGTGAAAATTAGTTAAATCTGTTTAATCTGTGGTCTATTTTTTGTCAATTATCGAGGTTCTAAAATCTATTTCTTACGTCCTTTCGCTGCGGGTGCGGGCGTTTCTTCTCCCAATCTGATACAATCTTCCAAAGTCAAATCAGCTGGAACCATATCTTTCGGAATTTTCACATTTCGTTTTCCAATTTGAATGTATGGCCCGTACATTCCGTTCAAGACTTTAATGGTATCATTTTCAGGGAATTCCTTTAAGAATTTATTTGCCTCAGCATTACGTTTTACATTGATAATTTCAACAGCACGCTCAAACGAAATAGTTTCTAAACTTTCTCCTCTTCCCAAAGAATAGAATTTCCCAGCGTGTTTCACGTAAGGCCCAAATCTACCTTTTCCAGAAGTTATTGGTTCGTCTTCAAAAACACCAATCGCACTCCCCAAATCCGCCTGACGCTTTTCTACAATAATCTCAGCCGCTCGTACTTCTGTTACCAAGAACGGGTCTTCTGATGGAGGCAAACTGGTGTATTTATCATCGTGTTTGATGTAAGGCCCCATTTTTCCCGCACCAATAATCATTGGTTTATCCTCAAAGAAACCAACTTCACGGGGTAATTTTGGTAATTCAATCAGAGCTAAAGCTTCTTCCAACGTGATGGTAGTTACCAATTGGTCTTTTTTCAAATTGAAGAATTGCGGTTTTTCTTCATCTTTCGTTTTCTGTTCTCCTAACTGCACATAAGGACCAAATTTGCCTAATCTTACCGAAACTGGTTTTCCTGTTTTAGGGTCAATTCCTAAATCACGGGAAGAACCAACCGTATTTCTATCAACATTTTTACTATCTTCAATGGTTTGGTGAAATCCTTGGTAAAAATTACCAATCATTTGCGACCATTCAATTTTTCCTTTCGCAATTTCGTCAAATTCATCTTCAACGTCAGCGGTAAACTTAAAATCGACAACATTCTTGAAATTATCAACCAAAAAGTCATTCACCACCATTCCTACCGAAGTTGGGAATAATTTAGATTTTTCCGTTCCGTAAGTTTCCTTACTAACTTTTTCAGTGATTACATTGTCTTTCAAAACCATTTCTTTGAAAGAACGTTCTTTTCCTTCACGGTCTTCTTTGACCACGTATTCACGCTTAATAATCGTTGAAATAGTTGGGGCATAAGTTGATGGACGGCCAACACCTTTTTCTTCCAATGCCTTCACCAAACTTGCTTCCGTATATCTTGCTGGAGGACGAGAAAAACGTTCAGTTCCTTTCAATACATCCAAATCCAAGATTTGTCCGATATTCAATGGTGGTAACATTTTTGAATTTTCTTCATCGTCTTCATCATCTTTTCCTTCCAAATAAACTTTCAAGAAACCTTCAAATTTAATTACCTCACCTTGGGCAATTAAATCTTCTGAAGTTGTCGAAATATCAACCGTTGCTGTTGTTCTTTCTAACTGAGCATCCGCCATTTGAGAAGCAATCGCTCGTTTCCAGATTAATTCATAAAGTCGCTTTTCTTTCAAATCAGAACCCGCTGTATTCGCACTAAAATCGGTCGGACGAATGGCTTCGTGAGCTTCTTGTGCATTTTCGTCTTTGGTTTTATAAACCCGATTTTGAACAAAATTTGCCCCATAAGCTGCTGTAATAGCTGCTGTTGCATTCTGAACTGCATCTTCCGAAAGACTCGTTGAATCCGTTCTCATGTACGAAATCTTACCTGCTTCGTATAATTTCTGAGCGTAAGACATCGTTGAAGCCACCGAATAACCTAATTTACGAGAAGCCTCTTGTTGTAAAGTTGAAGTCGTAAATGGTGGTGCAGGTGATTTCTTTGCCGGTTTTGTTTCCAAGTTTTTAATCTTGAATTCGGCTCCGATACATTTCTCTAAAAATGCTTTTGCCTGAGCCTCCGTTTCGAAGTTTTTCGGTAATTCAGCTTGTAGAATCTTTCCGCCCTTCAAATTGAAAAGAGCAACGATTTTAAATGAAGATTTAGAATCAAAGTTTTCAATTTCACGCTCACGTTCCACCACAATTCTCACCGCTACGGATTGCACACGTCCCGCCGAAAGGCCTTTTTTAACTTTAGACCACAAAACTGGCGATAATTCAAAGCCAATCAAACGGTCAAGTACTCGACGAGCCTGTTGAGCATTTACTAAATCAACGTCGATAGTTCGTGGATTTAAAATGGCATTTTGAATGGCTTTTTTCGTAATTTCTCGAAAAACGATTCTCTTAGTATCGTCCGCCAATCCCAAAGCCTCTTTCAAGTGCCAAGAAATTGATTCTCCCTCACGGTCATCATCGGTTGCGAGCCAAACTTCATCAGAAGATTTGACGAGAGCTTTTAACTCGTTGACGACTTTTATCTTCTCTGGTGAGATGATATAGGTAGGTTTAAAGCCATTTTTTATATCAATAGCATCATTTTCTTTGGGCAAATCACGCACGTGACCATAAGATGATTTTACGGTAAAATCCTTCCCTAAATATCCCTCAATGGTCTTTGCCTTTGCTGGGGACTCTACTATTACTAAGTTTTTCGACATATCTTTTTCAATGGTAACTTGGTGTTACAACCGCCAAATATAGAAACTTCATTTGATAAAAACCGAATCTATACTTTTGTTTTAACTCAAATTTTACGCCAGAAGTTTATTTTTAAACGAATACTTTGGCCGAAAACACCTGATAATTAGCTAATTTGCAGGGTAAAAATTCGATAATTCTTAAAATAATTTATTTAAAAACTTCGTAACAAACAGCATGAACATTAACGAAAAAGACCTTTCTACCGACGTTGACGTAGTACTTATTGGTGCAGGAATTATGTCCGCAACACTGGGCGTTTTACTAAAAGAACTCAATCCAAATTTAAGAATTGATATATACGAACGCTTAAACCGTGTAGCTGGTGAAAGTTCTGACGCATGGAATAACGCAGGAACGGGGCATTCGGCTCTTTGTGAGCTAAATTACACACCAACGGATGATGATGGTCAGGTGAACATCAGTAAAGCCGTTAAAATCATTGAATCGTTTGAAATCTCGAAGCAATTTTGGGCGTATTTGGTAGGACACGGTTATTTTGGTTCTCCCAAAGATTTTATCAATCCAGTTTCGCACATTAGTTTTGTTCAGGGCGAGGAAGACGTTGCTTACTTACGCAAACGCTTCGAGGCTTTGCAGGAATGCCATTTATTTGAAGGGATGGAATTTAGCGATGATTTTGAACAAATCAAACAATGGATTCCTTTAATGATGAATGACAGAAATCCAAGTGAAATAATGGCGGTAACCCGCACGCTCAGAGGAACAGATATGAATTTTGGGGAATTAACCCGCAACCTCTGTAAACACCTCAAAGATAAACACTCAGTAGATGTTTTCTTGAATCATGAGGTGCAAAATCTCGAACAACAAGACAATAAAACTTGGAAAATTAAAGTCGAAGATGAAAAAACAGGCGAAGATAAAGTCATAACGACCAAATTTGTTTTCATTGGTGCGGGCGGTGGCTCTCTTCGTTTACTCGAAAAATCAGATATTCCAGAAGCCGATGGATTTGGAGGTTTTCCCGTGAGTGGACAATGGTTGGTCTGCAATAACCCCGAAGTCATTGCTCAACATCACGCCAAAGTTTATGGAAAAGCCAAAGTTGGAACACCTCCAATGTCGGTTCCACATTTAGATTCTCGAATCATTGATGGTAAAAAAGAATTATTATTTGGACCGTTCGCAGGGTTTTCAACCAAATTTTTAAAGGAAGGTTCGTATTTAGATTTACCTGCTTCTATAACATTTGATAATATTTTGCCAATGCTTGGCGTGGGCATTCATAATTTACCATTGACCAAATATTTGATTCAGCAAGTGATGCTCTCGCAGGAGGAAAAAGTGGAAACCTTGCGTGAATTCATTCCCAATGCTAAAGATGAAGATTGGCAACTTGCTATTGCGGGACAACGAGTACAAGTTATCCGCAAAGACGAAGAAGAAGGTGGCGTTTTAGAATTTGGCACGGAAGTAGTAACGGCCCACGATGGTACAATTGCTGCACTTTTAGGAGCATCTCCTGGGGCTTCAACCTCGGTAATTGTGATGTTGGAAGTAATGAGTGAATGTTTTTCCGAACAAATGCTATCGAAAGAATGGCTTGATAAAATAACAGAAATGATTCCTTCTTACGGAAAGTCTTTATTACAAGATAAGGATTTAACCAATCAAGTTAGGAATTTTAGTGGGAGCGTTTTGGAACTTTAAGATTAAAAGCGAAAACACGAGTTGCAAATTCACTCGGTTTTGAAATAACAACCGTCTACGAAACAAAAAGAGCCTCTAATTACGATATTAGAGGCTCTTTCATTCAAACTCAAAACTTATTTACTCACATTTCTAAAAGTAAATGAGTTGTAAATATGTCTCTTCGCAAAACGTACTACCGATGGAGCATTGACAAACTTCACATACGTATTTTTAGGTACGCCAAAGTACTCATACACTACATTGTTAGGGAAGATAATTTTTAGTTTTTCGTCTTTATAATCAAAATCTTCGATGATGGAAGTATTGATTAATTGCGTATATACTTCCGCATTTGCCGCATGAGTTTCTGGGGCAATACTAACCAATAAATCATAAGCTTCAATAATGGCTTTACTTTTTATTGCTGCCTCCGCTTTTTTGGCTTCATCATCTTGAATTTTATCAGGATGCCATTCTTTAATCAAATTTCTGTAAGTTGTTTTTAACTCGGCAAGTTCGGTTGTTTTGGTTGCTCCAAATAATGCTCTGTAAGAAATAATTTTTTTCATAAATCTATTCAAATTGTAAATAACCGCATCAACACTTGCTAATGCTTTTTAATAAAATATCAACAAAGTCCGACTGTCGTCTGACCATTTTTTGAAGTTTAAACTAATTCTCCTTCGAGAATAAAGCGTTCAATAACCTCCGCAACTCCATCATTATTATTAGAAGCCACAATAACATTGGCTCTATCACGCAAAGCTGGCTCTACATTGTCCACCCAAACGCCCAAACCTGCGTATTCAATCATAGTTAAGTCGTTGTAAGCATTTCCAACCGCAATAATTTCGGAAGAATCTATATTTAATTGAGCCGCTAATTTGGCTAAACTCGCTGCTTTATCAATCCCTGATTGCATAATCTCCAAGAAAAATGGTTTCGAGGTTGTAATGCTTTTATGAGGCATTTCTGTTTTTAATTTCTCACTGACTTGAGCTAAATATTCAGGTTCAGCCAACATGATACATTTCACCGATGATTGATTTACGGCTGCTTTAAAATTCTTAACTCTTCGCAAGGGCATTCCTGTAATATGTACTTCCAAATCAATGTATTTAGAGTCGTTTTCGGTAATAATTGCTCCATCAAAATACGTAATGATATGCACGTCGTTGGCAACACTA
>JAZKDE010000068.1:0-25228 GCA_040387735.1 Bacteroidota bacterium
TAGCCGAAAGAGAAAGTTTAAACAGGTTCGATTTATAGGATGGTTTATTTTGTAAGAAAAATGATTTAATTGTTAGTATTACAAAATTGCGGAACTATATTCTCAAAAATGCAAATTCCAAATTTGATATTGATTAACCGCTGATGGGCAATTTCATTCTGGATAAAAACCGCTTTCAGGGTCTGTATTAATAAGTATATAATTCCTAAAAATCGTACCCATCTATGTCAAGGTGTCAAGTCATTTTTGGGATACCTTTTTGAGAATTTTAATCTTGGTGTATTATTTCCTAAACCGATACAAATACGGAGCTTTATTCGATGCTCCCGTGAATTTCTTTTCTAATCGCTCCAATACGTTCAACTCCAAAATTTTCTTTTGAAAATTATTTCGGGCATACTTATTTTCAAAGATGGTTTCGTATAGGTCTTGTACTTCCTTCATAATAAAAGTTTCTGGAAGCAGATTCAGTACAATGATATTTGTATCTAAGTTTAACCGTAAAGATTGTAGAGCCTTATCTATCATTTCATTGTGGTCAAGCATCATCTTTGGTATTTCTTTGATATTATACCATTCTAATGATTCATCCATTTCTGTTTTTGTAGGCGTAACTTTATTTATATCCACTAAAGCATAATAAGCCAGAGAAATAAATCTCCCTGAAAGAAATTCAAAATCTTCTTTTGTCAAGACAATTTCATCGCTGAAGTGATGTGGGTTATTTGAAATTATACTTTCAAATAATTGCTTATTATTTCTATCGGCTTTACCAAAGTTCTTGAAATGCTCTAAAAATATGTTTGAAATTCCTGTTCTCTGTTTTAGAATTCTATGTGCTGCCTCGTCCAATCCCTCATTTTTAAATATAAATCCACTCGGGAGGGAATACAAATCTCCCTTAAAGTTTAGCTTGGAAATCAATACTTTAAGTTCTCTTTCTTGATAACCAAAAATTACACAGTCTATGGCAAGCTGTTGAATAACGCTCTGTTCGTTGAATCTACTCATCTAAAATTTATTAGCAAATGTTTATGCAAAGGTACTTCCCATCCTTATAAAATGCCATTCATAATTTATGAATATTCAAATATAAAATAATATTAAACAATATTGTCTTTTATTTTAGACAATAATTGAAAATAATTATACCTTTGTTTTAAAAATATCAAAAACATTCACAATAGAATTCAATAATATTAATATTTAACGTAAACGTGGCAACAAGCCGCAATCCAAACAATGAAAAAAGTAAGCATTATTCTTATCGCATTATTCTTCGGAATAGTAATTAATGGTTTTTCACAAACCACAACACCAGCTCCAAAAGCAGATTTCTTTGCAGGCAAATGGGAAATTACCATTTTTGGTACGCCCAATGGAGATAGTAAAATGACAACGACTCTTATCCGTAAAGACGGTAAACTTACAGGTGAATTAAAAGATACTGGCGATACAACAAAACCTGCCATTCCAATTACAGCCATTGAAGAAAAAGATGGAGAGATTGAAATTTCGTTCACAGCATCAGGCTATGACGTTAATTTACCTTTGAAAAAAGAAGATGACGATAATTTGAAAGGGCAATTGATGGGAATGTTTGATGCGAAGGCGAAAAGAGTAAAAAAGTAAGAATTTTGATGAACTCATCAAGTAAAAAAGCCGATAATGCTGCAAACATTATCGGCTTGAAATGGCTCATATCTATTTGTCGAGAATAGTATGAGTTAATCAGTTTTGCCAGTAAAATCAGTGTAACCAACAAAAACAATTACAAAAATAATGAAAAAAATAATACTTAATCAAAGGAGTTTTGAAACCCTTTGCAGAAATGTGCTGTCTTTGTTTGTTTTCGTTTTATTATCAACGACAGTAATACAAGCACAAACCCAATTGACGGGTAAAGTTACCGATGCTAAACAAGAAGCAATTGTAGGGGCAACGGTGATGGTTAAAGGACAACAAAAAGGAACGGTAACTAATTTGGAAGGTAAGTTTAGCATTAGTGCCGACAACAATGCAATCTTGATTATTAGTTCTGTGGGCTACAAAAATCAGGAAGTAAGTGTTTCTGGACGTAGTACAATTAATGTGGTACTTGTAGAGGATATTGAATCATTGGACGAAGTAGTGGTAACAGGTGTTTTCGATAAACGTTCAAGAATGGAGTCATCAGTGGCTATTTCAGTATTAAATACCAAACAATTGTCAATGGTTGTTCCCAATAGTGCGGCTGATTTATTGAAAAATATACCAGGGGTTTATGTGAATTCAGCATTAGGTGAAATCAGGAATGCGGTTTATTCTCGTGGTGTTGTAGCATCAAATGACCCAGGAGCGTTAGGTTATTATTATGTATCTATGCAAGAAGATGGCTTACCAGTGACGAATGCTACTTTTGGAAACTACGGTCCCGATTATTTTTTAAGAGCAGATGCTACTATCGGAAAAGTTGAAGCAGTAAGAGGGGGAACGGCTTCGATTTTAGGCAATAATGCCCCTGGGGGAATTTTTAACTATGTTTCTAAAACTGGCGGAACAACTTTTGCGGGAGAAGTACGTGCAAAATATGGCTTAGAAGGTGATGGAAAAAATCCATTTTACAGAACTGATATAAATTTTGATGGCCCTTTGAGTAAAGATAAAAGTCTGACCTATAATATTGGTGGTTTTTGGAGACAATCGGACGGAGCGAGAAATCCAGGTTATCCAATGAATAATGGAGGACAAATAAAAGGTAATATTGTCAAAAAATATAAGGGAGGTACTTTTAAATTATATGCCAAATATTTGGATGACCATAACGCTTGGTTTGAATCTTTACCAACCATTGGCTTTGAAAATCCAAGATTGCCTGCTGGTATTGAGCAAACTAATTCGGTGCTAATTCCTTCAGTCCAAACAAGTTTTAAGATTAATGATTCTGGCGAAACACGAAATTTTGATTCAAGAGATAAAGTGCATTCAAAGGATATTTCTGTTGGCTTTAATATCGAACATAATTTTGGCGATGGCTGGACAGTAGAAAATAAAATCAGGTATTCCGATAAATCTTCTGTTTGGAATACTACTGGCATTGTTTTCCCTTTTGCTCTTGACAATTTAATTTACTACTATATTATTGGACAATTGGGGCAATTTGGAACTTACAAATTCAATGACTTGAGTTCTGGAAAGAATTTAGCAACAGTTATGCAAACGCCAAATATCGTAAATGGTCAGTTCGCTGGATTTAATTTTCCTGTTATTAATAGTTCACTGCCAGGGGAGTCTGCTCAGAAAAATTCGTTATTATTTAATCCTCTTTTATTCCAAGAGAACGGCATGAAAGAATTGGTGAATCAGTTTACCATTACCAAACGCTTAAAAAATATGAGCTTTACAGCGGGTGGATTCTATGCTCATTCCGATTTACATAGGTTAAATGGTGCGGCGGGTTCTGCTTTTAGTACCATTCAAACACCGCATCCAGAATTAACGGATATTTCTTATACTGACTTTGCAGGAAAAGTTTACCAACTCACAGGTAAAAGTGGTGTATTAGGTGGTGGAAATGGAGCAAGTTCATCCATTAGTATATATGATGTTACTCAAAATCAAACCGCTTTATTTTTAGGCCATAATTGGTCAATCAACGAAAAATTAAATTTTGATTGGGGGGTGCGTTTTGAAAATGTAGCAATCAAAGGGGTAAACCAAATTGCAACAGGCTCACCTTCTACTGATGGAGGAATAGATAAAAATCCATTGACTCTCTATGATAATGGAGGGGGTAAAATAGGAGCTACTTATAGTTATGATAAAAGTGTAAAAACATTTTCAATTTCGGCGGGCTTAAACTATAAATTTAACGAAAACCTCGCACTTTATGGACGTTATTCTAATGGAGAGAAAGCTCCTGACATGAATATTTTTATCAATGTAAATACGGAAGGACTCAATAAATTTTTAAATCCATTATCTCAAAACATAAAACAATTAGAAATGGGTCTGAAAATGAAAAATGAGAAAATGAGTTTATTCATCACGCCATTTTATAGTGTTTTAGACAATGTTCCTACGCAACAATTGGGACAAGAAACCGCAGACTTATCTACCATTTATGCCACGCCAGTATTATATAACAAATTTGAGACGAAAGGTTTAGAAATTGAGGGAAATTATCGTTTTACCAACACACTTAGTGTTCGTTCAGTAGCAACATTTCAGTCATCGACAGCCGTAAATTATCAGACTTGGATTTTAGGAGCGAATGGCAAGGCGGATGATAAAATTCAAGATTACTCAGGAAATGAAACGGATAATACCGCCAAAACGATGATTCGTATCACACCGACTTACAGTAATGACAAAATATTTGCTTCTGTAGAATGGTCGTATATGGGTAGTCGTGCGGCAAATGTGGCCAATGCTTTTTATTTACCATCATTTGACCAAACTAATATTAATTTAGGTTATAACGTAACTAAGAATGTACAAATTCAAGGTAATATCAATAATATTTTTAATCAAATTGGTATTATGGGCTGGTCAGCTCCAGGAGGTTTTCCTGCGGCATTGGATACACAAGGATTTACCAAAGCAACCAAAGAAGCAAATCCAAATGCGGTTTACTCAACAACGAGTGTTCCGCCCAGAGCTTACTTTATTGCATTGAATTATAAGTTTTAACAAAATTTGTCCAGTAGAAAAAAATCTCATTTTCTGCTGGACAAATAGAATTTCAGTCATCATGAATAGCTTTCTTGGGGTTTCAATATTTATCGCTCTATTTACAGGAGTATCTTCCATTTCGTTTGCTCAAAAGCAGACAGCGATTGTCCCAAGCGAAATATGGGGTGATACAGATGGAAATCAGATTCAAGCACATGGTGGCGGAATAATAAAGGTGGGTAGAAACTATTATTGGTATGGCGAACAACGCCGTAAAGATTTAGATACAAATTACCGTTTTGTAAGTTGCTATTCTTCCAAAGATTTAATGAACTGGAAATTTAAAGGTAATGTAATGGCACAAACAAAGCCAGATACCATGCTCGTAAATAATAAGTGGGTTTTGGAAAGACCAAAAGTGTATTACAATTCCAAAACCAAAAAATATGTGATGTATATGCACATTGACGGTGCTTTGAAAACCTCAAAATACAACTTTGCGTATGATTATGCCCGTGTAGGCGTAGCAATCAGTGATAAGGCGACAGGACCCTTTAAATTGATTAAAACATTCAGACCCTTAGGAAAAGAAAGTAGAGACATCGGGCAATTCATTGATAATGATGGGAAAGCCTATCTAATTTTTGAATCTCGCCCAGAAAAAGGGTTCTATATTGCTCAACTTTCCGATGATTTTTTGGATTGTGAAAAAGAAACTTCATTTATAAAGTCTCCCTTAGAAGGCGGTGCAATTGTACATTATAAAGGCTTGTATTATGCCGTTGGGTCAGGCTTAACGGGTTGGTCTCCAAATGCAAACAAAGTAGCAACATCAACTTCATTATCAGGACCTTGGAGTGAGTTTGTAGATATTGCTCCACCCAAAACAAAAACTTATAGCTCACAATCGACCATGTTTATCAAAATCGTAGGGAAAAAGGACACAACCGTGATTTTTATGGCTGACCAATGGAAACCAAAAGAATTATGGGATTCTCGTTATCTGTGGATGCCTGTACAAATAGGGGAAGGAAAACTTTGGTTATCTGAACCAAAACCTTGGTCGATAGACGTAAAAAGCGGTGAATGGAAATACGCCGAAAGTGATACCAAATAACCATAAAACCTACTATCATGTCAAGATTTTTATATATTTTCTTGGGTATTTTTTTGATAATTTTCAATCAAGAAAAGTCTTTTAGCCAAACCCAAAAATGGTTTCCGAAATATGATTTTGAAGCCCAAAAATTCAAAAGTCCAAGTCAAAACTTTGCACCAATGGCTCGTTGGTGGTGGGCTGGCAATGACGTAAACAAAACTGAATTGCAAAGAGAAATTAACGTTTTTGCCGATAATGCTTTTGCGGGTGTTGAGTTACAAACACTTTATTTGGGAATACCAATAAACGCCGAAAATCGCCCAAAAATAATGAGTTGGGATACGCCCGAATATTACGAAAACGTAAAGACCGTCATGGAAGAAGCCCGTAAAAGAGGACTAATGATTGACATGACTAACGGAAGCGGTTGGCCCGCAGGGAGTTCTATTTTGGAAGCAAATGATGGTTTTCGTAACCTTAAATTTGAGGCGATAACTGTTGAAGGTGGAGAAAATATAAGGGTAGCTTTGCCCAAAGTTGCCACGAAAGTTGGCACTTCAATTTTGCAAGCCGTAGTAGCATCAAAAGTTGTGGGAGATAAAGAAAATGCCAAACTAAAAACTGTTCCACTTCATATTAATTCAAGTATAATTCTAACCGATAAAGTTATCGGAGATTCCATAAAATGCTCATTACCAGCAGGAAATTGGAAAATTATTGCCTATTACAGTCTGCCAAGTGGTGAAAAATCAATGGCATCTGAACCAACCCAAGGCTATGTAGTTGACCATTTTGATTCTACCAAAGTGTTGAAATTATACAATCATTTATTTGGTGAACGAACAGGTCTGAAATCCTATTTTGGCAATCCAATGCGAGCCATTTTTAATGATAGCTACGAATTTAAAGCCGACCGACATTATTCTGCTGATTTTATTCCTTGGTTCAAAAAACACCGTGGCTATGACCCAACGCCTTATTTGGCAGTCAATATGCAAAAAGGTTATAATTATGTAGAATTTTTGAACCCACACGCACCAAAAGATTTTACTTTTAATGAAAATGTTGATGCTAAAATTCGCTACGATTATGACCTCACTTTGAGTGAATTGATAGGCGAACATTTCCTGAAAACAAGTAAAAATTTCATGGAAAAACAAGGTTTATTGCACCGAACACAGGCTTATGGCTTATCAATGGACATGATGTCGATTGCTGGTTTAGCCTCCATTCCTGAAATGGAAAGTATGTTGGCTTCGGAGGGCAATATGAAAATAGTTTCATCGGGAGCTCATTTGTATAATCGACCAATTGTTTCGGCAGAATCGGTGGTTTTTACAGGTCGTGCGTACATGACTACCCCTCAAAAGACAAAAATTGCGGTTGACAAACTTTTTGCTGCTGGGGCAAACCAAATTATTTTTCACGGTATTCCGTACAATTATTTTCCGAAAGATTTTGCCAAAGAAGGTTGGTATCCGTTTTCAAGTGCTGCATTAGGTATGGTAAATTTTGCTTCGCATTTTGGTGAGCAAGATATTTTCTGGAAATACCAAAAAGACATCAATCAGTACATTCAACGCACACAATATGCCTTGCGTGTGGGCAAACCCAAAACCGATGTGCTGATTTATTTCCCCTACATGAAAGTGGAAGATATGCCCGAAAATCCCGAAGAAATTATGACTATGGGTGAAATGGTGGTCATTGAACCAGCGTTGCCAAAACCCAAAGAACACCACAATGAGAAAAGCATTTGGGCAGAAAAAACGTGGAGATTGATTAACCAATTAGAAGTAAAAGGCATTACTTGGGAATGGGTAAATGACGTTTCAATTCAAGAAGCAACTTTGACAAAAGAGAAACAAATCAACATCAGAGGAAACCATTATCAAGCCTTGATTTTATCAGATAATACCACTATTGCTTTAAAAACAGCTCAACAAATCAATAATTTGACTTCAAAAGGAATGAAGTTTTTAAATTCGGGAGATTTGCCAAAAAAGCAGCCTTCATTTTTGAATTGGGAAGAAAATGATAAAAAAGTAGAAAGTTTCTTACATACTGCCATTCAACAAAAAAGTGCTTTACAAATTACTGAAAAAGAACAACTTACTACTTGGATTGCTAATTTAAAACAATCCGTAAAATTTGAAGAAGCCTACACTTTTACTCGTCAAATCATCAGAGAATTATCAGACGGGAGTCGTATTCAATTTATCTGGAACAAAAGCGATAAATGGCAAACGATTTCTCTATCACTCGATAAAAAATACAGGTCAAGCCAATGGCTTAATGCCGAAGATGGTTCGGTTATCAATAATTCAAATGCTTCTAAAATTAGCTATCAATTACCGCCCTACGGCACTGTAATTTTAAATGCTTCTACCCAAAAAAGTGTTGAAAAATCAAGTTCCAATATTCCAAATTTAAGTCCTAATAATGCTGAAACGCTGGTAAATATTGAAAATTGGGCTATTTCAGCAGATACCTTGCACATCGCAAACACAAAACTTTTCGATTTTAAAACCAATGAAACTTTCAAGAATATAGGTTCTGAAATTATTTACAAAAGCAATTTTGAACTAAATAATCTTCTTTCAAACGCTTTGTATTTGCTCGATTTAGGCAAGGTTTACCACACAGCCGAAGTATTTATCAATGGCAAATTTGCAGGAAAGAGAATCTTTGCACCCTATACTTTGGAGATAAGTCAATTCTTACAAAACGGCAAAAATGATATTGAAATCAGAGTTTTACCAACCAAACTCAACTATTTTATCGGGCAATCTTTGGCAGAAAATAAACATTACAGACAATTCAAAAAAGGACAATTGATGTCAAATGGATTGGTTGGTGATGTGAAAATTTTGAAAATTAAATAACAAAAATATGAAAAACCGTATCGTATTCACATTCATTATTTTATGCTCTTTCCAATCCGCTTTTTCTCAAATAAAAACAGGAAGAAATCAAGCCTTTGATAGCAATTGGAAATTTAAAAAAGGCACAGGAATTGATGCAAAAGCCGCCAATTTCAACGATGCTAATTGGCGAAAATTAGACGTTCCACACGATTGGAGCATTGAAGATTTAGCCGAAAATCCAACTGATACAATTCGAGGACCTTTTTACAAAAACGCTATTGGTAAAAATGCCACAGCTTTTACTGTTGGTGGAACGGCTTGGTACAGAAAACATTTTACATTGGACAAATCTACTTCTGGCAAAAAAGTTTGCATCCAATTTGATGGCGTGTATATGAATTCCGATGTTTGGATAAATGGGCATCATTTGGGCAATCATCCTAATGGCTATACTGCTTTTATGTATGATTTGTCGGCTTTCTTGAATCCTGTTGGTAAAGAAAATGTGATTGCCGTTGAAGTAAAAAATGAAGGAGATAATTCTCGTTGGTACTCAGGTTCGGGGATTTATCGCCACGTTTGGCTGTCTATTGTTAATCCTACGCATATTGAAAATTGGGGCGTTCAAATTGTTACTTCCAAGGTTTCAGAGCAATCAGCAGAGATTTCTATTTCGACAAAAATTGAAAATTCAATAGCTAAAATTTCACTTACAACAGAATTATATTCAACTGATAATAAGTTAGTTATCTTAAAATCAACGGATGTTTCTGGAAAAAATAAAGTCGAGCAAGTGATTGTTTTGAACAACCCAAATTTATGGAATATTGAAAATCCAAATTTATATAAAGCCAAAATAACGCTCAAACAAAATGGTAAAACGATTGACCAATATACACAAAACTTTGGCGTGAGAAGTATCAAATTCGATGCTGAAAATGGCTTTACTTTGAATGGAAAAAATGTAAAACTAAAAGGCGGTTGTATTCACCACGACAATGGACCACTCGGAGCAATGGCGATTGATAGAGCCGAAGAACGCAAGATAGAATTACTCAAAAAAAATGGTTACAATGCCGTTCGTTTTGCCCACAATCCCTATTCTGCGGAACTTTTAGATGCTTGCGATAGACTCGGAATACTCGTAATAAACGAGGCTTTTGATATGTGGAATATCAACAAAACGCCCGATGATTATGCTGATTATTTTAAAGATTGGTGGCAAAAAGATTTGACTTCCATGATTCAAAAAGACTTTAATCATCCTTCGATAATAATGTGGAGTATTGGTAATGAAATA
This sequence comes from Bacteroidota bacterium, assembly GCA_040387735.1. Taxonomy (GTDB): domain Bacteria; phylum Bacteroidota; class Bacteroidia; order Cytophagales; family Spirosomataceae; genus Arcicella. The sequence continues at coordinate 9,920 of JAZKDE010000068.1, forward strand.
CCAGAGGTTGTGGATAGTTTGGGCTATGAAACGTCCAAAAAGTTAGCAGATTTTGTGCAAAATTTGGATTCAACTCGACCTGTAACGGCAGCAATTCCCTTCCATATTCCTTTGCTAAAAAGAAAAAAATGGGATGCAACAGCTCCTTCATTCGATGCCCTTGATGTTGGTGGTTACAATTATGCTACGCAATATTATGAAGGCGACCACAAGAAATTTCCAAAAAGAGTGATGATGGCAACGGAGTATTTCCCGCCAAAAGCGTTAGAAAACTGGGATTATGTTGAGAAAAACCCTTATATAATTGGCGTATTTAGTTGGGCTGCCATTGATTATTTGGGCGAAGCAGGCATTGGATTGGCACGCCTTAAAGAGAATACCAAAAAGCAAGGCGGTGGTCTTGTTGGGGGTGATTTCGTAGAAACATTTATGTCACCACAATTCCCTATTTTTAATTCTTATACAGGCGAATTAGATTTGATTGGCAATAAAAAATCAGCATCCTATTATTTAGATGTCGTTTGGCGAAGAAGTAAAATTGAGATGTTGGTTCACCGCCCAATTCCAGCAGGTAAAAGAGAAATTGCTGGCTTTTATGGTTTTCCTGACGAAATGAAAAGTTGGACTTGGTCGGGAAATGAAAATGACTCTTTACAGGTCAGAGTTTTTACCAGAAGTTCAGTTGTGAAATTAGAATTAAATGGAAAAATTATAGCCACTCAAAATCTTGAAAAAGGTTCTATAACTACCACATTTAAAGTGCCATACATTGCAGGGAAATTAGTAGCTCGTTGCTACGAAGGTGATAAAGAAATTGCCTCAGAAACAATTACGACGGCAGGAAAACCTGTGGCTATTCGCTTAAAGGCTGATAGAACGGCAATCAAAGCGAGCAAAAATGACCTTTCATATATTGCTGTTGAAATTGTAGATGCGGCAGGAAATGTTGTACCAAATATTGATGATGTTTTAGTAAAATACAAAATAGCAGGCAATGGGAAAATTATCGGTGTAGGCAATGGCAATCCAAGAGATATGTCAAGTTTCCAGAAACCTGAGAAAAAAGTGTTTCAAGGGAAAGGATTGGTGATTGTTCAGCCAACAGGGAAATTTGGAGAAGTTACAATTAGAGCCGAAGTAACGGGGCTTAAAAGTAGCGTTATAAAAATCAAAACTCTTTAAAATCAGGCTCATGAAAGTATCAAATAAAATCATCGTAGTTACGGGAGCGGGTAGTGGTATTGGTCGGGCATTAAGCCTACACTTATTGGCAAAACAAGCCAAGGTCGTGGGCGTAGATATTAATCTAAATTCACTGTTAGAAACTCAAAAAATTGCAGGGGTAAATGATGATAAATTTAAGGCATTTGCTTTGGATATTACAGATAAAGAAAAGGTAGAATTACTGCCTAACGAAGTGATAAAGCATTTTGGGTCAGTTGATGGAATCATTAATAATGCGGGAATCATTCAACATTTCATCCATGTAAACGATTTGACTTATGATGAAATTAATCGAGTATTTAATGTGAATTTCTTTGGCACTTTGTATTTGACCAAAGCTTTTTTACCGCATTTTTTAAAACGTCCAGAAGCACATATTGTCAATATTTCGAGCTTGGGTGGTTTTATCCCATTCCCTGGGCAAACAATTTATGGAGCAGCAAAAGCAGCCGTAAAACTTTTTACCGAAGGACTTTTTTCTGAACTCAAAGGTACAAATGTTAATGTAACAGTGGTGCATCCTGGGGCAATTGCAACTAATATTACCGAAAATTCAGGGTTGGGGAAACCCACTCAAAAAGCCAATAATTCTAAATTAAAACCACTCCCTGCTGATAAAGCTGCCGAAATAATTATTGAAGCAATGGAGAAAAATAAGTTCAGAATAACCGTTGGAAAGGATGCAACTTTCCTTGATTTTCTATATCGTTTTAGTCCAAAATACGCCACTAATTTTATTCAAAAGAAAATGGCTGAATTAAGAAAAATTTAAACATTATATCATGAAAAAATCAATTAGCATAATAATTGGCTGTATTGTACTATTTGCAAGAGAACTCTCTTTTGCACAAGAAGTATCTATTACAGAGCCGATTTTCAAAAATCCCTATACGGACATTGACGAATGGCGTGAAAAACCAGTAAAGCACCGTTATATTCATGGGGGTTTTAAAGGAACAGAAACCCGTTTTTCATTTTATTTTCCTGTAAAAGAACAATATCAAGGGCGTTTTTTTCAATACATAACCCCAGTTCCTGATAATGAAAATCTTTCGCAAGGTGCAACAGGCGAGAGCGACAAAATTGGATTCTCAATTGCCAGTGGAGCTTATTTTGTAGAAACTAATGGTGGTGGAATAACTGACCCTGCAGCTGGTTTTGGAAAAGATGCTTTAATCGTAGCCTTCAAAGCCAATGAAGCTGCCGCTCAATATTCCAGAATAAAAGCGGCTGAAATTTATGGTACACACCGCACGTATGGCTATTGTTTTGGGGGTAGTGGCGGAGCTTATCGAACCATCGGAGCAATAGAAAACACAACTACTTGGGACGGTGCCGTTCCTTTTGTGGTCGGTTCTCCCGTGGCTATTCCAAATGTATTCAGCGTTCGGATGCACGCAATGAGAGTATTAAAAGACAAATTTCCGCAAATTGTGGATGCCTTAGAACCAGGGGGTAGTGGCGATATGTATGCAGGACTAACCACCGAAGAAAGCGAAGCCTTGAAGGAAGTAACGCAAATGGGCTTTCCTACTAAAGCATGGTTTAACTATAAAACCATGGGAATTCATGCTTTTGCGGCACTTTATCAAGGAATGTCAATGGCTGACGCTCACTATTTTCAAGATTTTTGGAAGGTACAAGGCTATCTTGGGGCAAATCCAACTGCCTCTCTTTTAAAAGCACGTATTCAACAAACGAGTAAAATAAAGATGGTCATTACCGCCGAGGAAGGAAGTAAAATGGGCTTGGTTCCAGCACCTACCGCAGGAGAAGCACGTGGAAGTGCTGATGCCGCATGGAAAAGTATGGGCGGAAAAGACGGCTCAATGCCTGTTGCTTTTCAAATAGAAAATGTATTGCCCGATGTTGATTTTTTAGGTGGCGACCTCATCATAAAAACGGGTGCAGCAGCAGGTAAGAAAATATTTTTATCAAAAATTTCGGGCGACAAAATTGTCGTTGGAACAACTGACCCCAAAGTGCTTGCTTCTATTCAAATAGGAGATGAAGTACAGGTTGATAATTCCAATTTTCTTGCGGCACAAACTTATCACCGTCACCAAGTACCGAGCAAAGAATACACCGTTTGGAATCAGTTTAGAGATGCCGACGGCAAACCGATTTATCCACAACGCCCCATGCAATTGGGACCTCTTTTTACAAGAGCCGCTTCGGGAGTATTACCATCGGGAAAGTTTAAAGGAAAAATGATTTTATTAGAATCTTTGTGGGATAGCGAGGCTTTTCCGTGGCAAGCTGATTGGTATCGCACAAAAGTGAAAGAAAATCTGGGTGAAAATATTGATAATAATTTCCGAGTATGGTTTACCGACCATGCCAATCATGCCGACTTTACCAATCCAGGCGACCCTACTCGTCTCGTAAGTTATCTTGGGGTACTCCAACAAGCCTTACGAGACCTGAGTGCCTGGGTTGAGAAGGGTGTTAGCCCGCCAGCTAACACTTCTTATAAAATTGAAGATGGACAAGTAATTGTTCCAGCCAAAGCCAGTGAACGTAAAGGAATCCAACCAACAATTGTGCTTAAAGCTGATGGTTCGGTGAGTGCAAAAGCAAAAATTGGTAAGCCTGTTACTTTTATGGCAACCATTGACGTTCCAGAAAATGCGGGTAAAGTTGTGTCTGCTGAATGGGATTTTGAAGGGGACGGGAAGTTCCCTGTAAAAGGAATCGTAAAGCCTGTTAATTCAAATGGTTCAAGTGTAATGTTGAACACAACCTATACTTTCAAAAAGGCAGGAACTTATTTTGTTACGCTTCGAGGAATATCCCAACGCCAAGCAGACAATACGCCTTTTGCCCGAATTCAGAATTTGGAACGAGTTAGAGTTGTTGTGAAATAGAATATTTACTTTAAAATCCGTGTAGCATAAAGCGATTTATACTACACGGATTTTATCATTGAAGTATCTGATAGCGTAATTCAAAATAAAGCTAAATTGATGTATCATTTGAAGATTGACCACCAACAAAAAACACCAAAATACTTAAAAATTGTCGATTCTATTATCATTGACATTGAAAAGGGTGTCCTGAAAAAGAATCAGCAACTACCATCGCTGAACGAATTGAGCAGTTCTTCCGATTTATCCCGTGATACGGTTGAAAAAGCATATCGCATACTAAAAGATAGGGGAGTTGTAACCGCAGTAAAAGGAAAAGGGTTTTATGTTAATGGTCTTGAAAATCATAAAATCCAAATCTTGTTAATTCTCAATAAGCTGAGTTCCTACAAAAAACGTATTTATTACGCTTTTTTAGAAATATTACAAGATAAGGCGGATGTCGATTTACAAATTCATCACTATAATCCATACCTTTTTGAGGAAATTATCGCAGAAAACTTGGGGAAATATGATTACTATGTTGTAGTTCCAATCTTTGGATTTCAAGCGGACGAAAGTCAAATTATGAATACCTTAGAAAAAATAACTAACAATAAACTGATGTTCTTGGACAAAGAATTTCCTCGATATCAACAGAATTGTCCATCCGTTTTTCAGGATTTTGAATGGGATGTTTTTAACACGCTGGAAGGTTGTCAAACACAACTAATTAAATATAAGCGACTTGTATTAGTTTTTCCAAGCGATAATAATTGTCCGATTGAAATTATTAGAGGAACTCGTACTTTTTGTAGTCGTTATAAAAAGGACTTTTTTGTGAAGGAACATTTAATAGATGAAAAATTAGAGCCAGATACAATTTTCTTAGTAATCGAAGATTCGGATTTGGCTGACCTCATCAAAAAGGTCAGACTCTCTGGTTTAAGGTTGGGTGAACAAATTGGAATAATTTCTTTCAATGATACCACCTTGAAGGAGTTATTGGATATTACGGTTATTTCTACCGACTTTGAAGCTATGGGAAAAACTGCGGCAACTATGATACTAAATAAACAAAAAGATAAAATCAAAAATCCCTTTTTTATGATTCAGCGGGGCAGTTTATGAGTATTTTCATTTTAGAGGCGTTTATTAATTCAACTCATCGTAAATTAATAAACGCTCATTTTATCACTTCATCGAATCATTGACAGGCTGGCTATCTACAAACTGCTCAAAGTTGATTATTTTTGCATCTTTCAGTTTCCAAACGTGGGCAACTCTTGCTGTAAATGCTTTGCCTGTGAGTTTGTATGTTCCAGTGTAAGTTCCAAAAGCCACTACTTTATCATCACTGGCAACGTAATCTTCTGGCATAAATTTATAGTCTATCCATTCGCTGCCCAATCTACTAAAAACGTTTTTGGTAACGTTTTCTAAACCAATATACGTTCCTGCATAAGGGAAACCTTTGGCTTCTGTCCAAGCAATATCATCAGCTACATATTTAGCTAAATTTTTGCCGTTTTCTTCCGAAGTTTTGCCTTCGTAAGTGCTTTTTATAATTTCGAGATTTGTCATTGCCTTTTTGTTAAAACAACAGCTTGACAATGCAAAAAGCATCGCCAAGCTGAATAGCATTATTTTTACCATTTCATTTCACCTGTATTCACTTTTGCTCCAATTTGCAAAGCAGTTTCAAAGGTAAGTGTTGGATACTTAGCTTTTAAAGTGGTAATTAAATCCGCCGAAGTTTTGTTTGTTTTCAACGCTTCTTCGTAGAATTGGATATAGCTTTTGGTGTGTTTCACGGCTGATATATCGAATGGAGAATTTGAATTGGCGTGAGCAGGAATTACAATTTCAGGGTTTAAGGCAACGATTTTGTCTAAAACTGAAATCCAACTTTTTCGGGCTTCCGCTGTTTGGGCATCTGCCATCCAAAGATGAAAAGTAGTTCCAAAAACATTGATACCACCCACAACCGCTTTAATTGAAGGAATCCAAACAAAGGTTTTATTCGGAAATTCTTCCAAACCAATGATTTCTAATTTCTGACCTTCCAAATCAATGCTATTTCCTTTTAAAACTTGTGGTAAAATAGCATTTGAGGTAATATTTTTACCTAAACGCTCGCCCCAAACTTCCAATTTCTTTTGAGCCGTTGCTTTGATATGCTCAACCGTTGCGGGTGAAGCATAGGCAGTAACTTCGGGGAAATATTTCTTGAATACTTCCAATCCAAAGTAAAAATCAGGGTCGCCGTGAGAAACAAAAATAGTTGTTAGTTTTTTGCCACTTGCTTTAATTTCAGTGGCTACTTTTTCAGCATCAGCCAAAGTAAATTGTGCATCAATTAATACCGCATCTGTTTTACCAGAAATAATAACTGATGCCACTCCAAAACTATTTTCAGAGGCGTTGTAAATTTTTAGGGTTAAATCTTTTGCTTCAATAGATTTGAAATTTTGTGCTTGTGCTTCCATTTTGAATAAAATTAAGATTGTTAAAAATACGTTTGAAATAATTTGCTTCATTTTCTTATTGGTTAGATGATGATGCAAAGTTCAACTTTACCTTTATCAAAAAAATTGAACAAGTTCAATAAATCAATTCCAATCAAATTTTACTCGCAATTTTCTTTCGTATTTTACTCAAAAACTCATGGCTGATGCCCAAATAAGCCGCAATTTGCAGGTTGGTAAGTCGTTGAAACAGTTGAGGATATTTTTCAATAAAGTCTTGGTAACGCTGGTCGGCAGTTTTGCTCAAATTGTCAATCATTCTTCTTTGGAGTGCCACGTGCGTTTTTTGAGTCATTATTCTGAATAATTTCTCAATTTTGGGCAAGTTGGTATAGGCAAGTTCTTTGTCGGTTTTAGAAATCAGTAATACTTCGCTATCTTCAATGGCTTCGATAAAAAGTTGTGAAGGTTTTTCGTTGGTAAAACTGTCAATGTCGGTTATCCACCAATTTTCAATGGCAAAATAAAGAATTTGCTCAAACCCATTATTGTCAATGTGATATACCCGAAAAAGTCCTTTGGTTACAAATCCTTCAAACTTGCAGACTTCGCCCTCTCGTAAAAGAAAGTTTTTCTTCTGAATAATTTTACTTTGAAACAGTTTACAGAAATCTTCCATTTCGTTTTCAGAAAGGGAGATATGGCTGGATATATTTTGTTTTAAAAGCTCCTTCATTGGACAATTTATGTGGACTAAATATTCATTAAAAAACTAATTAAATTATCTTTTCTTTTAAGTTCTAATTTTTTCCGTAAACGATAACGAGCCAATTCAACTCCTTCTGGCGTAATATTCATCAATTCCGCTATTTCTTTGGTGGACATATTTATTAATAAGTAGGTCGATAAATCAAGTTCTCTCGGTGAAATGGTCGGATATTTTTCCTTTAATCGTTTTAGAAAATCATAATGGACATTTTTTATGTGGTTTTCTAAGTTTTTCCAACTCTTATCTGAATTTACTTCTTTCACAATTGATTTATTTAATTTGGCAAATTGGTTCTTAATGGGTTCTTCTAAGGTTTCGGTTTCAATATTTTTCAGTTTTGTTATGATGTCATTTAATATCTTATTTTTCTTGACAACTTGTAACGAATTATTAACCAACTCTTTGTCTTTAAATAGGATTTTAGCTTTCAGCTTTTCATTGTTGAGTTTTACAATTTCTTGTTCTAACTCAAATTGTTCCTGACGAATTTTAACCTCTTTCTCCAAATATAATTTTCGCTGTTCTACCAATTCTAAATATTTATTTCTACGAATTTTCATCGCTATTCGCTTGCGTATAAGGTATATCGTTATAAGCGTGAATGCAATATATACCAAGTATGCTATAATATGGCGATACCAAGGAGGAGCTACCTTAAAGGGAAATGAGGTTTCTTTGGATTGTATTCCATAACTGTTTCGTACTTTAACAATCATTTTGTAATTACCTTCTCTTAGATTGGTGTACTCCTTAGTATAAGCATTTGACCAATCGCTCCATTGGTTATCAAAACCCTCTAATTTGTATGAAAATTCAACATTTTGAAGGTTGTCATAAGTCGGTGATGAAAAGGTGAAAACTACATGATTAGATTTATAAGGTATCCTGTAAAGCGTTAATTCCTGTTGCCCATTCCCTAAAACAAAAGAGGTATCAGGATAAGAAAAACTTCTAATCATCGCAACAGGTTCATTATCATAATTATTCATTTGTTTAGCATCAAAGAATGCCAACCCATCGGTTAATCCAATAAATATATTTTTAGAATCAGCGGTATTGATTGAGAAGTGGTTTGTTAATAAATTATTCGTCAGATTAGAAAATGGGGCAATAATGTTCTTGTATGAACCATTTTTTGATTTCATTAACACGCCTAATGACTCGTTGAAATTATACCATAAATTACCCAAAGTATCTTCTTTTATGGTACTTACGATGGGGATATTTTTAAAAAGGTTTGTGTATTTTTCATCTTTAACAAAGGTATTTGAGACTTGAGAATAGCGGTAAAAATGATTATTAGACTGAAAATAAACGATACCATCTAACAGTTGAACACTCCCGATTCCTCTATCTTCATCAGATAATTTATCGTAGTTTTTTACACTTTTAAACGTCTTTAAATCATCACTAAATTCCATTTGATAAATAGAGTCATCTTTTTTATACCACAAGTATTTATCGTCCACTTCAAAGGAAAATGGATAGACATAAATCCCTTTAATTTTATGTTTAAATACCCATTTATTCCCCGCTTTTTCAACAATACTAAAGCCACTGTAAATAGAACCAACAAGGGTATTTGGTCGATTAGGAATTTTTTTAAACCCTAAATAGCCCTTTGTATCAATGGTTTGTACAATTTTGCCATCCTTGATTAACAATGCACCTTTATTACTTCCGCAAAATAGTTGATTATCAATTACCTGTATATTCCAGTTTTGTCCAGATGTACCTTCAACAAATTGAAATGGGCTATCCTTAATATTTCCGTTTAAAGAATGATAAAAAAGCCCCTCATCGGTTGCTGCATAGATATTTTCTCTGTAAATAGCAGCAGCATAAACACTACTGAGGTTATAATAGCCTCCCAAATGGGTAAAGGCAGAATTTTCGTTCAAAAATGCAATACCATTTCCTAAACCTAACCAAAGATTACGCTTACTATCAACAAATGAGTAAAGTACAACATTGTTTTGTAATCCATTTTTAAGGTTGATGTGCTGTATTATTTTTCCTGTTGTATCACATTTAATAATCCCATTTGTGGGTGTGTTGATAATAAATTTATTTTTCAAAAAAACGCCACCTAACGAACCATATTTCTTTATAAAACTATTTGCTTCGGTATTCCATATACTTACTTTTTTGAAGTCATATACATAAAGCCCGTCATTCAAGGTAGAAATTAACAGTTTGTTAGACTGAGGGAACGGGATAATCCCCCAAATCTCCCCGTTATTAAAAACCTTAGTTTCTGGCAAAACAATCATTTTTCCATTGCGATACTCCAGAAGTCCCATTTTATGGTCTTGAAAATACAACCGATTATTTACTTGAAACGAAAATTGAAATCGACTCGGAGGGTTTGCGATTCTTAACCTATCATTTTTGAAAATAAATACCTTGGCAAAAGATTGAAAAAATACCTCGCCCTTATGAATATGTATTTTCCAGACAATATCAGTAAGTTTGAGTACATTCTTATCAACCCTTTTTGAAAGGGAATAATATTCCATTTTACCACTCAAATTGGGTTTGAAAAAGCCAAATTCATTGATACCACCAACAAAAATTTTTCCAGAACTATCAATTTTAAATGATCTAATCAATCCGCCATTAGGCAAATTATATCTTCTCCAAGTTGACCCATCGAATTGAACCAGCCCTTTGTTATTGGCAAAATAGATGTTCCCATTTTTATCCTGATTAATGTCCCAGTTTTGAGGGTCAGCTTTATAGTTTAATCTATTATAGTTTCTGATTTCAGGAAGACCAATCTGTTTGTCTTGTCCCAACAATGTGCTTGAAATCAAACTAATACTGATTACTGCCAACATTTTTGAGAGCCTCATAATCAAATAAAAATAATATAATCTTAATCTCATGTCCGTAATTGATAATTGAAAATAAACACATCATATTTCATTTAGTGAAGTTAAGCTGATAATAGGCATTTTACATATTTCTGAAAAATAGAATTAAGTATTTAATACTATATGTGTATTGACAATCAGGCATTTATAGATTATTTTGATGTGTTTTTGTAATATTTATTTATATGTTTTGATGTGTTTTTGTAACATACTGAAAACAAACATTAGTTAAATAAAGGACTTAATATTGCTTTTAGTATTCAATTTATTTTAAAAAATCTAAGAAAAATGAAATTTAAAAATTTACTTATTTTATGTTTTCTTTCAATATTTCTTCCGCTTTGTGGGCAAGCACAAAATCTTAATATTAAGGGAAAAATATTTGATGAAAAAGGATTGCCGAAACAAGGGGCAACAATTTTAATTAGTGGCACAAATAAAGGAGCCACATCAGGAGTTGATGGAAAGTTTGAGATTTCTGCTCCTTCCAATGGAACTTTAAACATCAGTTTTGTCGGTTACTCTACCTTATCAGTACCCATCAACGGAAAAACTGATATAGTAGCTGTCCTTGAATTATCATCTCAAAATTTGAACGAAATTGTTGTGATTGGTTATGGTAGCCAAAAGAAACAAGATATTACTTCTGCCATATCTGCGGTAAAAGTGGGTGACATCGCCAGCCGACCAATTGTTGATGCAGCGGAAGCCATTACGGGTAAATCCCCAGGGATTCAAGTATTGAGTGGTTCTGGTTCTCCTGGGGCTGAATTATCGGTACGGGTTCGTGGTATTGGCTCTCCAAACGGCGGTGAACCTTTGTATGTTGTTGATGGAGTTATAACGCCAAACTTAAAGGCTATTAATCCTAATACAATTGAATCAATCAACGTTCTAAAAGATGCTTCTGCGGCAGGTATTTACGGAGCGGCTGGTTCAACGAACGGCGTAGTGATTGTAACTACTAAACAGGGAACAAAGGGAAAACCTTTGACCGAAATTAGTTTTTATACTGCGATACAGCAAGTAGTAAAAAAACTCCCTGTACTTAGTAACACTGATTTTTTAGCGTTACAAGCAGAAATTGGTGGTGCTCCATTAGCAATTGCTCCATATTATGATGTACAAAATACCAACAATAACTGGCAAGACCTCATTTATAGAGATGCCGCTCAAACAGGCATAAATGTAGGTACTTCTGGTGGTTCTGAAAACGGAAAATTCTATTTTGGACTTGGCTATCTTACGCAAGATGGTATTATAAAAGGTTCAAATTTTGACCGTTATTCGGTAAAACTTAGTGCAGAACAAAATGCTACCAATTATTTAAAAGTTGGCGGTAGTCTTAATTATAACAGAACGAGCCAAAGTACGATTACGGATAACGCATCCGCTAATTTTGGTGGAGTAGTAACAAGTGCTTTGGTAACGCCACAATATGTGCCAATTTTTTATGGAGCGGGTTCTCCATATCCTGGACTTTATGGAACGAGTAATTTGTATTCTGGCGAAAACCCGATTTCAAATATCTACAATAGTGAAAATAAAACGATTGGCAATAATCTTTTAGGAAATGCTTTTGTTGAAATTTCTCTGCCGTTTGACATTAAGTTTAAAAGTCAATTTAATGCGGTGCTTAATAATTCAAAAAGAGATTATTTTCAAGACCCTTTTTCAAGTTTAACGGGTATTCCAACTCGTGGTGCTGCCAACAGTTTGTACAACGAAGTTTTTAGATGGGGCTTAGATAATACCCTTAATTGGAAAAAAGCATTTGGAAAACACTCTTTTGATGTCATCGTTGGTACGGCAGCGTTGAAAGAGACCATCTTCAATTCGTTCCAGTCAGCACAAGGATTTGGTTCTAATGTGGTGAAAACCTTAAACGCCGCAAGTTCTAATTTCACGGTAAATACGGGCAATTTCGACTGGTCAACAAATTCGTATTTTGGAAGATTGAATTATGCGTTTGATAATCGCTTTTTGGCTACGGCAACTTTCAGACAAGATGGTTCTTCAAGAGTTGGACAGAATCAAAGATGGGGTAGTTTTCCTGCTTTTTCAGTAGGCTGGAAAGTATCTAACGAGAAATTTATGGAAGGTGTAAGCTGGGTTCAAAACCTCAAAATTCGTGCGGGTTGGGGTAAAACAGGTAATTTGCCACCTTACACACTTTTGTATCCATCTTACAGTTTGTTGAATGCTGGAGCTCCGTATGCGTATAATGGTGGTGCTGCATCTTCGGGTGTGAGTCCTTCTAATCAATTAGGTAATACTGATTTGAAATGGGAATCTGCTATACAAACCAATATCGGTTTTGATGTAAGTTTTCTTAAAAATAATCTAACATTAACCGTTGATTACTATAACAAAAAAGTTGAAGATTTAATCTTTACGCAACAGTTACCATTAACAACTGGTGGAGCATTGACGGCTTTGAATTTGCCTGGTTTCAATACAAATAAAGGGATTGAGATTTCATTGGATGCCAATGTTATTAATAAAACGGATTTTGAATGGAATTCAAATTTTAATATTTCTTTTAACAGCAACAAAGTAGAAGGTATTGATGAGAATATTTCTTTCCAAACGGGTGCAGTACAAGTAGCAGGTAGCCGTGTGCCACTTTACACGCAAATTATCAAAAATAATTATCCTTTGGGTACTTTTTGGGGGTACAAAACCAGTGGTGTGAGTCCTGAGACGGGTAATTTAATCTATGGCGATAAATTAGAACAAATCGGTAGTGCATTACCAAAATACACATTTGGGTTCTCGAACAATTTTAAGTACAAGAATTTGAGTCTTTCACTATTGATTGATGGCACGCAAGGAAATGATATTTATAATTCGTTGCGTATGGAAACGGAAGCCATGTCTGGATTTACGAATCAAAGCACTGCTGTGTTACGCAGATGGCAAAAACCTGGCGATGTAACCGATATTCCAAGAGCGTTGGGCAACAGAGGAGCAAATTCAGCAGAAGCGGCAAAACAGCAAAACCGTATTTCATCTCAATTTATCGAAGATGGTTCGTTTGTTCGTTTGCGTAACCTAACATTAGGTTATGATTTGGGTAATCAGTTAGTAAAAAAGTTAGGTTTAAGTGGTGCGAAAATCTATTTTACCGCTCAAAATCTATTGACACTTACCAATTATTCTGGCTATTACCCAGAAGTAAATGCTTATGGGCAAGGTACAAATAACCAAGCTTCAAGCACTGGTAGTGCCGTTTCTCTTTTATCACTTGGAATTGACAGAGGAACATATCCAACTGCCAAAACCTTTACGTTAGGTCTCAATATCCAACTTTAAAAATCATATTGTAATGAGAATAATATTTAATATCAAATCAATAGTGTTGGTAATGTTTGTAACATTACTCACTTCTTGTAAATCAGATTTTTTAGATTTAAAACCTGTATCAAGTTTAGTTTCTGGAACATTAACCACTGCTCAGGATGCCGAAAATGAATTGACGGGAGCTTATAGTCGATTAGCTACCAATGGCTATTATCAGTATAATCGCTATTATATTACCGAGGGAATTAATGACAGTCATTATGTTAATGGTGATAATCCACAAGAATGGTTACTTGAAAACTTTAAATTTGATGCTTCCAATGGCATTATCCAAGGCTGCTATCAAGATTTATTTTCTCATATTTCAGCCGCCAACGCAGTATTATCCGATGTGCCTGCCATCACAGATTTAAAATGGAATGGCACAACTCGTAAAGAACAAATATTGGCAGAAGCAACTTTCTTAAGAGCATTAAATTATTACGAATTAGTTACTCAATATGGTGGAGTGCCTATCATCACTTCAATTTCACAAGGTGGGAATTATTATCCAGCCCGAAATACAGAACAGGAAGTGTATGCTCAAATTATCAAAGATTTGGTTTATGCGGAAAGTAATTTGCCACTTAAACCATACAATAATCAATATGGTAGAGCTACAAAAGGAGCTGCTCAGGCGTATTTAGCCAAAACGTATGCTCAAATGGGTGATTATGCCAATAGTTTGGTTTACGCCAACAAAGTTATCAGTAGCAATACTTATTCTTTGGTTTCTGATTTTGGGAAATTGTGGAGTAATAAGAATAAGAACACAACTGAATCTATTTTTGAAATTCAAGTGCCTGGTGGTGGAACGCCCTATAATTTCTTTGGTTTCGATATTTTTGTGGATTCAGATTTCAAATTTCCGAAAAGAAATATTGCCTCAAAATCATTGATTGATGCTTTTGCAGCGGCGGGCGATAATGGTGCGAGATACAAGGCAACTATCAATTTTGCAGTTACTACGGCAAGTTTCAATATGCCCGTAAATGCGTGGGATTCCAATAAAGCAATACCATTTATGTTTAAATACCCAGATCCAAATGGTTTTGCAAGTGATGATAATATCGTGATTGTAAGACTGGCAGATATAATTTTATTAGCGGCTGAGGCAAATGTTCAATTAGGAAATCTTGATGCGGCAACAACCTTATTGAATCAAATTAAAAAGAGAGCTGGTTTGGCAAATACAACCGCTAAAACAAAAAATGAACTGGCTTTGGCAGTGTTAAACGAAAGAAAATTAGAATTGGTTTTTGAGTGTACGAGATGGAATGATTTAAAACGGGCTGATAAAAATGGCGTTGTGAATGTGGTTGATATTATGAATAATCAAAAAGATTCATTTGGTAAATCTTTGGGTTATACAATGGCTGCTGACAAGCACCAATTGATTTTCCCGATTCCTCAGCAAGACCGTCAACTTAATAAGAATCTAACGCAAAATGCAGGGTATTAATTGACGAAAATCTTTTAAGATTGAAATTGGATAATGATTAAAAAGCGAATCAGTTGATTCGCTTTTTATTTGTAATTTGTAAGTTATTAAAACAAAACAGATACAATAATGAAGTTAAATTCAAATACTAAGTCGAATATAACACACAAACTAATGGTATTTATTTGTGTGTTATTTCTTGCAAATCAGTCGATTGCACAAGAAATTCCTTTGCAATATATTCAGAAAGTATGGCAAGCAAAATGGATTTCTGTGCCAAATACGGATGGTTCAAAATATGGTATTTACCTTTTTAGAAAGACGATTGAACTGGATTCAAAAG
>JAZKDE010000069.1:0-11287 GCA_040387735.1 Bacteroidota bacterium
TATACAACGATTATTATACCTACAACTATAATATTCCTCAAAATCTTATCAAAAATCTAAGTATTGATAGACTTAATTTAGCGAACGACATTAAACCATTAGAAGGTAAGTTGCTCACTTTCAAGACTGTAAAAGAGGGAATTACGCTAAAACCTTTATTTGATATTCATCGAGAACGTTATGTGATTTATTGGGATTTAAAATAGCCGTAACTTAAAAATATGAAAATAATATTCATTCTTCTATTAACTTTTTATTCTTTGATAAGCCATGCCCAAGTTTGGCAGTGGTCGATTCCTGTGCAAGGAATTATTAATCAAGAAACGAACGCAAATCCACAAGCATTTTTATGGATTCCCGAAAACTGCAAACAGGTAAAAGGAGTAGTTCTGTGTATGCACAACATGGTGGAAGAAGGGATGTTGGAAAATGTAATTTTCCGGAAAAAAATGACAGAAATCGGGTTTGCCGAGATTTGGGTTACGCCAAGTTTAGACGTTACATTTGATTTTCAGAAAGGAATTCAGCGTAATTTTCAAACGATGATGGACGAACTTGCGGCGGTATCGGGTTATTCAGAATTATCAACGGCTCCCATTGTGCCGATGGGACATTCTGCTTTAGCAAGTTATCCTTGGAATTTTGGAGCATGGAATCCAAATCGAACTTTGGCGATTGTTTCAATTCACGGAGATTCGCCTTTAACAAAATTGACAGGAAGCGGTCGCCCCAATCCTGATTGGGGAAATAGAACCATTGAAGGCGTACCAAGTTTATTCGTCATGGGCGAATTTGAATGGTGGGAAAAGCGAATTGAGCCAGGGTTTGAATATGTTGCTAAACATCCCAAAACGCCTATTTCTTTCTTTGCCGATGCAGGTCACGGTCATTTTGATTACAGTAATGCCATGGTTGATTATGTGGCAATGTTTCTCAAAAAAGCCGCTCACTATCGTTTACCAAAACAAAAAAATCAACCCCTTATTCCGATTAACCCCATTAAAGGTTGGTTGATGGACAGGTGGCGAAAAGATAGTTTGCCACTGGCAAAACCCCAACCATATCTAAATTATGAAGGCGATAGAAAGGTAGCTTCGTGGTGTTTTGATAAAGAAATGGTGAATAAAACCGAAGATTTTTACGCCAAAGCAAGAAGCAAAAAAGAGCAACATCTTGGTTTAATTCAAGACGGAACGGTATTGAATCCTGTAAAAACACACGCAAATTTTCAATTGAAATTTATTCCCTTAGCAGATGGAATAAGTTTTAGATTAAAGGCTTTTTTTGCCGATACTTCCCGAGTGAAATCGGTTAGCAATTTTGCGAAAACACCTTTACAAATCAACCGAATTTGTGGCCCCGTAAAGAAATTAGACGATTCTACGTTTCAATTGAGTTTTTATAGAATGGGTTTTAACAATCTTAGGAGAAGTAATGATATTTGGCTTTTGGCGTATAATGAAGGCGATGAGATTTATAAGTCCGCAGTTCAACAATTGAATATGCGTTTTCCTTTGAAAAATACAGAAGGAATTTTGCAAAAAATCAACTTTCAATCAATTAAAAATCAGAAAATTGGCGTACGAGAAATCACCCTAAATGCTACATCTTCCGCTGATTTACCGATTGGTTTTTATGTAAAAGAAGGAGCGGCATACATAGAAAACGGAAAGCTTATTTTTACTAAAATTCCTACTAAAACTAAATTTCCCATGAAAATTACGGTGGTGGCTTGGCAATATGGCATAGCAGGAAAAGTGCAATCTGCCGAGCCGGTTGAGCAAACTTTTGAGCTTCATAACTAAACAAATATGAAATTAATCAGCAATAAAAAATCATCATTTGGACTAATTTTAATATTTTCAATGAGTATCTTATCCACTAATGCTCAGGTATTTACGGATAAAAAGTATGATATTTCACGTATCCAAAGCAAAATTCAGTCTTGGGTCGATAGTGGTTATTACAAAGGAGCTTCTATCATGATTGTAAAAGATGATAAAACGATTTACAACCAATATTTTGGTACGTATAAACCCGAAACGGTTGTGTTTATTGCTTCGGCTGGCAAATGGCTGGCGGCCGCTACCATTGCAGCGTTGGTTGACGAAGGAAAATTATCATGGCACGATAAAGCCAAGAAATTGCTACCCGAATTGAAAGACGAAAAAGGAGAGGCAACTTTGGCTCAATTGCTATCTCATACGGCTGGTTATCCTGATTATCAGCCCAAAGGAAAACCTATAGATATTGCACAAAGTTTAGCTGTTTCGGTTGCCAATTTGGTGGATTTACCCGCTGATACGTTCGCAGGAATGAAGTTCAAATATGGCGGTTTAGCGATGCAAGTAGTGGGTAGAATGGCTGAATTAGCCACAGGTAAAGATTGGGAACGTATTTTTCAAGAAAAAATAGCACAGCCTTTAGGCATGAAATCAACCCATTTTACGCCCGTGGACTCTTCGGGCGGGCATTCTCCCATGTTAGGCGGTGGAGCAAGGGCAAGTTTACAAGATTATATCAATTTTCTGGAAATGATTCATCATCAAGGGATGTTCAGAGGCAAGCGAATTTTATCTGAAAAAGCAATCAAAACCATGCAAGCCGACCAAATAAAGAACGCCAATGTGTCCAAAGGGGAATTTGTAGAACGAGTAAGGGGTAGCCAACAAAAGGCTATTTATGGACTTGGCGAATGGCGAGAAGAAATCAACAAACACGGGGACGCTACTTTAATTAGCAGTCCGTCGTGGGCAGGAGCTTATCCATGGATTGATAAGAAAAATAATGTCTATGGCTTTTTTCTGACGCATATTAGCCAGTTCAAAAATGGTTTTTCGTCATTTTATGCCAGTCCTATTTTGCCAATCATGGTGAAGGAAATGCTTGAAAAATAATAGTTTCCGTTTATTTTTCTTCCCAACTTCAACGAATTAACGATTTTCTTCTGATATATTTTCAAATAGTAGCGTTGATAATCAAGTAAATAATAATCATGCAAAACTGGGCAATGGAAAACGTTTTCAGTTTGGAAAACCCATCAAAAATCGAATCCATTATTAGCGTCGGGTTTATTGAGAGAAGTAACGTTTTTTGCCGTGGAGAAATACTTGTAAATGCGAATCCCAAAATCTAATTGAAGGAAGTCTTCACTTAAAGCAAATCTTCCTTCAATTTTATCAATTACAACCATTATTTGACTGCATAAACTTGCTTCAAATATGCTTTAATCGTAAGTGGTTTTCTGCCAATTAAGGTTTCAATGGTATTGCTGGTTTGGTCAAATTCATTTTGTTCAAATGCTTCCGCAAAACCTGCAAACATTCCCACGTATTCCATTGGTACACCTGCCGCAGAAAGCGTTTCGATATAGACTTCTTGCGTTGGTGAAATATAGTTGATTGTTTTTCCAGCAATTTCACTCAACAAAGTTGCAATTTCCTGCAAAGTAACTGTTTCTTCATTGTTAAAGTCATATTCCTTATTTTCGTGACCATCGCTCGTAAGAATAACCGCCGATGCTTCGGCCATCTCATTCCGAAGCGTGAATGAAATATTTCCTTCACCCGCAGGGAAGAAAATAGTACCCGTTTCAATTACTTTTTCACCTAAAAACATCGGCAGAACATCCAAATACATACCATTTTTCAAGATGGTATAATTTAGTCCTGATTCTTTTATAAATTGTTCAGTTTTAAGGTGAGACTCGGCAATAAATGAGATAGGGGATGTTTCTGTTTCATTTTTCCGTTGAAAACTCGTGTAAATAACCTGTTTTACCTGGGCTGTTTTTGCTGCATTTACAACGTTTTGATGTTGTTGCGTTCTATTTAAAATATCATTGCTTGAAACAAAGTATAATTTGTCAATGCCCTCAAACGCACTTACTAATGAAGTTTCATCATTATAATCACCAACACGAATGTCAACGCCTTGTGCTTTTAGGTTTTCCGCTTTTGCTGCATCTCGCACTAAAACCGCCAAACTTGAAACACTCACTTTATTGATTAGAAGGTCAATTACTGCTTTGCCTAATTGCCCCGTTACGCCAGTTACTAAAATCTTGCTCATAATTATTGTGTTAAAAAGATGAAATTTTCTTGCATACTAAAAGTTAGTTACTTACTTTTAGTATGCAAATATTGCAAAAATGGTCATCATAAAACAAGAAGGTACTTTTTGGTTTTATGCTTACTAAAAAGTAACTAATATTGAAAATCAGTGAGTTATGGAGAAAAATATTTTAGAAAAAAGTAAATGGGATACTAAAAATTGTCCCGTTAGAAGTGTCTTAGACCGATTTGGCGATAAATGGTCGATATTAATCATTTTGATTTTAGGTGAAAACGAGAAAATGCGTTTCAATGAATTGAACAAAGAAATTGAAGATATTTCTCAAAAAATGCTCACGGTTACCCTTCGGACCTTGGAAGCGGACGGTTTGGTTAAAAGAACTATTTATCCTGAAGTTCCGCCGAGGGTTGAGTACGAAATTACCGAATTGGGTAAAAGTCTTTTGCCGTATATTAATAGTTTGGCCGCTTGGGCAAATTTCAATATGCAAGAAATTAAGGCTTCCAGAGAGAAATTTGGCGTTTTGGTTTAAGAAATACAAGTAGCAATTTTAACTTAAAATCGTTAAAACTGGCTGATTTTGTAACTTCAGTTAGTAAAATAAGCTCATTCTATGCTTTAAAAGAAAAGTGCTGGAAATTAATTTAGTTCAGAATTATCAACTGTTTGAGGCAAGGAAAACTTAAGAAATGTCTTTTTGAGATTCAAGATTGAATAAATTTTGAAATCCAGTTAAATATTAATCAATCAAAATATGAATAATTTTAAAAACTTTGACCTCACTGGTAAAGTAGCTTTAGTAACAGGGTGCAATAAAGGAATTGGGCGAGGAATGGCCTTGGGTTTGGCAAATGCAGGTGCCGATATTATTGGCGTATCGGGTTCCTTGGAGCTTTCTGGTAGTGAAATTGAACAGGAAATTCAAGCGTTAGGTCGTAAATTTACTGCCTATCAAGCCGACTTATCGGATAGAGAAAAGGTTTATGAGTTCATTGAAAAAGTAAAAGCCGAAAACCCCAAAGTGGATATTTTGTTGAATAATGCGGGTATTATTAAACGAGCACCAGCCGCTGAACATTCAGATGAATATTGGGATAGCGTGTTGAATATCAACCTTGATACGCCGTTTATTTTAGCCCGTGAATTTGGAAAAGAAATGATTGCTCAAGGAAGTGGGAAAATTATCTTCACTTGTTCATTATTAACTTTTCAAGGTGGAATAAATGTTCCAGGTTATGCGGCATCAAAAGGAGCATTGGGCAGTTTGGTAAAAGCACTGGCTAATGAATGGGCAAGTAAAGGGGTAAATGTAAATGGGATCGCTCCTGGATATATCGCTACTGATAATACCGAAGCATTAAGAAATGACCCAGAACGAAGTACCTCAATTTTGAGTAGAATTCCTGCTAACCGATGGGGACTTGCCGAGGATTTTAGCGGCCCTGCGGTATTTTTAGCATCTGAAGCTTCAAGTTATATTCACGGAACTATTTTAACCGTCGATGGTGGTTGGATGGGGAGATAGTACGAGTTATGAGTTTCTGGCTTTATTTCTGAAAACTTAAATTCCCCAAATTTCCCCACTTTGTGGTTTTTATTATTTAATTGTTCCGTTAAATTTACCCTAAGCTGATGCTAAGTCTTTGATAAGTGATGGGTTAGTATTTTATTAAACCTTTATTCCCAAAAGTCCTCATTTTTGCCATTTTAAGGTAGATTGTGGATTTTTGGGAATTTATTTTTTCGATGAAAAATATAAAATTTGAATGGGGAAATATTTAACTGTTTGATAGCTAATGTATTATATTTTGTTTTAAATTCCATTCAATTCGTTTTAAAGCTATATTTCTACGTTTCACATGTGGTACAGTATTTTAAAGTCCTTCTTCGTAATACAGTTAAAAATTAAATCATTAGCATTAAATTATTATGAAGAAGAACGCATTTTTATTAATCTCAGCATTCATGTTGGTAAGCGGAGTTAGCATGGCTCAAAATTTATCTTTTGGTCCATTGGTTGGTATGAATATCTCAAACTTACATGGTTTAGATAATACAACTGCCAAAACGGGTCTTGCCGCTGGAGGTTTTTTTAATTATAGCAGTAAACGTTGGTTTGGAATTGGTGTTCAAGTTTTGTACAACCAATTGGGAGCAAAAGTGAATAATACCTCTCAAGAGCTTAATTTGAATTATGTTCAAGTTCCTGTTTTAGCGACGTATTATTTTACGGGGGAAGGCACAACTGGTTCATTTCGTCCAAAAATATTTCTTGGCCCTCACGTGAACTTTTTGTCAAGTGCAAAGGATAAAAATGGCAACGACGTTAACTTCAATGGACTTTATAAGAGTACCGAATTTGGGGTAACTTTAGGCGGAGGTTTTAATTATGCTTTGGCAAATAGAATCTGGCTTAATGCGGACGTTCGTTATGGTTTGGGCTTGACGGATATTACTACTACAAATGGTAACATCACAAATGGTAACTTAGGAATTAATATTGGCGTAAGTTTTCCATTAGGTAATATTTAATTCGAGAATTGACATAAAACCTCTGCTAATGATTATTAGCGGAGGTTTTTGGCTTTAGTTCAGTGTTCAAATAACTAACGTATCTAAATTGTTCGTCAGTTTTTAGACTGGTATAGTTTTTTTAAACTAAATAACAACACATTTCGTACGTAAAAAATACGATTAGTGAGATTATTTCTTTCTGAACTTTAGTTCAGAAATTCACTATAATAGGTAAAATTTATGAAAAAGCTAATAATGATTATTTCAGCATCGTATTTTATGTTTGCTTGCACCAATGCTTCGAAAAATGAAGTGAAAAATGCCAAACAAATGGCCATTGATTCGATGACAACGCAGATTCAAATCAAAGATGCCAAACAATCGGTGATTGATTCAATGAGATTGGAAGCCCAAATAGAGGCTGCAAAACGATTTACCCTTGATTCAATACAAAATGCAAAAACTGCTAATGCGGCAAAAATGTCAAGTTCAAAATCAAGTTCAAAAAACTACTCAAGCTATAAAGCTGTTGATAATCAGCCAGATGCTGTTAAAGTAGTTCATGCAAAGAAAAAAAGAAAGATTAGCAGAGCGGCCGAAGGTGCGTTAATTGGAGCTGGTGTCGGTGCGGTTTCGGGAGCAATTATTTCTCGAAATAATAAACCTGGCAAAGGAGCTTTAATTGGTGGATTAGTCGGTGCAGGATTAGGAGGAGTTACGGGTGTAATAATTGATAAAGAGCAAAAGAAGAAAGGAAATTAATTTTTGCGGTTGTTGAACGAAAATCACCGTTCAACAACCGCAAAACATGAGTTTGAATTTTATAATGAAAATTAAAAAACTTAAGTAAGTTCGATATTTTTGAGATTATTCTCGCCCCAAAATCATTTAATCCTCATTTCTGCATAATTTCTATTTACAAGAAGTAGCCGTAAAATCTGTGTCATAATTATGGTAGACTTTGTTGCTTTTAGTAACTCTGTAAACTAAACCACACTTTATCGAAATCCTTGTTGAGTAAGTCTTGCTTTTTTATCCAATAATAAATCGTTCCGCCACCAGCAAAATCCATTGATCCTTCTCCTTCTTCGGTACTATCAACTTGTAATAAAAGTCGCCAATCGCCAACATTTTCTTTAAGTGCGATAGCCTCTGGCGTTTCGTAAGCATCTGGGTCGTCAAGTACAATGCCATTGGTTATTAACTCGCACTCTATTTCCATTGGATTTTGTAAATTATTTGAATATCCCAAAAGTTTATGAATTGAATCATCTTCGAAAAAATTTTCTGCAAATATATCGTATTCTTCAGAAGTTAAATCTTCATAAATGGTCTCTCCATTCGACGGGTAACTGATTTCTTGATTTATCTTGATTTTTGCGGGAGTGAATCGAGCGGTATTTGGTGAGTATTCATCTTCTGATTCCTCAGGCAAGTCATCAGGAAAATCTTTGCGTTGTAACAAATCTAAATCCCCGTCGTAATAAATTACTTTGAACATATTATTTTCTCGGTCGGCAATTTCTAAACCACAAGCACTTTGTGTAGCATCGTAAAAGAAATATAGAATGCCAGTTTTAGGTAATAAATCTTCGGTATCTAAACGAGCCACTTCATGCAGATTTATTTGAGCTATAAATGCTAAAGAATTTTGTTCAAAGTCTTTCACCCAAGCGATATTTTCGGGTAAATCTGGCTGTCCGCCAAATTTACTTTGTCCTATTTTAATCTTGTCTTCTTCACATTCAATTGGTTTAATTCGAATGGCAGTACGAAGGGTAGGTTCAATTTTTACTGCGAGTTTTTCGAGTCCATTGCTATTTAGTATTTCAAGCAATTCTTGTTTTGTCATAGTGGGTTAAATTAAGAGATTGAAATTTAGATATTTTTTAAATGTAGCCATTTTTCAAATATTTACAAAGTCAACGATAGGAGATAAATATTAAGTGGTCATTTATCGAATAAAATCTTTGAAATAGCCCATTTGTTGGAAAGAAAGTACTACTACAACGAGTTTGTTGAACTGACAAATGATAAAGTTTAGTTGAATATTTTCCCGAGGGATGAACCATTTAAGCTCACCATTTAAAATTATCAAATAGTAACTCTTTAATAGCCGAAGCTGAAATTAAAATATCTATTTGAATTGTTGCTAAAATGCGGTAGATTTATAGATTATACGTTATCTTTTTTTTTGACTTTTATAAAAGTTTTATTTTTTGATAAAAAGCCTGTTTTTAGATAATTTTAACAATATGAATTTTTAGCGTAGATGTACAAAATTTCTCAATTATCTACAAAATAAATGGTTTGTAATAATAGAAAATCAGTTGGTTTTATTTAATTTTGAATGAAAAATTTACAGAATAACAGCTTGGCTTTTAAAGAAAAAAAATTGACTAATTAGAGAAAATAATTGTCTGAACTGTAAAGTTTTTATAGCTAAATTCTGTCGAATAATATAGAAAATAATGGATTTGACCAATTTGAGATTGATGTCGGAGGGAGATAAAGCGTTTGAAAAAGAGATGATTGAAACTTCTCTCAGCTACATTCCAGAAGTAATGTCACAGTTGTTGACTGAGATTGAACAATTAGATTTCTGTGGTGTTAAATCAACAGCTCATAAGTTGAAATCTTCGTTTTTCATTATGGGCATCGACGACGAATCAATTCTTACCAAATTGGAATTAGAGAAAATTGACGATTTAGAGGCACTTAAACACCTGTATTTTAAATTAGAGAAGATTCAATTGGCAAGTTTGAAGCGTCTGGAAATTGAATTGGTTAACTTATAAATAGCGTAAATAATGCTCATTCATATAATAGAAGATGATATTTTGCTCTTAAAAACCTTAGAGTTTAAACTGAATAAAGAAGGATATAAAGTGGTTACTTCAAAAAATGGTTTCGATGCAATTGAATACCTCAAAGAAAATGAGCCAGATTTAATTGTTACGGATATTATGATGCCATTTATTAATGGTCTTGAAATAATCAGTTTTGTTAGAGCTGAAAAGAAAAGTAAAGTTCCAATCATAGTCTTGAGCTCGGCTGGACTTGAAAAAACAGTCTTGGAAGCATTTGAACTCGGAGCTGATGATTTCGTAACTAAGCCGTTCAGTCCTAATGAGTTAAGTATTAGGATTAAGAAAGTTTTCCTACGGTCGTCGGTTTGAAAAAGCGAAACCTCTTATGATACTATCCCACAATACACTAAACATATTTATACTTTTGGATATTTTTGATTCATCAGTTTTAGTATCGCTAATTTCTCTCTTTTTCACCTTGGGAAGTCTGTTTTTAATATTTGTTTTGAGTTTCAGAAAGATAAAAAAGATACGAAATGCTCAAACAACACAATTAAAAGAAAAATGTCAAACACTTATTGCTGAATTAATATTTGATGAAAAATTATCGCCAGAATCTGAGGAAATGGAGGCGTATTTTTTGAAAAATAGTAAACGAAAACAGCTATTTTTAGAAGAACTAATGAGTCTTCACAAAAGTTTGCAGGGAGAAATTGCCAGTACCATTGAACAATATTATATCCACCGAGGCTACGATAAAATAAGTTTTAAAAAGTTGAAGTCTGAAAAACCGCATGAAATTTTGCAGGGCGTGGATGAATTGGTAGAAATGAAAAATCGTAACTCTATTCAGATTTTAGATAATTTATTACACCAAACCATTGATTACAGTTTGAAAAATTATTTGATGATTGCAATCATTAAATTAGACCCCGAAAAAGGACTCCGAAAACTTTTTAGTTTTGACAATTACCTCACCGACTGGCTTCAACTTAGGATTATAAAAATTTTGGATGAAATGAAGTTTTTAAATCCGCCTGCGTTATCAGAATGGATTGAAAAGGGGGGCTCTTTTGCCGTATTTGGTTGTAGATTGACTGCCTATACAAAGGCTGAAAAAGATATTCCTCTCCTCAAAACGCTCTTGAATAAAAGTGATGTTACCTTAAAAATTGAAGCTATTCACACGCTTGGTATTTTGGATGCACAAGAAGTCAATGAGTCATTAATTAAAATTTATTTTAAGGAAAAAATTATCGTAAAAGAAGCGATTTTGAATACATTAGCCATGTTTAAAAACCCCAATAATTTTCCTTTTTTTGTGTCGTGTAGTAAAGCAGATACGCACGAAACGCAGTTATTGGCGTTGAGGGGCATCAATTTGTTATTGGAAGAAGGAACATTGAGTGCTGATAAATACGATTCTCAAACGCTTCATTTCAATCAATTAAATAAAATCAATGCTACTAAACTAAAAGATAAATGAATCAAATAATTATCAAAAAAATTAGCGATTTTATTCAAACTGGTTTGCTCATTTATTGTTCCGTCTTGATGTCTTCCTACTTGATTTTGGGAACAATTTCAATCATTTCTTTGCGAAAATATCTGAAAAAAAGTAAACGTATTAATTATGCTGACTTGCTTCCTTCATTTTTATCTCCAAGCATTTCTTTGATTGCCCCAGCCTATAATGAAGGATTAACTATTGTTGAAAATATAAGGTCGTTAGTTTCGCTTCATTATTCTGATTTTGAGGTAGTTATCATAAATGATGGGAGCAAAGATGATACACTCGAAAAGGCGGTGACTGCCTATAAAATGGTGCCAATTGACCTGACAATTAATGAAGAATTAGCCACTAAAAAAATCCGAAATATCTATAAATC
>JAZKDE010000069.1:11387-23722 GCA_040387735.1 Bacteroidota bacterium
ACGATAAAAAACGGAATTATTACGAAAGTTCGAGTTCCGCAATCGTGGGTAGCTCGAATGCAAGTATTGGAATATTTACGAGCATTTTTGTTGGGGCGAATGGCTTGGGGGGCAATTGATGGACTTTTGCTTATTTCGGGAGCATTTGGAATGTTTGACAAAGAAATCGTAAAAAAAGCGGGAGGTTATAAAACTACAACCGTTGGCGAAGATATGGAATTGGTGGTGAGAATGAGTTGCTACATGGTCGAAAATAATTTGCCGTATAAAGTGAAGTTTATTCCAGACCCACTTTGCTGGACGGAAGCTCCCGAAGATTTGAAAATATTGGGCCGACAAAGAAATCGGTGGACACGTGGGACGGTTGAAACGCTTTGGTATCACAAAAAGATGTTTTTTAATCCTAAATACGGTGTAATTGGCCTTTTGAGTTATCCTTACTGGTTTTTCTTTGAGTTTTTAGCTCCCATTATTGAATTTTTAGGACTTATTTGGATGTTTATAGCCGCTATTTTGGGCATCGTGAATTGGCCTTATTTTTTCATGCTTACGTTTTTTGTATACAGTTTTGTGGTGATGATAAATATGCTGGCCATTTTGGCGGAGGAAATTACTTACTATCAATACAAAGACTTTCGGGACATTATAAAATTGGTTGGGAGTGCTTTGGTTGAGCCGTTTTTCTACCATCCATTTTTGGTATATTCCGCCATGTTGGGTCATGTTGATTTGATAAAAGGGAAAAAAACGTGGGGCGAAATGACCCGTAAAGGGCTAAAAACTAACTAAAACTACTAAATGGAAAAGATACTTAATTACCGCCAAACAAAGTTTCTTATTAAATCGGGGATAATTATTGGGAGCGTAATGGCGTTCTCTGATATTTTGACGATGCTTTTTTATAATCCAAAATCGTATGGATTTGCATTATGCTTAGTCGAAATTATGAAGATGTTTGTCTTCGATTTGGGTTTGTCAAGCTGTTTAATGATTATTTTGACGATTCCATTTTTACTGATTGACAAACTAAACGTGCTTGCTGGTAAAACTTTCGTGTATGTTTTCGGAATTATTTTAATATTTAGCGTCCTTTTACTCAATAAATATTACGCCACTACGCACCTTTCTTTGGGCAGCGACCTTTACGGATTTTCGATTGATGACCTCCAAATGATTGTTAGCTCTTCTACCGATTTTAGTTTGTTGGCGATGTGGCCATTTTACACATTTCCAATAACTTTCATCATTCTCTACAAATACTTCCACGTCGGATTTTTCAATGTGAAATGGTTTACTTCCCTTGTTTTGATTGGAATCTTGTTTTTAGGTTTTGAAACGCTTTCAAAAAATACAAAAATTACCAATTTAGTTTACTTTGTGAACGACAGCATTGATTTTAAGAAAAGTAGCACCGTCGTCAAAAATCAAGTTTGGGCTGGGGCAAATGCGTATCCTTTGTTGCGAAAATATTCTTCACAAAATGATGTTTTAGGACAATATTTAACCCTAAAAACGCAAAAGCCCAACATTATTTTAATCGTTGTGGAAGGTTTGGGAAGGGACTTTTCGGGCGAAGATGCGGAATATCCTGGGTTTACGCCATTTTTAGATTCGCTTTCTCAAAAAAGTTTGTATTGGACAAACTTTGTGAGTAATGCGGGCAGGTCATTCGGAGCGATTCCGTCAATTTTGGGTTCGGTTCCTTTTGGAAGCAGTGGTTTTTTAGAATTAAATAAATTGCCTTCCCACATTTCATTAATCCCCTTATTAAAGAATTACAATTATAAAACTTCCTATTTTGAGGGCGGAGATGCTCAATTTGACCATAAACTCAATTATTTGACCAATGAGGGAATGGAAAATATTGTTGACCAAAATAGCTACGGAGCGAGTTATACAAAAAATCCATCTGAAAATGGTTTTTCTTGGGGTTATCCTGATAAAGAGATTTTCAAAAAAACGCTCACTGAATTAAAACCCGAAGGACAACCGAGGTTTGATTTAATCATGACGATTACGAATCATGAACCTTTTATTTTTAATGGCAAAGAAAGTTACCTTACTCGGGTAAAAGCATTGTCCGATAAAAGTAATTTTAGCGATGAACAAAAGGAAGTGGTTGATAAATACAAAGACGTATTTTCGACGCTTTTATACACCGATGATGCCATTAAAGGTTTTATAAATCAGTATAAAAGTAATCCGAATTATGAGAATACGATTTTCATCATCACCGGCGACCACCGATTAATTCCGATTCCTCAGAAAGATAATATTTGCAAATACCACGTTCCCCTCATCATTTATAGTCCGATGCAAATTAAAGCGGAAAAGTTTAAGGGAATTTGTTCGCACATGGATATTATGCCCAGTATTGTGGCATTATTAAACAATAAATACAAAGAGAAAAGTATTGAAAAAGTGCCGTGGATTGGCTCAGGACTTAGTAATGCAACCACTTTTGTCAATAATCACGATATTCCACTCACCAAATATAAAGGTGCTTTTAAGGATTACATTTCGGGCGATTTATTCTTGAGTGAGAATGTATTGTACAAAATTGACGACAAATTTAGGTTAGAACCTGATAATTCGGGCGAAGAACAATTGATGATAAATAAGAAGTTTTCGGAGCATCAAAAGATAAATACTTACGTAACTCAAAACAATAAAATCATTCCGCCTGAAATGGTGATTGAAAATGCCAACATAGTAAAATTCACGAAGGAAGAAATGGCAACTATTAAAAAATACGTGCAGAAAAAATCGCCAGGAGAAATATATATGGTTGCTCGAAATTTGGCCTTTAATACCAACAGTAAAGAAGCACTTGTACTGTGTAATTATATTTTAAACATTAATTCTAATCATTTTGATACCCGAACGCTGAAAGGGAGAATTCTGGCTTGGAGTGGCAATTTTGAAAAATCTGAAAAGGAATTGTCGCTCATCATTGAACGTAATCCCGGTTATCAAGATGCGTATTTTGCCTTGTTGGATTTATATTGGTGGAACGGAAAACCATTAAAAGCACGCCTGATTGCCGAGAAAGCTCAACTTAATTTACCTGATGAAACACAATTTCAGAAAAATATTTTAATTGCCATCAAACGCTTTAAGAACAATTTGGCAATTCCCAAAGAAGAAAGTGTTCGCAATTAAAAACGAAAAACTAAACCAATTGAACTCATGAAGATTCATTTTAAAATATTCACATTAAGTCTATTGTTAAGTTTTTTAGGTCAAGGTCAAGTTGTTAAATTTGACCCAGATGTAGCTTTTGCGGAGGCTCGAAAACTGGCATTTGATGGTAAAAAAACGGAAGCAGAATCGTCCTTAAAACTGATTTTAGAAAAATATCCTAATTACGATGAAATTCGACTGTTTTTGGCAACGGTTTATGGCTGGGATAAGCAATATAAATTAGCCAGTGAGGAGTTTCAACAATTATTGGCAAAAGACAAAACTAAAAATGATTATTGGCTTGGCTATATCAAAAATGAAATTTGGGCCGACCAACCCTTAAAAGCCATTGAATTGGCAAATCAAGCCTTGGAAGTTTTGCCCAATAATCCAGAAATTGTCATTCTGAAAGCTACCGCCGAAAAAAACAACAATGAATTAGACAAAGCTTCGCAGACGATAGCCGCTTTTTTGAAGGATAATCCCAATCAAAAAGAAGCGCTTGAATTTAAAAGTAACCTCAACAGTAACTTGGCAACTAACCAAATTTCATTCAAATACGCCCAAGATATTTTTAGTAAAATCTACGACCCGATGTATTATTATACCCTGCAATACGGAAAATCTACCAAACGAGGAAGTATTTTTGCTCGGTATAATTTGAATAAAAAGTTTGGCGAATACGGTTCTCAAATTGAATTGGATGCTTATCCAAGCATTGCAAAAGGACTTTATGCTTACTTGAATCTTGGTTATTCCAATTCTCCAATTTTTCCAGCTTGGCGTTACGGCTTTCAAATTTATAAATCATTACCCAAAAGTTTTGAGGCTTCCATTGGCTTTAGGTCTTTGAAGTTTGGCGATAAATATACCAATATTTTTACGGGTTCAGTCGGTAAATACATTGGAAATTCTTTCATTTTTGTGGTGCCTTATTTTATTCCGAGCAATGAAGGATTGAGTAAATCAGTCAGTGTAACTTACCGAAAATACAGGGCTACTGCCAATCAATATTTTTCCATTTCGACTGGATTTGGTTTTTCTCCAGAAATTAATCGTTTCGGTTTTGATGCCGCTTATCAACCAATTGTGGGCTTAAAATCGCAAAAAATTGACATAAGTAATACTTTTAAAATCAAAAATAATCGAAATTTTATTGGGGCAGGTTTATCGGTTGTTCACCAAGAAAGCATTTTTGACCCAGGCAAATACTTTTGGATTACATCATTTTCTTTATCGGCAACGGTTGGGTATTGATTTGAAATTAATGAAGGCTTGGGCAAAAATTGTGATTGCAGCTATTCGCTTTGTCGCCCTTAGTCATTCTTGGTTCAATTTATAGTGAAGTAATGTTACGCCATTTTCGTATGGTGTAGCCGTAATTAAGAAAAGTTTCTGTCGGTGGTTTAACAAGTCAAAAATTCTCATTCCTTTATTGATCATCACAGGAATTACGAACAAGTAAAACTCATCAATATGTCCACCCGCAATCAATTCAGAAACAAAACTGGCACCTCCATAAACTAAAAGGTCTTTACCATCTTGATTTTTTAATTTGGCTATTTCTTCTGACAATTCTCCGTTGGCAAGCGAGGTGTTTTTTCCAAAAGATTTGTCAAGTGTTCTACTAGAAATGACTTTCGGAATATTTACCATTTTTTGGGCGAAAGTAAATTTTGGATTTTCTGGCTCATAACTTTCGAAATGAAGAATAAAATTCTCCGCCATTTTTCTGCCAATCAGCAGAGTATCAGAACTATCGGGTAATTCATTGACAATTTGCCAAATCTTTTCATTCGCTTGTATCTCCCAGTTTTCTCCACCATTTGGTTCTGCAACAAATCCATCAACGGATATACGCATTTGTAATTTTAGTTTTCTCATCGTCTTTTTGTTTTAACAAATGTAGTTTATTCAGAATTTATTAGTAGGCTGTTGTTACGTCATTCATAGGTGGTAATTGCGACAATGAATGTTTTGTTTTAAAGTAACACTTGTGGCAATACAATCCGAATAAATTTATCAATACCTAATTCTTCAAAAAGGTCATTGAATTGCGTTCAATGACCTTTTTGAAGAATTAAAATGAGTATTTATTACCTGTAAATTATGCAATTATAGTATTTAAATCGAAATATTGAGCTTTTATTTTCCCGAAGTAGCGGCATCAAATATGCGGCAGAAATTGCCCCCGCCAAACTTTCCTATTTCGTCTACTGTGAAACCAGTTTTTAACATTGCATCGACGACAGCGTAATAAAAGCCAACTTTTTGTTCTTGCCAAGCATCGTTTGTTCGCTCTCCAACTCGGACACGATTTTCACCTTTATTATCACTCACGGGCTTATCTTTGCGATTATCAGCATTTCCCTGATTAGGTGTTTGTGGTCTATATGGCGGTGTCATCTTGGTATCAGTTCCGATACAAACGTGGTCAATTCCTACCACATCTACCAAGGCTCGAACATTTTGGGCATACTCCAACGCCGAATCTGACAAGTGCGTCCAGACGCCAATAACACCACCCGCATCCGCTACAATTTTAGCCTGTTCTTTGCTGATAAGTCGGGGTTTCATCATTTTTGCCATATTTTGGTTCTGTCCCAATTGCGTATCAAGTCCAGTATGTGAAATAAGCACTGGTTTAGTTGCTACTTTGAGTGCGGCGTTTACTGTTTCATTGGTGCAATGGGCAAGGTCAACGAGAATGCCAAGATTGTTACATTCTTTTATGACATCTGCCCCAAAAGCAGTCAATCCCCCCCATTGTACTGGTTTTGTGAAAATATCGCCCAACGGAACGGAAGCATCGTTGTCGTGTAGTAGCCCAAGATGTCGCAAACCCCGATGATAGGCTTCTTGCATTCTTTCCAATTTTCCTTCAAGAAAATGTCCTCCTTCAACCGATTGAATGACGGTTGGTTTCTGCTTTTTATGGGCGGATTTTAGGTCTGCCAAGTTCAACGAGCGTTTCATATTGTTGCTTTTCAACGCATTATCCATGGCATCTAATCCATTAATAAACCGATTGTAGCCATCTCCTGGATTAATAAGTTGTTGATAATCAACCGCAAAAGTCATACAGATTGCTGATAAGCCAGACTTTTTTATTTCTCCTGCTAAGTCCATTTCTGGATAGGATGAATCTATTTTGTTGAGAGGAACTTCAATATGATTATGCGAATCAACTCCGATGGTTTTGGCTACAATGGTGGCTATCCGTGGGTCGTCCTGCTTGATCGCCCATGACAATAGCGGATTTAACATAATCACTGTCCCCGTTCCAGTTATGGTAGTGATAAAATTCCTCCGAGACCATTCTTGTTGTGTATTTCCCATCATTTCTTAACGTTTCTATTATTTACTTTATAGCTTCTGAATTATTTTTCAGAGAATTTAATTTGTTTAGCAAAGCAAATACTTAAAATTGGATGAAAGAAACGGCATAGATAAATCGGATGAACTACTCGACCGTTCAACAGGAAATAGCTATAAATGCGTTTGGATAAGGCAAAAGTTCAGCGGATTAATTCCTCTTATTTAGCCAAGAAGTTTTCACTAATTTTATTTAATAAGAGTTTTCTTATTGCCACTAAATGCGAAAATAATACTAATGGTACTAATACTGATGGGAGTAATACAAATAGGAATTGTAAAATGGCAATATTGGGCTGTTCAAATGCAAATTGCTGAAATGTACTTGGTATTGAGAATATTGCATTCGTTACAATATTGATGAGTAAACCCAAACAAATAAGATTCCAAATAAGGAGAATTGATTGGCTCAATTTTTTCTTGATAAAACCGAAATAGTAAATAAGAGGTGCTGTTAGTCCCGACAAGATATCAAAGTTTCGTCCTTCAAAAGTCATTAATTCTGGGACAGCTTTGTTTAAAAAAAGCCAGAATAATACTACCTCAACTGGAATTCGGATGATGTGAAATAATGTAAGCATTTTAATGTCCAAATTATCAATAAACCGTTTGCCTTTTGGGGAATTGAAAATGACGATTGTCATCACCAAAGGAGGTAAAAGAAGAAGTGAAAACCTTGGTGGATTGGTATTGGCAATTTTGTAAAAGCCAGTAAGACTAATCGCTATTTGGGCTATTATCCACACCGATATAAGTATCAAAAAAGCTTTTGAATAGTTTGTCGCTTTATAAAAAAGGAAAACGGCCAACAAAACGGTAAGCCCAAAAACTAAAAAAATGTGAAAAGGTAAATTGTCCATTGTGTTTATTATTTATACCACAAAGGAACTGATAGAAAAATGAAATGCACTTGCCAAATGGCAAGAAATAAATAGGGGTTTACTTCTTTGAAAATTCTTTTCTAATTCTGCTTAATGAAGTATCCGTTACCCCCAAATAGGAGGCAATTTGTTTGAGTTGGGCGTACTGGAAAATCTCTTTGTTGGTATTGATTAAATTTGCGTAGCGTTCTTCGGCACTTTTATTAATCATCGCTAAAGTTCTTTGTTTAAAAGCTACGAATTCTTTGACTAACATAGCTCGTCCAAATTCTCTGAATGCTGGAACCGAATGAAAGAGCATATTCAATTTTTCAAATGTGATAGAATAGCCCTTACAATCACTGAGAGCCTGTATATTTTCGGTGGAAATAGTACGCATGAAAAAAGATGATGCCTCAAATACCACTCGATTATTGGGGTAAAAATAGGTGGTTACCTCATTGCCATCGGTATCGTGGGTAAATGCTCGCATAAAACCCTCCGCCAAAAAAAGGTAATTATTGCTAATAGTCCCTTCTTTTAGAAAGTATTCATTTTTTGAAATAGTCGTGTATTCAAAATGTTGGGCAATATCCTCAAGTATCTGTTTTGAAACAGGTAAGTTGCTCTGGATAAAATTAATAAGTGGTTCTTTATTCATTTCGTTTTTCTAATACCTTTCTTAACGTTTTAAAACTTTCGGGAAGGTAATTTTAATTTGATTTGAAAACAAACCTTACGCTATTTCAGAATTATTTACTTCGATTATACCTCACGCTATTCGACATATTATTGTCAAATATTAGATAAAAAGGATTTAAAATCGTCTTTTCATCAGATTAAAAAACCTTTTTATCATGCGTTAGAAATTGTCCCTCGAAACGTTTCGAACAGTATGGTTTCAGATGTGAACCAGTGCGAGTTCGTTGCTTTTCGTCAGTTACTATTTTGAGCAAAGTCCACCATCCATTCAATTCCATATTTGTCTCGAAACATCCCAAAATATGAACCCCATGGACTATCGGTCATTGGCATTTCTATTTGCCCACCTGCTGAAAGCCCGTTAAATAATTTGTCTGCTTCTTCCTTACTTTCTGCACCAATTGCTATTTTAGACCTGTTTTCGTTTTCATTGGTTTTTCCCATAAACTCAGGGACATCATTAGCCATTAAGATGTTGTTGCCAATTGGTAAAGCAATGTGCATAATTTTATTGGCTTCATTTTCTGCTACTGGAAATTCAGGGCTTGCCAAGTCTTTGAAACGCATAATCTTTGCGAATTCTCCACCAAATACTGATTTGTAAAAATTGAATGCTTCTTCGGCATTGCCGTTGAAGTTAATGTGAGGATTGATTTGTGCCATCGTTCTAAAGTTTAAATTTTGATGATACAAATGTAGTTTTAATGATTTGATAATCAGGACTATTGATGCGTCAATAAAAGGTGGTGATTACGACAATAGTGCCTATAAATGCGTAGAGACACAATGCCTTGTCTCTACAAAATGTGATTAGGGAGAAATTATTTTATTGGAACTTTATTTTACTTCGGATTGGAAATCCTTTTTATCAAGAGTTCAACTATGCGTCCCAGAGTTGTCCTTCGGAACATCTCGACAGCGTGGGAAATTATTTTATTAGATTGGAATTCTACAGCCGTTGTCTGTGTCTCCACAGACGATACAATGACTTCGCTATTGGAATTTTCGCTTCCGTAGCGAGTGTCACACTTGATAACTTGCTAAAGCAGTGCAACTATTTGATTATCAATTAAATACATATTAGAAAGTTCGGTTTTTTGTTTTCACAAGTTGGCTGTTGTGGACACCAAGCCACGGGACGAACTTGTTCTACCTACCAAGGAAACAAATAGACAATTATCATCCATCTTTTTGTTTCTTTTTAGATTTGGGTTCTGGCAATTCTTTGACCGTTATTTCAACTAATTTTCTCAGCCAAATACGGTCTTCTATTTTCTCTTCAATTAAAAAACACGGTTTTGCTCCTGAATATGGTGCCTCTTCAACCAAATCATTAATATATTCCTTTCCTGATAAAGTCGGTTTAATGAAAAGTTTATTATCACAAACGAGTGCAAACATCTTGTCGCCAAAGTACAAACCATACTCACCAAACATTTTCTTGTAGGTAATTTGCTCAGGAATATCAATTTGTTCAATGATAAAATCTACGAATTTCTGTTGTGATGCCATAATTGGGTTTTTAAGAGTTGTTTTCTATTGAAAGACCAAATTTTATAATAACGATTGTCCATTCAAATCCGTTGTAAGCAATTCGCTCATATAATCAAAAAAAGGTCTCATGGCTAAAAACGTAGCTATCACTTCTTGTTGAAAATCATCAGATAATACTTCTTGATCAGTAAATTTCCTCATGACTACATATTGCTTTTTCTTAATCAAATCAATAGCAGGATGATTTTTATCGAAACCTTTTGGAGCCGTTTTTACGCCATCTTCCCCTTTAAGTTCACCAAAATATTTTACGAAAGTATCGTCAGAAGTAATCTTTTCGATTTCTGTGGTGTCCGCTTCAAATTCTTTACGAATACAAAGTAAATCCTCACTATTCGGACTCCAAAATCCTCCACCTACAAAACTATTATTGGGTTCTATTTGAAGATAATATCCGCCTCGCAAATGGGGTTTTGTTCGAGAATATCCAGCCCCTAAATTAGTTTTATAAGGTGATTTATCTTTGGAAAAACGAACATCTTTATAAATCCTAAAAATATGGATTTCATTCAAACTGTCATGTTTTTGAAGTTCATCATAAATCTGATTGAAAAACACTTTGTTTTCTTTCACAATCAAATCGAATTCTGGTTTGTGATTAGCAAACCATTCACGATTATTATTTTCTTTTAACTGTTCAAGAAATTTTAATCCATTTTTCATAATTCAATACGGGTGTTTATTTGATTTAGGTACTTGAAACAAATCGTTTATTTTCATTGAATTGTTCCATAAAACAAAAATACTAAATTTATGACGGACATAAAAATGCCCTAAATCGTTGGATTGAGGGCATTTTTGTCTTTTGAATATATAGGGACTTTGGTTTTATGCTGTTTCAATACTTCTTCCCAAAGTGCTGCCGCAAGTGTTGTTGGTGAAAAACACACAACAACGGCGTGCGAACTTGG
The DNA here is from genome assembly GCA_040387735.1 of Bacteroidota bacterium. GTDB lineage: Bacteria > Bacteroidota > Bacteroidia > Cytophagales > Spirosomataceae > Arcicella. The sequence continues at coordinate 21,973 of JAZKDE010000069.1, forward strand.
AACACCAACAACGGCATTAACTTTTGTATTTTTTTCTTAATATTGTCAATGCAGAAAACAGAGGATTTTCAATTTTTTCCTTTTCATATTTTAAAACTAACATATTTAATTCCATATAATTCTCTTCAAAACTTTTACTATTCAGTTCACATAATTCATCAATAAAATTAGTGTTAATATCGTCAATTGATGCACGATAAGCCTTTGACTTTAATTCTTGGTAGAATACACTTGGTCCTACAATAATTTTTGTTTTTGATTGTTTAATGGTGTTCATACAATCATTAAAATCTTTACTAATTTTATCTTTATTCGTAAATAAATTAACTATCGCCTCGCAAAAGTAAAATGTATAAGGATCACTATACTCTTCAAAGGCAAATACCAAAGAGCCTTCAATTGAATACTTGTCAAAAGTTAGCATCAAATTAAAGTCAGAGACTGATTCAATATAGTCTTTTTCTTCATATAAATAACCATAGACAAATGATTTTATTTTATTTAATTCTTTTTCAGTAAGAATAATTGGGTGTTCGTTTTTTGCATTTGTAATTCGACAAAATCGTAGAATTATTGAATAAAAGTATGCATGAATTTTAAGATTAGTTAATTTATTTGATTCCAAAATTTCTAATCCTGAGTCGATTTGATAGGAATTGAAATTATGCTTAAATTTTTCGGCTCTAAATTTTTGCAAGAATTCGGTTGAAAATTCACCTTCTAATTTTCCTAATTTATTTTCACAAGTTTGACATAGTATATTATCTGCTTTATAATGGTGTTCTTTTATTTCAGGATTTGTATTATTTGAATTATCTCTTCCGAAATAAACATCAACTGTTGCTTCTGATGAATCAATTTGATAAGATTCTTCCGAGTAATGTTTGCCAACACATTTCTGAATTAGACTTGCAGGAACTACATGAGAACCTGTTGCATTTGCGGTTTTATCACATATTATACATTCCATATATTATTTATAGTTATTTACGAATTAACTGAGTCTAACCATAGCGTCATATATAATTAGACCCCATATCTGATTTATTTAAATTTATAAGCCTTAATTTTTACAATTCGGACATTTGAAACGTTGTTCATCAATTTTAGTTTCAGGAGAGTTTTCCCAAATAATTGTAAATTGACTCTGAGTTATTAACTCCAAATGTGAATTATTATAATTTTCTTCAACATTTCCCTTACAATATTGTGTACTTTGAAATTTGCAATCTTCACTGAAACATTTAAGAATATAGCATTTTCCTTCCTCAATCTCGGATAATATTAAGTTTAGTTTTTTATTTATGTAAAATTTAGTGCCAAATTGTTGGCATTTTTTCAAATAATTATTATCTCTCATTTTATTTATTGGGTTAAATTAGTTAGGTTTTAAAACAAAAAGGCACTATAAAATCTCCTCTCAAAAAATTGAAAGAATTCCTAAAAGGAGATTTTATAGTACCTTTAATCTGTTTCCGAAAGCCGTATGCTTAAGGTATACATTCCAAATTTGGAATTTTTATTTATATCTATTTATAAGGAAAAATATTTTAGAATTTAACCAAAATTTTTGTCTTAAATTCAAGCTTTAAAGTAATATATTTTTAAAAATTTTTTATATTATTAATAAATATTTATATTTATTATGTTTTTGATATATATAAACGTTATAGAATTATATTTAAAAGTTTAATAGATTCTTTTTTTAAACAGATTTGGGGTTTTGAAACAAACAAAAAAAAAAAATATT
>JAZKDE010000070.1:0-52774 GCA_040387735.1 Bacteroidota bacterium
AGTGGCAACCTTTACATTGGTTCTTATTGGGAACGAGATAATCGATCTCCTTTTTGGAGCCGTCATAATGTGTCCACGAAACCTTTTTAATGTCTCCGGCGTTTTCAAGCGTAGCTTCGGTTTGCTCCTCATTCCAGACGTATGCTAAAGCCTTCCAACCCATTTCTTCGTGCATTAATAACCGTGTTTCCATCAATCGTCTGCCTTTAGTAACATCCCTAAAATCATGGGGATAATAAAAGGTCTTGATAATGGTTGTACCAACGGGAAAATCCAATACTTCGGTCGAGTTATAGCTTACCGTTTTTCCAGTAGGTATTTTTACAAAACGTAACTTCATGGCATAATCCGAAAACAATGGCGTGTTGAGAGCGTAAGGAATAATTCCGTCTATTGGTTTTTGTTCTGCTATATTCCCTTTGAAAAAACCATATTCTGAGAGATTCATTTTGGGAGTTGTCACCTGATTTTCTGAGAAATGCAAAGTGTCAAAGGAAATAAACGCCAAAAAAATCACCAGTAAAGCAACACCTTTCATCCGATTATGAAGAAGCATTCCGCTTTGCATGAAACCCTCTCTGTATTTCAGAGATAAATTTTGAATTTTACTTCTCATTCGCTACCAATTTTATCGGTTCCAGATTACAATCGTATTTTGAAATATCACGAGATATTGCTTTGAAATCGTGTTCGGCATCAATGTTTACGAAACTTTGGTCTTTGTTATTTTTAATACAGATTTTTCTATCCGCCAAAATATTACTTTGAGCGTCAAGTATTTTGGGGTCAATAATTCCATCATAAATAATATGCGGAACGTCTTTACCAAATTTCAATTTCAACCGAAACATCAAACCCATTCGTCCACGACCAGTTGGACGGATATTTTCTCGTTGATATTCATTATCGTGAATATTTACGGCTGTCGGATAAGGGTAGTATTCTTTATCATTAATTGGTTTTTCCGTCATGAAATAACTAATAATACCCGTACCAATACTTTTATTATTAATAATTCTATTCTGAAAAACTTCAACATTATTAGATGCCAACAGTAAAATTCCCGTTCCATCAGGTACGCTGGCAACGATATTTCCTTTGGGGGCAAAATTCTGAAAGTTATTGTCATGGATATAGTTGTTGAAAACTTTACAGAATCCGCCTTTTTTCTGAACCAAATCGGGTAAATCGAACACTAAAAGCCCCCCAGTATTTTCGTAAGTTTCGCAGTCATGGACACTCGCATACAAGGAATTTTCAATTTCTATACCCGCCACATTGTGATAAGCTTGCGAGTTTTTGACTTCAATATATTTAGATTGCCCCACATAAATCCCCGCATCAGATGCCCCAATGGCAATGCAACTATCAATCAGAACATTCTGACACTGAACGGGATACAAACCGTACCCTCCGTTTTTCTCCGATGGTTTTCCTGTCCATTCTACCTTTACATTCCTGAAAGTGATTCCATTGACATTCATCGTTTTTATCAAATCACCTTTGGAATCTTGGAGCGTTATATTTTCAATGGTGATATTTTCAGCATTAGAAACCCGCAGCCCTTCCGCTCCTTCAGTTTGTCCTTTAAAACTCAAAATGGTTTTATTCATTCCTTTACCTCGGATGATAACATTCTTTTTGTCTTCCATCGAAAGACTACTGGAAAATGTAAAATTGCCTTCATCCAAATCTATTACCGTACCGTTTTCTGCCATAATCAGTGCGGTTTGAATTTTCTTCTGGATGCTTTGCTGGGCAAAACTGCTCTGATAAGCCAATAGCAAAAAGAAAAATATGATAACTTTTTTCATTGCAAATATTATTTTTGGATGGAAATCTTAAACAAAACCTTGAAAACATCTCGAATTTAGAAATTTTCGGGATGTTTTCAAGGTCTTGATAAAACAAAAGTCCCACGAATGTCAAATACATCCGTGGGACTTTCAAAATAACCTTAGGCTAAAGCTTCTGATTACAATATTATTTTCCTGATTTTTTCTTAGTTGCTGCTTTTACTGGAGCTACTGCTGGTGCAGGAGCTGGAACAGTTTTAGAAACCGCCGCTGCTGGTGCTGGCTCAACTGCTGCTGGTGCCGCTCCTTTAGGGTTTACTTCACCTTTGATTGATAATACAATTTGTGGTGTTTCTGAATTACTAACAACAGTTACAGTTTTAGAAAAACTACCTGGACGACCTTGTGAGTTGAAAGAAGCCGTTACTTTACCTGTTTTACCTGGCATAACTGGTTCTTTTGTCCAATCTGGAGTAGTACATCCGCAAGATGCTTGAGCATTTGAGATAACTACTGGAGCAGTTCCTGTATTGGTAAATTCAAAAGTAAAAGTTGCCTGAACTCCTTCTTCAATTTTACCGAAATCATGAGATTCAGTTTTGAATTTAATAACTCCTTGAGCATTAGCAAAAGTAGCTGCGAACAAAAATGCGAAAACGAAAAGTAATTTTTTCATGTCTAAATTTGATTTGTTGTTAAATGTTTACGATACCTTATTGTTGAATAAATATGATTGGTGATTTATGATTTCACGCAAGCAAAATGCAATTTAATTTAAAAATGGCTTAGAGTTATACTGGTTTAAGTAAAGATTTTTCAACAAGATTTCTTGAGAATAGTAAATATATAATATTCTTCTAAACTCGTTACTTATCAATCATAACTCATCCATTTTTATAATTCTACGAAACAAAAGTAAATGCTCTGAAAAGGTTTGCAAAATCTTTGCCAATCTTTAACAAATCATTAACAATCCTTTTGAAAGCTCCGTTAAAACCTTATTGTTTGTTGTACTAATTATTTTTTGTATTTTTGAACTAAATTTAGTCATAAAAAATTATCTACAATCAGGGTGTTCATTAATAAAATCATTAAATAGAACCCACCAATAAGCAATTATGATTTGCTATACCGACTTACCCACCAATACCATTTTGATTACCCATTACTAACTATCCATCAAAACAACGCCCTACCTTGGAAAAAGAACTACTATCCGAAACTATTACCCTAAGCCGAATGTCGGTCTTGGCTGATTATCGTATCGCTCGGATGAGCCGTGAGTGTAGTTTATTAGTCCGAAAAGAGGTTTTTGCAGGACGTGCAAAGTTTGGGATTTATGGCGATGGAAAGGAATTATGCCAAATAGCATTAGCTCGTTCAATGCAAGCGGGTGATTTCATTTCGGGATACTACCGTGACCAAACTATTGTGGCGACGGTCGGTGATATGACTTGGACTCAATATTTTGCCCAGTTATACGGTCATCCAGATATTGAATTCGACCCACACACGGGCGGACGGACGATGAATAATCACCACGCTACTCGGTGGTTAGACAAAGACGGAAAATGGCTCGACCAAACAAAATTATACAATTCAGCGGGTGGAGTTTCGTCAACGGCAGGGCAAATGCCTCGGGCAGTCGGCTTGGCTTACGCTTCTAAATTATACCGCCAATTACCTGATTTACAGGAAATTTCAGAAAAATTCACTCGTAGTGGCAACGAAGTTTGTTTCTCAACTATTGGTGATGCCTCTACTTCGGAAGGAATGTTTTTGGAATGTGTCAATGCAGCAGGCGTTTTACAAATTCCATTGGTAATGTCAGTTTGGGATGATGGCTACGGAATTTCAGTACCTTCCGAATACCAAACCACAAAATGTTCTATTTCAAAAGCCCTTGCCGGATACCAACGTAACGAAGACGGAGCGGGTTTAGAAATTATTACCGTTAAAGCATGGGATTACGTAGGACTCATGGAAGCGTATCAAAAAGCGGCTACTTTAGCTCGTGATTTTCATATTCCTTCCCTAATTCACGTTGAAGAAGTTACTCAACAACAAGGACACTCGGCTTCTGGCTCGCACGAGCGTTATAAGTCGACCGAAAGATTACAATTTGAAATAGATTTTGACTGTAACCTAAAATTCCGAGAATGGATTCTTTCGGAAGAATTTGCTACGGAAGAAGAGTTGCAAGAAATTGATAAAGCCTGCGTTAAAGCAGCCCGTGCTGCTCAAAAAGAAGCTTGGAAAGCATACGCTGATTCAGTAACACCTGAGCGAGAAGATGCTCTTTCGTTGATGTATCAAGCGGCCGCCGAAACCAAAAATGGGGCGGAGGTGAAAGCTATTGCGGAAGATTTACGCAAGGCCATTAATCCAATTCACCACGAAAATGTGGTAGCAGTTAGAAAGGTCTTAAGAGCTTTACGTTTTGAGGAGTCTCCTGCCAAGCAAGGATTACGTGAATGGTTGGCAAAAACGGCAGAATTAAATTATGATCGCTTTGATTCTCACCAATTTAGTATTTCGAATGAATCTCCATTGAAAGTCCAAGCCATTGACGCTCAATACGATGGAAGTTCTCCGAGTGTGGACGGACGTGAGATTTTGAATAAAAACTTCGACCATTTATTCACGACTGACCCAAGAATTTTTATTTTGGGAGAAGACGTTGGTAAAATTGGTGACGTAAATCAAACCCTTGCGGGATTGCAAGAAAAACACGGCGAACTACGTATAACCGATACAGGAATCCGTGAAATGACCATTGTGGGTCAGGGAATTGGGGCGGCTATGCGTGGACTTCGCCCAATTATTGAAATCCAGTATTTAGATTATATTCTTTACCCTTTTGCAACACTTTCGGACGATTTGGCTTGTTTGCAATATCGTACTGTTGGCGGTCAAAAAGCCCCATTAATTATCCGTACTCGTGGACACCGTTTGGAAGGCATTTGGCACTCAGGTTCTCCAATGTCGGTTTTATTGGGCGGTTTGAGAGGCATACACCTCTGCGTACCTCGCAACATGACCCAAGCGGCGGGAATGTACAATACACTTTTAAATTCAGATGACCCAGCTATTGTGATTGAGTGTTTGAATGGCTACCGTTTGAAAGAAAAATTACCGAATAACCTCCACGATATGCGTGTGCCTTTGGGCGTACCCGAAGTTATCAGAGAAGGACGTGACATCACGATTGTGACTTACGGCTCAATGTGTAGAATTGTAATGGAGGCTGCCCGTCAATTGGAAGAAATGGATATTTCGGTAGAAGTGATTGACATTCAGACACTTTTGCCTTTTGATGTTTCTCACAGAATTGTGGAATCAATCAAAAAGACCAATCGAGTGATTTTTGCCGATGAAGATATGCCTGGAGGAGGTTCGGCATATATGATGCAACACGTTTTGGACGAGCAAAATGCTTATCATTATTTAGACTCGAAACCCGTTTGTTTAGCGGCTGTTCCGCACCGACCAGCTTATAGTTCAGACGGAGATTACTTCTCGAAACCAAATGCAGAAAACGTTTTTGATGCTGCCTACGCCATGATGAGCGAATTTAATCCTCAGCGTTTCCCGAAGATATATTAAAAGTAACACAGATTAACGTAACACAGACTTCAGTCTGTAAGTAAAAACGTAACATAGACTTCCAGTTTGTAAGCATACAGACTAAAGTCTGTGTTACATACATTCCACACAAATGAAAAAACTCTACGCAATTATTACCTTCTGCCTATTTTGTGGCTACCCTTTATTTTCGCAAACCATTTCTTCCAATGCCCCTTTGTGTGGCAATGCCAATTTGACTTTGGAACTCTCCGCCACAGGTGGAAGCACCTACGCATGGACAGGACCAAACGGTTTTACATCCACCCTACAATACCCCACTATCAAAAATATAAATTGGAAAAACCGAGGCGTTTATACCGTTATTATTGATGGGAAAACTACACTTACAACCGACGTAAATATCAAAGACCCTGTGGCTTTTACAGTGCCGAAGGAGATTACAGTTTGTGAGGGTGGGACTTTGGATATTGAGCCAAAAAGTTCAAGATTGACGGATTCTACGGAGGTGGTGGATTCTTTTCAATTCAAATTTCCTTTCTATAATTTCACAACAAGTGCTGGGATTGTAGAAAAGTTTTCTTCTTCCAAAGTCGGTGTATATCAAGTTATAGGCTCATCTAATAATAATGGTTGCTCTTCTACTCAAAATGTAAGTGTAAAGCTGAATCCCAATCCAAATTGCGGTATCATCAATATTGAATCGTTAGACAATATTAAGATGTGCTTCGGTCAAGAGGTGGCTATTCCATTTACGACAAAGGGAAATTTTAAAAGTGGTACAAAGTTTAGCGTTTTTATCTCAGGGACAAATTACCCAAAGAATGAATTACTTACAATTACAGATAAAAGTCCCGCAATTATCAAAATGATTCCAAATAAATATGATGGGTCTATTATTATAAAAATTGAAGCTGACGATGATTTTAAAACAACTGCGATTGCAAGCAAAAGAAATTATAGTTTATACGAATTAAGCAATAATTATATCACCTCTACGCTAAGTTGTGATTCTGCAAAATTAGCTGCCAATAATTTTATTTCCATAAACAATGTTCAGTGGTATTCTGATAATATAGCATTCAATTTAGGCAACACGAAAGAGTTTGTTACAAAAAAATCTGGAATTTATACATTCAAATACCAACTCAAAAATCCACGTTATGAAGCAGACAAAACCTGCCTCTACGAAAGCCAACCCGTAAAAATAGAACTTGGAAAAATAGAAAAACCTTATGTTCAAGATACAAGTAGATCTGAATTATGTATTGGTAAATCCACAACTTTATATGTTTATTTTCCAAAAAATAATATAACCTATCGCTGGAAAAAAGATGGTTCATTTATTTCTAATGCTACAAATTCGTTTTTAGCAAATTTACAAGAAGGTGAATACCAAGTAGAAGCAAAGGAAGGTACTTGTACAGTTCTTTCTGATACAATTAAGGTTAAAAAACCAAGTAATCTTAACCAAATATATTATTTTGGATTAAACTCACTTTCTCCAATTCAAACAAATAATCAACAGGTATATACTTTATGTAATAATCAAAGATTTAACTTTGAGTCTGGTCAAGTACCATTTGCTAAACGTCAATTGTTTAAAAATGGAGTATTAATTTATGAAGCACCTAATAGATATGAACTTAGTACATATTCTCTGCAAGGAGAAGGAACATATTTTATAAAAGCTGTTTATGGAACTTGTGAGAGTGTTTCTAAACCAATAACTGTAAAATATAATAAAGTTTTAAAAGGATACATATACAATAAAGCAACCGATTTATGTGAAGGTGCAGCAAGCACTACATACTTTGCTTCAACTAATCTGGGAAGTTCTAATAATTTTAAACCATTAAGTGGAGAAATATTTAAAGATGGGAAAAAACTGCAAGATTGGAATATTATTTCTCAGAATCAATTTCAAACAACAATTCAAATAAATCAATCAGGTAGTTATTATGCTCAAGGAAAAATTTTATTAAATGATGGGAGCGAGTGTACTGTAAAAACTGATAGTATTACTCTTAATTTTGGTAAAAAAGTTCAAGAGAAATCTAATTACTATGACCCAATTCTCAAAGCTGTTTCAATAACTACTTGTAAAGACACAACTAATATTTCTGCAAATAATTCTATTGGTTCTTCTGGTCGTGAAATTGCCTATAAATGGACAAAAGATGGAATAACTTTAACACAAGATTCATCAAATACATTACAAGCAACACAAGCAGGAACGTATCAATTAGAAACAACTTACAAAGGTGGTTGTACTGTTGTTTCGTCTCCTTATAAAGTTGAATTTGGGAAATTGCAAATTACATCATCTTTTGACCCTAATAATTTAACAATTTGCGGTGGAGAAACCTTTAATTTATATGGCTTAAAACTATCCGAAAATCAGTATTCAGATAAAAATATAAGTTCGTTATACAAAGACTCTAAACTTTTTAAAGAAAATTATCCATTTTCAGAAGGAACACTTTTGAGTGAATCAGGTTTATATAGATTGGATGTTAAAAATGGCAATTGTATCGGCTCTTATGATTTCACGCTAAAAGTCGATAAAATTCCCACAACTATTACTCCTACTGATTCTGTAACGTTTTGTGCAGGTAAAACCGTTGATTTAAAAGCAAGTACAGAAACGGGACTTTCCTACATTTGGGAACGAAATGGCTCGGTAATCTCGCAAGCTAATCAAGCTACGCTTACAGCCTCTACCGATGGACTTTATAAGGCTACACTTTTACGTGGTGCGTGTTGGGGAACTACGCCAAGCGTAAAATTGAAATCGTTAGCAAATATTATCCCTACCGCCACCATCACGGGTGATCAAAAGATTGGTTTAGACCAAGAAACTAAACTTTCCGTAAACCTAACTTCCCACGCCCCGTGGACGTTTAAATTATCGGATGGCAAAGAATATACCGCTACAAAATCGCCTTTTGAGATTACCGTAAAACCTTTGACAACTACTACATATAATTTATCGGAAGTCAGTAATATTTGTGGAACAGGGACAGTTTCGGGAACGGCAAAAATTGAGGTGATTATACTTTCAACAGAAGAAGAAAGAGAATTAAGCGTAGAAGTTTTTCCAATGCCAAGTTCAGAAATTTGCAACTGGAAAATTGAAACACCACAAGTAACAACGGCTTCGGTAGAATTAATTGATGTGACGGGTAGCAGTCAGTTTTCTGAAATATCAAATACCCGCTCGCAAACGCATCAAGGCAGTATAAATCTCACAAATCTCAAAGCAGGAACATATTTCTTAAAACTCCAAGCGGGTGAAAAAAACGTAACTCGTAAAGTGATAAAACTTTAGAAGTATTCCTTTTCCCAACAAAAAATCCCAGCTCATAAGGTTGGGATTTTTTGTTTTGTATTCTTCAGAATTACTACTCAATATAGCCATTTCGCATAAGTATTCTTACCCAAATTCTTCTAAAAATACAATTATTCAAAAAGTAATTATTTGTCTTTAAATCTTCATACAACAAGAAATATATTACTGATTTAAATAAAATAATCGGCAATATATTAACGAATAGGCAACAAAAATCACTAAAAATTAGCATTCTTCATATTTTCTTATTAGTTTTTGTTAGTGATATGAGTAATTTATATCATGAGCATAGCCATTTTCAAACTTTAAAATTTCAACCATTTATGAAAAAAATCTTACAATTAACGGTTTTACTGGTATTGATGATTGTGCAAGTGAGTATTGCACAAGACCGTCAAATCAAGGGTAAAGTAACCGACGGAACTGATGGCTCTGGATTACCAGGGGTTGCTGTAAAAGTGAAAGGTACATCTCGGGGAACGGTGACTGATACTGAAGGTAGCTACAAACTAAATGTTACCTCAAGCACGGTGTTAATTTTCTCTTCGGTGGGTTTTGGCACCAAAGAATTATCGGTTGGCAGTGCTTCTGAACTGAACGTTTCCTTATTACAATCGGCCAATAATATTGACGAAGTTATCGTAACGGCCTTGGGTATTGAAAAATCGCAAAAGCAATTGACTTATGCCGCTCAGAAAATTGGAGGCGATAAAGTTAATGAAGTCCGTGATGCCAATTTCGTAACCACTCTTTCGGGTAAAGTTGCGGGGATTGCCATTACGCAAGGTGCGGGTGGCCCCGGTAGTGCTGCCAGAGTAGTTTTACGTGGAAACCGTTCTATCCAAGGCAATAATAATGCTTTGTACGTGGTGGACGGCGTTGTAGTGGATAACTCGGTGGGTGACCAAGTAGGAAATGACTTCGGTGGAAAAAATGGTAATGATGCCGCTGCAAATATCAACCCCGACGATATTGAGTCGATTAACGTATTGAAAGGGGCAGCCGCTTCAGTTTTGTACGGTAGCCGTGCAGCCAATGGCGTTATTATGATTTCGACGAAAAAGGGTAAAGCAGGAAAGGCTTCGGTGGATATTAATTCTGGTTTTGTGACTGAATCTCCCTTGTTATTACCTAATCTTCAAAATGTTTATGGACAAGGAAATGGTGGTGTTTTGGCCGCTAAAGCGGGTGGAAGCTGGGGAGCAGCAACGACTACTTACCCCAGTAACATCAAAGATTTTTTCCGCAATGCAATATCTTACAATAACTCAATTGGGGTAACGGGTGGAACGGAGAAAATGCAAACCTATATGTCTTATACCAATAACTATAACCAAGGTCTAATTGAAGGTAATGATTTAACTCGTCATACAATCAATTTACGGGTGAACAATCAGGTGACTAAAAAATTCTCGACGGATTTAAAAATCACTTATACCAACCAAGAAATCAACAACAAAATTAAAGTTGGTGAAGAAAGCGGCGTGGTAATGAACATCTACAAAATTCCAAGAAGTGTTGATTTACAGTCTGTTAAAAATTATCAAGATCCTATTACTGGAGCCCCACTTTACTGGACAACTTCTTCTATTTATACCAACCCTTATTGGACGGTCAATAATACGCCAAGTGTCGATACCCGTAACCGAGCAACAATTATGGGTTCGGCAAAATATCAATTGACCAGTTTTATGTCGTTGATGGGACGGATTAGTTTAGATAAATACAGCGATAATTCAACGCAAAAATTCTATGACCAAACGCTTTTATTTGCTCAACAAGGTGGGAATTATAGCGTAGGAAATTCAAGTAATTCTGAACAAACTTTAGAATTATTATTGACGGGTGCAAATACAATTACGTCAGACTTGAAGATTGACTATATTTTAGGTTCTTCACTAAACGACCGAAAATTTGTCAATACCACTACCAATGCTTCAGGGTTATTAGTTCCCAATAAATTTGACTTGAGTTTTGCCAGAACATTATCCGTAAATACGGCCAATATTCAAAGAGAATTACAGTCAGTTTATGGTAAAGTAGGTTTTTCTTACAAAGATTATTTATTGTTAGACATTTCTGCTCGTAATGATTGGTCTTCTACTTTACCAGCTCCTCACTCCTATTTTTATCCATCGGTTGGTGTAACAGCTTTACTTTCGGATATGATGCAAATGCCAGAAGCCATTTCTTTTGCTAAAGTCAGAGCTTCTTTAACACAAGTTGGTAACGATGCCGCTCCTTATCTTTTATCACAAACCTATTCATTTAGTCAAGGTGGTTCGGGCGGATTTATCAGCCGTGATGGTACAAAAGCCATTGAAAGTTTAAAACCAGAACTTACCACTTCTTTTGAAGCAGGACTTGATTTCAGATTCATCAAAAATCGTTTTGGTTTAGATTTTACTTATTACAAAACCAATTCGAGAAACCAATTATTAAAATTGGGTTTAGCCGCTGCATCAGGATTTTCAGACCAATATATCAATGCGGGTAATATCCAAAATGAAGGTTTTGAACTTACTTTGAATGCTAAAATATTACATACCAATGATTTTACTTGGGATGCTAATTTGAACATGGCAAAAAACACCAATACCGTAGTAGAACTCAGCCCCGACATTAAAAGAGCATTTTTGGGCGGCGGATACGGCCGTACAGGAACTCCCGTAGTAGCGGAAGGTGGTTCTTATGGTGATTTGTACGCTTTCAAATGGCAACGTAACGCTGCTGGTTCTTTTGTCGTTGATGATTCTGGAAAGCCAATTACTAACGCTGACCAAGAATACATCGGAAACTTTAACCCTAAATTAACTATGGGCTTCAGTAATACTTTTACCTATAAAAATTTCTCGGCTAACTTATTATTCACGGGTAGTTTTGGAGGAGTAATGGTATCTGGTTCAGAAGCTAATTTTGCTTTTGATGGCAACGCAGCTTACACCCTCAATAACCGTGACGGTGGTTGGGTTTTACCAGCGGTAACGGCTTCGGGCGAAAAAAATACGAAAGCAATCAATGCTGAGACTTTCTGGACAACTGTTTCGGGTGGTCGTTATTCATGGGGTGAATTTTTCGCTTATGATGCAACCAACATTCGTTTAAGAGAATTATCAATTGGTTATAGCGTAAAAATGCCCGCCAATTTCTTCATAAAATCAGCAAAATTATCGGTTGTTGGACGCAATTTATTCTTCTTGTATCGTGGAAAAGCTATTTTAGACATTCCTGGCGTTCCTGAGCGTACTTTGCCTTTTGACCCAGAAATCAATTTGGGTGCGGGTAATTTCCAAGGCGTTGAATACGGTAATTTACCGTCATCAAAAACGATGGGGCTTAACTTAAAGTTATCGTTCTAAAATCAAAAATCTTAATTTAATCAAAATTAGCTTCAACCATTCATATATTACTGAAAATGAGAAAGTTAAAATCAAAAATACTATTGGGACTGTGCGGAGGTATGATGCTTTCTGCTGCCCTAATCTTATCGAGTTGTACGGATAAATTCACCGAAATGAATACCGATAAGACCAAATTGACGACGCTCGGAAAATCGGAATTTCCTTATTTATTTTCAAAGGCTCAGTCGTCGTCGTCGTATGCGTTTTGGCGTTATCAAGTAGCCCAAAACTTATTCGCAGATTTGTATTCCCAGTATTTCGCTACGTCGGCAACCTATTTCCCTTCCGACCGTAACGTTATCAGAATGGACTGGTTGCAATGGCACTGGATTCCAGTTTATACCGAGGCGGTTCCACAGTTGAAAACCTTGTTAGACCAAACAGATAAAGCATCGGCTGAAAATGCTTTGGCGAGTATCATGTGGGTTTATACTTTCCACAGAGTGACGGATTATTACGGGCCAATTCCGTACTTCAAAGCGGGAGAACCTGCCAAAAGTGTTCCGTATGATGCACAAGACAAGATTTACGACGATTTTTTCAAACGTTTGGATGCCGCAGTAGCAGTTCTTAAAACAAAATCTGCCGATAAACCTTACGGAACATTCGATTTAATTTACCAAGGAGATGTTACGAAATGGATAAAATTTGCAAATTCACTTCGTTTACGTTTAGCGATTCGTATTTCAAAAGTTGACCCGACTCGTGCCAAAACTGAAGCCGAAGCTGCGGTTGCGGGTGGTGTGATGAGTTCAGAAACGGACGATGCTTTAATGGTAAAAAGTGAGTCAGGAAGTGATTATAACGGCTTGTCGGGAATTTCAGTTTGGAATGAATTCAGAATGAGTGCATCCATGGAATCTGTTTTGAAAGGTTATTCTGACCCCCGTATCGGTATTTTCTTCCAACCTGCTTCGGGAACAAATACTTACGAAGGATTAAGAAATGGTCAGTTACCCGCTGAATTGAATCAGCCTGCTAACTCAAATGATAATAATTCAAATGTTGGACAACGTTGGGTTAAAGGTGGTGGTTCGGCTTGGTCTGGACAACAAACTAATCCACAGGACATTATGCACGCTGCCGAGGTATATTTCCTCCGTGCAGAAGGAGCTATGAATGGCTGGAACATGGGCGGAACCGCTAAAGCAATGTACGAAAAAGGTATCGAAACTTCCTTGAAACAATGGGGTGTCACCAATGCCGCAACGATTGCGTCTTATGTCAGCAGCGAAAGCACGCCAATTGCTCCAAACGACCAACAAAAATCACCTGCGATGTCGAATATTCCTGTAAAATGGGGTGCTACAACCGCCGTGCAACGTGAACAAATTGGTACGCAAAAATGGTTGGCAATCTATCCAGATGGCTTAGAAGCATGGGCAGAATATCGCCGTTCAACTTACCCAAAACTTTATCCAGTTGTGAGCAATGACAACCCAGATTTACCAAATGGTCAACGCCCAAGACGTATTCCGTTTTTAGGAATTGAACGTGCTAATAATGCCGAAGCCGTGAAAGCTGCCGAAGGATTATTGGGTGGACCTGATAAAGTAACAACACCACTTTGGTGGGATAAAAATTAGTAAACTACTGAGTACAATTCAAAAGGATAGGCAGAAATGTCTATCTTTTTTGTTTAAATTTAGCATTGGGTAAAACCCTGTGATGAAGAGGATTCTTCGCTTCGAGTGACGAATCCTTTAACATACAAAAATGACAAAGACCTTTTCCCTTAAAGATAGCCCATGAAATATCCAAGCATAACATCCTTATTTTCAGCATTTTGTTTATTCATTATTTCGTGCAAATCGGACGATAAACTTTTTACAAGTCTCTCAAAAAGTGAAACAGGTCTTGATTTTAGAAATATTTTGGAAGAATCAGAGGATCTAAATGTCTTGAATTATACTTATTTCTACAATGGTGGTGGCGTAGCCGTGGGCGATATTAATAATGATGGATTGACGGATGTTTTATTTACAGGAAATATGGTTAAAAATCGGCTATTCATTAATAAAAGTGATACAACCAATTCGTCGCTACGATTTGAAGATATTACCCAAATTTCGGGTGTAGCGGAAGCACAGGGTTGGTGTACGGGTGCCACAATGGTGGATATTAATCAAGATGGTTGGTTGGATATTTACATTTGTCGCTCGGCAGATACACGGGCAGAAAAACGCAAAAATTTGCTTTATATCAATAATAAAAATTTGACTTTTTCAGAAAAAGCCGCCGAATACGGACTTGACGATGATGGATATTCTACCCAAGCCAGCTTCTTTGATTATGACAAAGACGGTGATTTAGATATGTTTCTCCTCAATCACTCTTTGATGGAATATGCAGGTTTTAGTAAAATTCTGACTGATTTAAAAAAACAACGCAATCCCATTTATGGTAATAAATTATACCAAAATGATGGTCTGAATCATTTTACAGAGGTTTCTGAAAAGGCAAATATCGTTTCTAATGTATTAAGTTTTGGTTTGGGCGTAGCCGTGAGCGATGTAAATAATGATGGAAGGTTAGATATTTATGTTTCAAATGACTTTAACGAACAGGATTATTTATATATCAATCAGAAGAATGAAAACGGTTTGTCGCCCCAATTTTTAGATGAATCCAATAGTCGTTTGGGGCATACTTCGCTGTTTTCGATGGGTTCAGATGCGGCAGATATCAACAACGATGGTTACACCGACATTTTAACCTTGGATATGTTAGCAGAAGATAATCACCGACAAAAAATGACTTCGGGAGCGGATAATTACGATAAATTCAAGCTGTTAGAATCACTTGGTTTTGGTAGTCAGTTTAGCCGAAATATGTTACACTTAAACAATGGAAATGGCTCATTTGCTGAAATTGGTCAACTTTCTGGCATTTCTGGTACGGATTGGTCATGGTCGGCTCTGTTCCAAGATTATGACAACGACGGATTTAAAGACCTTTTTGTCACCAATGGTTTTGTGCGGGATTATACTGATATGGATTTTTTGAAATACACAACTGATGAACAAATTAAAGCCAAAGAAGGACAAGAAGCCAAACTTTCGGTGAGTGATTTAATTGGGAAAATGCCAAAATCAGAAGTGGAAAACTACATCTTCAAAAATAAAGGCGACCTTACTTTTACCAAGAAAAATACTGATTGGGGCATTGAAGGAAACGCTGTTTCGAGCGGGGCAGCCTACGCCGATTTTGATAATGATGGCGATATGGATTTGGTCGTCAATAATATCAACGAATATGCTTCTTTTTACCGTAATAATTCGGAGAAAAAAGCCGATAATCATTACGTAAAAGTAAAATTATTAGGCACAAAGAACAACCTCTCGGGTATTGGCTCACGAGTATCAGTTTACACGGGTGGACAAGTATTTATGCAAGAACAAATACCCGTGCGGGGTTTTCAGTCATCGGTAGAGCAAATTTTGAATTTTGGACTTGGTAAAGCATCGCAAATTGACTCAGTTATAGTCCTTTGGAATAGCGATAAAAAGCAAGTTTTTAAGAATATCAAAGCCAATCAAATGCTTACGGCAAAAATCTCAGAAGCAAATCAAGCAACTGTTTATCAAAATATTACCAATAAATTATTTTTTTCTGAAACGATCAATGCTATTAATTTCACTCATACTGAAAACCCTTTTAACGATTTTAAATCACAGATTTTACTACCCAATATGCTTTCTCGTTCTGGACCTTGTATCGCTAAAGGTGATGTAAATAATGATGGATTGGAAGACGTTTATATCGGTGGTGCATCGGGACAAGTTGGCGAATTATTTTTACAGCAAAAAGGCGGACAATTTACGCTAAAACCACAAGCGATTTTCAAGCAAAATATTAATTCCGAAGACTGCGATGCTGTATTTTTTGATGCCGATAATGACCATGATTTAGACCTTTATGTAGTCAGCGGTGGTAATGAATTTAGTGAAAATGATGATGCACTTCAAGACCGTCTGTATTTGAATGATGGAACAGGGAACGGTTCGTCACCACGATTTATAAAAGCAATGCTCCCTAAAGAAACCATAAGCGGTTCGTGTGTACGCCCTGCCGATGTGGATAATGACGGCGATTTAGACCTCTTTATTGGCGGTCGATTAACACCCCAAAAATACCCACAAACTCCAGAAAGTCAAATACTTATCAATCAAGGAAAGGGTATTTTCACAAAAGAAAACCAAGCAAATCTCAGTAACTTAGGCATGGTCACGGATGCTGTTTGGATAGACTTAAACAAAGATAAATTACCTGATTTAGTAGTAGTTGGCGAGTGGATGCCGATAAAAGTTTTCATCAATCATAAAGGAAAACTAACCGATGAATCGTCTGTTTGGATGACGCAAGCTTCGGGTGGCTTTTGGAATAAAATTCTTGCCGAAGATTTTGATAATGATGGTGATATAGATTTAGTCATTGGAAATCACGGACTAAACTCTCAAATTAAAGCCAATGAAAACCAACCCGCAGAAATTACCTTTAAAGATTTTGACGATAACGGAACGATTGACCCTATTACGAGTTATTACTTAAACGGTAAAAGCTATCCTTCACCTTCGAGAGATGACCTTTTGGAGCATTTACCGATGTTAAAAAAGAAATTTACCAATTATAAATCTTACGCTGATGCCCAAATTTCTGACCTTTTTGACGCTAATCAATTGAAAGGAAGCATGACCTTAAAAGCTAAAAATCTGCAAACAATTTATCTTGAAAATACAGGAGAAAATTTCAAAAATAAACCCTTACCCATTCAAGCACAATTCTCACCTGTGTATGCAATCGCTTCGACGGATATAAATTCTGACGGTAAAAAGGATTTAATTTTGGCAGGAAATCTTTCAACGGCTCGCATAAAATTTGGCAAATATGATGCTTCTTCAGGAGCCGTTTTATTAGGCGATGGTAAAGGAAACTTCAAACATATTTCAATCACAAAAACAGGGTTGAATCTAAAAGGAGACGTTAGAAGTTTAGTAACAGTGGGCAGAAAATTGATTATAGGGATAAATAATGAAAAGGTTAAGATTTATAATTTTTAAGAAAGACAAAAAGACAACATGAAATTAATTTACAAACTGCTAATAATCAGCTCATTATCTTCTTGTATGAATTCAAAACACATCGTTAATAATCATGTATATGCCTTGCGTTTACGCCCTAACCAGGATTTGAAACAGGAAATTGTCGCCTTTGCAAAGGCAAATAATATTCAGTCGGGCTATATTATTACTTGCGTAGGAAGTTTAAAAAAGGCAACCTTACGGCTTGCAAACCAACCTGATACCAATACGTGGGATGATAAGTTTGAAATTGTTTCACTCGTGGGAACCTTGGGGGCAGATAGTGGCGTGCATTTACACGCTTCTATTTCGGATGGAACGGGCAAAACCATTGGAGGACATCTCACTGATGGCAATTTAATTTATACCACCGCCGAAATCATTATCGGCGAAGTTTTGGACGTAAAATTCTCTCGAAAACTGGACTCTTTAACGACCTATCATGAGTTGTTTATTGAGAAGATAAAAAAGTAAAAGCGAGCTGTTGTAGTCAGTCTATATCTGCTGTGAAAATGCAAATAACGACTAACTCCGAAAATGAGATGAAATTTTAAATCAAAACCCCCAAGCCTTTTAAAGACATGGGGGTTTCTATGCTCGAAATGATATATCTTATTTTCCCGCAAACTTGGCCTTTCCCGCATCCAAAAAATCAATAAATGCTTTAATATCTTGGTCAAATGCTCTTGGTTCAAGCATTGGTTTTGCATCCATATTCGGGTTCACTAAACAGTAATATGGCTGTGCGTTAGCATTGAAATGAGTAATTTCAAAATCAAGGTTTTGGTCACCGAGCGTAGTTTTTTCTGAGCCATCATCTTTTGAGGTAAACCACTCATTTTTAGGCAATTCAGTTTTGTCATCTACGTACAAAGCAACCACTACATAATCATTTTTAAGTCGCTTCAAAACCTCTGGGTCAGACCAAACGCTGGCTTCCATTTTTCTACAATTTACGCAACCATGTCCCGTGAAATCAATAAAAATGGGTTTATTAACCTTCTGAGCGTAAGCTACTGCATCTTTATAATCAAAGAAACCTTGAATTCCATGTGGTAATTTCAAAAATGAACTATATTTTACCGTCTTCGGAAAATCTGAGTTTTGATTTTCCGCTACTTCTCCCGAACCTCTTGTTAAAACAAAATCTTGGGTTTCAGTTGGAGGTAAAAGTCCTGAAAGTGCTTTCAATGGAGCTCCAAATAATCCTGGAATAAGATAAACCACAAATGAGAATACCGACAAAGCCACCATTAATCTCCCTACGCTCAATTTCTCCACTTTATCATCGTGTGGCATCAAGAATTTACCCAATAAATGTAAACCCATCAGCGTAAACGTTGCAATCCAAATCGCTAAGAAAATCTCTCTGTCTAAAATTCTCCAGTGATACGTTTGGTCAACAGTACTGAAAAATTTAAGGGCTAAAGCTAATTCTAAGAAACCGAAAAATACTTTGATGGTATTCATCCAACCGCCCGATTTTGGAATTTTCTTTAATAATTCTGGCGATAAAGCTAACAAGACAAACGGAGAAGCTAAGCCTAAACCAAAGCCAAACATTCCAATAATTGGTTTCACAAATTTACCCGATGCCCCTAATCCCAATAACGTCCCTACGAATGGACCTGTACAAGAAAAAGAAACCAAAGCTAAGGTAAATGCCATGAAGAAAATACCAATAAAACCACCTCTATCCGACTGTGCATCCACATTATTCACGAAAGTTGATGGTAATTGAATTTCAAATAAACCCAAAAATGACAATCCAAAAATGATAAAAATAACAAAAAATAGCAAATTAGGAATCCAGTGCGTACTGATAAAATTAGGAGCAGCTTGTCCCAATGTTGCCGCAATGACGGTTCCAAACAATACATAAATTCCAATAATTGAAGCTCCGTAAATAAAGGCTTTACCAACACCGTTCTTTTGTTTGATGAAAAAACTTACCGTCATCGGAATCAAAGGATAAACACACGGAGTTAAACAAGTGGCTAATCCAACGCCAAGGGCAATCAAGAAAAAGGCTAAGATTGACTGGTCATCTTCTTTTGGTTTAGTTTCGGTAGATTCAGTGGTAGAAATGGTAGTTATTGATGAGTCAGAAACTACAACAGGAGCAGAAACCGTTTCTTTCACACTGTCAATAACATTTTCGGTTACGGCAGTTGTGGGAACGACTTTCTCCTCCTGTTGCGTTGGTGTTGTTGTCTCAGCAGACAACTCGGTAGTATTATCCTTTAATTTACTTTCGTCTTCAGTTTTTTTTTTAACTGAGGCATCCGTAGTCGCACCAGTTTTTGCTTCGAGTTTAAAAGTTCCTTTTATTGGCACACATTGTCCAGTTGCATCAGAACAAGCCTGTCCGTCGTGCGTTCCTTCGATAAAAATATTTTCTTTCAGGATTTTTACTGATTGTCTTATTTCACCTTTTCCTTCAAAGTAAGCAACATTAATTCCAAAAATTTCATCCTTTTTCTTAATTGGATTGATTGATTTCAAACCACCAACTAATTCATAAGAATCATTTGCTTTAAACTTGATAGTTGTAATTATTGGCCCACCATCTTCAAAATCAGTCGCAAAATGATGCCAAGTTTTGTCAGATTTTATGGTAAAAATAATGTCAACCGTCTCTCCAACGGCAGGTTTAGGCTTAGCTAACGCCCAAGACCATTTAGAAGGCGTAATTTTTTGAGCGTTAATGCTCACCGCAAGAGTTAGGATGGTAATTAAACTAAAAAATATCTTTTTCATTTGAAGATTGGTAATAAATAATGGGTTAATCAATGGTTATTGGGGTAAGACAATGGATTTGGCAAGTCACTAAAATCCAACACTTTACTTTTTAACAGATGAACGCTCTACAATAGTATAATATTCCACAAATTTAATAATATGTTCTGGCAATTGAAAGAAGGAAAAACTTAAAGAAGTGAAAGAGCATTTTTTTCCTCTTTTTACCTTTTCAAGCTTTCCTATATTCTCTATTTTTAAATATCTTTTTTCAACTTGTCTTTGAATACTTTGTTCAATTTTTCCAATTTTGGACGAATAACTACCTGACAATAAGGATTATGACCATTCAATGCGTAATAATCTTGGTGATAATCTTCGGCAGGATAATAATTTTTCAAAGGTAAAATTTCTGTAACAATTGGGTTCGGGAAAACGTGTTCAGCGTTCAATTTTGCTTTCCAAGCCTCGGCAGCCGTTTTTTGTGCTTCAGTTGAATAATAAATACCCGAACGATATTGTGTTCCTTCATCTGCCCCCTGACGATTTAACGTTGTGGGATCATGTGTTTTCCAAAAAATCTCTAAAATAGTATCAAAAGACACTTTTTTAGGGTCGTATGTTACCTGCACAACCTCAGCGTGACTCGTGTTACCAGTACATACTTCTCTGTACGATGGATTGGCAACGGTACCATTGGCATATCCAGATTCAACTTTTATTACTCCCGATACTTCCTGAAAAACTGCCTCAGTACACCAAAAGCATCCAGCTCCAAAAGTGATAACTTCAGCATTCGCAACATTGACTTTTTCTTCGTTCATTTTTTTATTAATTTTCTGATTTTCAGCTTTTTGACCGCAGGAAATACTTGTAAACAATGTAACTATTCCAAGAATCAAAGCATTAATTTTTGTCTTCATTGTTGATAACATTTAAAAGTTGATGTAATTTTGCATTTTTTGAACAACTCTTACACATACGAATATAAAACCACAAAAGATGTCAAAAAGTTACAGCCCAAGGTTTTTTCAACGCTGGCAAAACGCTTTGTCCTCCCCAGGATATACACCAAAGGTACTCACAGCTATCGCCGTGTTTGTGTCGGGTGCATTGCAGTTTCCTGCATATTTTCGAAATATTCAAAAACGCCAAGGCTCAGTTTTAAATGATTTCGTACTCAATAATATTCCAGCTCTTGATTTTTCTACAACAATTTTCACACTCATTTACGGATTATTGGTGTATATGCTCCTGCGTATTCTGAGACACCCAGAATTATTTTTACTCTTTGCCCTCACTTTTGTCATCGAAACTGTTTTTCGAATGACAACGATTTATTTTTTCCCGCTCAATCCGCACCAAGATTTAGTAATCCTTCACGATACTTTTGCTGAATTATTAATTTATGGTAATTCCGAACCTATCACCAAGGATTTATTTTTCTCGGGTCATACTTCCACAATGGTAATGATTTGGTTGTTCGTTGAAAAGCCATACGAGAAAATAGTGGCTGGTATTGCCACCTTTATTTTAGCATTCTTACTTTTGGTTCAACACGTTCATTATACTGTCGATGTTATTGGAGCTTTATTTTTCACTTACCTCTCATACCTTATTGCTCGACAAATCGTTAACCTTAAATGGCAGGTAACGGCCGGAATTATGTTTGGTTTTTATGTCATTCTGCAAACAATTTTTTACTTAGGCTCGAAAATTATTTAAATGCAAATATGACGACCGTGATTATTTTATGTTGGTGAATAATTCAGTTTATAAGTTTAGTCATTAATTTTGGGGATAATTCAAAAAGTGATATTTTTTCGGAGATTCAATGATTGTAAAAAAACCGAATCCTGTATAATTTTTCATAGATTAATTAACAATTTTCTAACAAAAAAATTACAATTTGATTAAATTAGATTAATTTGCATCGTTTTACTAAACATAAAATTAAAAGATTTTAGTTTTGGTAAGAAAGAAAATACAGTTCTGCCCAACTGTGTTTATCGAACGGTTCGAAAAATCGTAAAACTTTCTTTTGTACAATTTTTTACAAGGCTAATTATGTTGAAACAGTTTAGTTTTTGTAGCGAGAACGACACAATATTAGTTCTTGTAAACCACTTAAATAAAGGGTAAAAACATGGTAAAGTTCGAGTACAAAACTTTCCAATTAGGAGAGGCTCTAACGCAAGAGCAAAAAGATTATTTCCGTAAATTCGGAGTAATTCAGTTTAAAAATTTCATCAATGCCGATACTATCAAGACATTTATTGACGAATTAGATAAAATCGAGAAAAAATGGTTGGCAGAAGGTACTGAAAAAATAAACGGTATTCCGTTGAAATTTGGGAAAGACCCACAAGGTAATAAGATGATTCAACGAATGTGCTTTACCAATAAGTATAGTACATTTTTGGGTGAATTTTTGAAAGACCCACGTTTACAATTATTAGTAGAATTATTAGCTCCTTATGACGGACGCATCAGCGACGAAGAGAAGGATGGTTTGGTATTTAATCACTACGTAAACTCACCAAACAGTAAGTTTACGCAAATGGGATGGCACACAGACAGCCCACGTGATTTGTTTTTAGGTCAAAAAATCCTTCCGATGTTAAACGTCGGTATTCACTTGGATAATTGCCCTACATCAAATGGAGGATTGAGAGTATTACCTGGCACACAAAATCAGAGCGTTTTCAAGTTATTGTTTGGTAAAAAACAATTCGTTGACCATAATGCTGACGCACGTGAAGTAGGTTTCGAGATTGAAGCGGGTGATTTAACGGTACACGATGGTCGTTTGTGGCACCGTGTTGAGGTTTCTCCAAATATGGGTGAAAAATCTCGTCGTCGTGTAATGTATGTACCAATTATTACAGGTAAATATATGCCGAAAAACGAAAATAGTAAAACTCCTTTTTATCACAGATTTGCGAAGGTTGTTCAGAAATAGGTTATTAGAGAATATAAAAAGGCTTCAAAATTTAATTTTGAAGCCTTTTTTATTATAAGTATTAGGAATGGATTCTATTTAGATTATAAATATTGGACCGTAAGTACCCTCTAAAATCTATAATCTGTTCTCTCAATAAAACCTATTTACTAAGCTTAGCTTTTGCAAAACCAATAATCATTGGTAAAACTGAAACGGCAACGATTCCTAAAACGACCTTTTCAAAATTATGCTTTACCCATTCATTCGTTCCTAAAAAGTAGCCTAAAGTAGTAATTCCTGTTACCCACAAAATAGCTCCAATTACACAGAAAGTGATATATTTGGTGTAAGTCATGCTACCCGCACCCGCCACAAAAGGGGCAACTGTTCTCACGATTGGCACAAAACGAGCCATGATAACAGCTTGTCCTCCGTGTTTTTCATAAAATGCTTCCGTTTGCTCGATGTGACTACGTTTCAAGAATAAAATCTTTTGTTTTGATTTGATAAAATCGCTGAAAAATTTACCTACGAAGTAATTAACATTGTCTCCCAAAAGAGCTGCTCCTATCAATAAAGGAATCACGAATGTTAATTCTATTTTACCCGTTGTTGATGCCAAAACACCCACCGCAAAAAGTAGTGAATCACCTGGAAGTAAAGGCATTACGATAAGTCCTGTTTCTACAAAAATAATCAAGAAAAGAAGACCGTAAGTCAATGTACCGTGTTCAGTAATAAATTGAGATAAAGCAGCTAATGGGTCTTTGAGAAGTTGTAATACGAAATTGATAATTTCCATTGTATATCGGTTATCAGTTATCAGTAAACAATTATCAATAAACAGTTATCAGAGAAAGTCTTTTCTGATAACTGTTTATTGATAACTGTTCACTGTAATATTATTTATCCAAAAAGTGAGAAAAAGTATCGCCTCTCAAACCTAAACGAATAGTTTCCAAAGAGATAACTTCGTGTGGAGCGATGTTTCCAACGTTTACATTAGCACCTACTAACTTAACAAACCATACTTGTTGATTTTTTTGTGGAGCTTCCCAGATAATTTTTTCTTCTGGAATTTCAGTTAAAATTTCTTCTACTAAACCTTGACGAACTTCACCCGATGCACGGAAAAGACCAACGTTTCCACCTTCACGAGCTTCACCGATTACCTTCCAAGCTCCAGCTTGTAACTCAGCTTTCATCAATTTAATCCACTTATAAGGAGGAATAATTTTGGTTTCGTCTTTAGAACCAACCTCCGAAAGTACCGTAACTTGCGTGGCTAATTGTCTGATATATTCGCATTTATCATCTTGTTCCATTTCCAAAGAACCATCCGAAACTTCGGCATATTCCATTCCGAATTCGTCTAATACTCTACGATATTCATTGAATTGATTTCTTACAATAAACGCTTCAAAAAGCGTACCGCCAAAGTAAACTGGAATACCCGCTGATTTATAAACAGCTAATTTTTCTTTCAAGTTTGGTGTAACAAAAGAGGTAGCCCAACCTAACTTTACAATGTCAGTATAGCCCGCTCCCATCTCTAAAAAATCTTCTACTTGTCTGATACTTAAACCTTTATCCATCACCATTGTTAGTCCTTTCTGGCGTGGTTTTTCTGTTCTTTCGGGTATTTGGTTAAGGGGATAGTTCATATTTCGTTAATCTTTGTTGTTTATTGGTTGTCAGCTAACGGTTATCTTTAAATTATTATTCGCAAATTTTGATTAGTTATTTATTATTAGCCTTCTAAAATTGGATAAATAACTGATAATCAACAATTAACAGTTTTTAACTAACAATAATTAACTATTTACTAATAACTAATAATAGATAACGCTCCGCAAAATTACTTATATACTTTTTATTCCGCAACCCATGCAACAAGGCTTTTGTGTTAATTTAATATCATGCTTTAACTAACTCAATGATAATCAACTCATTAACAAATTTTAAAAAATAACTTTTCTTAGAATTATCAAAAATATTTTCAGTTTTTTTGTTTTACTAAACAGTGTTCATTAAATTTACATTGTTTTAATCAAATATTCTCAAATTATGAAAAAACTATTTGCTCTATTATTCATTTTATTATGCATAATGAATGTCAGCCAAGCCCAAACTACTAAAGATGCTGTTCTTGGAGAATGGCTCGCAGAAAGCAAAGATGGTAAGGTATTAATTTATAAACAAGGAGAGAAATTTTTCGGAAAAATAAGCTGGGGCAAAGATGGTTCACGCAAAGATATCAATAATCCTGACGCTAAACTTCGTGAGCAAAACATTATTGGCTCGGTGATTTTGAAGGGTTTTGATTTCACAGGAAAGGCGTGGGAAAATGGAACCATTTACGACCCTAACAATGGTAAAACTTATTCGTGTACGATGAAAATAAAAAAAGCTAACGAACTCGAAATCAGAGGATTTGTAGGCATTTCACTCTTGGGAAGAACAACAATTTGGACCAGAGCAAAATAATTAAAAATGTAAAAATTTGGAGATTTGGAAATATGCTATTTTACGTTTAAATGCTATATTTAAACGCAAATACTGCCAAATTTCTAAATGAATAAAATGGGTATCGTAGAAAGAAAAGAGAGAGACAAACAAGAAATGCGGTTGAAAATTTTGGAAACCGCTCAGCAAATATTTATCGAAGAAGGTTTCGAGAAGGCTTCTATTCGTGCCATCGCCGACCGAATTGAGTATAGTCCAGCTACTATTTATTTATATTTCAAAGATAAAAATGAGCTTTTTTTTGCTGTTCATGAATTAGGTTTTGAGAAATTATTACTCGAAATGACGGTTGCGATTGAGGGCATCACTGACCCCGTGGAAGAACTTCGCCAACGAGGGTTTGCCTACATGAAATTTGCCTTTGAAAATCCAGAAATGTACGACTTGATGTTTATCCAAAACGCACCCATGGATAGTATAAAAAATTTAGCATCTTGGACTTGTGGATATGAATGTTTAGGGCTTTTATTTCAAACGATTCAGCGCTGTATTGTGGCAAAACGCATTAAAATTACCGATTTGAATATTGGAGCAATGTCCGTTTGGTCTTTTATGCACGGTTTAGTTTCTTTGAAAATCCGAAATCGTTTTGATAAGTTTGAAGGCGTAGATGTCAATCAATTAATTACAGGCTCGGTTGAGCAAATGATTCAATTACTTAAAAATGAATAATCAAGCTTTAGAGTTTTTTAGAAGTAATATCGGTAAAGCTTCATCCGAAGTAAGCCCCTCTCCGTTCGGACGTTGGTTGAATGGCACTTTAATTGCCGTTGAAGAAGGTTCATTAACCGTGGAGTTTATCGTTCGTGAAGAAATGTGTAATCCCGCTTATATCCTGCACGGAGGCGTTGCTACCAGTATTTTAGACGATATTATTGGCATGACAGTTTTCTCAATGGGAAGCCAAACATTTTATTCAACCGTTAATCTAAGCGTTGATTTTTTGTTTGCAGCTAAACCTAACGAAAAGTTAATTGCCAAATCTAAAATTGTGAGAATGGGTAAAAAAATTGCTCATGCCGAAGGTGAAATTCGTAATGAAGCAGGTCATATTATTGCAAAATGTACAACCAATATGGTAGCAACGAGCAACGTAATAAAATAAATAGGGGTTAGATTTCAGGGGTTAGGTATTAGTTAGTGTTGGATAATATTTTAGGTAAATTTTGACTTAAAACCCAACTTCTAAAACCTAATCCCTAAAAAACACCCTAACACTAAACACTGTTCAGTTATTAATATATGTTTATGAAAAAATCATTGATTCTTCTGATGATGAGTTTTGGGGCTTTTGGACAGTCCGAAGTTCTCAACAACTATGTGCAGGAAGGTTTGAAAAACAGTCAGACTTTAAAGCAACAAAATTTTCAATTACAAAAAGCAGTTTTTGCCCTCAGCGAAGCCAAAACGCTTTTTAAACCCAACGTCAATTTCAATACGACGCTTTCAACGGCTCAGGGCGGACGAAAAATTGAAATTCCCATTGGTGATTTAGTAAACCCTGTTTATACTACGCTCAATAAATTGACTAATACCAATGCTTTTCCTCAAATCCAAAATTCTTCAGAACAATTAGTTCCGAAAGATTTTTACGATATGCGGGTCAAAACAACAATGCCCATTTTGAATGCTGAATTAAAATATAATCAAGCAATCAAAAAAGAGCAAATAACAATGCAACAATCTGAAATTCAAGTATATAAGCGAGAATTGGTTAAAGATATAAAACTCGCTTATGTGAATTACTTGAAGGCAACGGAAGCCATTAAAATTTATGAAAATACCATCAAACTTTTACGTGAATCGGAACGAGTAAACGAAAGTCTCATCAAAAATGGCTCCGCTAGTCCAACAGTTTTGGTAAGAACTCGCAACGAAATAACCAAAATAACCGCCGATTTTGATGCCGCTCG
Organism: Bacteroidota bacterium; assembly: GCA_040387735.1. GTDB lineage: Bacteria > Bacteroidota > Bacteroidia > Cytophagales > Spirosomataceae > Arcicella. The sequence goes on from JAZKDE010000070.1 coordinate 27,338, forward strand.
TGGAAATCAAAAAAACGCTGCTGCTTACTTTAATTTCTTATTAAATCGAGATTTTTCTGAAAAAATAACGCTCGATAGTCTTGGAAAAGAAGGCTTAACAACCGATTTCACTGATGGACGCCGTGAAGAATTGGATAAAATCAAGACGGGTATTGATATAAATCGTCAACTTTTAGGGTTAAATCAATCATACAAAAAATGGAAAATCGGGGTATCATTAGACTTAGGTTCGCAGGGACGTTTTGCCCAAATTGCCAGTGCAGATAAGAATTTTTTCTCCCCAAATGCTTTTATTCTTTTAGGTGTTTCATTTGACCTACCCGTGTATTCTTTTGGACGTAATCAACTGAAAGTCAAGCAATCAGAAATGGAAATCGCTTCGCTTGATGCCCAAATGCAACAGGTTCGAAATCAGTTAGACTTACAAGCAGAGTTAGCAAAAAATTCCTTAAATTCTGCTAAAGAAATTTACGATTCGAAAGCCTCACAAGTCTCCACTGCCGAGCGATATTACCGTGATATGATGCGGAGATATAAAGAAGGTAATTTAAGCTTTTTGGAGTTATTGGATGCCCAGACGCAAATTACAACGGCTCAATTACAACAGTCTATTTCACTCTACGATGTCTGGACAAAATGGGTAGAATTGGAGCGAGCTAAAGCAAGTTTTCAATTGTAAAACGGGAATATTCTCACTTTGTCAAACAATATTTTAAAAAAATGAACTGCAAAATATTCAACTAAGCTCAATATCGGGCTAACTAAAAACATGAAAAAAATACTCATCCCTTCAATACTATTCCTCTCATTATTAGTGAGTTGTGGAAAGAAAAAAGAAGTAAAAAAAGCCTTAATTGAAGACGATATTATATCCGTCAAACTGGCTGATGTATCACAAGCCAACTCAACTGAAGCCATAAAAGTCTCAGGTTTAGTTGGGTCTTTACAGGAAGCTCGACTTTCTTTCAAAACGGGTGGAATTATCGAAAAAATTTATGTAAAAGAAGGACAAAATGTTCGTAAAGGACAATTATTGGCAACCTTAAATCTTACCGAAATCAACGCTCAAGTTCAACAAGCAAGCGAAAGTGTGCAAAAAGCAGAACGTGATTTAAAGCGAATCACCAACCTTTATCGTGATTCTGTTGCCACTTTAGAACAAGTCCAGAACTTAACCACTGCCCTAAGTGTAGCGAAGCAATCCTTTGAAATTGCTTCCTATAACCAAGGATATTCTAAAATTTACGCTTCCAATAATGGCGTAATTGTCAAGAAATTAATGAACGAAGGCGAATTGGCTGGCCCAGGAACGCCCGTATTTTTCATGAATGCTTCGGGGGTAAATGATTGGGTTATCAAAGTAGGAATTGCCGATAAAGACTGGACTCGTTTACGTATGGGCGACCGTGCCACCGTTCAATTAGATGCTTTTCCAGAAACCATTTTCACGGCTGTGGTTTCCAACCTTTCACAGGGAGCAGACCAAAGTTCTGGTTTGTATCAGGCGGAATTACAATTAAATACGCAAGGTAAAAAAATTGCAACTGGACTTTTTGGAAATGCCCAAATAATGCCCTCAACGATTCAAAAACACACTTCTATTCCAATTGATGCTGTAGTAGAAGGCAATGGGGATGATGCTTCTGTGTATGTTGTTGCGAACGGGAAAGCCCATAAAATGCCAATTCGTTTAGTCGGAATTGACAATACAAGAGCTTTTGTAGGCACGGGTTTAGCAGGAATAATGCAGGTAATAACGGACGGTTCAGCGTATTTGGTGGAAGGGAGTAAAGTGAAGGTGGTAAAGTAATTCAACAGTAAAAATATTATGAAAATCTCTGAATTCTCAGTAAAAAATTATCAATTCACGCTGGTCGTGTTTTTGGGTATTTTGTCCATTGGTATTTTTTCCTTGTTCAATATGCCTCGTGGCGAAGACCCCGAATTTTCATCGCCTCAATATGGCGTAACCGTTATTTATCCCGGTGCTTCTCCCAAAGATGTTGAGGAACTCGTGGCAGATGTTGTCGAGAAAAGACTCAACGAATTGGATAATATGGATCGGGTTCGTAGTACAATTGTGGATGGTGCTGCAATTTTTCAAGTCGAATACGATTTTGACACCGACCCCGAAGAAAAATATCAGGAAATTGTCCGAGAAATGAATGCCGTTCGTAAGGATTTACCTGCCGATATTTTGGACATTCGCATCGAACGTTATCAACCCGATGGCGTAAATATCTATCAATATGCACTGGTTTCGGAAAATTTGCCGTACAGTAAATTAGAAAGATACGCCGATGATTTAGAAAATCGTTTGGAGAAAGTTAAGGCTCTGAAAAATATTAAATCTTGGGGTTTTCCAAAACGAAAAATTTCGGTAGAACTAAATCTGAGCAAATTAGCCCAAAACAAAATCCCTTTAAATCGAGTTTTGGGGGCAATTCAATCCGAAAGTGTCAATATCCCAGGCGGTTCAATCAATCTTTCTTCTAAAAAATTTAACGTTAAAACTTCAGGAAACTATAAAGATCTCAACGAAATAAAAAATACAATTGTCTTCACCAACGGTACCAAAATCGTCAGTTTAAAGGAAATTGCCGAAGTTAAATACGACTACGAAGATGAAACGCACAAAACCCGTTTAAACGGACACAGAAGCGTATTTGTAACGGCTTGTCAGAAATTCGGGCAAAATATTATTAAAGTTCGTTCTCAGGCAGACCCAGTTGTCGAAGAATTTAAGAAAACCTTACCACCATCGGTAGATTTGGTTAAAGTTTTTGACCAAGCAGAATCTGTCCAGAAGCGTTTGGCTCGTTTTGCCAAAGACTTTGGCATCGCTATCTTACTGGTTCTCATTACGTTACTTCCTTTAGGTTCACGGGCGAGTTTGGTAGTCATGATTTCGATTCCACTTTCACTCGCCATTGGACTTACGCTTTTGTATGCTTTGGGTTTCACCATAAATCAACTTTCTATCGTGGGAATGATTGTGGCATTGGGGATTTTGGTGGATGATTCTATCGTGGTTGTGGAGAATATTGAGCGGTTTATGCGAATGGGAATTCCTCGTAAACAAGCCGCCATTGATGCAACCAAACAAATTAGTTTGGCAGTTGTGGGCTGTACTGTTCTTTTGATTTTTGCCTTTTTACCCGTTGCCAATTTGCCCGAAGCTGCAGGTAAATTCATCCGAAGTTTACCGATGGCGGTAAGTGTAACGGTATTTGCTTCGATGGTTGTTGCTCTGACGATTGTTCCATTTTTATCAAGTGTAATTCTAAAAGACCACGAAAATCCAGAAGGAAATTTCATTTTGAGAGGAATGAAAAAACTCATTTCAGCCACTTACGGACGTTTAATGGACTGGTGTTTAAAACATCCAAAAATTACTCTGACGGCAGCTTTAGGTGTATTTTTTGGCGTAATGTTTATTGCAAAACTCTTTTTAGGATTTTCTCTTTTTCCTACCTCCGAAAAACCCATGTTTCTCGTGAACATCAGTACACCTGTGGGTACAAACTTACAGACGACAGATAATGTTGTACGTTTTGCGGAATCAGAATTGAAAAAAGTCCCTCAAATCAAAAATATTGCTTCAAATATTGGCAGAGGTAATCCCCGGATTTATTACAACGTTATTAACCCTGCCGAGACGGAAAATTTCGCTCAATTATTTGTTCTCTTGGAAGATATGGAAACCAAAGAGAAAAAAGATATTATTGACCAACTTAGAGGTAAACTTGTTAATTATCCAAATGCTAAAATTGAAGTTAAAGACTTTGAACAAGGGCCTCCATTGGAAGCACCTTTGGCGTACAGAATCTTCGGAGATAACCTTGACAGTTTAAGAATTGTAGCGAGACAAATTGAGCAAGTTGTTGCTTCACAGAAGGGTACAATTTACGTTGACAATCCCCTAAAAGTACAGCCAACAGACTTTCGCATGGTAATCAACCGAGAAAAAGCGGGACTTTTGGGCGTAAACATTTCGGATATTGACCGTGTGGTACGCTTAGGTGTGGCAGGACTAAATGTTGGTACTTTCAGAGAAGAAGGACAAACTGATGATTATAATATTAATGTTTCAATACCCCGAGGCAATACAAAACAAGATTTAAGTGTATTTTCTAATTTGTACGTGAATAGTGTTTTGGGAACAGCAATTCCGTTAAAACAATTGGTCGAAGTTAAATTTGAAACCTCTCCAACTCAAATCAGACACTACAATAAAGAGCGTTACGTTACGATTGCGGCATTTTTAAAATCGGGGTTCAACACCTCTAAAGTCAATCAAGAAGTTATTAAAAAGTTGGATAACTTCAAATTTCCGAAGGGATTTTCGTACAAAGTAGCAGGAGAAGCAGAAAATGCCGAAAAATCATTTGGAGGAATAGGGGTAATCATCTTGATAACTGTCTTCGGAATGATTGCCATTTTAATTCTTGAATTCGGCAATTTCAAATCTACGCTCATTGTGCTTTCTGTAATTCCCTTGGGAATTGTCGGAGCCATTTTAGGTTTATTGATTGCGGGCGAAACGCTCGGGTTTACTTCGGTAATTGGTTTTATTGCATTGATAGGAATTGAAATTAAAAACTCCCTCCTACTCGTCGATTTTACCAATCAATTAAGAGAAGAAGGCATGGAACTCGACGAAGCTATTCACCAAGCAGGAGAAATCAGATTTGTTCCCATTTTATTAACCTCATTCACGGCAATTGGTGGTCTAATTCCATTAGTGATAGAATATTCAGATTTATATTCACCCTTAGCCATCGTTCTAATTGGTGGTATTACAAGTTCAACATTACTCGCTCGTTTAGTAACGCCTGTAATGTATAAACTATTACCGCCAAAAGTTATCGTTCGAGGACAATCTTAGAATAGTTAAATAATTTTAATTTTAGTTTTTTAACTAATTTCTAATAATTGTTTATCCATAGCAGTAAATAATTGCCGTTTTATGGCACTAATTTTATAATATGCTCGTTAAATAAAGAAATATCGTCAAAAACATTAAAATCTTCCACGCAATGAAATTCAACACCAGTACATTGACTCAGTTTTTATCACGGAATTTTTATATAAATCCGAGATTGATAGCACCCCAAAAACGTTTTTATGCTGATTTGGGAATGAACTCGTTGGAGTTTTTGGAGGTAGTAGTTTACTTAGAAAATACGTATGGTATTACTTTGCCAGACAATGAAATAGATAAAGTTCAGACCATCAGACAATTATCTGAACTTATAGAAGCAAATTTAGTAGCCGTAGAGGCATAATAGACGATTTTAGTGATTTAGGGTTCAAGGTTTAGGCATTTTGTCTAAACCTTTTTTTGTAGATTTTATGGTACGCAAAAATATCATCCAAAAAACAAAAAGGAGCAGATATCAGTTGATATTTGCTCCTTTCGGATAATGGTACCGGGGACGGGTACAAATTCAAAAATATAACTATCTAATAATTAGCATTTTATAACCAACAAACAAAAAATTCTCTACAATTCCTCTACACTTTTGTTTTTCCTCTACACTTTTTTACTACATTTGCAAACAAGGAATAAGCAAAGGTAAGACAATGGAAAAACGACAAACAAAACAAAGGGTACAGATAGTTGAAAAATCATTCAATGAAATTAAAACACGTCTGTATTTAATGTGGTATCAAGAAAAGAAAAGGTTTTGGGAATCTACCAAGGAATTTTACTTTACGGCTCCCAAAGGGTTATTTGAAAAACAACATAACAAAGATGTAAAGGTAAAAGTGGATGCCCTCCGCAACATTCGAGAAAACCAATTATTCAAAGGTGAAATTGAGGAGGTAATGGAACAACGCACCATTAAGAATCAAGACTTTACGACTTACTTTGAAAAATATGTAAACTCATATCCTAAAAAAGACCTCAGAGTAATGAGAGCCGTTTTACTTCACTTCAAAGAGTTTGCACCCCAACACGTTACAGCCAAAGAAATAACCGAAAAATTCTGTTTTGACTTCAAAGACTATTTGAGCCAGAAATTAAACGGTGAAAGTCCCTCCACGTACTTTGCTCGGTTTAAGAAAATGATAAGACAAGCCAAACGAGACAAGATTTTTAAAGACAATCCCACAGAAGACATTAAGAATATCAAAACCGATGTGAGTATTACCAAAGACGTACTAACCATTGAGGAATTACAGATACTTGCTAACACTCATTGCGGTAATGCAGAGGTAAAGAGAGCCTTTCTATTTTGTTGCAATACAGGACTTCGTTTTGTCGATGTAAAGGCGTTACAATGGAAAAACATAGAAAAGAACGTTTTGAAAATTGAACAGTCAAAAACCAAAGAAAAGGCTATTGACGGGGGGATCGTGGAGGTTACTTTGAATGATACCGCTATCAAGATTTTAGGAACGCCCACGGATAAAGACGACCTTGTTTTTAAACTGCCCTCTCATGGTTCGACTGTAAAAAGTCTTGATTATTGGGCGAAACGTGGAGGGATTGAGAAACATATTACTTTCCATTGTGCCAGACACACGTTTGGAACTTTGTTAGCATACTACGAAAGCGACATTATTACTATCTCTAAGCTACTCGGACACACAAGCCTAAAACATACCTCTAAGTACATTAGAACGTCTAACGAAATGAAACAAAAGGCGGTAAACTCAATACCTACAATCAATTTTTAACTAAAAAATCATAGATACATGGAAACGGAAATGTTAATCAATGAATGTTCCCCAACGGGTTTTAACATCAAAGAATCATTCAAAGAATACTTGATTGAACAATCACAGCCTTTAAAAACAGTCATGGAGGTTAAAGGCGATAATATGCACCCGACAATAATAAGTGGCTCACACGTTTTGGCTATTTTGGTTAAAAAGGAAAATTGGAGCGATACCGAAAGTGGCGTTTATGCAGTCATTTTCAAAAACCAACTTCTAACAAGGCGTTTCAATTTAGCAATAGGGCGTATCAAAGAAAACTCCTTACTCGAAAGAAATAAAATCGTACTTCACTCAGATAACGAAAAACATAAACCCTTGACAATTTTAGCGGAGGACATAAAGGGAATATTGAGAGTAGATAGAATAGTAAGTCAGGACGTATTTTAAAACAAAAACCCTATCCATACCGACCAAGATATTAGGATAGGGCGTAAATAAATTAACCGATGCAAGATAAAAATAAACCCGAAAAACTCAATAATTCACATTTTAGAAAAGTATTAGAAGCAACAGGAAAAGAAGTCGCTAAACTTATTACGCCCGAAATATTAGAAATATTAGACAAAGAAAATAAAAAATCTATTCGACAAAGATTAGCAATTGAAGAGTTTTTCGATAAGCGGAAAGGATTTATTTCTAAGGAGGTAGGTTTTGATTTTAATGGAAAGGATTTTATGAATTTTGTTTATGAAAACGATACGCCTTACTATTTATGGAATGAAGAAAATATCATTGAAAACATGGTTAAATTCATTGATTTTGAGAGAAATAGACTATCTAATCTAACAGGAATACCAACGCCCAAACCTCCACACAAAGCGGAGGAAACAGGCTATAATTTAGGCTATTCAGATACGCAACTCGAAACCCTCTACGGTAAACTGATTGGAAATTATTTAGATAAAAATACTCAATTAGAAGACTTTAAAAATTCGTTCAATGGTGAAGTATTAGCGGAGGGAAAACGGTTAAAATGGATTGGTAGTAAAACCGTTTTGTCGTTATTTGTTGGGTTGCTTATCCATGATAACAAATGGAAAATTGCCGAAAGTGTTTTTGAAAATTGTAATAGTAGAAACCTTGCGAAGTCTTTTAATAATTGTAATCCTGATGGTTTTCCACTTAATAAACATAAACCTACCATTAAGCTATTTAAGAATATTTTACATTAGAACATAGACACCTCATAGACAGTCTATTAGGGTCTATTCCTTTCCTTTCAAAGTCTTCTTTTCTTTGCATTGTTATAACAGTTCAAAGGCTTGTACAAGTCATATTTTTTAATTCAAACATTAAGAAAATGACAGAATCCCAAATTTCACTCGCTGAATATTTCCAGCAAAATAACCAACGATTAGACAAAATCGAAAAGGGTTTACTTTCTCAGAAAAAGGTATTGACCTTTGAAGACTTTTGTAATTATTGTGGCTTTTCTAAGTCATGGGGATATAAATTGACCTCTCAAAGAGCCGTTCCCCACTATTGCCCAAATAATAAAACCTTATTTTTTGATAGGGAGGAAATAGACATTTGGTTACTTCAAAACCCTATCAAAACCGTTTCCCAACTCAAAACAGAGATTAAAAAGTAAGGCAAAACCATGAATAAAAATCAAGATTTTGCCCAAACGCCAGGAGAAGCGACAGGCAAAAATACGTCCAATTTTTTCAATACTATTCATTTACAAGCGAAGGAATTAACCAACGCAAAGAAACAAGTAGAAAGTCAGGAAACGAAAATACTTGATTTGTTAGTAACCTACCCAACGCAAGATTTTACGAAAAGTGAAGTAAAAACCCACTTGGTTAATTTGGGGAAAATCAGCGACAGAACGCCAGAAAGTAGTATTTCAAGAGCCTTGACAAACTTACATAGTGGAGGTAAAATTTTGAAACTCGATGCAATGCGACAGGGGGGACTTGGTAAGCCGAACCACCTTTGGAAACTTAAACCCGAACCGTTGTCAGTAGGAACGCAAACAAAATTATTTTAAGCTGCCGCATATCGTAGAGGGTGTAATGAATGATTGCAACCCCAACAAACAATCTTAAATTTTACCGTATTTTTTTACCCAATGTTCGACTTTACAAATATCGAAATAGTGTATCTTTTGCCCTCTCAATGGCTTAAAAATCCTTTTCTAAGGGAGTTATTTACTATTGAGGTAGTGGAGGAAACGGGCGAAGTATTGATAAAAAAGAGACTCGTTGAATATCATGGATTGACATTTAAACTGATACCCTCCGCTAATAAGTCAGAGGGTTACGCAATGGCGGTTAGCGGTTCGCTCCATAAATACAGGAACAAAGGAGAAGACAATTACGATAGATTTACTTTTTATGATTGCGTGGAGGTTATCCATGAGTTATCCGTAAAGTTTGAGATTGAACCAACCACAGCCGTGCTTCATATTGTTGAAATTGGTGTAAACCTTAATCTCTCATACAGCCCTCAGAAAATCATTAAATCTGCAATTGTGCATAGAAATTACCCATACGAAGCTATCAATAAAAACAGGCGTAACGGTGTTTGTTGTGTCCATGATAGATACGAAGTAAAATTGTATGATAAGGGTTTTGTTTGTGGATTGCATAACAGGAATATTATTAGATTTGAGTTTAAGACAACCAAAATGCAACAGTTAGAAAAGTATGGAATAAACTTTTTATCCGACCTGACAGACAAAAGAAAGGTTATGCCGTTACTTGATTTATTGATTGAGAGTTTAGACGATACCGTATTTATTCCATACGATACTGATATGAGTAGTCTTACTGAAAAGGAAAAGATTAATTTTCTATCTATGCGTATTCCCTCCACTTGGAAAGAATTAACCCCCAAACAAAGATTTGATAAAAAGTTGAGCCTTTCCAGAATCTTAAAAAAGTGCAATACTTTTGATTATCAGTTAGACTTGAAAAATAGGGTAATTGCAGAGTGGAAAATATTAACCGATGCACCCAAACAAGCGGATAAAAACGTAACGTTTGCACCGTCTTTTTACGATAAAGAAACCATAGAAAATGTAACGTTTGCACCGCTTGTATATAAGGTGCAAACGTTACCTAATCCCTCAGATAATCAATATCAAAAAAATGTACCAAAATTTTCGAGTGTCAGGAGGTGTAAAAGTTGTGGAAAGGATATTTCAATGAATCGTGAAGGGAGTGTCTTTTGCTCGGTAAAGTACAATCCAGATGCGAAGCAATGCAGGAACAAAGACAGCAACCCAAAGAACAATTTTAGAACACAATTCCAGAAAATAATTAGACAGCCGTCTTTGTTTGATATTCCAGAATTATTACCAGAAAATAGAAAGGCGTGGATTAGTGGGTTACTCTAAACCTCCACGGATTAGATTTAAAATGAGTGTCCAACTAAGCGGAGGAAAGAACGCTTGACAGAATCAGAATAAACATTAAACCCTTAAATCAAATGGAAGTAACTATCAATGATATTGACGAACTGCCAGTATTTAGCAAACGTAAAGTTTTCATGGAAATATTCTTTGAGGTGCATACGGAACAACCAGAAGAGAATCTTTTGACAATCATATCAAGTTATCATAAAGCGGAGCTTCGTTTCATTAAAAAGTATCAAGCCAAAGCGTACAAGACCTCAGAGTCTTTCTTACGTACCTACTATTACTTTATGAATAGTAAAAACATATCATAATAGTATCAAAAATGAGTGATTTATGGGCGTTTTAGTATGATTTTCAACTGTTTATGATACTATATTCCCTTTACGATTTGTTCCCCCAACGCTCCACAAGCGGAGGACACCCCAACAGGACACCCACAGGATAAAATAATATTTATGAACGCTCGAAAGGGAATATTCAAGTATAAATCAACGGTAAGGCGTAGGGGTGCATCAAAACTATTTAACATTTTCTTTTACAACCGTTTAGACAACACGACACACGAAAATCTGAATTTTTAAAGGGGAGGGGGTTAAATTGATTGAGATTTTCAAAAAACGTTCCTCCCAAAGAAGAGCGTTTTTTTATTTTTTGAGGTGAAAAAATATTATTTTAAAAAAACCTCTACAATTCCTCTACACTTTTGCACAAAACAACATGAAAACAAAGGAAATGTAAGGAAACAAAAAAGAGTGCAAAATGTTGAAAATCAACTATTTGCACTCTTTTTGTTTGCCTTTTTGTACCCTTTCAAGTACCGGGGACGGGAATCGAACCCGTACGAACTTACGTTCACAGGATTTTAAGTCCTGCGTGTCTACCAGTTCCACCACCCTGGCATGATTCAGAGAGTAATCTCTTCATCTTAAACTTAAAAAGCACCGTAATGGTGCTTCAGTTAAGCTGAGCGAAAGACCGGGTTCGAACCGGCGACCTCAACCTTGGCAAGGTTGCGCTCTACCAGCTGAGCTACTTTCGCATATTGTTCTGGTGAATTGTGGTACAAAATTAGTTGTTTCTGTATTTGTATGCAAGCATTTAATGAAAAAAAAATATCAAAAATATGTAATTATACTTATAAATGTCTGATTTTGTTAGCGTTACGACGTTCAATAATTTTATAAATATTTAATTAAATGTTAGTTAATTATGAGTAGGGATTGATTTCGCAGAGGTTTTTGGATAGATTTGTATTTATTGTATCTATATTTTTATGATTAAGTCGCTAACCACATTTATAATTATTATTTTTTCTATCAATTTTTGTCATGCTCAGGAATACGAGCATTTTACTTCTTGGAATAGAATTGCCGTTCAGAAAAAACTAACTGAACACTGGGAACTCATGGCTGATTTTCACTGGAGGAAGCAAAATGACTTTACCACTCATTCTTTTAATCCATTCACGCTGAATTTAATGGAGGGCTATCGAATTACAACCACTTACCGAATCCACAGTTTTGCATTTTCTTTTGCTCCATTTTTTGTCCACAGTTACCCACTTTATGGAAAAACAAATGACTTTAAGAATCCTATTAAATTCGAGATTAGACCCGCTCTATATACCGAGTGGACGAAGCCTCTGAGTGAGAAGTGGACTTTCCGCTCACGATTTGGTTATGAATACAGGATTTTCAAGCGATTAGACAATTCTTGGGGAGATGAGCAGTCACGGGTACGGTTAAGACTACAACTAAGATATAGTGTAAATAAGGATAATACGGTATTTGTCAGCGAAGAACCCATTTATAATACGCCACCGCATTTACCAGCTAATACTTTCAGTCAAAATCAGTTGTATTTTGCCTATAACCATACCTTTACACCACATTTTTCGACCGAAGTGGGATATATATGGAATCATCGACAAAGAGCCAGTTTGGTGGAATTTGATGAGGAAAATATTTTACAAACGCATTTTGTCTTCAAATTATAAGTTGAGATTGGAAAGGAAGATCGAGTTGAATTAGTACTATCAAATCTGTGTCAACAAAAACTTCGCTTTGAGCGAAGCCTTTGTTGGCACAGATTGCCATTTAACATTTATTCTACAACTACTCGCTTCGACGTTCCATCTTCCCCCTGAGTAACGGTTACGAAGACTGTCCCTTTTACATTTTTCTTCAAATCAACTTGTCCCATAAAATCTCCTTGAAAATCTTTGAATTTCTGAGCACCAACTTCTTTCCCATTGATGTCAGTTACGATTACGTTTACGTCGCCTTTTTCGGGAGCGTAAAATTTAAGATTCAATTTATTATCAAAAGGCTTATTTGGGTAAATTTTAAGCGCTTTTACCGTTTTTGATTCATTCATGAAATCAAAATCTTTCGTATCACCCTTAAACCTAAATTGCAAGTCTTTCATCATTGGGTCAAGTGAACCAAGCAATTTTTTGTGGTCAAAATCATTAAATTGTCGCTCCATATCTTTCCCGAAATCTTTAAAAAAAATGGTCATATCATCGCTGTCATTATCGCCGTCTAAATCCTTCTGAATTCTTTTGCCATCTTTATAAATTTCAACCTTTTGCTTCTTGCGTCCTTGAGGTGTATTGTGTGAAAATGGGCGGTCATTATCGCCTTCTGTTATCACATTAACGTCTTCTCCATCTCTATTCGTTTTGATTCTAATGTGTCTGCGTTCTCCATTATCTCCCGAAGCTATCAAAAGTGAGTCTGTAATGCGATTAATCAGTTTTTCTCGCTCATCTTTATCCATTCCTTCAACGTTATAACTACGGTCAAAAACTTCCTTTTTACCATTTTCAGAAGTCTCAATGTGGATTTTCACTTTTCCATCTTTATCTTCGATATTCTGTGAAATACTTTTTTGTGCCATTGCCGACATTCCCAAAGTGAGCAATAAAGCAGTTCCGATTAAATGTTTCATTTTTCTATTAGTTGAATTGTTTACGATACAAACTTAACGAAGAGTCTCAATATCAAATCTTTAACCACTGTTAAAAGATGTTAAAGAGAATACAAAGGATAAGTTTTACGTTAATTTTGCTGACGAGTTATAGACACATAAGTTTTAAAAATGTTGCAAGAAAGATTATAGGTTGGAGTAAGTAGGTTTTAGTTTGAAAGAAAATTCATCCAAATACCTAATACTCATAGTAAAATGTAAAATGACAAAACGTAAAATACAATATATCATCGCATTGATGGCTTTTGCCCTGTTAGGTTTAATTGCTTTTCAGATGTATTGGCTCGGCTTTACGGTTCGCTCAAAAAATGACCAGTTTGGTAGCGATGTCCGTGATGCTATGCAACAGGTTGTTAGAAAGTTATCTCAACAAGAGATGTATTATTTCATGCAACGAAAGATAGCGTCGGAAGAACGCCAAAAACAGTTATTAGCTATTTCAAAACCTTCCGAACAAAATCCCAAAAATACACATTCAAATCCTGAACGAATCATTCCCAATAATCAGTCGTTAACGATGAATTTGGATAAAATGTCGGAGCGAAAATTTCCGTCGGATATTTTGGTATCAAAAGGTGTGGAAATTCTTCCCAACGGTGAAATCAGAGAACATCAAGAATTTTCGATTGATTTGAAAGATGAGGACATGGCAAGTTTAATGAGCGGTCAAAAGCAATTAGATGATATTTTTGGGGAAGCTATTCAACGTCATAACTTAATGGTCGATGACTCCATGCGAAAATATAAAACGATTATCGCCAATAATACGAAAAAGAAGAAAGTCAAAAGAAACCACATAGATCGCAAAGTACAGTACGCCGAAACGGAACAAAAAGTCCGAAATAAAGCCGAAATGGCGAAGGAAGTTTTCAATGATTTCCTGTTTACAAAACGTAGTATTTACGACCGAATTAACTACAAAATTTTGGATTCACTATTGAGGTATGAAATCAAAATGAAAGGTATTGCTATTCCGTTTGAATACGGAATTAGTAGTTTGGAAGACCCCAGTTATTTACATTATGCTTCTTCAATGAAGTACAAAGTAACGGGGCTGAAAAATGACAAGGATACTTACACGGTTAGCCTTTTCCCGAATGATTACAGTAATTCAGAGAATTATTTACGGGTATATTTTCCAAATCAAGACAAATATATTATCCGTAATATTTGGATGATGTACGCCACTTCATTGCTCTTAATTTTAGTTGTTTTGGGCTGTTTTTATGTAGCGGTGAGCACCATCGTGAAACAGAAGCAATTGGCGGATATTAAAAGTGATTTTATCAATAATATGACGCACGAGTTCAAAACGCCAATTTCTACGATTTCATTGGCAACTCAAATGCTTGGCGATGAAGCCGTTGCGGCAAGCCCATCAATGTTCAAACGATATTTAGGAATTATTCGGGATGAAAATAAACGCCTTGGTTCGCAAGTAGAAAAAGTACTACAAACCGCCCAAATGGAGCGTGGAGAAGTCAGACTGAAATTGGGAACGGTAAACGTTCATCAAATTATCGAACAAGTATTAGAAAATATCAGTCCACAAATTGAATTGCGGGATGGCATTATTGAAATGGATTTACAAGCCGAAAACCCCGAAATTGAAGCAGATGAATTACATTTGACCAATATTATTTTTAATCTTTTGGATAATGCCAACAAATATTCACCCGACAAACCAATTATTAAAATCACCACCGAGAATACAGAAAAGGGACTTTCCATTAAAGTAATCGACCAAGGAATTGGTATGACGAAAGAATCAATAAAGCAAATTTTTGAGAAATTCTACCGTGTGCCTACGGGAAATGTGCATGATGTAAAAGGCTTTGGCTTGGGATTGAGTTACGTAAAAAAAATGGTAGAAGAACATCACGGAAAAATCAATGTACAAAGTAAATTGGGCGAAGGAAGTGAGTTTGAGGTGGTACTGCCTGTGTAGGAAAATTAATCATGCAATTCTAAAATAAAGAGACATTTAAATCAAATCTATTTAACAAAATGACAAAGATTCTACTCGCCGAAGACGACCCAAATTTGGGGATATTATTGCAAGAATATTTAACCATTAAAGGCTATGAAACCGTTTTGGCAAAAGACGGTGATGAAGCCCTGACGAAGTTTGTCCAACAAAATTATGACCTTTGTATTTTTGATGTCATGATGCCTAAAAAGGACGGTTTTACGTTAGCAAAAGAAGTGAGAATGTCGGATAAAGACACGCCCATTATTTTTTTGACGGCAAAATCAATGCAAGAAGATACGCTTCAAGGCTTCAAATTGGGAGCTGACGATTACATGACCAAGCCTTTTTCAATGGAAGAACTTTTGGCTCGTTTGCAAGCAGTTTTGCGTAGAAGTCAGAAAATAGAAGAACAAAATGAGAAAATTACAAGTTTTCAAATCCGAGATTTTATCTTTGATTCTGAAAAACAAACACTTCTCCTCAATGGCGAGTCTCAAAAATTAACGGTCAAAGAATCTCAACTATTGAAGCTTTTATGCGAGAATATGGGAAAATCGGTAAGTAGAAGTTTTGCTCTGAAAATGGTTTGGGGAGACGATACTTATTTCAACGCTCGCAGTATGGATGTATATATAACCAAACTTCGAAAATTTTTAAAGGAAGATTCTAACATTCAAATAGTTAATGTTCACGGCGAAGGATTTAAGTTAGTGGTTTAGAAATTATATTTGACAATTTTAATTTTCAATAAAAATGGTGGCTCTCATAGTTCTCCGCCTGAAAATTTAGTATTGAAAATTGAAAATTTTATTTTTTAATTCACTTTTCTACTACCTTTGTCACACAATCACAAAAAGGGGTGCCTCATAATAACGGGCTGAGATTATACCCATTGAACCTGATGCGGGTAATTCCGTCGAAGGGAATTTTGTTCAATCACAAAATTAATGGCTTTTGACAATTGTTAAATCTGACAGGATTTGACTCCTTTATCTGTCTTAAAAATTTTCACTCATGAAAAATTTTAAGAAATTAATCTTTTCTATCACTCTCATATTATTCATCACCAACTGCTCTTTACTCTTTGCTCAGTATTCCATTACTGGCAAAATTACTGATGCTGAAACGGGAAAAATTTTATCAGGAGCCAATATCATTTTAGAGAACTCTACCAGAGGAACTACTGCCAATCAGCAAGGAATTTACAATTTAAGAAATCTCAAAAAAGGCTCTTACTCCCTCAAAATCAGCTATTTAGGCTTTTTAAAGATTACAAAAAGTATTGATTTGGTGAAGAATGAAACCTTAGATTTTTCTTTACAAAAATCAACTTTTGTTGCTGATGAAGTCGTGGTAAATGCTACTCGTGCCAACTCCAAATCGGCAGTGGCGTATTCAGAAGTATCCAAAGAAGACCTTCAAAAACAAAATTTAGGGCAGGATATTCCTCAATTATTAAACTTCACGCCTTCCTTAGTAACCACTTCTGATGCAGGTGCGGGCGTGGGTTACACAGGAATTCGTATTCGTGGAACGGATGCTACTCGTATCAATGTAACCATCAACGGAATCCCCATTAATGATTCAGAAGACCAAGGCGTTTATTGGGTGAATATGCCTGACATGGCGAGTTCGGTTAATTCCGTACAAATTCAGCGTGGCGTAGGAACTTCGACCAACGGTGCGGGGGCATTCGGAGCAACGGTAAATCTTTCAACAAACGAATTCAGGAAGAATGCCTATGCTGAAATTAACTCGTCAATAGGTTCATTCAAAACATTCAAGAATACGATTATGCTTGGGTCTGGTTTATTGAATGATAAATTCACGATTGATGCCCGATTATCAAAAGTTACGTCTGATGGCTACGTTGACCGTTCCGCATCTGACCTAAAGTCATTTTACCTTTCGGGAGCTTATTTTGGCAAAAAATCTTTCATCCGTTTGAACGTATTTTCTGGTAAAGAAAAAACTTATCAATCGTGGTATGGATTATCAGAAGACCAATTATTGACCAATCGTACTGCCAATTATTATACTTACCCAAACCAGACTGATAATTACCAACAAGACCATTATCAATTACTTTCTTCGCACATTTTATCGTCTAATTGGACTTTTAATCTTAATTTCCACTACACCAAAGGATCTGGTTATTATGAAGAATTTCAAAGTGATGATAAATTCTCTAAATATGGATTACCGAATATTGTAAACGGCACGGAAACTATCAAAAAGACCGATTTAATTCGTAGAAAATGGTTGGATAATGATTTTTATGGAACCACTTTTTCTTTAGATTATCAAGGAAATAATAAGTTTTCCGCAAATATTGGCGGTGGATATAACGAATATGATGGTGATCATTACGGTGAAATTATTTGGGCAAAATACGCTTTAAATATCCCGTCGGGGTATCGTTGGTATGATAATAATTCAATTAAGAAAGATTTTAATTTGTACGGAAAATTCAACTACACGCTTTCAGAAAAATTAAATATTTTTGCCGATTTACAGATTCGTACTGTGGGATATAACATGAAAGGTATTGCCAGCAAACTTCAAGATATTACGCAACAAACGAACTATTCCTTTTTCAATCCAAAGTTGGGATTGACTTATCAGTTAGCAGAAAATAGTAATATTTATGCTTCTTACAGCGTGGGAAACAAAGAACCAAGTCGCCAAGATTTTGTGGACAATTCTCCTAAATTTCCCCAAGCCGAGAATTTGAACGATTTTGAAATTGGTTATAAAACACAAAAATCGAATCTTGCTTTAGCCATTAATGGCTATTTGATGAATTACAAAAATCAATTGGTATTGACGGGTAAAGTCAACGATGTTGGTGATGCCATTCGTACAAACGTAGCGGAGAGTTATCGTATGGGCATAGAGATTGAAGCGGGACTTCAAGTAGATAAAAACCTAAAAATTAAAGCAAATGCTACATTCTCAAACAATAAAATTAAGAATTTCACCGAAATTGTCCCTAATTATGATGGTGATGCTGACGGCGTAAATCAATTTGCAGAAACGAATATTGCCTTTTCTCCAAGTACCATTTTTGGCTCGCAAATTTTATATACACCACTTAAAAATTTAGAATTAGGCTTTTTATCAAAGTATGTTGGAAAGCAATATTTGGATAATACCACCAATGAACACCGCAAACTCAATGCCTATTTCACCAATGATTTACGGGCAATTTATACTATAAAAGGCAAAGCTTTGAAAGAAGTAAATTTCAGCCTTTTGGTGAATAATATATTCAATACATTATACGAATCCAACGGATATTCATATAGCTATATCTATGAAAAACAAGTAGTTACTGAAAATTATTATTATCCACAGGCGGGAACAAATATATTATTTGGCGTAAATTTAAAATTCTAAATTAGGCTATTATTCAGTCATTTATAATTATTGTCTCTGTTTCAAAAACCTGCAAAACTTCATCGTTTTACAGGTTTTTTTATGCCCAAAAAAGATTATTTTTTATTCTCTAAAATCCAAAAATAAAATTGGTGCGTAGATATGTTTGACTATTTATCAAAATATATTATTCGATATGGAAAAGTTAAAAAAAATATTTAAAGTTATTGGATTCTCTTTTTTAGGGTTATTTATTGTTTTCGCCGTGTACGCAAATTGGGAAGAACCATCGCTTTCGGATAGACTCAATATCAAACCAATTGAACTGGTAGTTTTCAATTTGAATCATGAAGTTTCAACAGCCGATAGCTTGTCAATAGCGGATCAATTGACCGCTAATAAAGGAGTTACTGCTTCAACTGTCAACCGCCAAGGGAAAACTGTTAGTGTAACTTATCACGCCGATGAAACCTCGGAAAAAGCCCTTAGAGAAGTAGTGGAATCAGCTGATTTCCAACCACAAAAAGTTGACTTTACCGCCTTCAAAGGCCCACAATGTCCCGTTCCATCCGAATATATAGACTTTGTTTTAAACGCAAAAAAAGCACTTTGTATTAGGTAGCTTTAGTCTCCTAATATTAGGTTGCTAAACTGCATTCCGCCGAAGTTTAGTTCCGCCAAACCAAGTTTTCAACAGCTAATTTAATCCTATAATATCTTCCACTAAAGGTTAACGTTTTACTTGCTGAATTTTGACTGGAAGACTCTTACAGCTTTGCCCGAGTTCTAAAATCATCCGCAGGTTTAATCAATACGGGCTTGACTAAACTTGCAGTAATTAGTAAATTTTCTTAAATCATGAAAAAAACGATGCAACTATGGGGGGCGTTCCTCATGGCAGGAATGTTAGTGTTTACATCTTGCAAAAAAGACGAAGTAGCACCTACACCGACTCCTACTCTTTACGCACGCTTAGGAGGTAATACTGCTATTTCTGCAGTGATTGACCAATTTATTGCCAACGTAGCGGGCGACGCACGTATTAATGCTTTCTTTGCTGACGCAGCGGCTGATCCTGCTCGTTTGACTAAACTACGTAATAATCTTATCAACCAAGTTGGAATGGCAACGGGTGGAACTGAGAAATATACTGGTTTAGACATGAAATCTGCTCACAAAGGTATGGGTATTGAAGATACTCATTTTTCAGCTTTAGTAGAAGATTTATCTTTGGCACTTGACAAATTTAAAGTTCCAACAACTGAAAAAACTGAGTTACTAACTGCCTTAGGAGCATTAAAGGGAGACATCGTTGAAGGACCAACTACACTTTATAGCCGCTTGGGTGGTAATGCTGCAATCACAGCAGTAATTGATGATTTCATCGGTAAAGTTGCCGCAGATGCACGTATCAACGCATTTTTCGCTGCTGCAGCTGCTGACCCTGCTCGTTTGAATAGATTAAAATTGAATCTTGTAAATCAAGTAGGACAAGCTTCAGGCGGACCAGAAAAATATTCAGGTCTTGATATGAAAACGGCTCACAAAGGAATGAAAATTACTGATGCTCAATTCAATGCTTTAGTTGAAGATTTACAGGCTTCTTTAGTAAAATTTAAAGTAGAGTCAAGAAGTAAAATTCAATTATTGACTGCTTTAGGTGGTTTGAGAGCTGACATCGTAGGACAATAATACCCATTATTAGTAAACAGTTATCAGTATTGCGAGTATAGATTTTCGTACTTCAATATTAGTTTTTTCTATTAACTGATAACTGTTTACTGACCACTACTAATTTGTACAATTTCAAGAATCCCCTTCAACCATTATTTGAATTCACCTCATCAAAAAATGGTTATTTATACTTATTCTAAATTATAATTTCCAGTCAAAATTTACTGATAATAACAGATAATAATAATCGTTACTGTTGTAATTTTGCAGTCCAAACAATTCGTGTAGAGTTGGGACTGCCCAAACCATAATTGTCTAATTTTCAATAACTTATCAAATTTAAAGTTTATACAATTTGTTAGTCTTGAATCGGAATCGTAAGGAATCATGCAAAATATATTCAAAGCGTTTAGTTTCTCATACAAATCTGCTCCATTAGCAGTTCGTGAACAAGTTGCTCTCACTGAAGAGGAGGCAAAAGATTTCTCTCTGAAAATCAAGGACTTATTTGGTATTCAAGAGTGTTTAGTTGTTTCTACCTGCAATCGTACTGAGGTTTACTACGCTTCGGAGCAAAATTATACAACAGACCTTATAAAAACCTTATTAGTTCAAAAAGGTATTATTGACACTGAATCATATTTTGTACATTTCCAACAATTCAATTTTCAAGCCGAAGCGGTCAAACATCTTTTTGAGGTAGCGACAGGTTTACATTCTCAGGTAGTAGGTGATTTACAAATTCCGAATCAAATTAAGCATTCTTACCAAATTTCGGCTGATTTGAACATGGCGGGACCATTTTTACACCGTTTGATGCACACCATTTTCTTTTCCAATAAAAGAGTTGCTCAAGAAACATCTTTCCGTGACGGTGCTGCTTCTACTTCTTACGCTGCCGTTGCACTTACCGAAGAGGTTACGCAAAATATCAATAATCCAAAAATTTTAATTTTAGGTTTAGGAGAAATAGGAATTGACGTTTGTAATAATATTGCGGATAAAGAATTTGCTGAAATTACGGTCATGAACCGAACCAGAGCAAAAGCCGAAGATATTGCGAAAGGACATAATTTCAGAATTGCCGATTTTACCGATTTAGAAAGTGAAATTAAAAGAGCTGATGTTATTATTTCATCAGTAATGATTGACAAACCATTGATTACGAAAGAATTGATGGCAAGAATTGGTATTCTCACTTTTAAATATTTTATTGATTTATCTGTTCCAAGAAGTGTGGAAGATAACGTAGAAGATGTAGCTGGAGCATTAGTTTATAATGTTGATAGTCTTCGTGAGCGTGCTGATGAAGCCTTACGTACTCGTTTGGCATCCATTCCAGATGTAGAAAGAATTATCGACGAAGCCATTGTTGGATTTAATGATTGGTCGAAAGAGATGGTAGTTTCACCAACGATAAATAAACTCAAAAATTCATTAGAGCAAATCAGAAAAGAAGAAATTGCTCGTCATTTGAAGAATCTTTCACCCGAAGAATCAGAAAGAATTGAGAAAATTACAATGAGCATTGTTCAGAAAATCATGAAATCACCCGTATTGAATCTAAAAGCCGCCTGCAAACGTGGTGATGCCGACCAATTGGTAGATGTAATTACGGAATTGTTCGATTTAGAAAAACAAGCAAATGGTGCTTATGTGCATTAGAGAACAAGTCCTTCAAAATTAATTTTGAAGGACTTGTTTCATTTCAACTCAATGATTTCATCAAACATTTTAGTCTTTCCAGTAACTCCTTTTTTCCCATTTAGATAAGCCACTTCAATCTTTAAATATTCGTTACAACTATCTATCTTTTGGATTGAATACTTTACCAGAATTGTGTCTGTTTTGTTAAGACGTTTATTGAATAAAAAAAACCTTATCAGACATTTTAGTAAAACCATTATTCAAGGTATTTATTGGATTTATGTAACATAGAGAATCGCCATTTTCTATTGAGACAAAAAAATCTGTTCCATAACCTCGTGCTTTTAAATCTAAACCGTAGTTTGATGTTATTACTAAGTCTTTAGTGGGATAATTTTTGATTAAAACATATTGAGGAAGAGTTGGGAAAACCTGACAACATGATGTCACAAGAACACTCAATAGTAATCTAATTAATTGTTTCATGGTCGTATATTAGTTATTGATTTTACTTGTGTATCGTCTTAAACTAAAAAATGCCGCTGTATGTAGAAATCCATACAACGGCAAATGATATTGAGAATTAATTATTTATCGTCAAATACCCCTCTATTATTCCTTTACTTTTAGGAGAAAATTTAAAATGCAATCTTGCTTTATTAGTGTACCAATCCCCTTGAAAAGTAGTGTCAATAATGCCTTTTCTAAATTTAAAACTATAAATATCCATTTCTCGTTCCAACATTAAATTATCACTCCTTGAAAGAAAAACCTCTGAATCTTCACTCAATTCGCCCTTTAATCTAATTCGAACAGAAGAATATAAATCATCTTCAAGACCGTCCGTATCTAAACGAATAAGTTGTCCGCCTTTACTTGAGTCAATTGAGATTTTTTTAGTATTTTTTGATGGTAAAAATACTAAAACTACGACTCCTAATACAAAAAACAATACGATTAATAATATCTTTTTCATCTCAAACTTATTATTTATAAGTAAAAATAAGCATTTTAATTATTGAAATAATATAATTAAACATCTGATTAATTCAATAATTATTAACAACTTATCTCATAATAAACCTTCTCTTCGTACTTAGTTTTGTTTAAATGATTCATACATATTTGAGATATTAAAATAAGCAAGCTTTGCTATTTAATATGTTATCGCAATTTCCTGCATCACTGCTTCCAGCTACACCGGTATCCGTCATAATCACACCTTCACCATTCTTAATTTTACAATATATTTCCATTGCTAAAGCAAATGTGGAATAGTTTTGGTGAAAGTACCCAAATTTAGCACCTATCTCATTATTATATTTATCCATATAGATTTGAGTATTTGTTCCACCACATTCTTCATGCAAATCTGATACATTTCTTGCATTTATATAACCCCATTTTTGCCCCATCATGGCATTCCAAAACATATGTCTAAAGGCATTTTTATTATCATTATCTAGTCCTGGTGAGCAAAAGAGTATATTGCTATACGTTTTTGTAATGGAAATCATATCAATTTGTTCAAACCCTTGAATGGGATGTGCCATGTAATAATACCTTTCAGCTGCACAAGCACCTGGTAAAAGGTTATTAATTTTATTCATAACTAAATCTGCTATATCAGATGGAGTTAGTGTAATACTTGATGCACCAGTTCCACCAGTTGAAGTTGTTGGAATGAAAGAATATATACCACTATTAGAATTTGGGTCTTGCCCACCACAACCGCTCCAAAATCCAGACTGATGAAGTGTAATGTAGGCTTCTCCTGCAGAATTTACGCCAGCTTCTGTCCAAGATGTATCAATATATTCACAAGCTAAAACTTTACCATTCTTTATATTCTCTTTTATATAAACATTACCAATGATATTTCCGTCTTTTACTTTAAACCCTTTTATAAATTTACCATTCCAATCGGAGACAATAGTTAGACCCGTAAATTTATTAGGTTCTTGTTCAGTTTTAATCTTAATATCTGGTATATATTTAATCAATTCATACTGTAATTTGCCTTTTTCATCCGTAGAAATATAAAGTTGGTTAACTGCAAATGGGGTTTCTCTAAATAAATATAAATCAAATATTTTCTTATCAAGATGTTCTTCTTTTATATTATCAGAGTCTATCTCAAAGACAGGAACACTAACAAACGAATTCCCCTTTGAGTCTTTTTTTTGAGAAGCATATTTCCAATGAGCTAACATTGACTTCCCTTCTCCATTCATTTTACTACGTGATGGGTTTAAAATAGTTTTCTGAAACCAAAATTTTGCTATTTCAGTAGTTAGGCTATTGCCACTTTCTATATAAGTACCATCATTAGGGGTTACACTAATATCTTGCTTATCACAAGACCACAGGCATAGCGACAGTCCCACCGTCACCATGCCCAAACGTTGTAATGTTTTTTTCATTACCTTTGTATTGGGTTTAATTGTTAGAAATTTGACCTTTAAGCCCCATCTGGTCGCCAAACTTAGAATGGGGCTTAACTTTGGTAAAGGTTTGCGGTTTTTATGGCATTACAAAATTTAAAATCATAAAAAATATTCCGTACAGAATATTTCAAAAAATACTCAAAAAAATCGTTTAATTATTGCTTCATAAAAAACAAAACCATATTTTTAACGCACTTACCGCACTTACCGCAATCCCGTAATCTTTTTATTATATTGGGTATGTGTTTCGGTTCTTTCCACTAATTACTAAACTTATATTTATGTTCTATTTTAAACAACAGCTATACACTATAAAATTTCAAGGTTCAATCGTCAAAAAAACTCGTGAAGAAAAAGGCTACAAACAGTGTTATCTCGCTTATCTAATCGGCATTTCTCAATCTCATTTATCTAAAATTGAAAGTGATAAGGCAATCGTAACAGTTCCAGAACTCGTGAAAATTGCAGGTTCTTTAGAAAAATCAATTATATATTTTGTCTGTTGAAATATTTAGTAAAGTTTTGGCATTTGTCCTTGACTATTATATACCTTTGAGCATATTTAATCAATCTTATGCTTCGCAGACTTATTCGTTTAATTCCTCTTTTCTTGGTGGTATTTCTTGCCATCTTTGCATGGGAAAAACTAAAAGATTTTAAAAATCCATTTAGCAGTGGAGAAGTTGAAGTTTCGCATAATGTGTTGCTTCAACAAATTTCGTCGATGGGGAAATTGGAATTGGTGAAATACAATTTTAGAGACGTCGTGGAAAGCAAAATCAAAAAAGATTTACTGCCCGATGCCAAAGTGCTTTTGATTGTTTCGGGGGAAGCAACGGGTTGTTTAGATTTAACCAAAATAAAAGTATCAGATATTGCCGAAAATGGCGATACGTTAGTGATTCATTTACCCGAACCAGAAATTTGCAATTATAAAATAGACCACTCAAAATCAAGAGTTTATGACACTGAATATGCCTTTTTGGACGAAGCGAAATTGGTCGATAATGCTTTTCAAAAAGCGGAAAGTGAGATAGCACAAAATGCCCAATCAATGGGTATTTTGGAACAGACTAAAAAATCTGCGGAGCAAGTTTTGAAGCCTTTTTTAGAGAATGTCTCTAAGAAAAAAGTCGTATTTCAATATGCTATGAAAGATAGTAAATGGGAATTACGGTAAATCAGTTATCAGTTATCAGTTATCAGTTATCAGTTATCAGTTATCAGTTATCAGT
>JAZKDE010000071.1:0-3186 GCA_040387735.1 Bacteroidota bacterium
TCTTATACAGGGCCCAAAATGGCAGTTGGTGATGTAAATTTAGATGGTGTTGAGGACGTTTTCATCTGTGGAACAACGGAACAAACGGGAGGGGTAATTTTAAGTAATAAAACGAATCTTTTTAAACTGAACGCTCAGCAAAAACATAACAATCAAGATGCTGTTATTCAAGATTTCAATGGAGATAAATTTCCCGATTTATATATTGCCAATGGAAATTATGCCAATGCTCAATTCACTGAACAAAACGATGAATTGTGGCTGAATGATGGAAAAGGTAATTTCAAACAAGCCACTTTACCCGAAGACCAAATCAATAGTTTATGTGTAAAAACACTTGATTTTGACCGTGATGGAGATATGGATTTATTTGTAGGTGGACATATAAAACCCAATAATTTTCCATTTTCAGAAGAAAGTTTTCTCTATCAAAACGATGGGAAAGCACATTTTTCAAAAATACCTTTAGGAGATTTGGGTTTAGTAACCGATGCAACCGTCATGGATATGGATGGCGATAAATATCCAGAAATCATCGTAGTGGGAGAATGGATGGACCCCATAATATTGAAAAATATACATGGAAAAATCACTCAATCACTCAATCACTCAATCACAAATTTAAAAGGCTGGTACAATACCATTGAAAAGGCGGATTTGGATAATGATGGAGATGAGGATTTAATTTTGGGAAATCTTGGTACAAATACCCAAATAAAGGCATCAGAAACGGAACCTGCTTCGTTAATTTACAATGATTTTGACCAAAATGGCACGACCGATTTCTTTATGAATTATTATATTCAAGGTAAATCTTATCCTTGTTATTCAAGGGATGAAGTGGCGGAACAAATGCCTATTTTGAAAAAGAAATTTCCAAATTATAGTACATTTTCAGAAGCAACGATGGAAGAATTTTTTGAAGCAAATGTGTTAGAAAAAGCAAATAAAAAGGAAATTACGAATTTGAAAACCTTAATTTTGGAAAATAAAAAAGGAGAATTTATTCCTCACGAATTGCCAATACAAGCTCAAAATGCGCCTGTTTACGCAATTCTGGCGGAAGATTTTAACCATGATGGCAAAAAAGATTTACTGCTGATGGGCAATAATAGCAAATTCAGATTAAGAATTGGAAAAGTTGATGCCAATACTGGACTGATGCTTTTGAACAAAGGCAATTTTAACTTTGAAAATCTATCGCCTCAGCAATCAGGCGTGTATGTGCGGGGAGATGTGCGTTCGGTGAAACGAGTAGGAAATAAAATTCTGGTGGGTGTTTGTGAAGGAAAAGTACAGGAATATGAATTAAACAACAACCGCTGACAGGGTGAAAAGCCGCTGTCATGGTTGAATTTCAAAATAAAAAAATAACCATTTTTATAAATAAAATCCCAAATTTAGATTTATTAAAACATTGATAATAAGCGATTTATCTATGTTTCCTAATGTTATCTATGTGGTTGCAATCAAATGAAAAATTTAACCCTTTTGCTTATCGGATTCATTACTTTTTCCTGTAATCAAAAACCAACTGATACGCTTTTTGAAGAATTGCCTGCCTCGGTAACGGGCGTGGATTTTGTCAATAAAAGTCTCGAAAAAGACAACTTTAATATTTTCAAATACCGTAATTTTTATAACGGAGGTGGCGTGGCGATTGGTGATGTCAATAATGATGGATTTGCGGATATTTTCCTGACTTCCAACTTCGAGCAGAATAAATTGTACCTCAACAAAGGCAATAGAAATGGCGAATCCATGCAATTCAAGGATATTACAACTCAAGCAGGAATCGTTAATAAAAAATTCTGGAGTACGGGCGTAACCTTCGCTGATGTGAATGGAGACGGTTTTTTGGATATTTATGTTTGTAATTCTGGGAGTAGAGACGAACGTGGAAACCAATTATACATCAATAATGGCGTAAAAAATGGCAAGGTAACTTTCACCGAAAAAGCCAAAGAATACGGCTTGGAAGACGGTGGATTTTCAACGCACGCTGCCTTTTTTGACTACGACCGTGATGGCGATTTGGATATGTATTCGCTCAATAACAGTTTCACACCGATGGACAGATTGGGATATGCTAATTTGAGAAACGAGCGGGATAAATTGGGTGGAGATAAATTATTTAGAAATGATAACGGCCATTTCACAGATGTATCCGAAAAAGCGGGCATTTATGGAAGTTTAATTGGGTTCGGTTTGGGCATTACCATTGGCGATGTCAACAATGATAATTGGTTGGATATTTATATCTCAAATGACTTTTACGAACGTGATTATCTGTATATTAACCAAAAGAATGGAACATTTAAGGAAGATTTAGAAAATGAAATGCAGCATATCAGCTTATCGTCGATGGGAGCGGATATTGCGGATATAAATAACGATGGAAATCTTGATATTTTTGTAACGGATATGCTTCCCGAAGGAGATGAAAGATTGAAGAAGACTACTACTTTTGATGGGTATGACCTCAATGAATTCAAGGTAAAACAAGGCTATCATCATCAGTCGGCTCGTAATATGCTACACATCAATAATGGGGATAATACTTTTTCAGAATGTGGAGAAATGGCGGGCGTTCACGCAACGGATTGGTCGTGGGGAGCATTAATGTTTGACATGGATAATGACGGGCAAAAAGACCTTTTTGTGGCAAATGGCATCAATAAAGACCTTACTGACCAAGATTACGTAGCTTTTTTGGGAGATGCACGAAATATGCAACAAGCCCTTGAAAATAAGTCGTTTAACTCTCGTGAATTTATTGATAAAACGCCTTCAACGCCCATTCCAAATTATGCTTTTCGCAATAAAGGAGCCTTGAAATTTGAGAATGTAAGTCAAAGTTTTGGCTTGGATAAAGCGGGTTTCTCTAATGGTTCTTCTTACGGTGATTTGGATAATGATGGCGATTTAGATTTAGTCGTTAATAACAATAATGCGCCCGTTTCTATTTATCGAAATAAAGAGAATGAAACCTTGAAAAATCATTATTTACGGGTGAAATTGAAAGGAACGGCTAAGAATTTAGATGGTATTGGTTCAACCGTGAAAGTCTATCAAAAAGGACAATTTCAAACCTTGCAACAAATGCCAAATCGGGGATTCCAATCTTCGGTGGACTTAACGATGAATTTTGGCTTAGGTCAAAATGCGCTGATAGATTCTTTGGTA
>JAZKDE010000072.1:0-5339 GCA_040387735.1 Bacteroidota bacterium
TTAAACACAGGTTTTGGCTTTGCAGTCTCCTCTGCTTTTACTCCAATATTCTCTATTTCCTCCGCTTTATTTTCTATACTCTTTTCATTATCCTCCGAAACAACTGCTTTCTTAAAGCTTGGTTTAAACACAGGTTTTGGCTTTGCAGTCTCCTCTGCTTTTACTCCAATATTCTCTATTTCCTCCGCTTTATTTTCTATACTCTTTTCATTATCCTCCGAAACAACTGCTTTCTTAAAGCTTGGTTTAAACACAGGTTTTGGCTTTGCAGTCTCCTCTGCTTTTACTCCAATATTCTCTACAATCTCCTCTTTATTCTCTAAAGGAACAACTGCTTTCTTAAACGCAGGTTTAAAAACTGGCTTTGGTTTTAGGACTTCCTCCGTTTTTACTTCAATATTGTCGATTCTCTCTTCTACATTCTCCACAATCTTTTCACTATTCTCTATATTCGCTTCTTCTCTACTCTCAGGAACAACTGCTTTCTTAAACGCAGGTTTGAAAGCAGTCTTTGGCTTAGGAGTTTCATCGGTCTTGATATTCTGCTCTGTACTCTTTGCTTTACTCTGTAATTTCATCGCCTCTTTTTCAGCCATAAATTGATCGTAAAGTTCACGTTTTTCTTGAGATTGAGCGGGCGTTAAATTCCCAAATTCAAAATTATGAGTCGTGACATCGAAAGTTGAAAAGTCGTACTCGTGCGTCATGGTCAAACATTCCGTTGGACAAACCGTCGTACAAAGGCCGCAGAACATACACTTTGCCATGTCAATGTCAAACTTAGCAGCATACAGGCGAATCGCAGAACCATCCGATGCGTAACCTGCAATTCCCGTAGCTTTGATAGGTTCAATTTCGATACAATCAACGGGACAAATTTTGGCACATTTATCACAGACGATACAATCGTCCATTTCATTATGCAATTGATAACGAGCATTATCAGGCAAGGGCAAATGCTCATGCGGATATTGAAGTGTTACAATACCCGTTTGTTGTTTAAAATAATCCGGATTATCAACAAAAATAGGTTTTCGACTCTGGCGGGCATCCAAAAGGTGTTTCCACGAAAGCGAAAGTCCTTTTAAAGAAGATTTAATACCTTCCCTTATATTCCCAAAATATGTATTATTTGCTCCCTTATTCAATGAGTTATTGCGTGAAAATATTTTCTCTTAATATTTCACCGTTTACGATTGACGATTTACCTCACAAAGGTACATTCACATTTCTAACAAAAGAATATTTGGTTAAAGTTTCTGGAATGAATAAAATATAAAAACCCTCACAAGTTTGACACTTATGAGGGTTTTTATATTTTATTCATTAAATTAATTAACGCTAATCATCATGTTTGTTGCTGTATTTGCATCCACAGTTGTACCCGCTGGGATTTCTGCATTTTTACCTTTCATCGTTAAAAATAAGATACAAAGTACAACTCCTAATACAATCGCTAAAGTTTGCTTATCTTCCCCTTGTCGATAAATGTTATTTCCAATTACTGGTATTTGCTGTCCATCAACAGACGAGACGCTTTTAATTTGAATTTCTATTTGACCTTCTTTTCCCAGTCCCTTTGCCATATTTGCACGGGTTACTAATCCCTTTGCAATTGAACCAGCTTTTATAACAACAATATCGCCGACTTTAATATCATTTCTGACTTTAAAATCTACAGTTTGGCCTGCCTGTACACTATCAGAAGTCAATGTTTGAACTGTTTCTAAGGAAATAGGAGTTCCTGCGGAAAGTGTAATATCTCGGGTATTACCTGATTTAAATGAAAAAAGGCTTAAACAAATAAGTAATAGATACGCAGTAGGTTTAGCTACTAATGGATTGATAAATGATTTTAACATGGTATAAAAAATTTAGGGTGAAAAATTAATATGAAAAATCTAAACTAATTCGATTAAGAAAACGGTCTCTCTGGGCTTGATTGAACCTTTTTACACTTTTTACCGAACCTTGAATGTTCCCAATATAAAAAGCAACTCCAATTACGGAAGCCAGTATACCAACTCCCACATTATTGGTTTTAAAAGAAGTATAAGCTCCGTAAGCAAATAAGGAATTGATAATTAACGATGAAAAAGCTGTTTGGCGGTGCGAAGCATATAAATACCCTGCCCCTGGAATTATACCTAAAATACCTCCCCAAACAGCACTTTTAATTTTCTGCCTATTTGTATCATCAATCAATTGTAGGTTTCTGGTTAAATTTCTACCGTAAGAACCAGTCTTTGATACATTTTCAAATGAAGTTTTTGCACTATCTAATTGTGAGAGTTTTATATGACTAATGCCTTTTAACATCCAAGCTTCATCAATTAATGTAGAATCGTTTCGCTCAGAAGAAATTACTTTTTTATATTGTTTAATACTATTGGGGTAATTCTTCAAACCCGACCACGTATTACCAATTTCTAACATTATTTTGGGGACATCTTTAATGTTGGAGGGAAAATCTATTTCATAATCAAATAAGATTTTTTCATTTTCGTCAATTGCTTGAAGACAGATAATATAATTAATATAGATTTCAACAATATTTGACCCCAATTCTTTATTAAAAATACATCGATTAATTTCTAAAAGAGCTTGTTGATGTAATCCTTTATTAACCAGATATTTAATAAATTTCAGATTCTTTGAGGTATCTTTTACTGTATCAGAATAAGCATATAATGGCATATTTACACCAAGAATATATTTAGAATTATTCTGACTATTTGCAAAATCAATTAGCTTAAATTTTTGGTTTTGTAATGTCAAATCATAATTACTAATATCATGACTACACCTTAGAAGTCTATCAGCTGTGACGGTAAAGCCTTCAATAGGGTTATACTTTTTGAAAGCATCCATTGCAAAATTGGAACAAGAAGGATACATCTGACACTCTCCGCCTCTGATATTGCTAACAAATTTTTGATAAACAGAAAGATAGTCGTCAAAAGAAGTATTTTTACTTTGACAAAAAGAAGGGTATATGAAAAATAGAAATGATAATTTGAATGCAAAACTTAAACAGTCAAACCAATTGTTTTGTGACAACATGATAATAAATGTAGGGTATTAATGATACGATTTGGTGTTATTTAATTAGGCACAAATGATAGAATTCAGATTGAGATAACCAATGCTGACATATATTGCAAATATAGTATTGAAAATATACCTTTACAAATTTGAAAGTATTATTTTGGGCATATTCTTCCATTGTTTAATGTAGCACAATGGGAGAGATAAGTTTTATACACTATCCTCATAATTCTGATTTAAAAGCCTTATTTCGTATTAATTTCATAAGGATTTTTTTGCTTAAAATACACTTAATTTCATGAATTATCCTGACAAAAACAAAACCCTCACAAGTTTGACACTTATGAGGGTTTTTATATTTATTACCAATATGACTACTTCACTATTTGTAGTTTCTTAATAATCATTCGACCATTTTCTAATCCTACGTTTACAAAATATGTTCCTGAAGGCATATCCTGCACGGGAACTTTCACACTCACACGTTCTGTTCCTGTGGCAGTCTGTGTAAATTGAATGTTACCTGACATATTTAATACGCTAACTTCTACGCTTTTATTCGTCTTCATTAATTCTGCCGATAATTCTATCGCACAATCAGAAACGGATGGGTTTGGATAAATGGTTACATCATCACCTAAAGCAACTTCTTCTGCCGCAGCAACTCTTGATGAAGCAGCAGGAATTACCGATGGAGTAGTTTTCAAGACCATGTAGTAATTAACGGTTATCTTAAACTTGCAGTATGATGTATTTCCTTTGGCATCTTTGGCAGTATATACAACCTCGGTTACACCAGCAGGAAATTCTTGTCCTGGTTCAAAATTATAAGTTACTGATGGAATTCCACAATTATCTCCTACTGATGGATGATCCCAATTAGCGATTGCTGGCGTACCAGTTTTTACTAATAAGTTAATATCCGTTGGACAATCATAGAATACTGGTGCTTGTGTATCAACATCGCAAGTAATAATTTTTACAACATTTACGATAAATGAGCAAGAGGTTTTATTTCCTTTGGCATCGGTAGCGGTATAGGTTACCGTTGTTGTACCAACTGGGAATTGTGAACCCGACTCACTTGTCGATGTAATTACTGGTGTTCCACAGTTATCCGTTGCAGTTGGAGCAACCCAACCAACGATCGCTAACGTTCCTCTCGTTTTGATAAGAATATCAGCAGGACAAGCACTTAATACAGGAGGAGTTTTGTCAGTATCGCACGGCATTGTTACACCCGCATCAATATCTTTATTTATTTGCCCTTCTGTTAAAGTAATTGTTGATGTTTTTCCAGTTGTGATATCCGCATCTGAATCTTTATCAGGTGTCGTTGCTCCTTGAGGAGAGAAACTAAAGCCTGAACCAATTGTTGATTTTACAAACTCAACCGTGTAATTTCCCGCAATCAAATTATCAAATAAGTATTTACCGTTTGCATCAGTAGTTATTGTTGCAATTACGTTATTGGCACTATCGTACAATTTAACGGTTACGCCTGCTACTCCATTTTCGCCTGCATCTTGTTTTCCATCACCATTCAAATCACGGAAGACAAAGTCTCCAATCTGAGCAGGTTTGAATAACCCAAAATCAACCGCTAAAATATCACCACTGCTTACCGTTAATACTACTGGTTTACTTCTGATAATTTGTCCGCTTACGGTTGTTCCGTTATCATAACCATCTACATTATTAGCAGGACTATTCGCAGGCTCGGCTGAACCTGTTGCAGAGCCAACTGTACCCGTTGATGATTTATAACCCGCTGGTGCTGTAATTTCAACAACATAATTACCAATTGGTAAATTAGAGAATAAATACAATCCATTGGCATCAGTTGTGGTCGTAGCGACCAAGAGATTTGCACTATCAAATAATTTCACAGTAACACCTGAGACACCTAATTCACCAATATCTTGTTTGCCACTATTATTTTTATCGTTGAATACTAAATCTCCAATTTTCAAGCAATTCACTACTTTCACTTGTACCGTTGCAATTGCACTACAACCTCCACCATTTGAGGCTGATACTGTGTAAACACCGCTGTTTGCAATTGTTGCATTCGTGATTGTTACATTTTGAGAAGTAGCTGTAAATCCATTTGGACCGCTCCACGAATAAGTAACTGCTCCAGCAGCAGTTGTCGTTAAAGTGATACTTACTGCTGTTCCCGAACAAACTGCATTAGGATTGGTTGAAGGTGTAACTACAAATGAACTTGTAACCATTTTCTTAACGGTATTTGATTCGCCTCCAATATAATCCGTACAACCTGCACGTCT
>JAZKDE010000072.1:5439-26375 GCA_040387735.1 Bacteroidota bacterium
GGTCAAACTTGGAGTTGTCAAACTTGCTCCTGTTGAAATAGATGATCCACCCGTTACTCCTGCGTACCAAGTCGCAACTCCTGTTGTACAAGTCGCTCCTAAAGTAACGGTTCCTGTGCCACAAATACTCGCTGGCGTTACCGTTGGAGCTGCAGGAATTGGGTCAATAATAACTGCTACGACATTTGTTTCACCGACATAATCAGTACAACCTGTACGACGAGAACAACGCTGAAAGTATGAAGTTTGGGATAAATTATTAAGGTCAAGCGTTGCACTATTTGAACCCACAATTGGAATCCATTCGCTCGCATTGGCAGGAGTAAATGTTGAAGCAGTTGTACTCTTTAACCAAATATATTCTAAAACACCACTACCACCAGATGGTAAAGTAACATTCGTAAATGGCGCTGGGTCAAATGGACCACAACTTTTTTGATTTGAACCTATCTGACCACCATTTGTAACATTGTCACAGCAATTAGCACTTAGAGCAACTGCAGTTGTAGCGGTTACTGAACACTTACTTCCATTCACAGCGGTGAATGTCACAGTCACGGTATAAGTAGTCGCACCTTGAACACTTGTATTGGTTACCGATGCTTGAGTACTGGTAAATCCATTTGAACCAACCCATGAATAAGTTGGCGAACAATTTGCCGATTTTGAAACAGCATCAACAGTAGCCGTTAATACTACATTTGAACCCTTGCAAATAGCAGCAGGATTAGCCGTAGCTGTTACTGATGCAATATTAGTTGAACTCCCTAAATTAATATTAATATCACCATCTTTTGAAGCAGTACTCCAATTATTAGACCCACCGTTAGTGATATTAATTTTGAACCAAGAACTTGCTCCAAATTTGGAAACATCATTTAAACTACCACCCGTTCCCACTTGAAAAGCAGCCATATTCTGCGTGTACGTTCCTGCCAAACCTGCGTAAATACCGGAGCCAGAGAAAGTACCGTTTGAAGTTGGATAATAATACCAATCCCCAACGTTTGGACTGTAACCCGTACAGTGTGTGTTTGAAAGTGGGCTACCCGCTGGAGGTGTTCCTGTACGTCCCGAATAGTTAATCGTTCCTGTAATACAGTCATTAGCTCCACCACCAGTTACACAAGCCACAATATTTAATACAGCTGTACCATCACAATATTCCATTAATTCACCCGATTTTACGGTAAAATATTGAGAAGGACAGGCTACATTTCCTTTCAAATCAGAAAACCATAAGCTGTATGGTTTTGTAGCATCTCCACAAAGAGTACTATTTTGAACTGGACTCTTACGAGATAAACAAACAGGATCTTTCCCAACACAGTTGGTATTTACTGTTACCTTAATAACATTGGCTTCACCAACGTAGTCAGTACAACCTGCTCTACGAGAACAACGGATAAAATAAGTAGTTTGTGTCAAAGGCCCAGAGTCATACGTTAAGCCAGTAGCTCCTGTAATTGGAGTCCATTGGCTTTGAGTCGTAGTGGTCAAAACCGAAGATGTAGTACTTTTTAACCAAACAATTTCCAAAGCACCCGTACCGCCAGATGGGTCAGTAATACTAACAAAAGGAGTTGGGTCAACACCACTGCATCCCGTTTGGTCATTACCAATTTTTCCACCCGCCGTTACATTATCACAGCAACTTGCTTTCACTGTTACTGTAATCACATTAGCTTCTCCAACGTAATCGGAACAACCAGCACGTCTTGAACAACGAGTAAAATAAGTAGTTTGTGTAATTGGCCCTGAATCATAAGTCAAAGCATTTGCTCCTTGAATCACAGTCCATTGAGCCGCAGTAGCAGTCGTTAATACGTTTGATGTAGTACTTTTCATCCAAATAACCTCCAAAGCACCTGACCCGCCCGATGGAGCAGTTACACTGGTAAATGCAGCAGGGTCAAATGAGCCACATCCTGTTTGGCTCGAACCAATTGTTCCTCCTGAAGTTAAATTACTACAAGTTGGAACTGCGGTAACCGAGATATTATCTAATTTAAGGGCTGTACCATTTGTAAAACCAACAACTCTTAACTTTGCCGTTCCAGCAGGTGCTGTAACATTCAAGAAGTCATATTGACTGTATCCAGATGAGTTAAAAACGCTTCCAGTTACTCTTTTCTCAACTCTACTTCCAATAATTATCCCCCAAGAGTTATAAAATTCGTATCCAAC
Source organism: Bacteroidota bacterium (assembly GCA_040387735.1). GTDB lineage: Bacteria > Bacteroidota > Bacteroidia > Cytophagales > Spirosomataceae > Arcicella. The sequence goes on from JAZKDE010000072.1 coordinate 7,627, forward strand.
CGACGCATAATATGAAGGATTATGTGTTGACGCAATAAAACTAATATTGTATTTTGCCCCAGCACTTGCAGATACATTCTGCCAAACAAAATAATTACTCTTTACGTCACTATTATTCAACGAAAGCGTATTACCCGAATATGCATATTGCCCACTAAAGGTCAATATTCCCCCAATTGGAGAGCTACTCCAGCTTGTTGTACTACTATCAAAGTTGCCATTTAATAGTAGATTTTGCGAAAATGTTTGTAATGAAGCACTAAGTAAAAATAAAATAAGGGTAATTAGCCCCATTTTACTTCTACTTGACACTTTTGGCATACAATTTGCTCCATTTTTGTTACTGAATTGTACATCACCGCTTTGTTTCGAAGCCAGCAGTTGATTGTCATTTTCAGCACAAATTGAGCCTAAAAACTTGGTAGAGTTTTTCATAGGTAGGCAATTATGTTGTTTGAATTTAGAAACATTGTTTTTATTATAATAAAAATCAAAATCCGTATATACACGGAAATGCCTTTTGCCTTTTTGGAAGCAAAAAGTTTACAAGCAACCATTAATTACGTTTTTAGAAAATTCAAACCTTAAAAAACATAATTGACTGACATACAAGAGCCAGTATTACTTTTTGTAACAAAAGCAATACATCGTAAAAAGACGGCAATATTTTCAAAGCCCAAGCGGATAAGGGCCAAGATAAATTAATATCCCAGAGTTCTGGATACTGTTTTGAAGGGTAAGGAATACCTAATACAAGCAATAGATCACCAACTTTAGGTCGATAAAATATAACTTAAATCATACAGGATACTTGAATAGACGTTTGATTTGATACAGCTTCTTAAGAAGAAGAGAGAATCGGCGGATTGTTTTCAACTGTTTTCCTAATAAATTCAAATAGAGAGTGCTTACAAATATGTAACTACTTGGTAATAAGTCTCTATTAATGACTTTGCTTAGAAATATTGCCGTATCAAGCGGTAAAATTATGTAATCATTCACTAATTTCAAATATATACTTCCATATTTGTTTATTAATTTATAGTCTTGAAGGCTATACGAAGAAATTCAAAATTAAAGTGATAATTATATCCTTCTTTCAATAGTCTTTGAAAGTAAATTCAAAAAACACTTTTACTTTTTACATGAAAATCACGTTTAGTTAACACGTGATGAATGATTTATGTACGTAAAAGTCAATCACGCTACGTATTTTTACATCAGCATTATGCCCACTTATTTAGCCTCAAAATAGCAACTTCTAAACTTCATTCGTTAAAGTATCATTTTTATCCAAAAAACAGTGAAAACTTTTACTAATCTCTTTGCAAATACTCAAAACATTCACTAATTTTGCGTTCCCAAATTTTGGCTGGATGCCCGTTCAGAAAAAAATAAGGTCAAATCATTGAAAATCAGAGTCGTTCCAACGTCTGATGTACAAGAGACACATTTACGAATCTTAAAAAAGTCCAACGTAAAAGTTTATTTTGTAACACCTTGTGGCAAAGGTGCTTTCCGTGAGAAAATATTATCGGACTTTTAAACTATAATAAAGTGGATACTTTAAGTTATAAAACCATCTCGGCAAACGTTGCTAATGTTGAAAAAGCATGGGTAGTCGTTGATGCAGAAAACCAAATTGTAGGTCGTTTGAGTTCTCAAATCGCAATGATTTTGCGTGGAAAACACAAAGCTTCATATACACCACACGTAGATTGTGGAGACAATGTTATCGTTATCAATGCTGATAAAATTCGTTTTACAGGCAAGAAAATGAACAACAAAGTTTATATCCGCCACACGGGTTATCCAGGTGGACAACGTTTTGCTACTCCAAGAGAAGTATTGGCAAAAAATCCAAGAGGAATTATGGAATCTGCTGTAAAAGGTATGTTACCTAAAAATCGTTTAGGAAGCCGTTTGTTCACTAACTTGTATGTTTATGCAGGTTCAGAACATCCTCACGCAGCACAACAACCAAAAGAAATCAAATTCTAATAACCGTTATTTTCGTAGGTATTAGGTATTAAGTATTTAGATATTTAGTGAAATTTTAATTTTACTAATGACTGATAAGTAATAATTGATAACTGTAAAAATAACTTCTCTATAAAAAAATGGCAGAAGTAACAAATACATTAGGAAGAAGAAAAACTGCCGTTGTCCGTCTTTACATGACTCCGGGCAAGGGCGAATACTCTATTAATGGTCGTACATTGGAAAATTATTTTCCATCTGAGATTCTACGAATTATCGTTAATCAACCATTTGCTTTGACTAAGACCGAAGGGACTTATGACGTAAAAGTAAATGTTGGTGGCGGTGGAATCAAAGGACAAGCCGAAGCTCTTCGTCTTGCTATCTCACGTGCATTACAAGAAATTGATATCGAACGTCGTCCAGCTTTGAAAAAAGAAGGATTTCTTACTCGTGATCCACGTATGGTTGAACGTAAAAAACCAGGTCGCAAGAAAGCACGTCGTAAATTCCAATTCTCGAAACGATAGAATTAGTTATCAGTTATCAGTTATCGGTTATCAGTTTTTCTGCCAACTCACAAACTTGTATAACTAATAGTAATTCTTACAATAAATTGGCAAGGCTTACAGTGACCGGTGTCTTGCCAATATTTTTTCTCATATTTTCATTTAAAAAAATAGTTTAAGGTTTTATGTTAAAATTTTTCAGTTCCAAACTGATAACTGTTAACTAATTAACTGATAACTGAAACAAAATGGCACAATTAGAATACAAAGATTTATTAGATGCCGGTGTTCACTTTGGACACTTAACTCGCAAGTGGGATCCAAGAATGGCTCCGTTTATTTTCATGGAAAAAAACGGTATTCACATTCTTGACCTTAACAAAACATTAGGTTCATTAGACGAAGCTTGCAATGCTATCAAAGCAATTGTACGTTCTGGGCGTAAAATAATGTTTGTAGCTACTAAGAAACAAGCGCAAGAAATTGTTTCAGAAGAAGCTCGTCGTTTAAAAATGCCTTACGTTACTGACCGTTGGTTAGGTGGTATGCTTACTAACTTTCAAACTGTTAGAAAGTCTATCAAGAAAATGGGGACTATCGACAAATTATTGAAAGACGAAGTAACTGTAAAAGCATTAGCAAAACGTGAACGTTTAATGATGTCTCGTGACAGAGAGAAAATGGAAAGAGTATTAGGTGGTATCACTGAATTAACTCGTCTTCCAGCAGCTCTTTTCATTGTTGACGTAAAACGTGAACATATTGCAGTAGCAGAAGCAGAACGTTTAGGTATTCCAGTTTTCGCTATGTGTGATACTAACTCAAACCCTGATTTAGTTGATTATCCGATTCCAGCTAATGATGATGCTTATAAATCAATCGCTTTAATTACTTTAGCAATTGGTAAAGCAATCGAAGAAGGTTTGATGGAACGCAAGCAAGATAAAGATGATGCTCGTTTAGCAGAAGAAGAAGAGGCAAAACGCCTTGCTGATGAAGAAGAAGCTAAAGAAGCAGCTAAAGTAGCGGCTAAATACGAGAAAGAAGACTAAAATTTTGAATTTTCGAGTTGAGATTTCGGATTGAAACTCTTTAAGATTTGAAATTAAAATCATAACAGCCCATAGACTTCTGTGGGCTGTTCTTTTAAAAATTGAATTAGTAATTGCGGATTGCGAACACCATCATAATCTGCTAATTCAATTCCGCAATCCGCAATCCAAAATCTAAAATCATTAAAACGATGGCTATCTCAGCAGCAGACGTTAATAAATTAAGACAAATGACAGGTTCGGGCATGATGGATTGTAAGAAAGCCCTTACTGAAGCAGGTGGTGATTTTGAAGCCGCTATTGATATTCTCCGTAAAGCTGGTCAAAAAGTGGCAGCGAAACGTGCAGATAACGAAACAAACGAAGGTACAGTATTGATTGCTATCAGTGCTGACGGTACAAATGGTAAATTAGTTGCTTTAGCTTGTGAAACTGAACCAGTATCAAAAGTAGCTGACTTTACAAATTTAGCAGCAGCTTTATTGGCTTCGGCAGTAGCAAATAATCCAGCAGATAAAGATGCTTTATTAGCATCAACTTTAGCGGACGGACGTGTTGCACAGGAAGCAATGATTGAATTGACTGGTAAAATTGGTGAGAAAATCACAATTGCTGGTTACGAAAATGTAACTTCAGATAAAGTAGTTTCTTATATTCACTCGAACAATAAAATTGGTGTTTTGGTAGCGTTTTCTAACGTTCAAGGCACTGATGTTCAAGAAGTTGGAAAGGATATCGCTATGCAAATTACGGCAATGAAGCCAGTAGCTTTGGATAAAGACGGTGTTGATTCTGCTACAATCGAGCGTGAAATTGAAGTTGGTAGAGACCAAGCTCGTCAAGAAGGAAAGCCAGAAGCAATGTTGGATAAAATTGCAGCGGGTAGATTAGAAAAATTCTATAAAGAATCTACTTTGTTAAGTCAACAGTTTGTAAAAGATGGTTCAATCAATATCAAACAATTATTAGAGCAAACTCAAAAAGGATTAACTATCAGTTCTTTCAAAAGAGTAGCTTTAGTATAGGTTGAATTAAGTAAAATATTTTGAAAGCGGTCTGTGAATCTTTGATTTACAGGCCGCTTTTGTTTATACAAACATTGACAAAAAAGCCACAATATTTCACTAATTTGCAACCTTGATTTATTCGCTGATAACATGAAAATTCTACATACTGCCGACTGGCATTTGGGTAAACGACTTGATACTTTTTCACGTTTAGAAGAACAACGAGAAGTTCTCCAAGAAATCTGTGAAATTGCCGACCGTGAAGAGGTTGATGCCGTAATTATTGCGGGCGATTTATTCGATAACTTCAACCCTTCTTCTGAAGCTACTGAGCTATTATACAGCACTTTACATCGTTTATCTAACAATGGAAAGCGAGCAATTATTGCCATTGCAGGCAATCATGATTCTCCCGAAAGGATTGAAGTACCAGATGCTTTGGCACGAGCTTGTGGAATTATTTTTGCGGGTTATCCTAATTCAGAAATAAAATCTTTTCGTACCCAAGCGGGTGTAGAAGTTTCTAAAACTGATAAAGGTTTTGTGGAATTAAAACTACCTGAGTATATATTTCCACTACGCTTAATATTGACTCCTTATGCCAACGAATTGCGTTTGAAAAAGGATTTAGGAGCGGAAGAATCAGAAGATGCCTTACGAGTTCATTTGCAGCATCATTGGCAAGAATTAGCCGATAAATACTTTGATAGTCAAGGCGTTAATATATTAGTAAGTCATTTATTCTTCATGAAAAAAGGTGGCGAACAACCCGAAGAACCCGATGATGAAAAACCGATTCTGCACGTAGGAGGAGCATCAGCAATTTACTCTGAGAATATTCCTGCACAGACGCAATATGTGGCTTTAGGACATCTACACCGCTATCAAATTATTGATAAGACCCCTTGTCCAATTGTATATTCGAGTAGTCCGTTGGCGTATAGTTTTGCGGAGGCTAATCAGATAAAATTTGTGGTTTTATTAGACGCAGAGCCAAACAAACCAATTGATTATCAACCAATTGGTTTAACAAAAGGCAAGAAATTATTACGTGGAAAATTCGATAATATTGATGAAGCCGTAGCTTGGTTGGAGGAACATTTGGATGATTTAGTTGAAATTACAATTATCTCAGAAAACTATCTGGAAGTAACAGACAAAAGACGTTTACAGGAAGTTCATCAAGGTTTAATTCAGATTATCCCAGAGATAAAATCCCAAGGATTAGACGCTCAAGAAGGCATCCAAATTGATTTAACAATGGGTATGGAAGAATTATTTACTGCTTACTTTAAACAACACAAAATTGGTAAAGGGCAAGAGCCGTCGGAAGGTTTGATGGCGATATTTAGAGAAGTGCAGGGAGAGGAGGAAAGTTAGATCGTAGCGAGTAGATTATAGAAAGAACCTTAACCTTTTTTTACAAAATTATAAATTATACGATGCCTAAAGTATCCTATAACCTCAATTTAGAAATATTCGATGCGGAAGCTTCGTATTACACAAAATGATACCTAAATACCTTAAAATCAAAGGATTATATTCATACAAAACCGAACAGAAAATCCATTTTGACCAACTGACTGAGGCGGCTTTATTCGGAATTTTTGGCTCAGTTGGTAGTGGCAAGTCTTCCATTTTAGAGGCAATTACTTTTGCTTTGTACGGTGATACTGAACGCCTCAACAATAAAGGTGATGACCGTACTTACAATATGATGAACCTCCGTTCGGATGATTTGAGTATTGATTTTGAATGTTTGGCGGGAAAAGAAGCGCAACACTATCGGTTTTCGGTACGAGGGAAACGCAATTCTAAAAACTTTAAAGATGTAAAGACTTTTGAACGAAAAGCCTACCTAAAAATCAATGACGAATGGAGTCCAATTACGGCTGATGATGTGGCAGAAAAAGTTATTGGATTGAGTTATGAGAATTTTCGGAGAACCATTATCATTCCACAAGGGCGTTTTCAAGAGTTTATCGAGCTACGAGATAATGACCGTACCAAGATGATGAAAGAACTTTTCAACTTGGAAAAATACGACTTAAGTAGAAAAATTGGGAGTTTGAATAACAAAAATAAATTGGCATTGTCAAATTTGGAGGGACAATTGCAGTCACTCGGAGAAACTACACCCGATATGGTCGCTCACGAAGCATTCCATTTAAAATTGGCTCGACAAGAAATCAAAGTTTTATCGGAGCAATTAGACCTTGAAAATGAGTTTGATAAAGCCCTAAATGACCTCCGAAAAGCCACGGAAGAAATAAAAAACCTCAATTCTCAAGTACTTGATTTAGAAAGCAAAAAAGACTTTTTCCTCCAAAAAGAAGATATTCTAAAAACTTATGAAGTTTGTTCAAGGCAGTTTAAATCCTTATTGGAACTGAAGAAATCCAATCAAGTTGTTTTTGAGCGTAATCATGAAATTTTCCAGAAAAATAAAAATCGGCTCGATACTATTGAAAAATTGGCTATTGAAGACAGACAAAAGTTAGATACTTTACGCCCACAATACGAGCAGAAAGAAGCACTTTTGGCGGAAGCAAAAGAGCTGGAAATTGTCATTGGAATTTTAGAAAACCAAGAGCAATTAGCCAAGAAATCTGGAGCGGTTGAACGTGGTTTAGAAAAACAAAAAGTAAAAGAATCTGAATTGATTTTATTGAAAGCTCAAAAGCTAAAAACCGAAATAGAAACGGATAAGCTAAAATCAGAACTCCCTAATATTCAGGAATTTAGTTCTATTAAAACTTGGTTTAATGAAGGTGATTCTTTGCAAGAAATTAAGAAGAAAACGAAGGAAGATGCTGAAACACTACAAAAAGAACTGATTCAACAAAAAGAGTTTTTAACGGTAAAAATCACAGAAATAAACCAAAATTTTTCGGTAGCAATTCCAAAAGACTGCACGACAGAAACCTTAGAAAATACCTTTTCAGATTTGTTGAAAAATGCGGAAAAAGAACAAAACATTCTTGCCGAAAAATTAGAACATCTTAATACACAAGCCGTTTTGCAACAGTACGCCACAGATTTGAAAGACGGCGAAGAATGTCCTTTATGCGGTGCTGTACATCATCCTTCTTTGTTGAAAGGAGAATACGATTTTAAGCATGAAATTCAAGTAATTAAGGCTAAAATTAGTGAGTATCAAAAATTTCCGTCTCGTGTTCGCTCGGCACAAATGCCTGTAGAGAAGATTTTTTCTGAGATTGCAAACTTAGAAAAGAACAAATCTACTATTAGAAATAAATGGGAAGAAATTAAGCTAAAAATTGAACTTCATGAGCAGCATTTTTCTTGGACAAAATTCAATAAATCTGACCGAGAAGGCTTTGATAAAGTATTTAATTCTATCGCAACTTTACAGAACCAAATCAATGATAATGAGCTATTTATAAAAAATTTAGACTTAAAATTTGAGCAAGAAAATCTGTCTAAAATCAAAAAAAATGATACGCCTTTATTAAACCTTCAAAATGAAATTTCTGGGTTAAAAATCACAGTAGAAACACTAACAAATCAACTCAGTAAAGTACAATTTAAAGATTACGAAAATCAGTTAAAAGAAGACGTTTTATCAAAAATAAAATCTCTCAAAATGCTCTATGAATCCGTAAAAATTGACTTTGAAGTAAGTCAGAAAAAGGTAGCTGATTTTGAGCAAGAAAAAAGCGTTATTTCGGGTAGTCAACAAACTTTATCGGAAGTTTTGAAAGATGCAACATTTGAACTCCAAAATACTCAGCAACAGATTGAAAATCTGTTAGTTATCAATAATTTTGATTCAGAAAATAAAGTGGCTGATATTCTAAATGAGGTTTTGGATATTGATGCTGAACGATTAGAAATCGAAGATTATAAAGTCGTTTTGAAGCATAAAACGGAGCAATTGCAAATTTATAAAAAAGACTACGAAAATCTGACTTACGATGCGGAAAGACATAAGGCAATTACAGCTAAAATCCTGGAAATTACGACTAATTTGAATTATCAACGCAAAGAAGAAGGAAGAATTGATGGACTTTTGAAGAAAGCTCAAGCTGATTTGGCTAAAAAAATAGCGTTATTATCGGAGCAGGAAAAACTTAAAATAAGAGAAGAGCATCTAAGTGATTTGGCTACACTTTTTCGGGGAAATGGTTTCGTGGACTTTGTCTCAAGCGTACATTTACAGAATCTTTGTAATAATGCCAATGTTCGTTTTCACAAAATGACTCGCCAACAATTACACCTCGAATTGGGCGACGACAATAGTTTTTGGGTACGTGATGTACTAAATGGTGGTCGGTCGAGGTTGCTAAAGACGCTTTCGGGTGGGCAGAAATTTCAAGCAGCATTGTCTTTAGCTTTGGCTTTAGCGGACAATATTCACACGCTAACGGAGTCAAAACACAACTTTTTCTTCTTGGACGAAGGCTTCGGTTCGCTCGACCGAGAGTCACTTCAAGTAGTTTTTGAAACCTTGAAATCTCTACGAAAAGAGAATAGAATTGTGGGAATAATATCACACGTAGAAGATTTACAGCAAGAAATTGACCGCTATTTAACGGTACGTAATGATGAGGAATTGGGGAGTTTGATAACCGTAAACTAACATAAACAACTGTATTACAAATACTTATACATATTTGTAAATCCTAACCAATATTTCCTAAATATGAACATTTTAATTTTCCATAACTCAGTTTTACCTGTTAGTAAATACGGCGGTACAGAACGCATTGTCTATTGGTTGGGTAAACAATTTGCTCACATGGGACACCGAGTTTCATTTTTGGCAAAAGCTGGGTCACAGAGTGATTTTGCTAATATTATTGTGTACAACCCCGAACTTTCCATTAATGAACAAGTTCCCGAAGATATTGATATTGTTCACCTCGACCATAAACCGCATCAACCACTCAGGAAACCCTATATTGTCATGATTCAGGGAAATGAAGATTATGGCGTTGATTTAGATTTGAATACTATTTTTGTTTCTAAAAATCACGCAAATCGCTACAATTCAGAATCTTACGTTCATAATGGATTAGATTTATCAGATTATGGAAAGCCTACTTTTACCCAAAAAAGAACGCACTTACACTTTTTAGCAAAGGCCTCTTGGCGGATAAAAAACGTAAAAGGAGCGATTGATTTAGCTCGTAAAACCAACAATAAATTGGCAGTTTTGGGTGGAACACGCTTGAATATCAAAATGGGACTTAGATTTACACCTTATCCAAGCATCAAGTTTTACGGCATGGTTGGGGGCGAAGAGAAAAATCAATTATTGAATAATTCTAAAGGTTTATTATTCCCCGTTTTATGGCACGAACCTTTCGGAATTGCCTTGATTGAGAGTTTGTATATGGGCTGTCCAGTTTTTGGAACGCCTTATGGTTCTCTTCCCGAATTGATTACGCCAGAAGTAGGTTTTTTATCGAATAAAAAATCAGAATTAATATCACAAATAACTGATATTGGTCAATTTGACAACAAAAAATGTTCTGAATATGTAGCAGATAATTTTACCATAAAACATACTGCAGAAGCTTACTTAAAATATTATGAAGTAGTTTTAAACGGTAAAACCATCAACCAAAAACCACCCCGAGAATTAGAAAATCCCATGAAATTCCTGCCTTTTGAGGAATAAAAAAAGCGTTGTCAGTTTCATTGACAACGCTTTTTTATGATTAAAGCTATTACTTTACCTCAAAAACGCCCTCCCCTATTCTATAACCTTCGGCGTAAAGTTCAATAATGTGTTTGCCTTCTTTGTAAGATAAACCACGACTGTAAACAAACTCAACCGTTTGATGGGAATTGTCATACAAAATTTTCTGTTTGGCAGTATAAGTCATTTCCTTATTTTTGTAAGTAAATGTCCCCGAACCCGTTGCCATATCAGCGATTGTTGCTCCTGATGGGTCGATAATTCTTAGAAAAATCGTTTTCGCTTCACGAGTGGTTACCTGATTTTCTTGCAAATAAAACGTAATTCTTACTTTATCTACTCTTTTAGAACGGTAAACCCCGCCGTCGCTTTCTTTCCCTTTCGTCGAAATAGCATAAATATTAATACTTTCAGCACGAAGGGCGGCGGCTTGGGAGACTTTTTCGTTCAATTCACGATTGCGAGCTTCCACTTCTCTGGCACGGTCGGACAATTCTTTTTGCTTGATTGTATAGTTCATTGCCGAATCGCTCAAGGCTCTTTGGGCGAATGAAATTCCTTCCAGCAAATTTTGTGTTTCTCTACTTAAGGAATCATTTTTGGCTGCTAATATTCCATTTTCTTTACGTAAAGTAACCAATTCAACGTCTTTTTGTCCCAACAAAACCATATATTCTTTAATTTTTGATTGGTACTTTTTCACTGAAAAGCCATCCATCTTCTGCAAAGCTACTTTATCTGCTTGGAGTTGGGTTTTAGCACGCATCAATTCTTCAACATTTCCACCTAACCTTCTAATCTCAACAATTTTATTATTTAACTGATTTTCGATAGAATCTAATTTGGTATTTGCCTGTAATAATTCCTTTGCTTGTGAGGTTGAAACCTCCTCTGTTCTTCGATTATTCTGACGCTCACGAAGATACAAAAAACCCAATCCCAGTGCTAAAAGGGCTAACACTGCAACGGCGATTTTTAGTTTATTTTCGCTTTGTCTATTCGGATTATACTCCATTTTGGGTTGATAAGAAATTTACGGGTTGTGTTAATTTAAAACGCATTTATCTGGATTTTATTTACTAAAATAATCCACGAAGTATGTTTAATTTTACAAATCTAAGTTATTGCCATTGATAACGCAAAAAAATATAGTTGTGAGCGACTGGCTGTGAGTTTTGAAACATGAGTTTTATAGATTTTAAGTCAAAAACTCCATTCTCAAGATTCATGGATTCAAAGCTAAAAACCCTTTAATCAAAGCTCAAATATGAATATAGCACAAAATATAGAAAAAATCAAGACTCAGCTCTCGGGTACATCTGCCCGACTCATTGCCGTTACTAAAACGAAGCCTTTGGAAGATTTGCAAGCCGCTTATGATGCCGACTGTAAAGTTTTTGGTGAAAATAAAGTACAGGAAATGATGGAAAAATGGGAAGTTTTACCCAAAGATATTGAATGGCATTTGATTGGACATTTACAATCTAATAAAGTGAAATATATAGCCCCTTTCGTGGCGATGATTCATTCGGTAGATTCATTGAAATTATTGCAGGAGATTAATAAACAGGCTCTTAAAAATAATCGGGTGATTGATTGTTTACTCCAAATTTATATTGCTAAAGAAGAAACTAAATTTGGATTATCCGAAGATGAAGCCCGTGAAATATTAGATTCAGAGGATTTTAAAGCCATGCAAAATATTAGAATTGTGGGTGTAATGGGCATGGCAACCTTTACCGATAATCAGGAACAAATCAGGTTAGAATTTAGAAGTTTAAAAACTTTCTTTGATAACCTTAAAACAGAATATTCAGAAAATGATAACTTACAACTCCGTGAAGTTTCGATGGGAATGTCGGGAGATTATGTGATTGCGGCAGAGGAAGGTTCAACTCTCGTAAGGGTTGGCTCGGCAATTTTTGGCAGTCGCTAATTATAAAAACACATTTATCCAAAACAATATTTAACTATAAAAACAACCTCAATATGGCACAAATGGGCTTTATCCCGAAAGTAGATTCTACCAACGAATCGTCAAACAATGAAAACAAAGGCAAATACCTTATTCCCCTCATCCTTATTACCTGTCTATTCTTTTTGTGGGGAGCTGCCAATAATTTGAATGATATTCTTATCAAACAGTTCAAAAAAGCCTTCGAATTGAGTGATTTTCAATCGGGATTAGTACAATCAGCTTTTTATTTTGGCTATTTTGTGTTGGCAATGCCCGCCGCCATGTTCATGCGAAAACGGGGTTATAAAGCAGGCATTTTACTCGGACTTTCCTTATACGCTGCCGGTGCATTGCTGTTTTACCCAGCCGCAGAATCTCGTTCTTACGGTTTCTTTTTATTCGCACTGTTTGTAATTGCCAGTGGGTTAGCTTTTTTAGAAACAGCCGCCAATCCTTACGTTGCCGCTTTGGGTTCTGCTAAAACAGCCGCTTTTCGATTAAATCTCGCTCAATCTTTTAACCCAATTGGGTCAATTGTGGGTATTTTGATTGGACAACAATTCATCTTTTCGGGGGTAGAATATTCAAAAGAACAACTCGCTCAGTTAAGTGCGACCGACCTCCAAAATTATTACGCTACCGAAGCCTCCGCCGTACAAATTCCATACCTCATCATAGGGATTATTGTTATTTCCTTTATGGTTTTTATTTGGTTTACGCAATTTCCAAAAGTTGAGGAAGAACAAGAATCAACTGAAAAAGTGTCTCTAACGTCGTTATTTGGTATCAAACATTTTAGGCTTGCCGTTATTACCCAATTTTTTTACGTTGGGGCTCAAGTAGGCGTTTGGAGTTATCTCATTCGCTATTCTCAAAATGCCGTAACTGGAATGTCCGAGAAAGATGCAGCAACCTATTTAACTTATTCGCTGGTTTTATTTATGATTGGTCGTTTTGTCGGAACTGCTCTTTTAAAAACTGTTCAAGCTAATCGTTTAATGGGATTTTACGCCATCGTTTGTATGCTTTTAGTCGGAATCTCTATTGTAGCAAGTCAATATTTGGGTATTTGGGCATTGGTTGCGACCAGTTTTTTCATGTCAATTATGTTCCCCACTATTTTTACCTTGGGACTTGATGGACTTGGCGAAGGAACAAAATTGGGAGCTTCGCTTTTGGTAATGGCTATTATTGGTGGTGCCGTTTTAACGGCAGTAATGGGTTTAGTTTCGGATTTGCACGGTATTAAATTCGCCCAAATTGTTCCTGTTATTTGCTTTGGAGTCGTTGCTTTTTATGGTTTCAAAGGTAGCAAAGCAGTCGTAGAATAGAATTTACGGTAGAAAACAAAACTCAAATGAACATAAAAAAAATACAACACATTGGCATTCCTGTCACCAATCTTGAGCGTTCCGAATCATTCTATAAACGTCTTGGTTTTGAAGATATCATGTCTTCTACTTTTGAACATAATAAGGAAAAAGGAAACGTAAAAATGATGAAAAGTGGTGAGGTTATCTTGGAAATATACCAAATGCCCGAATCAGAATTGACGGAAATTAGACAAAGGAAAAACGGACACATTGACCACGTAGCCTTTGATGTGGACGATATTGATAAAACGTTTGAAAGTCTCAAAAAAGCTAATTTTACCATACTCGAACCACAACCTGTTTTTCTTCCTTTCTGGAAAAATGGCTGTAAATATTTTAATATCGTTGGGCCAGACGGGGAAAGATTAGAATTTAACCAAATACTATAATGCCACTAACTCAAAACTATATATGTTGCTTTGGTGAAGTCCTTTGGGATTTATTGCCTTCGGGAAAATTGCCAGGAGGAGCTCCCATGAACGTTGCCACACATTTACAAAACTTAGGAATTTCGTCAGCAATGATAAGCCGTGTTGGTAATGATGAATTGGGCGATGAAATTAAAGCTTTTTTACAGGATAAAAACTGTACGCTTGATTTCATCCAGACCGATAATCAATATCCAACGGGAAAAGTTAACGTATTTCTATCCGAAAAGCACGAAGCTACTTACGAAATTGTTCATCCTGTTGCCTGGGATTTTATCAGTATTTCTCCCGAACTACTTGAGTTAGTAAAGAATTCTAAAGGATTAATTTTTGGAACATTAGCTGCCAGAGATGTACATACGAAAGAAACGTTATTGGGATTAATAGAAGTAGCCCCCTTAAAGATTTTCGACGTTAATTTACGTCCGCCCCATTATTCTCAGGCACTTATCGAAACCCTTTTACAAAAAGCTGATATTGTCAAAATGAATGAGGATGAACTGGAAATTATCACGGCGTGGTACGGTTTCATAACAGGAAATGACGAACAAAGATTGACACAATTGAAGGAAAAATTCATCTTACAAACCCTCATTGTGACCAAAGGAGGAGACGGAGCAATCGTATTAGATAAGCAAGGATTCTTCCAATCGAAAGGATTTAAAGTAACCGTTATGGATACAATTGGGAGTGGAGATTCATTTTTGGCAGGATTTCTCAAAAATTATTTGGCAGGGAATGCACCCGAATATGCCCTTAATTATGCTTGTGCATTAGGTGCTTTGGTCGCTTCTCACAAAGGAGCAAATCCACCAATTGAGGAAAAAGATATTTTAAAAATGCTCGAAAAATAATAAATATTTCATGGAAGACTTTACTCAAAATGAAGTCTTCCATGAATTCTATGTATTTACTAATTTAAAACCATCTTCGGGAAACGATACATTTGAGAATCATAAACCATCAATTGGTCAATTTCCAATTCAAAATATTTGTACAAAGGTGAGCGTTCGAGTTGTTTGTGAATATCAGGCTTACTTTTGGCATTCATCGTAATCCAACCACGACCAACTTCCGCCGAAATAGCGTAAGAGTCAATTACTCCCTTCAAAATTAACTCACTAATAACACCACGATGTTTTGGAACAAGACTCATAAATTCATCGTCGATACTAAAAAATACACTCACCTGATATTTGTTCATAATCCCATTATTTTATTCTTAGTAAATATAACAACAAACCATTAACAAAAAAATTACCTCGACGGTTCTTGTCAGAAAGTCGAGGTAATTTTTTATGGTAATTCGAAATAATATTTCGAGTAGCTAATCTATAATTATCGAAAAATTATTTCGAATTACACCGCTCCCACCACGTAAACGGCTCCTTTTGGACCAGCTTCTGTTGTACTTCCTCCCGTATTTTCCAATGAAATAGCAAAGGCTTCGGCATTCGCAAATTGTTTCATCTTCAATACGCTTCCATTCTCATCTATCAAACCTGCATCAACAGGTTTACCGTCTACAAATGCCCAAAGTTGGTATTGTTTACCCGTTGGGGCTTTGGGTAATTTCAAGGCAGAAAGATATACTTCTTGTTTTGCTTTATCAAAGTAAACTAAAGCTCTGGCATCTGGAGTAGTTGGTTGCCCTAATAACTTAATAATTTTAAAGTTAGGGTCTTGTAGTATCGCTACTTCCTCCTGATAACTTGCTTTAAGTGTTTGACCTTCTTGAGCAAGAATCTGATTCTGGGTTTCAAGTGCCAATAGTTTACTTTCTGAGTTTTTCCAATTTTTGAAAAACCAGATATTTCCTGCAATGCTCAGAGCCAATAATGCCCATGATGCTGCCATTTTGAATATCGACCTTTGTGGGGGTGATGATTCTTTTTTCTTGAGGCTAACTACCTCACGAGGTGTTTCACTCGTTGCTACTGATGGATTAATATGCCCAATTCTATACTGATGATCATTTGCTAATTCTTCACCAAAAAGTGTCTCAATAATTCTATCTTTCAAAAATGCTGGTGGCTCTTTTTCATGTTGTAACGCATAATTTTCAATTGAAGCTCTAATTGCTTCCAGTTCTGTCTGAATGGCAGGGTATTCCATTGCTAAGCGTTCCACTTCTTCTGACTCCCCAGATGTGGTTCCTCCTAACACGTAGTTCTCTAAGATTCCTGTTTCTATATACTCCTTAGTGTTCATATCCATTTGTCTAAAATACCTAATAGCAAAACCAATGCAAATTCCACAAAATATTGTCTTAATTGTACAATAGCTGCTTTAACACGGGTTTTCACCGTGCCTAACGGAATACCAAATTCCTCTGCTACCTCCGCCTGTGTATAACCTTGAAAATAAAGTAAATCAATCATCTGCTGATGTTCTGGGCGGAGATTTTCAACAACTTTTTTTATTCCGATAGCATCAATATCAAACTGACTACTCTCTTGGTTATCTATTATGTTAATTGTTGACTCAAGATCTTGATTCCGTTGAGAATTCTGAAAATCTTGAGAGCGTATTCTATCAATGGCCGTATTGCGTGCCACATTCAGAATCCATGTAAATAATGTCCCCTTTGTGCGATTATAACCATCAATATTCTTCCAAATTTTCACAAAGGCATCTTGCATGACATCGGCTGCTATTTCTTCTGAACGTACTATTTTCAGAATAACGCCATAGAGTGCCGAGGAATAATTATCATATAAGATGGAGAATCCTCGTTGGTCTTTACTTTGTAGTAATGACACCAGGGCTTCTTCAGCTATAATTGTTTTACGTTTAGACATGAGTGATTTCTCTCAATTGATGATGTATTTAAATAAATTGTAATTGGCTGTTTAATCTAATTTCCCGATTCACTGCCTAAAGTGTATTAATTTAATTTAGCTCAGTTTTGTTTAAAAAAATACTGTTTATTTCAAACTGAACCTTAAACTATACTCAAATTTACAATTAAATACATTCTTATTAAAGGGCTTAATAAAGATAATGAAGTTTTTTTATGGTCTGGGGAGGCAAGAGTAGCAAACACGTAAGAGTGTAGGTAATGATTGACCAATTCTTAGTCATTTTGGGGTTATAAATACTGGATAAGTGTTTGAAAAACAAAGGACTCTCTCATTATGTAGAGCCCTTTGTGTATTACCCATTATTAAACCACACCTGTCTATTAGGCGTGGAGGGAATTAAAAATGGACGATAAAGGTAAGTACAGATTAATAAGCGAGAAAGCCGCCACTCATAGAAAGGATTCTTGCACCTTTCTCCTCCTTATTTAATTTGTCCTGCACTTCCTTTATCCTACACTTTTTTCTCTCCATACCTTACATCTTAGGTAATAATACTGCGTCTAATACGTGGATAACACCATTTGACTGGTAAACATCATAAGTACTAATGTTTGACATTCCACCATTTTCGTCTTTTAATACAATATTGTGAGCACCGTTCATCATTGCTGTCAATGTTCCGCCGCTAACTGTTTTCAATGTTGCTTTTCCACCACCTGCTTTGATAGCCTTGGTTATTGCATCATAATCTAATTTTCCTGCTACTACATGGTAGGTCAATACTTTTGCTAACGTTGCTTTATTTTCTGGTTTCAACAAAGTTTCAACTGTTCCTGCTGGTAAGTTCTCAAAGGCATCATTTACTGGAGCAAATACGGTAAATGGACCTTTAGTTTGAAGCGTTGCTACTAAATCTGCTGCTTTAACTGCTGCTACAAGTGTAGTATGAGCTTTTGAATTAACGGCATTTTCTACAATATTTTTAGTTGGATACATTGCTTCTGAACCTACGGTTACCGTTTGTGCATTGGTAGAAAGTGTAGCTACACCTAAAATCATCCCTAATACTAATGTTACTTTTTTCATTTCTTTATAATGTTTGTGATGTTAAGTTTTGTTATATTATTTGTAATTTTTAAACCTTACAAACACATTTACGCTAAACATTAAGGGTTGGATTGGTTTGAAAGAAAAAAACCGAAAATATTTTTACATACTTTCGGTTACTTTAAAGATTCAAATGGCTTTTATAAAATATTTCTCAACGCAACTTGTTTTAATTATTTGGTAATCAAACAATTAGTTTTCACTCATTGTTTTTCCACTTTTTTTATTTATTTCAATGCCTTTATCCATTCTCTCACTAAAGCAATGCCTTCTTTATCCGTCGTTTTCCGTCCTACTTCGGGCATCATAATACCAGGATTGGTTGATTCTATTCTATATATAAGGATTGATTGATCTGGATTACCCAGTACAATATCGTATGCTCGGTTACCAGAACCTCGTCCAGCCGCAACGGGAGTCTTATTAATACCCAAAGCAGTCGGATTTTTCTCGTGAATATCAAGATTTAAGCCTGATGTCATCGCTGGCCCTTTAGCATTATGGCAATGTCCACAATTAATATCTAACCAAGCTCTGGAACGCTCTTCTAAACTTCCCGTTTCGGGTTGATTCCAAACAGCTAATTTTGGGCAATCTTTCAAATCGGGCATATCCGTTAATAATCCAATTTTTTGCCAATGACTCAATTGATTTTCTGAAATACCATCGTAAGAAAAATCACCGTTCAATTGTCTTACCGAAGGACCAATCGGAATCATTTTCTCTTCTCGGTTATGACACCCCTTACACTGATTCAGATTAGGAATGGAGTATTGTTGCGTCCGCTTTTTTCCATCTGCGTAGATATAGGTTATTTCTTTTGTATCACCCGCAACTTCCAAAACCGCATCGGTTTGCTCCTCA
>JAZKDE010000073.1:0-30293 GCA_040387735.1 Bacteroidota bacterium
ATTTTTCATCCAACCAAACGAAACCAATTTGTCCGTCGGGTAAAGTTGCCATATCACCAAAGGAATGACTTTTGCCAGCGGTTGCATCTTGGTGAACAGTTTGAGGGTCAGACCACGTTTTGCCTTTGTCTTTTGAAGAAATAAAATAAAAATTACCCGCAAATCGTTCGGTACTTGTTGGCATTGCCACTTCAAAAGTGGCGATAATTTCCCCATTTTTCTTGAATGCAATTTTGGGCATTCCTTCGGCGTGAACGGACATTTTTTCGGGAACTTTTACGGATATTTTCTCCGAAAAAGTACTTCCACCATCTTTAGAAATGGCAAAAAAGAAGAGATTTGCTTTGTCTCCGTCTTTCTCCGCCCAACTCAACACAGGATTTCCCTGAGCATCGGTGGTAAATCTTGGTGTTGTGCCAACTCTTTGAATATCAGAAAGTTGAACAGGTTTATTAGGCTGATTAAAACGCATTAAAAAGCCTAAAATAGCAATAATTATGTATTTCATAAATTTGGAATTTTCAACATGAATATTTCAATAATTAATGTTTCACCACCGCATATTTCTTAGGATTTTTATCAAACATTTCTTTGCAAACCACACTACAAAAACCAAATTGTTTTCCTTGATAAACCGAAACATCTTTCGTGCCTTTTGCCACGGACATTTTACAGATTGGGTCTTTAGCGTCTTCTTTCAAAACTGCACTTATTTCCGAATGCTGATGTTTTTCCTTGATTGTTTTTTTTCCTTTTTGGGCAAAAATGCCAAATGTCATGCACAAAGTAAAGATGAGGGTGATGATCGTTTTTTTCATGTTTTAAATGCTGTTTTTGTTAATTAAAGTGCTGCGAAATAGCTGAATATTATTTTTCGGAATCATATTAAACAACCCGCTGACAGGGTTTTCAACCGCTGTCAGGGGATGTCCACCAAATAGTTCTGGACTATTTCTTTCCTACAAAATTATACTGAAGTCCTACCACAAAAGTTCTCGGTGCAGCGGGCGTATAAGTTGTTCTGTCAGTTGCATTATTGCCTCTGGTGGCATTCGTAGCGTAAAGTTCGTCCGTTAAATTCATAACGTTTAGGTACAACTCAATACTTTTCCATTGATAACCCGTTCTGAAATTCAAAAAACTCACGCCTTTTGCACCAAAAGCTCCTCTATCATCGTAAGAAACCGTATTAATTTGATTTTGATACCACGATGAAATCCTTTGCCATTCAATTGAAACTCGATAATTTTTCAACCATGTTGGTTTGTAAGTAATTTCAGTATTCGCAATCCATTTTGGGGCTTGTGGCATATCTTTTCCGTTTACATTCTGTAAAACATCCGTTGCTTTATTACTCAACGTAAATTCCACAAAACGATGAACGGCATTTGTACCACCAAAACGAATCAGCCATTGAGCGTTAGGTTTATACGTAATTCCGTACTCAACGCCACGGTGCAAAGTTTTTCCAACCGACTGATAATCAGTGGAATTATCGGGCTGTTTGATGCTCAATAATTCATTTTGTCCATCCATTTGATAAAACGCATAGTCGATATAAATCTTATTATTCAACAACGAAGCCCAACCTCCCACTTCATAATTATCAAAATGGGCGGGTTCTAAATTGTAGTAAAATAAATCGCCATTGTCTGCTGGCGTGGGGCGTTTACGAAAAATTGCCGTGAGCGCAGGCGGAGAAAACCCTTTTGAATAATTGGCATAAAATCCTTTTCCATGACCCAAATCGTAGGTAAAGCCAATTTTTGGCGTAACCTGACTGTATTCTTTCGTTCCCGAAAAATATTCTCCCTGATTGGTTTTTGCTAAATAATTAATGTAGTCAAAAGCCATTCGATCGTAACGTAAGCCCAACGAAAATCTCAAATTTTGTACGGGTTCAAAACCTAATTGCGTATAAATCCCTGTATTATAAATTTTCGCATCGTATTTCGATAAAAAGTTAGTCGGTTCTTCTTTACTCACGGTGTATTTTTCGACTGATTTGCCATCGGGACGTAATTGTGCCGAAAGATTAATCAAATACGCATAATACGGATTGGTTGAATAATCATAAATTCCACCAACCAATAAATTCGTTTTCCAGAACGAAAAATGCTGCGAATGTTGAGCCGAAACACCGTAAGAAGTAAACGAATTATTATTAATTTGACTCGTTGCGGTGGATGCTCCTTGTTTCCAAATAATGGTATAATTTGGATTTTGACCTAAAGAATTATCTCGGTAATAAGGCGTAATTGTGGTATGAGCATCATTATTCCAAGTATGTTCCAAGGAAATTCTGGCACGAGTGGCCAAAGCTTTTCGATACGCAAAATCTGCCACTGAAGTATAAGAACGGCTATAATAAGAAATACTGTCACCACCGCCACCACTTTGTGAGTTATAATCAATGTACGAAATCGCACCAATCAAACGGGTTTTATCATTGAAAGTATATTCTAATTTTCCCGTAAATGATTGTTTATCAAAATCGCTATTGGTCATCCAAGAATCTCTTTGTTTGGCAACGTAACCGCCCAAATAAATGCCTAATTTTCCAAGGGTAGCACCCGCTCCAAACTGAATTCTTTTGTATCCATAACTATCAAATTGTACGCCTACTCTTGCCGTTGGAACGGAAGTTGGGCGTTGCGTAATCACGTTAATTGCTCCCCCAACTGCCTCTGGACCGTATAATGACGAAGCGGGGCCTTTCACCACTTCAATCGAAGAAGTAACAAAAGTATTCATTTCCAACAAAGCATTGTGGTTAAAAACGCCCATCGGACGAATGGGCAAACCGTCTTCCATGTACAAAAAATAGGGATTTGTTCCCATTGGCTGACGAATGCTCATCATGTGTTGCTCATTTCCCAAATTCACCATCATTACCCCTGGCGTTTTGTTGATAATTTCGTACATATTCGTTGCCTTCGTATCGTTGATTAAAGTGGGCGATAACTTAGAAATTGCCACGGGCGATTGGGTACGTAAACTGGCTTCACGATTGGCAGTAACGACTACTTGTTGCAAATTTTCAACGGATGGTTCAAGGGAAACAGATAAGGGGTTATTAAACTGACAATCAACCGTTTGCGTTTGAAATCCAATACTTGAAATGGTAATTTTTGAAACTTTTTGATTCGTTTCAAATGAGAATTGACCATTCACATTGGTAGTCGTTCCAGTGCTTGTGCCTTCAGCTTTTATGGATGCTCCAACAACGGGTTCTTTGGTTGTATTATCAAAAACTTTACCTTTAATTACGTTTTGGGCAAAGGAAATATTCATTGCCAACATACTGACAATGAGCAAATTACATATCGTTTTCATGTTTATTTAGTTTTGAATATTAACTCAATTTACCATAACTCAGGCTATTTTTTGAGAATAGCAAAACGCTCTCGAATGGCCAATTCGAGTTACAGCAATACAATAAATAAAAAATAATTAAACGATTGGAGGACGAAATACAAAAGAAGTGACGCTCTGCGTGTGAGCTAATTGATAGGAATAAATGGATTTTGGAGCAGATTTTATCATCGTCCAATCACAAGAAAAAAGTGGCGTAGTTTCAAAAACTTCTTCCATGATTTTTTTCATAGACTGGCTTTGTTTTTGCGTTTCTTTAGTAGCATTATCTTCCGCAATTTTATGTAATTTTTTTGCCAAATAGCATTGACCATTACATTTCAATTGGGGTTTGAAACGGTTTTCACAAAGGTTTTGGATGATATAATCCTTTCTCAATTCAAAATCCAAATAAACCACAGGCACAAGTAGCGTTTTGACACTGATGAGTGCCAATAATAATAACGCTATGTAATTTTTTGGGGTCATTAGATTTTAAAATTTCAAGTGCAAAGGTATAAACGAAAAACCTTTGTCTCGAAAAATATTTTACTTTTCAAGTAATTATTCTTTAAGATTGCTTGGCTATGAAATGGTTTTACTTAAATTTGAATTACAGTTTGCTTTTTTTTGCAAACTATTGAATTTATTTTTGCAGATTATTGCAAAAAATTCTAATATTAATACAAAATCAGATAATTCGACAAAAGAGTAAAAGTTCTCTGGAGTCAGTCATTTATATAAAGCAAAAATATGAGTAAAACTATTTGTGTAGAGAAACTTCGATTAAACACTCGTCAAGATAATAAAGGTTGGAAAAAGTGGGGACCATATTTGTCAGAACGTCAATGGGGAACTGTTCGGGAAGACTATTCTCCCAGCCAAGATGCTTGGAATGCCATTTCGCACGATATGGCTCGCTCAATTGCTTATCGTTGGGGAGAAGAAGGGATTGCGGGAATTTCGGATAATAAATCGTATATCTGTTTTGCTTTAGCTCTCTGGAATCATAACGACCATATTCTGAAAGAACGTTTTTTCGGCTTAACTGGTAGCGAATCCAATCATGGTGAGGACGTAAAAGAGTTGTATTATTACCTCGAATCTACGCCCACGCACTCGTACATGAAAATGCTCTATAAGTATCCGATTCAAGCGTATCCTTATGACAAATTGGTTGACGAAAGTCGCCGACGTTCTCGATTAGAACCTGAGTATGAATTACTTGACACGGGTATTTTTGACAAAGATGAATATTTTGATGTCTTTGTGGAATACGCAAAAGCCGATGAACAAGATATTCTCATCAAAATAACGGCTCATAACCGCAGTGCAAAAGATGCTCCGTTGACACTTTTACCGACGGTATGGTTTAGAAATACTTGGAGTTGGGGCTACGATAATTTCAAGTATAAACCCATGATGAAGGGTGTTTCTAACAAAGCGGTAGAAATTGACCACAAAAACGTGGGGCATTTTAAACTTTACTGTGAACAAGCAGACGAACTTCTTTTTTGTGAAAACGAAAGCAATTTTGAGCGACTTTACGGTGCAGCAAATTATTCGCCATACACCAAAGACGGAATCAATGAGTACGTCGTTGAAGGTGATGAAAAAGCCGTTAACCCAAACAATATTGGAACAAAAGCCGCCGCTCTTTACGACAAAGTTGTAAAAGCTGGCGAAAGTGTAACCATCCGTTTACGTTTAGTTGACCATTCTATTCTGGAGCCTTTCGGAGGATTTGAAGACACGATGGATAAAAGAATTCGAGAAGGAAATCAGTTTTACGAAGAAGTTCAGCAAGACGTTAAAGACCCCGAATTATTGAAAATCCAACGTCAAGCCTATGCAGGAATGTTATGGACAAAACAATGGTATTATTACAATGTCAATGAATGGATAAAAGGCGACCCAGCGATGCCCGAGCCATCAGGATACCGTAAATACGGACGAAATGCTGGTTGGCGACACATGTATGCTGCCAATATTTTGTCAATGCCCGATAAGTGGGAATATCCTTGGTTTGCGGCTTGGGATTTGGCTTTCCATACTTTACCGTTAGCTCGTGTTGACCCCAATTTTGCCAAGCGTCAATTAGCGGTTGTCTTGCGTGAGTATTATATGCACCCGAATGGGCAAATTCCCGCTTATGAATGGTCATTCTCGGACGTGAATCCACCCGTACACGCATGGGCAACTTGGAAGGTTTATGAAATTGATAAAGAAATAAACGGAAAAGGTGACATTGCCTTTTTGGAAAGAATCTTCCATAAATTGCTGCTCAACTTTACTTGGTGGGTCAATCTCAAAGATGAAGGCGGTAATAATGTCTTCGGTGGCGGATTCTTAGGAATGGATAACATCGGAGTTTTTGACCGCTCCTCTACCCTACCAACAGGTGGACACTTAGAGCAAGCCGATGGAACGGGTTGGATGGCAATGTACAGCTTAAATATGCTGCGGATTGCCTGTGAAATTGCCTTGGAACGTCCAGTTTATCAAGATATGGCTTCTAAATTCTTTGAACACTTTTTGCACATTGCGGGAGCGATGCAGTCATTGGGTGGCGACGACATTAGCCTTTGGGATGAAGAAGACCAGTTTTATTACGATATGCTCCATTTGCCAAATAGCAATAGTATGTTATTGAAAATCAGGTCAATGGTTGGATTAATTCCACTTTTTGCGGTTGAAGTTTTAACACCAGAAATGTTGGAAAAATTACCAGATTTCCGTCGGCGAGTAGAATGGGTTCTAAACAACCGTCCCGATTTAGCAGGATTAATTTCACGTTGGTACGAATCTGGGAAAGGCGAAAACCGTTTGCTTGCCATCTTGCGTGGACACCGTATGAAAATGATTATGAAACGAATGTTTGATGAAAGTGAATTTTTGTCCGATTTTGGAATTCGTTCATTGTCAAAATATCACCTCGAAAATCCGTATCAATTCCGAGTAAATAATGATATTTTACGAGTAGATTATACACCCGCAGAATCCACAGGCAGTATGTTTGGTGGAAATTCTAACTGGCGTGGCCCAATTTGGTTTCCGATGAATTTCTTGTTAATTGACTCATTGTTAAAGTTCCAAGCGTATTACGGAAATGATTACGAAGTAGAATATCCAACCGATTCGGGAAATATGGTGAGTATCAAAGAGGCAGCCTTGAGTATTTCAGAACGCTTGATAAAACTCTTTACCGACGATGAAAAAGGTAGAAAACCGATGTATGAAAAATACGAAAAGTTACAAACTGACCCACACTTCAAGGATTTATATTTATTCAGTGAATATTTTGATGGTGATACAGGAAAAGGACTCGGAGCGGCTCACCAAACAGGCTGGACTGGCTTAATTGCCGAATTAATTTTGACCGTTTCAAGAGAGAAAAAAGGGGTTTTGAAGGATGTGATGTAGAAATTTTGATTGTCAATTAACAACCCACCCAATAATCGAGAGTGATTATTGGGTGGGTTTGTTTTTTTGTTAATCCTTCAAACCATAATATGCTTTAACTGCTTCGTAATCACTATAATCAACAGCAGCTTTACGCCCCCCAGCAACTCCCCCAGGAATAATTACGTAGCGAATCTGCTGAGCTGATAAGGCATAACTACTAACCATATCAATACGCCCAACGTAATATCTGGGAAAAACGGTATAAGCAGTAGAGCCAATAGTTTGCGAATATGGAATTGTAATAACTCTACCACTTTCACTCCAATATACGTAAATTGCTCCTTTATCTAAAATATCTTGAGTTAATTTTACAGCAGTTAATGAGCCAATATAAGTTGTTCCGCTTCCTGTAAAACTTACACTCGTCCACGGAGAATAAATCACATTCGCTGTCCCCGTTGCACCAGTTTGTCCTGTTGCTCCCGTTGCACCACTTGCACCTGTTGGTCCAGCGGGGCCTGCTGGGCCAACATCACCTTTTTCAGCTTTACAGGCATTCATTAAGATAACCGCCATAGTTATCAATACTAATCCGAGAATTCTTGTTGTCATTTTCATGTTTTCTATATTTTTTATGTTAAACAATAAATGCTTATCAAGGATATTGACTAAGCAGTCACAAAGAACAATTATTAAAAAAAGAAGCCCATAAAATATTGATTCAACGGTCTCTTTAATGATTTAACGGTCTGTTATTGAACTCAACCGCATAAATTCGTTAAATTTGCTTTTGTCCACATTTAACCAAAAAATCATGAAAAGAAAGAACATTATTAGCCTAACCATTGGATTCGCATTTTTGAGTATTGCCGTGACAGGTATTTTACTTTATATCAAACAAAAATCTCACGCCGCTGAAATTACACACACAGTATTCGGTTTAATTTTTATCGGCTTTGCTATTTTCCACATTGTCAATAACTGGTCATCAATTACAGGCTATTCAAAAGAGAGAAAATCGGGTAAAATTCAAAAAGAATTTATCGTTGCCGCTTCTATTTTTGGCATAATCTTAATTGGAGGTGTTACCGAAATATTAGAACCAGTAGCCGAAGCAGGTAGAATTTTTGCAAAGAAAAGACCACCAAGACCAGAAGCTCTATCTTTTGAAGAAGTGAAAACGAATCAGGACTCAAAAGGTAATTCAATCAGAGTTTTAATTGAAAAAAAGAAAGAAACCGAAATGCCTGTTGTGGCCGTTTGGGTAGAAGATATTGACCATAAATTTGTGGAAAATCTTTACGTGCCAGCTAAAGAAGCAAAAGCACCTAAAAGCGAAGAAGAAGCTAAAGAAGGTAAATTTGAATTTACAGAGTTCAAACCAGAGTCTCTTCCAAAATGGCAAGCAGTAACTACCTCGAAAACGCCACTTTCTGAAAAAGAAACACCCCACGATAATTTCGTAGTGAATTCAAAAACTATCGCAAAAGGTGCTTATTACGTGATTTTAGAAGTAAAAAGTAAAGATAAAACCGAAGTTTATGAAGCAAAAATTGACGAAGCAACGGGAGGGTTATCAAAATTAACCTCTAAAGAAAACACTTTATTGAAAAGTGGATTAGTTGAAGTTTTATAACCGTAGTAACTTGTAGCGTACGGCTGTTATCTAACAAGTAGGTAACAGCCGTATGCTTTTATACACCACTACAAACTCCGCCGAAACTCCACGGG
The DNA here is from genome assembly GCA_040387735.1 of Bacteroidota bacterium. Lineage (GTDB taxonomy): Bacteria > Bacteroidota > Bacteroidia > Cytophagales > Spirosomataceae > Arcicella. Next base: position 8,491 of record JAZKDE010000073.1, read on the forward strand.
TGTTTGGTTGGTCAATTTTTTAAAGTATTTTGAAAAATATGATTGATCAGAAAAATTGAGCTGATACGCAATTTCTGAAACGCCCAAATCGGTATGGGTTAAATACCGCTTAATTTCCATCACCATTCTATCATTAATTAAATCCGTAGAAGTTCTTCCTGTGATATTTTTCACCGTCTCACTTAAGTGATTTGAGGTTATCGTTAATAAGTCGGCATATTGTTTTACCGATAAATTTTCCTGACATTTTTCTTCAATTAATTGCTTAAATCGCTTCACTAAAATTCGTCCTTTGTTAGTAGTTTCTTCGATAAAAGTCACGGGATAAATTCGCTTGCTTTGAATCAAAATCAAATCCAATAAAGCCCGAATAACTTCCTCATTATCAGACAATTTTAATTGATTTTCAGTAATTGCCTTCTTAAAAAGATCAGTAAAACTCAACCTTTCTGATTCATTTTTTAAGCACAAAGGAGGCGTTTCTTTTGCCAAATTATAGAAAAAAGGCAACTCAAAAAGTTTATATGGGTCGGTTTTATTGAAGTGATAAAATGCCGAAGTAAACAGAAAAATAAATCCTTGAACATCTTCCGACAATTCTAACTCGTGAATTTGTCCAGGCGAAACGAAGAAAATAGTATAAGGTTGAATAATATAATCCTGCATATCAATGGTATAAATTCCTTCACCCTGCGTGATAAATAAAATCTCATAAAAATCATCGTGTCTATGCGGATAAGTAACCTTGAAATTACGGTGAATATCAAAAGGCTCAATCTGAAACTGGATGGTTTTTTCGGTTTTAGAATTAAATTTATCTATGCTGTAAACGGGAATTGTTTGCATGGGTAATATAACGAGTTAGTGATTTATTTCACCGATAATTTAAATTTAATTCTTTTACGTTATGGCCTTCTATAAATATTTTCACAATTGTATTTTTACATAAAATACTGAACAGCAATTATTTAAACATTAATAGCGAATTCATCAACAATCTCTATCCATCATAACTACCTAAAATTAAGGATTATTTACCACAATATTTCAAGGATTTTTAGTCAATTTTACGTTATAAATTTCGCTGTGGAGAACATAGCTAAAAAGACTTAACAAAATCACTCAAAAAACAATGGCAAATTACTTTAATACGCTTCCATTAAGAGAAAAACTTAATCAATTAGGCGTTTGTGAATTCATGGATATTAGTGCTTTCGGAGACGGTGTAAAAGCATTAGAAGGAAAGAAAATTGTAGTAGTAGGTTGTGGAGCTCAGGGACTTAACCAAGGTTTAAACCTTCGTGATTCTGGTTTGGATGTTTCTTACGCTCTTCGTCAAGAAGCGATTGATGGAAAAAGACAATCTTGGAAAAGTGCTACTGAAAATAATTTTACAGTTGGTACTTACGAGCAATTAATTCCAACGGCTGATTTAGTAATCAACCTTACGCCAGACAAACAGCATACAGCGGTAGTTTCTGCGGTAATGCCTTTGATGAAACAAGGTGCTACGCTTTCATATTCTCACGGTTTCAATATCGTAGAAGAAGGAATGCAAATCCGTAAAGATATTACTGTAATTATGGTGGCTCCAAAATGCCCAGGAACGGAAGTGCGTGCGGAATATGTACGTGGTTTTGGGGTACCAACTTTAATTGCCGTTCACCCAGAAAATGACCCAGAAGGAAAAGGTTGGGCGTATGCAAAAGCATATTGTGCTGGTACAGGTGGACACCGTGCGGGTGTGTTGAAATCGTCATTTGTGGCGGAAGTAAAATCTGACTTAATGGGCGAGCAAACGATTCTTTGCGGTTTATTACAAACAGGTTCAATCCTTTGTTACGATAAAATGATTGAGAAAGGAGTTGATGCTGGATACGCTTCTAAATTCATCCAATACGGTTGGGAAACTATCACAGAAGCCTTGAAACAAGGTGGAATTACGGGTATGTTCGACAGACTTTCAAATCCTGCAAAAATCAAAGCGTTTGAAATTTCAGAAGAATTGAAAACGATTATGCGTCCATTATTCCAAAAGCACCAAGACGACATCATGAGCGGATTTTTCTCTCAAACAATGATGGAAGACTGGGCAAATGACGACAAAAACTTGTTGACTTGGAGAGCAGCAACGGGCGAAACAGCCTTTGAAAAAACACCTGCTGGAGCAGTTAAAATTGCAGAACAAGAATATTTCGATAACGGTCTTTTGATGGTAGCCATGGTACGTGCTGGTGTTGAATTAGCTTATGAAACAATGGTTGAAGCGGGCATCATTGAAGAATCTGCTTACTATGAATCATTGCACGAAACGCCACTTATCGCTAATACAATTGCTCGTAGAAAATTATACGAAATGAACTCGGTAATTTCTGATACGGCTGAATACGGATGTTATTTATTCGACCACGCTTGTAAGCCTTTATTAGCCGATTTCATGACTAAAGTTGAAACAGATATTATCGGTAAAAACTTCAATGAAGGAAAAGATAACGGTGTTGATAACAGAACGTTAAATGCAGTAAATAAAGCAATTAGAAGCCATTCAATTGAGAAAATTGGTGATAAATTACGTGCAGCAATGGGCGAAATGAAAGCGATTGCTACGGTAGCGTAATTCAGTGAGCAGTTATCAATAATCAGAAAACAGTGATTGACGTTTGTTGGTCACTGTTTTTTTATTACCCATTAATCATTATTTTTGAAAGGTTATAAACCTATGTTTTACAGCTTAGAGATAATTCTAAAAACTTCAAAACTAATCTCATGCCCAAATATCACATCCTAAATGGAGACTGTTTAGCTGACCAGTTAAAACAAACAGCTATTCAAGATGCGTATATTATTTGTCGAGAATGTCTGATTGATGGACAAGTAAATGCCACGAATATTTCTAATTTTTGGAATATCAGAGCAACATTCGTTATGGATACTTATCAGGCTTCTACGGATGATTATTATCGTAAGGTAGTTGATGAATTGGGAAAAATCAACTCAATTCCTGATGATTCGGAGGTCTGTCTGTGGTTTGAAAATGATTTGTTTTGTCAGGTAAATATGTGGTTTATTTTGTCAGTGCTTTCTAATCGCACGAAGATAAAATTATATAGAATTTTTCCAATTTCAGATAACAACAAGGACCTTTGGAAAGGGTTTGGGATTGCTAATACTGAAATGCTTGAACGAGCATATTTATCCAAAATTTCATTCAATTCTTCGGATATTAACTTAGGAAAGCAATTATGGATGGCGTATAAAAAAGCAGATTTTGAGCAATTAAAGGAGTTATCAAAAAGCCAATCAGCCTGTTTTCAATATTTAGCGGAAGTTTGTCAATCACATATCGACCGATACCCAAATGACGATACTTTAGGCAGACCTCAAAGGGTAATAAAAGAAATAATGGAGACAAAATCGAAGAATTTTATGGAAGTTTTTTCGGAGTTTTCAATCAGAGAGGGCATTTATGGTTTGGGAGATTTGCAGGTAAAAAGTATTTATGATAGCTTAATAGATGGATAAAAATAAAAGCCAAGACTTTCGTTTTGGCTTTTATTTTTAGAAAATCATCTTCTAAACCGTCTCCCAATCCGCTTCTGGCAGATATTCCACTAAACCTTTTTCGGTTTTTCCAACGGCTACACGACCCGATTTTAGGTATTCCAAAATCTCCCAATTTTTCATGTATTGATAAAATTCAGCAATTTCAGTTTCGGTGCCGTTCTTTTCGATAACCACGTAATCAAGTCCCCAATGAACGACTTTAGCATTCCAGTCGAGGTTGATTTCTTTGATGTCCAAAGGAGAACCTCCAAGTGGCGTTGCTAATTTGAAAAGAGCGATTTCATTGAAAACAATTTCGTGGTCAAGATACCCGAAAACTGCCAAAACATCCACTACTTTACGGATTTGACGTACTAATTTTTCAACGGCATCACGGCTTTCGTGACGAATCACGATGGTAAAACGAGAAACGCCCTTACGTTCTGTTTCACAAACAGTTAAGGACTCAATATTTAACCTTCTACGAGTAAAAATAATCGTAATTCGGTTCAATAAACCAATGGTATTGGTGGTGAATATGGATAATGTGTATGTTGTCATTGTTTTGATTGCGGAGTTAGGATTTTGGATTGTATCCTTAATGTGTTTAACTAAAATAATGTAATCCTAAATCTATTTACCCCTTTCTGTTTTAAGAAAATATTAGATAATTTAGTATGTATGGGCGTATGCGATACGCCCATACATATTATCGAAATTATTATTCTAAACGAATACTCGACACACTTCCACCCGCAGGAACCATTGGGAATACGTTTTCTTCTTTTTCACAAACAATTTCTAACAAATATGGCGTATTGGCTGCCAACATTTTATCCAATTCTCCAGATAATTCAGTACGGTCAGAAACCTTGTGCGCATCAATACCAAAACCTTTGGCAATGGTAATAAAATCAGGGTTTTGAAGTTCTACGAATGAATATCTTTTCTCGAAAAATAACTGTTGCCACTGACGAACCATTCCTAAGAAATTATTATTCAAAATGATAATTTTCACGGGTAAACCACTTTGAGCAATTGTTCCCAATTCTTGAATAGTCATCTGAAAACCACCATCACCAATTAAAGCAATTACTTCACGGTCGGGAGCTCCAACCTTAGCCCCAAAAGCCGCAGGAAGGGCAAAGCCCATCGTACCCGCACCGCCCGATGTTACCAACGAATTCGGCTTCATATACTCGTAATAACGATTGACAATCATTTGGTGTTGCCCAACATCCGTTACTGTAACGGCCTCACCTTTCGTCTTTTTAGAGAGCATCGCAACGGCTTCTCCCATTTTGATTTGGTCGCCGTCGTGGAATAAATCACGCTTAGAAACCTTCTCGAATTCGATTTCGTCATATTTCTTAAACTCAGCAATCCATTCGGTATGTTTGCGTTCTTTCACCAAAGGTAAAAGTGCTTTCAATACTTCTTTTGCATCACCCACTACTGGTGCAGTTGCTTTGATATTTTTATTAATTTCAGCAGGGTCAATGTCAATATGAATAACTTTGGCTTGAGGGATAAATTTCGCCAAATCACCCGTAACTCGGTCATCAAAACGCATTCCGATGGCGATAATTAAATCCGCTTCATCCGTCAAAAGATTGGCTCCGTAATTTCCGTGCATTCCCAACCAACCAATATAATTTGGGTGATTATGTGGCAATGCTGACATTCCCAAAAGCGTAGTAGCCACTGGAATATCTGCTTTACGAGCAAAAGCATCCAATTCGTCTTGTGCTTTGGCAATTAAAATACCGTGTCCCGCAAAAATATAGGGTCTTTGTGCTGCATTAATCAATTTTGCCGCATCTTCTACTTGTGCTTGTTTCGGAATATATCTCGGACGATAACTAACAATTTCATCACAAGCTTTATAGACAAAGGGCTTTGTCATGAAATCTGCCTGAGCGGTACGAGTAATATCCAATAATACAGGGCCGGGACGACCAGACTCAGCAATATAAAATGCCTTTGCCATGATTTCTGGAATTTCATCGGCATCTGTAATTTGGTAATTCCACTTAGTTACAGGCATCGACATTCCAATAATATCACATTCTTGGAAAGCATCCGTTCCCAATAAATTAGCTTTTACTTGTCCGACCAAACAAACCATCGGCGTTGAGTCCAAAAGAGCATCAGCGATTGGAGTCATTAAATTGGTTGCTCCCGGGCCAGATGTTACCATCGCAACCCCAGCACGTCCTGTCATGCGAGCGTATCCTTGAGCAGCGTGTCCAGCACCTTGTTCGTGACGCACCAAAATATGTTTAATACGGTCTTGATAATCATAGAGGGCATCGTAAGTGGGCATAATTGCCCCTCCAGGGTATCCAAAAATGGTTTTTACGTCATTTTCTACCAAACATTGCATGATAGCTTGAGCTCCCGATAAAAACTTGGGAGGCTCGATTGTGGTCGCTTCTGCGGTCATGGTTTGTGTGTTTGCCATGTTGTTAATTTTTTAATTGAATAATTTTATTCTTGTGGTTTTGTGTCTTTTTCTTCTTTCTTAAAATCCAATCTCTTTACGAGCATTCTCTGGATTTAATAATTCATTCAGAACATGGTGAATATCACCGATTTGTCCATCATATTTTACTTTCAATTGGTTCAATTTTCTTAAGTTCCAACTTGTAACCTCAAATTTGCATGCTCATTATCAGTTAGTTGAAAATGGAACGCCTCTTGAATGAATCTCCTAAAAACCTTGTAATATTTAGTTTTACATATTGGTTCCACACTTTTGTTTCTACCTCATAAAAGTCGGCAGAATCACTATCTATTATTATCCTCTTATTTTGTAGGTTTTAGTTTTGAGTATTTTTAATTCCATTTGTAGATAATTTTACCATTTACATTAATTGTGTTCCGCCAACTATTCTGTATTTACTCAGTGTTGGTGATAGAATTGAGACTAAAAAGCAGACGAATAATAGATATTTTAATTCTTTTTCAGAAAGGTATTTTTTGCCTATTTTCAAGCTGATTAATAATATAATAAAACCATACGAAATTCCCCGATTGGCATCAAAAGCAATGAGGGCAAAACTCACTGAAATGACTAAAGCACTAAGTAATGGAATTAAAAATTGGTAGTTTTTTTCACGGAACAATATCACTAATCCTAATAATACCAATAACCACATTCCTTCAAAACCCGCCCAAACTCTCAACGAAAGCATTTTTATATTTTCGTAAAATGTGGCTACAAATTCTCCGATATAAATGGTATCTGGCAAATGATGATATTCGGTCAAATAACGTCTGATTCCTAAATAAATAATCCCAGAAATAAAGGCTGCCACTGCTTGATAGGAAAACTTAATTTTGAATTCTTTATCAGCGACAAATGTCCACCAAAGTATCACGTAAATAACGTTTATTAAAGCTCGCTCATCTACCCAAAATGCCCCTTGACAAAACAAAAATATGGCTATTGGATTCTTGAAATAAATACTCAACAGTAAGAGAAAGAATGCAAAAAAGTCTCCGTATGGAATAATATCTAATATAAATGAACCTCCTCCTGCGTATAAATTGGTAAAACCAGCGACAAAGAAAAATATCAGTATTCTGTTTGTTTCTTCTCCCAAAATCTTACATGAGATTTTAGCAATGGTATAAATATAAAAGAACCCCAAACCAACTGCCAAAAAATACAACCAAATATCAAAGTGTTTTGCTCCAAAAACTCTAACGAGTGTTGGCAAGAACAAACGGAATTTCATTTTAGCTTCGTGTTCATAACTAGCAATATCAGCGTCGTGTCCTTTTTTGAAGAAGGCGAAATAATCTTCTGACTGAGCCTTAATTATGGTATGTGTAGTATCTAAGGTTCCTTGTTTTATAAAATCATTAATCAGTGTTTTGAAATAAACCAACTTACTCACATTTCCCGAAAAATCTATTACTACAAAAAGAAGAATAGAAACAATGGTGACTTTCCACAGCCAATATTTTCCTTTCAAGATAAAGGATAATCGGTTTTCTAAATCTGCTACAAGTGAATCTATATACATTGTTTGAGGTATTGTAGGTTTAGTTTTTATACGTTAATCTTACATTTAACGATTGAATTTATAGATGATAGAAAATCATCTTGAGTATAACCATCCCGAAAGTTTTAGAATTTTCGGGATGGTACTTTTCAAAGCTCTTAACTTAATAACATTGTACAAGCAATTGATATACTACAAATCCGTAACACAACCTTCGCTTGCTGAACTCACATTTTTCACATATTTACGTAAAACACCTTGCTTAAATGGTGATTCTATTGGCTTCCAAAGTTTACGTCTTTCTGCCAATTCCTCGTCCGAAACGTGTAAATGAAGAATGTTATTGGCAGCATCAATTGTGATTAAATCTCCGTCTTTTACCAAACCAATTACTCCACCTGCTTGAGCTTCTGGCGTAACGTGTCCAACCACAAAACCGTGCGTACCACCCGAGAAACGTCCGTCAGTAATCATCGCTACTTTATTTCCTAAACCTGCACCCATTACTGCCGAAGTTGGTTTCAACATTTCTGGCATTCCCGGCCCACCTTTTGGTCCTTCATTACGAATTACGATTACTTGTCCTTCAACAATTTCACCTTTTTGTAAGAATTCGATGACTTCTTCTTCACGCTCACAAACTTTGGCAACTCCTTCAAATTTCTCGCCTTCTTTTCCTGTAATTTTCGCAACAGCACCGTCCGTAGCCAAGTTTCCGTACAAAATCTGTAAGTGACCCGTTGCTTTGATTGGACTGGTTAAAGGAACAATTATTTTCTGTGTATCAAAGTTTAATTCAGGAACATCCGCTAAATTTTCAGCGATTGTTTTTCCCGTAATTGTCATACAATCTCCGTATAATAAACCTTCTTGTAGTAAATATTTCATTACCGCAGGAACTCCACCAATTGCCAACATATCTTCCATATAGTATTTTCCAGAAGGTTTCAAATCAGCAAGCAAAGGAGTACGGTCAGAAATTGCTTGAATGTCTTTCAAAGTAAAATCAACCTCCGCTGCACGTGCAATCGCTAAATAATGAAGCACTGCATTGGTTGAACCACCCATTGCCATTACAACCGTCATGGCATTTTCAAATGCCTTGCGAGTCATAATATCACGTGGACAAATATTTTTCTCCAACATATTTTTCATGGCAGCACCAATGGCTAAACACTCCGCTTTTTTGCCTTCGTGCGTTGCTGGATATGATGATGAATTTGGCAAAGTCAAACCCATTGCTTCCATCGAACTCGCCATTGTATTAGCGGTGTACATACCGCCACAAGCACCCGCTCCAGGAATAGCGTTTCTAATAACACCTTCATAGTCTTCGTCTGAAATATTTCCTGCGAACTTCTTTCCTAAGGCTTCAAAAGCAGAAACGATGTCTAATTTTTGTCCTTTATATTCTCCTGAGCGAATTGTACCACCATAAACTAACATGGCAGGACGGTTCAAACGAGCAATTGCCATCATGGCTCCTGGCATATTTTTGTCGCAACCAACTACTGCAATTACGCCATCGTACCATTGAGCACCCACTACGTTTTCGATTGAATCAGCAATTAAATCACGAGAAGGCAACGAGTATGACATTCCGTTGTTTCCGTTAGTCATTCCGTCTGAAACCCCAATCGTGTGGAAAATCAAACCCACCATTCCACTATCTTGAATACCTTTTTTTACGTGAACAGAAAGTCCGTTCAAGTGCATATTACAGGTATTTCCCTCGTAACCCGTGCTGGCGATACCAATTTGGGCTTTTTGCATATCTTCAGTTGTCAAACCGATACCATACAACATGGCTTTTGCGGCAGGATTGGTAACCTCTTGGGTAAGTGTACGAGAGAATTTGTTTAATTGGTTTTCAGTACTCATGATTGATTGTTTTAAATACTTTGTTTAGTTTTTTGTGTCTTATTAAAAATTTGTAACGCTCTTTGAAAAATAATTTTGGTACTTATAAAAGACCTATTAAGTTTCTTTGGGCTACTGTGGCTGTTCAAAATGCACAACTGGAGATTCGCTATAAAAAAACCTTTCCCAAATAGAGAAAGGTCTTTAATACAAAAAGCCTATCTCCTCCTCCTTAACAGAGCAGAATGAAGACAATAATGATATTCACAGATATTTGATACATCTAATTTTTGAAATATTATTTGTAGCGAAAATTCGCTAAGAAATCGTTTGATAGTAAACAAATATACAGGAGTTTATTTCTTAATTGCAAAGAAAAACAAAATAATATTTTACCATTTGCCATTTTCGCCAATGAATATTTTTTGAAAATAAAGTGAAAATCAAAAGATAATTCTTTAAAAAGTGAAATTTATTGTCTTTTATTTTGAAAATCTTAGAGGATTCAAGAGAAAATATTTTTACAAATAAAGCAAAATGGTTTTTGCGAAATTTCGCAAAAACCATTTTATGTATAATTTCGATAAAATTATCACCACCCAATATAACCTTCGGGAATAACTTCGTTGAGTCGTAAATAACAAATCGCTTGTCCACGATGATGAATAATGTGGTTTTCCATAGCGTAGAAAAAACGCCAAACGGGTAGACTTCCGCCCGCATAATCTTCGGGTTTTAGCAATTGCTCGGCTTTCGTAGCATTGACCACCGTCAAAACCCAAGCATAAAACTTTTGGAGTTCCTTTTCCAAATCGGCTTTTGATAATTTTGCCCAAAATGAAGGAGGCGTTTTCTCATAAGGATTTGGAATATTCAAACGCCCAGACAATTGCATAGCCGTATAAATGATACAATGCACAAATTGCGTTCTGAACGAAAACGACTCAGGCGTGTACCGAAACTCCAATTTTTCCTCGGGCATTTGGTTGAAAATTGTCAGTGTATATTCTTCAGAGCGTTTCCAAGCCGTTGCAAATTCATCTTTAAAACCCAAAAGGTCTTTTTCAATTTGTCTTTTTCCAAAACTTGGGATGGTTATTAATCCTGCTGTTAGGGTTTTTAAAAGGGTTTTTCGGGTGATTTTCATGGGTTTATTAATTAACAAAAAACTGCATTCGCCTTGATTAGAAATAAAACGAGACGAGTGTGATTTTACTTACTGCGAGTAAAAGGTTGAATTATGGAAAGTGAAATGGTAAAATAGTTTTAAACCTTAATTTTTTCCCATCTTGTGATGCAGGGGTCCAAGTAGGAGATGAATGTAGTGCATTTTTTATACCATTTTCTAAATCTAAATAATGATTGTTGGGGGCTAATATTTCAACTTCAGATATACATCCATTTTTTTCTATCGTAACCATACATAGAACCATCATTTTGTTTTTAACTACCTGCATTGAATTTCTAAACAAATATGTTTTTACATGCGAATTCAGCGAATCCCTTCCGCCAGGAAATATTGCAACCTGCTGAACAAACATATATGCGATAGTATCTGAATTTTTGTTTAAGTAAGGTTCCATAAACGATTTAACATCTATAACCCGAATAGTATCGTTCCCCTTTTGTGAGAAAACATTACTTGTCAATAGTAATATCAAAATATTGACCTTAAAAATTATAAATAAGATTTTCATTATAATTAATTTAAAAGCGTCACAATTAAAAAATTATATCTTTTGCAATCGTTCGTATCTCAATAAACAATAACGAAATTTCACCTCCTCCTCTCAAAAAAATAATAATCCAAAGAAATCTTCCCCGAACCCGTAAGCACAAGCGTAAGCATTACGATGGCGTAGGCAAAAACCATTTCTCCATCGCCTAAAAGTGCTGATTTGCCAGCGGTAAAAAAGGCAACAAACATGGTAATCATAATCAGAAATGCACCAATACGTGTAAATAAGCCTAATAACAACATAAATCCTCCGAATAATTCCGCTCCTGTTCGTAAATATGCCATCAATAAAGGTTGTGGAAAATGCAAATCTTTTTGAAGCCAATCGGCAAAACTCTGCATTGCTTTTGAGTCAAATAATTCGTGTCCATGATTAATAAAAAAAACACCCATTATTATTCTTAAAGCTAAGATATAATGTTGCGTAAGTGATTCTGTACCGACAAGTATTTTTTGTAAATTCATTATAATTATTAGCTATCGTTTGATTGTTTATTACTAAAAAACCTATAAAAAATCCCAAGCCACCACTTCCCACAATTCTGGATAAGTCGTATCAAAATATTCGTGGATAATTTCAAAACCTACTCGTTTATGAGCCGCCAATGAACGGAGATTTCGCTTGGCAATTTCGGTTACGCAAAGTTCAAAACGGTCGGATAATTCGGTTTTGTGTTTAGCGTAAAGCCCGTCAAAAATACCTTGTCCTCGGTAGCCTTCAGCTACGCAAATCTGCCCCATAGCGTAGTATTTGGTATCTTTTATCAACTTTCCTTTGTATTCCAATTTGTCCAACATTTCAAACATTGCCGTCAAAACGGGAATATCGAACCTAAAACTTTCGGGCATTACTAAAGCATAGCCGACCACTTTATCGCCATCTTTGGCAATAATCTGTGGATAAGCCTGATTCATGCGTGAAAGCAAATCGAAATTGTGAACTACGGTAACAAATCCTTGGTCGTTGGCAACGTCTTCGGAGATATTTTTGGTTAGGTTTACTTGTTGTAAATCCAGCAATTGTTGGATTTCTCGGTCAGTGGTTATGGTCGTGAAAATTACGCTCATAGGTTTTAGGGATGGTTTTGATTAATAACTTTTTGTCATGTCGTCGGGAATGACAAAGATAAAATTGGCTGAATTTTTCTCTTTTTCAGCGGGTTTTGTGATGTCCTCCGCTTGAATGGTATTGATAGTAACAATTTTTAATTTAGGATTTTTCTTCTTCAAATGCCAAACAATTCCCTCAAAATTATTGGAATGATAGCTTCCGTTATAATGCAAAAAAGTTTGTCCAGACTGATAATTTTTCAGAATAAAACTCGCCATCGTGGCATCTTTAATTACTTGAGCTTTGGTAATATTTTCGGCTGAAACGCCCATCCCTCCGCTACTGTGCATTCCGCCCATTTTCATCATTTCAGCGTAAGCGGGTAAAGTCAAATCTACGTCAATTGGCAAAGGAGCAATATTTTTTTTCGCATCGTCGGAAAGTTGATTGAGAGCTTCCAATCCACCTTTCGACACAATACTGGCATATCTCCGAGGGATATTAGTCGCCACAAATTTGAGTTTATTTTGCTGGGCAAAATCCAACAAAGGCTTATAATCTGTTTGGTAGTTTTGCCAAACTTTAGCTTCAGTTTCAAATTGCTTTGCGGTAATAATTCCTTTCAAATATTCGTCCACAACGGTCTGATTATCCGCTTCAAACATTTCTGCACCTAAGATTAATTTATCTTTTTTTACCTGAAATAAATTTTTAGTAACCTGCAATTCAAGCCAATGTCCCAAAGAATTATCGTGCAATTCTCCGAAAAAAACGATATCCGCTTGACTTAATTCCTTGAGCATATTTTCGTAAGAAGTAACGTTTAAGTCTTTATCATATAGCAGATAGGCAGGCTTGTCGGATTTTAGGAAATTGAATAACGAAATCGTGAGAAAAAAAGTGAGTAGTTTCATTTTGTTTTTGAAGTATTAACGCTTTGATAGAATTGATGTTCTACGTAAATTTATACAGATACTTTCCCAAAACCAAAGATAATTATGAACACAAACGAACAATTAATCAATAAATTTTACGGGGCTTTCATTCAAAAAGATTTCCAAACGATGGCCGATTGTTACCATCCAGAAGCCACTTTTAAAGACGAAGCATTCGACTTAAAAGGCAAACAAATTGCAGCCATGTGGAGAATGTTAATCGAACGGGGCAAAGACATGAAAGTTGAGTTTTCGGATGTAAAAGCGGACGAAAAAACGGGAAGTGCCTCGTGGCAAGCTTGGTATAGTTTTTCACAAACGGGAAATCAAGTTCATAATATTATCCAAGCAAGTTTTATTTTTAAAGACGGTAAAATCATAAATCATCACGATTCTTTTGATTTTCACAGTTGGTCTTCTCAGTCTTTGGGATTAATGGGAAAACTTTTAGGTTGGACTTCTTTTTTACAGAAAAAAGTTCAACGTAGTGCCATGAAAAGTTTAAGTAAATACATTAGCCAAAAACCTGAATACCAATAAATTATCCACTAAATCACATAAAAAAAGACGTAAAATTTATTACGTCTTTTTTTATGTGATTTATCAATCCAAAATGCTCCCCAACACTCAATTTTCAACTTTTCTTATCGCTCATTTTCACGACTGATTTCAAAATATCCTTTTTTCAAGATTGATTTAGACAAAATATTATTTTAAAAATTATTACTCTATATATTTGGTAGATTAAATAGCCTTTCATAGTTTTGCATCATAATTCTAAAAAAGTAGACCAATGATAAAATTTACAAAACTGTTTTTAATCCTATTTTTAGGTGTATTCGCAAGTGTGAGTGCTCAAGATAAACCCATCATCAATGCCACTGTTTCTGGAAAAATTGTGGATGCTCGTACCAACGAAATATTGATTGGTGCAACCGTATCAATTAAAGGAACCACTAACGGAGCTACAACAGATGCCAATGGGGAGTTTGCTTTAATAACGGGGCAAAAACTACCATTCACAGTTATTGTATCCTATGTGGGTTATCAGAAAAAAGAAGTAATCGTCAATAGTAGTAAAGTTGAAATTCAACTTGAAGAAAATACTAATCAACTTTCCGACGTGGTGGTTACTTCAAGACGTCGTCAAGAGTCTGTTCAAGATATTCCAATTCCAATTTCTGTAATTCGTGGTGCTACAGCGGAAGACGCTGGAGCATTTAACCCAAACCGATTGAAAGAATTAATTCCCTCAGTTCAATTATACTCTTCAAATGGTAGAAATACTACGCTTAATATCCGTGGGTTGGGTTCTTCTTTTGGACTAACAAATGACGGGATTGACCCAGGGGTTGGGTTCTATGTTGACGGTGTATATTACGCAAGACCAGCAGCTACTTCTATTGACTTTGTAGATATTGACCGTGTTGAAGTGTTACGTGGACCACAAGGAACACTTTTTGGAAAAAATACGACCGCTGGTACTTTTAATATTACAACAAAAGCTCCAAGTTTTACGCCAGGTGCAAGTTTTGAAACAAGCTACGGAAATTATAACTACATTCAAGCAAAAGCCTCAATTACAGGGCCATTGAGCAAAAAGTTAGCGGCAAGAGTTTCATTTTCAGGGACACAAAGAGACGGAACTATTTATAATTTAACAACCTTAAAACCAACCAATTCTTTAAATAATTTAGGATTTAGAGCTCAATTATTGTACACACCTTCTGAAAATGTCAATATTACTTTTGCAGGAGATAATGCTCGTCAAAGACCAGATGGATATGCAACAGTAGTAGCTGGTGTAGTGACAACGAAAAGATCTGCTTATCGTCAGTTCAACGCAATCATTGCAGATTTAGGATATAAACTACCTACTACAAATCCATTTGATAGAATTACTGATGCTGATGCTCCTTTTAAAGCTAACAATGATTTTGGTGGAGCTTCAATCAACTTGGATGCTAAGATTGGAAAAGGTACCTTGACTTCTACAACTGCTTGGCGTTATTGGAATTGGGACCCTGCCAATGATAGAGATTATATTGGTTTACCAGTCTTAACAAAATCTCAAGGAACCTCAAGACACGACCAATGGACACAGGAAGTTCGTTATGCAGGTCAGTTTTCTGAAAAGTTAAGTGGGGTATTTGGGGTATTTTTAATTGACCAAGTATTAACTTCCGACCCTATTCAAATAGAAGAAGTAGGTTCTGCTCAGTGGAGATTTGCTCAAAGTTCAACTTCAGCACTTTGGAAAACACCAGGTTTGTTTGATAATTTTGGTACAAAAACAACTTCGAGACTTCATACATTAGGGGCAGCAGTATTTAGCCAAGTTGATTGGGCGATTACTAATAAATTACACTTATTGCCGGGTATTCGTTTCAATTATGATAAAAAAGATGTTGATTACAAGCGTGAAGTTTACGGAGGATTACAAACAACTGACCCAGCATTGTTGGCACTCAAAAATGGAGTTTATTCAAATCAGGCTTTCAATTTTAACGTAGAAGAAAATAACTTATCAGGACAAATTACCTTGGCTTATAAACCAAATAAAAGTATTAATGCTTTTGCTACTTATGCAAATAGTTATAAACCAGTTGGGGTGAATTTAGGTGGATTACCAACTGCAAATGGAGCAACATTGATTGACTTAGCCAGAGTTAGTCCAGAATATGTAACCCATTATGAAATTGGAGTTAAAACGAAACCTTCTTCACAGTCATCATTAAATATTACCTTGTTTGATACTGAAATTAAGGACTACCAAACTCAAGTTCAAACTGCCGAAGTTGGCGTAAACAGAGGTTATTTAGCGAATGCAGAAAAAGTAAGAGTTCAAGGAGTTGAAGTAGATGGAAGCATTAGATTAGGTAGTCATTTTACATTCAATACCGCTATCACATATACAGATGGAAAATATGTTTCTTTCAAAAATGCTCCAGTACCGTTAGAAGAAACGGGTGCAACAAATGCTTTTAAAGATATTTCTGGGGGTGATTTACCCGGTATTTCTAAGTGGGCTGGATCATTGAGTGGGGAATATTCAAATTCAGGTAAATTTTTGAGTTTGAAAGGAAATTATTTTATTGGACTTGATACTTATGCTCGTACAACTTTCTCTTCGAGTGCATCACCATCACAATATTTGAACATTGAAGGATATAATATTGTAAACGGTAGAATTGGATTCCGTGCTTCGAACGGCGTTTCGATTTTGATATGGGGAAGAAATATCTTGAACCAAAATTACTTTGAACAATTATTAGTTGCAGCTGGAAATGCAGGACAATATGCAGCGGTATTGGGTGATCCAGCGACTTATGGTACAACGATAAGATTTACTTTTTAATGAGTATTAAGCATTTTTAGAAATTATTAACTTAATAAAAATGGATAAATTGGGAGTGAAATTGTGTCGGGGCAGACTTCATAATTCACTCCCAATTATTACTCCAAACCAAAATGGTCGTATGGCTGAGAGGCAAGGCTAAGACCCGCAAAAGTCTTAAACGGCAGTTCGATTCTGCTTACGACCTCTACTTTATCAATAAACTATAAAACGTCATGGAAGAAACTACATTCCTAACCGTTCCGGGTTTAGCAAGTTCTGGACCAGCTCATTGGCAGACTTTGTGGGAGAAAGACTTTCCTACAAAGTTTCGCCGAGTGGAACAAACAAACTGGGATTTACCCGTTTGCCGTGATTGGGTAGAACGCTTAAATGAGGAAATTCAAAAACTCCAAAATCCTGTTTACTTAATAGCCCACAGTTTAGGTTGTTTGACGGTCATACATTGGGCGAAAAATTATAGTTCTGACCATATAAAAGGCGTTTTTTTAGTAGCTCCTGCCGATGCTGAAACATCCAGAAATTTGAGTTTTGTTGAAGGTTTTAGTCCAATTCCCAGAATACAATTACCTTTTGAAAGCGTAGTAATTGCCAGTACCAACGACCAATATGCCTCCATTGAAAGAACTGCCGAATTTGCTCAGGCGTGGGGAAGCAAATTTATCAATATCGGGGTAAAAGGGCATATTAATGCTAATTCAAGAATTGGTATTTGGCCACAAGGACAAACATTATTAGAAAGCTTCATTAAATCGGTCGAGGAAAAGCAAAAAGCATTTATTGAAGTAGAATAGAAATACAATTAATTATTCTGAATGAAAAGGTCGCTTGTCCGAGCGGTTAGGTTAGCGTCTGCAAAACGTTTTAGGGTGGTTCGACTCCTCCAGCGACAACTTTTTTTTAATAAAAATCTATTTAATTCATAGGATATATATTTTAATATTTAGTTAAAAATGGTTTTGTTTGAATACCGAATATCCTCTGACCGCTTGGTTGGGGGGTATTTTCAAAATTCTGCCATCTATGTTTGAAATACGAAATCTACCTTTTAGAGAATAATGTAAATTCGGATAATCAAAATATAGACTTAAAAATGCCTAAAACAGAATATGATGCAATTGTAGTTGGCTCGGGTCCGAATGGTTTAGCAGCTGCCATCACTTTACAACAAAAAGGACTTTCAGTGTTAATTGTTGAAGCAAAAAATACCATCGGTGGCGGTTTGCGTTCTGCAGAATTGACTTTACCGGGCTTCAAACACGATATTTGTTCCGCTATTCATCCATTGGCAGCTGCATCTCCCCTATTCAGTTCATTACCTTTGCACGAACATGGATTAAAATTTATTCAACCAAAAATTGCTGCAGCACATCCTTTGGACAATGGAAAATCTGCGGTTTTGTATAATTCTTTGGAAGAAACTGCTAATCATTTGGGGGTTGACAAAGAGAATTATTTGAACTTAATTGAGCCAATTACCAAACAATGGGACGCACTTTTGCCCGAATTATTAGCTCCTTTACATTTTCCGAAAGACCCAATAAATTTTGCAAAATTTGGATTAAATGCCTTTCAACCAGCTACTTGGATTGCTAAAAAATTTGAAGCCAGAGAAGCGAAAGCACTTTGGGCGGGCATGGCAGCACATTCCATTCAGCCTTTAAGTAATTTGACGACCTCAGCGATTGGTTTAGTTTTAATGGCCGCTGCTCACAAACATGGTTGGCCAATTCCCCAAGGAGGTTCACAATCTTTAGCCAATGCGTTGGCATCTTATTTTACTTCAATTGGCGGAAAAATAGAAACTAATTTTTTGGTAAAATCACTCGACCAATTACCTTCTGCCAAAGCCATTTTATTTGACATTACACCACGACAATTATTGAAAATTGCGGGGCATAGTTTTTCAAATATTTATAAATGGCAACTCGAAAAATACCGCTACGGCATGGGTGTTTTCAAGGTTGATTGGGCATTGGAAGGCGAAATTCCTTTTACTTCAGAACAAGCAAGACAAGCAGGAACGTTACATTTGGGAAATACTTTTGCCGAAATTTCCGCTTCAGAATTGGCAACTTCCAAAGGAAAACATCCCGAAAAACCTTTCGTTTTGTTGGCACAACAAAGTGTTTTTGATGATACCCGTTCGCCCGAAGGTAAGCACGTAATTTGGGGATATTGCCACGTTCCCAATGGCTCAACGCAAGACATGACCGATGCGATTGAAAAGCAAGTAGAGCGTTTTGCACCAGGTTTTAGAGAAAGAATTTTGGCGAGACACACGTTCAACACGGCACAATTGGAAGAATATAACCCCAATTATATTGGCGGTGATATCAACGGCGGAATTATAGATTTGGGACAATTATTCACTCGTCCTGCTTTGCGATTTTCTCCGTACAGAACTTCAGAAAAAGGCTTATATATTTGTTCATCATCTACTCCTCCTGGCGGTGGCGTTCACGGAATGTGCGGATTTCATGCAGCACAACGAGCTTGGAAAGACGTATTTTCAAATAAATAATTGAATTATTGACTTGAAATTTTTCATTTTTATTTCAAGAATTTCAACAAAAATTATATTTTACATAGAATTATTATTGAGTTTTTTGTAAAATTACAATTTTAAAATCTACTTGTTTGGTAGATTAAGTATTTTGTTTATAAATTTGCCTAAGATTTTAAAATGACATAAATCACCTTTTTAAATCAAATTGTCAGATTACAAAAAAGCCACTTTTGCTGGAACAAAAGTGGCTGGTTATTACAAGGCTCATCGCTAAATGAATTAGGAGATTGAAAATCAATCACCCAATACCTTATTTTTTAATTTAACCAGTACAAAGTAAATGAAAAAAAAATACTTTATAATAAGTATTCTCCTACTTATTCCATTTTTATCCATTTCGCAAAATGCCCCGATAATAAATGCAACCGTTGAAGGGCGGGTCATTGATGCAAAAACGCAAGAAGCGCTTATTGGAGCGTCAATTCTCATAAAAGGTACGACTAACGGTAGTTCGACCGATTTGGATGGTAAATTTTTCCTCAAAACTGGTCAAAAACTGCCTTTTACTTTATTAATCAATTTTGTCGGCTATAAGTCCCGTGAAGTGATTGTCAATGAGAAAAACGTACTTGTTGAGTTAGACCAAGATGCTAAACAACTCAGTGAAATTGTGGTGGTCGGATACGGAACGCAAGAACGTAAAAACCTGATTGGGTCAATCACCAAAATAAATCCTTCGGAAGTCAGTACCATTCCAGTTGGGAGTATTGATGCTCAATTACAGGGAAAAGTTGCGGGTGTTCAGATTTCTTCGGCAACGGGTGTGCCAGGCGAAACGGTTAATGTTAGAGTTCGTGGAGCAACTTCAATCAATGCCGATAATGACCCTTTGTACGTTGTGGACGGTGTTTTTATTAATGGAAACAGCCTTCAAACCATTGGAACTGGTGGAAAATCTACTTCCCCAATTGCCGATTTGAATCCCTCGGATATTCAAAGTATTGAAGTTTTGAAAGATGCAGAAGCTACAGCATTGTATGGTTCAAGAGGTGCAAATGGCGTTATTTTGGTTACTACCAAAAGAGGAAATTTTGAACAAGCTCCAAAAGTAAATTTCAATGCCAGCTTTGGACAAGCAAAAGCCGTAAAATTATGGGATTTAACCACTGGATCCGAACACGCTCAATTAGTAAATGAATGGTGGATAAATACGGGAAAAGATACGCCATCATTGAACCGCACATCAGCAAATCGTCCGTTTAGACCAGCAGGCGAAGGTGGACGTGGATTACCCGAAGAACAACAAACCTACGATAGATTGAGTGAGGCTTTCAGAACGGCAACCCTCCAAAACTATGATATTTCGTTGATTGGCGGAACAAAAACTACCAAATACTACCTCGGAGGTGGCTATACTTCACAGGAAGCAATTTTGAAACCGATTACTTTTACTCGAGCCAGTTTTAAGATTAATTTAGACCAAAAAATTAATGACAAAGTTCAAATTGGCGTAAGCAATTCATTCACAAGAACTTATAGAAATCAAGCACGTGCTGGCGATGGTCCACAAGGAGGTATTTTACAGGCCGCTTTGCACACGCCAACGTATTTATCACCTTATGAAAATGGTGTATTAGTGGGTAGAGCTGGTTTTGATAACTTGACTTTATTATTGGATAATTATAATGTTAATTCAACCAGTTTACGCTACATCGGAAACTTATATTTAGAGGCTGAATTGTTGCCAAATCTGAAATTTCGTTCAAGTTGGGGAGCGGATTATAATAACTATAACGAGTCTGAATACTGGAATACTTTCCTTTTATTGGGAGCTCAGGGCGGACTTGCCACTTCTTCAATTAGTCAATTTTCTTCATTACTTAATGAGCAAACGCTTACTTACAGACAAAATGTAGGTGAAAAACATTCGTTTGGTTTGATTGTCGGAAATACTATTCAAAGCGATGTACTCACTCGAACTTACGCAGAAGGGCGTGGTTTTGCCAATAATTCATTCACCATTATTTCATCTGCTGCCACCACAACAAGTTCTCAAAGTTGGAGTAAAAGCAATTTAGCATCCTTTTTTGCCAAAGCCGATTATAATTTTAGCGGAAAATATTTATTCAATGTCAGTTTGCGAGCCGATGGTTCATCAAGATTTGGAGCGGAAAGAAAATGGGGATACTTCCCAGCGGTTGGTGCGGCTTGGAGAATTAAACAAGAGGATTTCTTGAGAAATAACGACATTATTTCAGACTTAAAACTAAGAGCAAGTTACGGAATTGTTGGAAACCAAAATGGCATTGGAAATTTTGCGGCACAAGGACTTTGGTCGGGCGGTTCTTCGTATCAAGGGAGTCCAGGAATTGCTCCGCAACAATTGGCAAATCCAGACTTGAAATGGGAAAGAACCAATCAATTTAACGTTGGTTTGGATGCCTCATTATTCAACGGCAGAATTGCTTTTGAACTTAATTATTACCAAAAATATACCCGTGATGGTTTGTTGCAATTGGCTTTACCAAGCACCACAGGATTTGCCAATTATTGGAGTAATGCCGCTGAAATTAGCAACAAAGGTTTTGAGTTTAATGTAAATACAATCAACTATAAAAAGCGAGGAATTACTTGGACTTCAAGCTTCAATATTGCACAAAACGTCAATAATATTGAGAAACTTGAAAATCCGCTTCGTTACGGAAGTCGTGATTTAATTCTGCAACAACAAGGAACACCTCTTTATTCATTCTGGGTTTACAAACAGCTTTCGGTTAATCCAGAAAATGGAAATGT
>JAZKDE010000074.1:0-44813 GCA_040387735.1 Bacteroidota bacterium
GAAAAGAATCTTATACCTTTTTATGGCTTTGCTGATAAGCCAAAATTTATTAGCCCAAACCAAAACATGGACGGGTGCTACCAGCACCAACTGGGCAACTGCCAGTAACTGGTCGCCGAGTGGCGTGCCAAATACTACGAATGATGCGGTAGTTATTGATTTAAAAACTAATCAGCCTACTATTTCGGGTACTGTACCTAATGTAAATCTAATATACGTTAATTCCGGTGCAACGCTAACCGTTAATAGTGGCGGTACATTGAATGCAAGTAGTACAGCAGGGGTAATTACTTTACAGGGTGGTAATCTTATCAATGATGGAACAATAAGCGTGAGCGGTGGTGGAACGAGCGTTGGACTTGCCATTGGAGCTAACGCAAGTATTATTAACAGAGGAACCATCACTACCAATAACCTCTATGGTGCATCACTCCAATTTGGTAATCTTACTTTCACGAATGAAAGTACAGGAATATTTACTGGTGATTTTAAAGCCAATAACAATATTCTGACCCTTACCAATCGTGGAACTATCAATTATGCAGGTGGAACTTATGCACTAAGTTTGGGTAGTGCTGGATCAAGTGTAATAAACAATGGAACTATCAGCGTCACAGCAGGAAGCGGTATTTCAAATCCAAGTGGTTCAACCATTACCAATAATGCATGCGGTAAAATATTGACGACAACAAGTGGTTATGAAAATGGAGGTACAACGAATAATACTGGGTTGATTCAGCTATCCGGTACACTAATCAACACATCTTCATTTACAAACAATAATGGAGGAGTTTTAAAGTATGGTACACTTACAGGTACTATAACTAATAATAATGGTTCGGTGAGAGTGAATGATAATCCTACCAATAGCACCATTTTTACCTATCAAGGTACTTTTACAGGAACTATTAACGGTATTTACACTAATGCTACTGCTACAACTACAGCAGGTACATTTACTGCACCGAATACATTTACACCTTCGGGAACATTGCCAACAGGTTCGCAAACACTTTATGCCAAAATAACCCCGAGTGGTGGAGCTTGTAATTATGTAGTGCCATTTACTTATAACAATGTGTTACCACCAACGCTTACCGCAGGAGCAGTTACTAATGCTACTACTTGTGGTGGTGCTACGGGTAGTATAGCTTTTACCACAACCAATGTACCCAACGGCACGTATTCCTTGACTTTTACGACCACAGGTACGAGCAGTCCACAAAATGTAATAGTTAGTGCTAATGCCTTTACATTGAGTGGCTTAACGGCAGGTAATTATAATAGTTTTTCACTTACGGTGTTAGGGTTAACTGGCTCAACAGGTGTACTAAGTCCTGCTAAAATAGTAGCAAATCCAGCCACTCCAACCTTAACGGTAGGAACATCAACCAATCCAACAACTTGTACCAGTGCAACAGGTAGTATTCCGTTTACCTCAACCAATTTACCAAATGGAACGTATTCTTTGAGTTTCACGGGAACAGGTGCAGGGGTAACCACCAGCCCACAAAGTATAACGGTTTCGGGCAATACTTTTTCTTTAACAGGTTTAAAAGCAGGGACTTATAGTACGTTCTCGGTAACAAGTGCAGGTTGTACAGGTACAGTGGCAACGTCTAAAGTCTTAACTGACCCAGCTGCACCAACTTTAACAGTAGGAACCTCTGTAAACCCAACTACTTGTGGCGGTGCAAATGGTAGTATTCCATTTACCTCAACCAATTTACCTAATGGAACGTATTCTTTGAGTTTTACGGCAACAGGTACAGGAGTAACTACCAGCCCACAAAACGTAACGGTTTCGGGCAATGCTTTTACCTTATCAGGTTTAAAGGCAGGAAGTTATAGTAATTTCTCGGTAACGAATGCTGGTTGTACAGGTACAGTGGCTACGTCAAAAGTATTAACTGACCCAGCCGCTCCAACGTTCATAGCAGGAACGGCAACTAATCCAACAACTTGTGGCGGTGCAAATGGTAGTATTCCATTTACCTCAACCAATTTACCTAATGGCACGTATTCTTTGAGTTTTACTGCTACGGGTACAGGACCAACCACCAGTCCACAAAGCATAACGGTTTCGGGTAATACCTTTTCTTTAACAGGTTTAAAAGCAGGAACTTACAGTGCGTTCTCAGTAACGAGTGCCGGTTGTACAGGTACAGTGGCAACCTCAAAAGTCTTAACCGACCCAGCGGCTCCAACTTTGACAGTAGGAACATCTGTCAACCCAAGCACTTGTGGCGGTACCAATGGTAGCATTCCGTTTACTTCAACTAATTTACCCAATGGAACATATTCTTTAAGTTTCACGGCAACGGGTACAGGTGCAACTACCAGTCCGCAAAGCATAACGGTTTTGAGCAATGCTTTTACTTTATCAGGTTTGAAAGCAGGAACTTACAGTGCATTCTCGGTAACGAATTTAGGTTGTACAGGCACAGTAGCGACTCCTAAAACTTTAACTGACCCCGCTGCACCAGTTTTAACAGTTGGAACTTCAGTAAACCCAACCACTTGTGGCGGGGCAAATGGTAGTATTTCATTTACTTCAACCAATTTGCCTAATGGCACTTATTCTTTAAGTTTTACGGCTACGGGTACAGGAGCAACCACCAGCCCGCAAAGCGTAACGGTTTCGGGTAATGCTTTTTCTTTAACAGGTTTAAAATCTGGAAGTTATAGTAATTTCTCGGTAACAAATGCAGCATCATGTACGGGAACAGTAGCAACATCTAAAACCTTAACTGACCCAGCCTCACCAACCCTTACGGCAGGAACAGCAACCAACCCAATCACTTGTGGTGGAACAGGAAGCATTGCTTTTACCTCAACTAATTTACCTAATGGAACATATTCTTTGAGTTTTACAGGTACAGGGTCGCCTAAAAATGTAACCGTTGCCGCAAATACATTTACACTATCAGGCTTGACAGCAGGAACTTACAGTGATTTTTCATTAACAACTGTGGCAGGTTGTACAGGAACGGTTGCAACTCCTAAAACTTTAACAGACCCAGCAGCTCCAACGCTCACAGCAGGAACGGCAACTAATCCAACAACTTGTGGCGGTGCAAATGGAAGTATCGCATTTACTTCTACCAATTTACCTAATGGAACATATTCTTTGAGTTTCACGGCAACGGGTACAGGAGCAAGCACCAGTCCACAAAACGTAACAGTTTTAGCGAATGCGTTTTCTTTATCAGGTTTAAAAGCAGGGACTTACAGTAACTTCTCATTAACAACTGTGGCAGGTTGTACAGGAACGGTTGCAACTCCTAAAACTTTAACTGACCCAACGGCTCCAACTTTAACGGCAGGAACGTCTGTAAATCCAACCACTTGTGGTGGTGCAAATGGTAGTATTCCATTTACCTCAACAAATCTACCCAATGGCACTTATTCTCTAAGTTTCACGGCAACAGGTTCAGGGGCAACAACGAGTCCTAAAAGTATAACGGTTTCAGCGAATACGTTTTCATTAACAGGTTTAAAAGCAGGAACTTACAGTGCTTTCTCGGTAACTAATGTAGGATGTACAGGCTCAGATGCAAGTTCAAAAATATTGACTGACCCTGCAACTCCGACCATCTCGGCAGGAACTGTGGTAAACCCTGCTACTTGTGGTGCAACGGGTAGTATTCCGTTTACTGCCACCAACTTACCCAATGGAACTTATTCTTTGAGTTTTACGGCAACGGGTACAGGTGCGACAAGCAGTCCTCGAAATGTAACGGTTGCAAGTAATGCTTTTTCATTGACAGGTTTATCAGTAGGAAGTTATAGCAATTTCTCACTTACCAGTACAGGTTGTATCGGAACAGACGCTACCTCAAAAACAATTGCGAACCCGACTACGCCAACTTTAGTGACAGGAACAGTTGTAAATCCTACCTCATGTGGCGGAACGGATGGTGCCATTCCATTTACCACCAATTTGCCCGATGGAACGTATTCATTAAGTTACACAGGCACCGGCTCTCCAAAATCTATAACCGTGAGTAGTGGAGCATTTACTTTGGGAACTTTAGGTTCGGGAGGATACAGTAATTTCTCGGTAACCAATAATGGTTGTATTGGAACGTTGATAACATCAAAATCATTGAGTGACCCCGCAGCTCCAGTATTAACGTTAGGAGTAACAACAAATCCAAGTGCTTGTAATTTATCCGACGGTTCAATTGCATTTACAGTAACCAATATTTCCGATGGTAATTATTCACTTGCGTATTCAGGTACAGGAAATCCCAAAAGTGTGACTGTTAGCTCTAATGCCTTTACTTTAATAGGTTTAGCCGACGGTGTTTATTCAAACTTCTCTATCACGAATGAAAATGGATGTACGGGTTCACTAAGTAGTAACGTAACTTTAGTGGATTTGGCTTTACCAATTTTAACAGTTGGAGCGACTATTAACCCAACCACTTGTTCTGGAACACAAGGTACAATTGCCTTTACTACTGCCAATTTACCCGATGGAACTTACTCATTAAGTTTTTCAAGTACAGGAACCGTAAGTCCGCAGAATATCACCGTTGCGAGTAATGCCTTTACCTTAAGTGGTTTATCGGCAGGTACATATAATAATTTCTCCGTAACTCGGTTAGGCTGTATTGGTTCGGTTTCAACATCAAAGACTTTGGTTGACCCAGCTACACCAACTTTAACCGTAGGAACTACGGCAAATCCAAGCACTTGTAATGGAACGGATGGAAGTATTAATTTCACAACAACTAATTTAGCAAATGGTACTTATTCATTAAGCTTTACTTCCACAGGAACGGTAAGCCCTAAAAATGTTACAGTTACTAATAATGCTTTTAATTTGAGTGGTTTAACGGCTGGAAATTACAGTAATTTCTCCATCACAGATAATGGTTGTAGTGGAACGGATGCCACATCAAAAACACTTAGTGACCCACCAAGTATCACATTAGTAGTAGGAACTTCTACTAATCCAACGACTTGTTCTGGTACAAATGGTAGTATTAATTTCACGACTACTAATTTACCAAATGGAACATACACGCTTACTTACACAGGAGCAGGTAGTCCGAAAACAGTAACAGTGGTTACAAATGCTTTCTCTATCAGTGGTTTATCTGCGGGTGCTTATAGTAATTTCTCCATTACATATTTGGGTTGTACAGGTTCAGATGCTCAAATAAAAACATTATTTGACCCAGAATCAGCTACTATTACGGCGGGAACAGTTACGAGTCCGAGCACTTGTAATGGCACAAATGGCTCTATTGCATTTACTTCAACAAACTTACTTGATGGAACGTATTCATTAGCTTATACAGGTACGGGTAGCCCTCAAACCGTTACAGTTAGTAATAATACCTTTACCTTAACGGGTTTATCGGAAGGGAGTTATTCAAACTTTAGTTTGATTTCGAGTGGCTGTACAGCGATTGACCCAAATACAAAAAGTTTAGTAGCTCCAACAATTCCAACGCTGAAAGCAGGCACTGTAACCAATCCAAGTACTTGTAATGGTACAGATGGAAGTATTGCTTTCTCAACGAGTCTTGCCAATGGAACATACAGTTTAACTTATACGGGGGTAAATAGTCCACAAAATATTACGGTAGCAAGTGGAGAATTTACTTTAACAGGTTTACCAGATGGTGTTTATGCTAATTTTTCAATTACCAGTAATGGTTGTGTTTCGACAGATGCTACTTCAAAAACTTTAGTTGACCCAACACCTCCAACTTTAACCATTGGAACGGTAACCAATCCAAGCACTTGTAATGGTACAGATGGCAGTATTACATTTACGACAAGTCTTGCCAATGGTACATATAGTTTGGTTTATACAGGAGCAAATAGTCCACAAAGTATCACGGTTTCAAGTGGAGCATTTACTTTAACAGGTTTGCCAGATGGGGTTTACGCTAATTTTTCAATTACCAGTAATGGTTGTGTTGCGACGGATGCAACATCAAAAATCTTAGTTGACCCAGCAATTCCAACACTTACCGCAGGTACTTTTACTAATCCAAGCGTATGTAACGGTGCAGATGGAAAAATTGCTTTTGCAACAAGCCTTCCTGATGGTACTTATTCACTAAATTATACGGGAGTAGGTAGTCCTAAAAACATAACCGTAGTGAGTGGAGCATTTGATTTAACGGGTTTGTCAAGTGGTACATATTCTGGATTTTCAGTAACAACGAGTGGTTGTACAGGAACAGATGCTACTGCTAAAACATTAACGGACCCATCTGCTCCGACTTTAACGGCAGGAACTGCAACTAACCCAACTACGTGTTTGAGTTCAGACGGAAAGATTGCTTTTACAACCAGTTTACCCAATGGCACTTATACCATAAATTATACCGGAGCAGGAAGCCCTAAAACTATTACGGTATCAAGTGGTGCATTTGAATTAACGGGTTTACCCGACGGAACATTTTCAGGCTTTTCAATTACTACAAGTGGTTGTACTGGAACGGATGCAACTTCTAAGATATTAACTGACCCCGCCGCTCCAACTCTAACAGCAGGAACTGCGACGAATCCGAGTACGTGTTTGAGTTCTGACGGAAGTATTGCATTCACGACGAGCTTGCCGAATGGTACTTATACTTTAAACTACACTGGAACAGGAAGCCCTAAAACCATTATGGTTGTAAGCGGAGCGTTTACTTTAACTGGATTATCAGATGGAGTATTCTCAGGGTTTTCAGTAACAACAGGCGGTTGTACTGGAACATCATCGGCCACTAAAACTTTGACTGATCCAGTCGCTCCAACTTTAACCACAGGAGCAGCCACTAATCCAACAACTTGTTCGGGTTCAGATGGAAGTATTGCTTTTACGACCACTTTGGCAAACGGCACTTATACCATGAATTATACTGGCTTAGGAAGTCCTAAAAGTATCACAGTAGCGAGTGGAATATTTACTTTGACAGGTTTACAGGCAGGAACTTATAGCGGATTTTCAGTAACAACGGGTGGTTGTACAGGTATTAACAATGAAACAATAATGTTGACTGACCCAATTGCACCAAGTATTACCGCAGGAATAGCCACCAATCCAACAACTTGTTCTGGAACGGATGGAAGTATTGCTTTTACATCTACTAATTTGCCTGATGGAACGTATTCATTGAGTTTCTCTGGTACGAGTTTACCTAAGAGTGTTTCGGTTTTAAGTAATTCGTTTAGTTTAACGGGACTTACCGCAGGAACTTATAATGGTTTTTCTCTCACTCATAATGGATGTAGAGCAATGGATGAAGCTACTAAAACCTTAATAAATCCAACTCCTCCAACAATTACTGCTGGTTTGGTTAGCAATCCAACGACTTGTTTGGGAACAGATGGAAGTATTGCCTTTACTTCCACTAATTTGCCAGATGGAACTTATTCGTTGAGTTTCACAGGTGTGGGAACAGTGGTGACTGGCAGTCCGAAGGATATTGTAGTTTCGGAGGGAGGTTTTAGTTTAAATGGTTTATCTTCAGGAATTTACAGTGATTTTTCTATCACAAATCTGGGTTGTGCGGGAACTGATATTACCATCAAAAATTTAACCGACCCTAATGCTCCCATTGCAACGGCAAGTAGCAATTCTGCTATCTGTGCGGGAACAACTTTAAATTTATTCGCTGGTGGTGAAGGCACTTACACCTGGTCGGGGGCTGATGGTTTTACTTCAACGCAACAAAACCCCGTCATTGACAACGCAACCGCTTCGTCAACGGGAATTTATACGGTGACTGTCACTAATAGTGGATGTACCGCCTCGGCAACCGTTTCTGTTTTGGTTAATCCTATTCCAACTGCAATGGTAAGTAGTAATTCACCCATTTGTTCGGGAGCAACCCTGAATTTGAATGTCAATGCAGCGGATACTTATTCATGGTCAGGAACAGGTTTTACTTCGACTGAACAGAATCCAAGTGTCAGTAATGCAAGTGTTTTAATGTCAGGAATTTACACAGTTGTTGTAACAAATAATGGTTGTGAAGGAAGTGCAACTGTTGCAGTCATTGTCAATGATATTCCTGCAACACCAACGCCAAATACTATTGCTCCAATCAATTTAGGAAGTTCAGCTACTTTAACCGCAATAGGTTGTTCTGGAACATTGAAATGGTATAAATCATTTGATAACTCATTGGTAACCAACCCTGTTTCACCGACGACTACGACTAATTATTACGCCAAATGTGAAATAACGGCCAATGGAATTACCTGCGAAAGTCTTCAGAGTGCGGATGTAACAGTTTCCATTATTTCTGTACAAATTGTTTATGTAAATCTAAATAATACGGAAGGTGTTCAAGATGGAGCAACGTGGGCAACTGCTTTTGCTGATTTACAAATTGGTTTAGCTACGGCAGGGACAATTACGGACGTTCCTGTAGAAGTTTGGGTGGCAAAGGGAACTTATAAACCCACTCTTACGACTAATCGAAGTCTTTCCTTCAATATTCCAAATAATGTGAAGGTTTACGGTGGTTTTCAGGGAAGTGAAGAAACTTTTTCTGCTCGTAATTTCCGAACAAATTCGACAACTTTAAGCGGTGAAATTGGAAATCAGAGTTTGATTTCTGATAATAGTTATCACGTGGTTTCTTTTGATGCTTCGAGTAATACTACCGTTTTGGATGGATTTATTATCACGGCTGGAAATGCAGAATTCTCACCACTCTTTAGCGTTAGTTTACCATTTACAGTAGCTCCTCCCACCACAATTCAAACTCGTGGAGGTGGAATAGACATTGAAAATGGTGGTAGTCCGAAAATTGCTAACTGTTTGATTAATAGAAACTCAGCAGTATCTGGCGGAGGATTATTTGCGGGTAATGGTAGCCTTCCACTTATCGAAGCGTGCAAATTTATGGGTAATCAAGCCACTTTTGGGTCGGCTATTTATCTGCAAGATGAAAGCAATGCTACTGTCAATAATACACTTTTGTCGGGTAATAGAGGGATTGGAGCATTTTATAATAATACTTCAAACCCCAATATTACCAATTGTACAATTGCTGGAAATGGAGGATATAACGGTGGTATTTTCAATACTAATAGTCAGCCTATTGTCAATAATTCTATTTTGTGGGGTAACGCTACGCAGTTCAATGATAAGCAATCGGTCATCACCAATAGTATCATCCAAGGCGGTTACGTAGGAATGGGCAATTTGAATTATAATCCGCAATTTGTTGAGCTTAATCCTGAAGGACTTTCACCGAATGTTAACGGGGATTATCACTTAATGAGTACATCTTTAGGAATTAACCGAGGAATTAATGGTACAATTTCATTAACGGATTTAGATTTGGATGGAAACCTTAGAAGATATTCTGGAGGATTTGTAGATATGGGAGCTTTTGAATATCAAGGAGTTGCATCGGGAAATTTAATTATTAGTATCACTTCAGGAAATTGGAATTCAGGATTAACGTGGGATTTAGGTCGAGCACCTCAAATTGGAGATTTCGTCATTATTGACCAAGGTCATACAGTTACGCTCAGCGGTGAAGGAAACGCTAAAAGCGTGGAATACCGAGGAACGGGAACGTTAAACTTGAATAGTGCGAATAGCAATTTGAAAATTGGGTTCTAAAAATCTAAAAAATAAAAATGATTATGGGATGAAATACATGATTCCCATAATCCTTTTTTATATTTCTATGAAAACTTATCAACCCAAAAGGAATACTGATTATTAATCATAAAATGTCCTCGAAAACTTACTTTGAAAAGGATAAAAAAGGGAAGTAGTTTCTTCTAAAAAAATAACCCCACAAGAACTTTCACGAATGAAAAACCTGTGAGGCTGACATAGTTAATTGTTTAGAAGGGTTATTTAATGACTTTCATTACGCCGTTCATGATGCTCCAATGTCCAGGGAAAGTACATACAAATGGGTAATTCCCAGGTTGTGAAGGAGCGGTAAAACGGAGTCTGTATATTTCGTTTGGATTGACCAACGGCGATGAAAATAACACTTGCTGAATAGCAGGAACGTAGCCTTTTTCTGCCGCATCTTTTTGGGTAATCATTTTATTAGCCGCATTTCCGATGATTTCAAGGCTTTTTGGTTTTCCGATAACCAAATTATGTTGCATGGCATCGGGGTTTTCAAATCTAATTTCTACGTTTTTTCCTGCCGTTACGGTAAATTCTTTTAGCGAATATTTCATGGCTTCTGGTATGGTTTTCAACACAATAATTTGAGCATTCGCATTTGGAAGATTACCTTCCCATGCTTGTATCAAACGGTTTAATCTCGCACGGCTATCAACGGAAACTTCTGATGATAATTTTGAAATAAATGCCTTATTTTCATCACTTAAATTTGCCTTTTTACTCGGATTCCAACCGTCAACTACACCTTTAATTAAGGCATTCGCTCCTGCAATATCTAAGAATTGAGCTTGTTTTAGCACTGCAATAACTGAGTCGATAACAGCGGTAGAAGTATAACTGCGAACGGCTTTTTCTAAGGCATAATTTGTCATTGATTTCGGAATATCAAATACTAATTGATGCGAGAGTGAATTATTGGTTTCATTACTTTCTTTGATTCCATTGCTTTTATCCACTTCTACGGATATATTGTACGTTCCTGCTGCATCAGAAGAATACTTTAAATCATTTGTCCAAGCACCATTTGAGACTTTTGAAATAGTAATTGTTTCGCCCGATTTAATGCCATCTTCATAGGTTTTACTGACTAAATTCACCTTACGATTTATGCCTTCAATGTGAATATCCAAAGGAATAACTGTTCCCGCAGGAATTGTTTTTCCTTGATTTTTTACTTCAATAAAAATAGAAACATTATCTCGCACAGAGGGAGCAGAAGGTTCTGTTCTAATATTGGTGATGACTAAATCAGGCGATTGAGCAACCTTTGGTTTTTCGGTTGAAGTCTTTGCTGAATGCGTCATGGCGTGATGGTCATGATTCATCATGGGCGTTTCTTCTGTCGTTTTGGGTGAATTTGAAGCCTTTTTGATGGCATTTTGTAATTGAATTTTCAATAATTTACGGTCGTGACTGGTTAAAGCAATTGAAAAAGCTTCGGGTAACCAACGGTCATAAATATCGGTTGAACTTTCTAATTTAGTCAAAATTGCCGTTTCAGAAGTATTCGTCAAAGGCATTTCAGACAACGCTAAAATGGTATTCAGCACGACTAATGGTTCGGCATCATTCAATAAATTATTGTTCAATAAAACATCAATTGAAGCCGAATTTCGAGGTAAAATCTGGACAACATTTTTACGAACGCCCGCACATGGATGTTTTAAACAAGCGGTAATAGCAGCTAAATTTGTCTCAACTACACCCAAACCTTCCAACGTCCGAAGTACGTGAATAACGGTTGGATTGATGCCTGTTGCGTCCAAAGATTGATCTTTCAACATTTCAAGCAATTGGGGAACAACGTCTTTATTCCCACGCTCTACCAAGAGTCTTTGGGCGTTCATTCTCCAAAACATATTGGTGTTTTTTAGTGCGGATAATAATCCTTCTGGCTGATTTTTATTTAAGCTAATGCTTTGATTATTAGTTGCTTGTTTGTAACCAACTCGGTAAATCCTCCCGTGTGTATAATCTCTCAAATCGGTTTCGTAGGCATTTCCAACGCCCATCGTAAAACCCGCAGGTTTTGGATTATGCTGAATAATATAACTGTACCAATCTGCAATCCAAACGGCTCCGTCGGGACCTGTTTGAGCAAAAACTGGAGCAACCCATTCGTCTGCCCCTGCCAATAAATTAAAGCCTTCTGAATCTTCGTAATCTGTTCCTTTTTTCACGACTGCATTTTGGTGAACGACATGACCTGTTGGCTCGCAAACGAAGGCGATTTTATTCCAATATTGTTTAGGAAAATCTCTTGCTGTATAAAAATTATGTCCCGAAGCTGCCGTAAATCCACCAAAAACATCTACCTGACGAATACGTGGCGTGATAGTTTTCATGTCTTTGTGGGTGTCAATACTTCGGCTACCGTTATCTAAATTAAAGGAAGGATTCAAATAATTACGATTTGGAATTGCCATGTACCAACCGTGCGAATTGTTGGCAGTTGAGCCAAAAACGTCCCCAGTTTCATTAAAAGCCATTCCCCACGTATTGTTTGAAGTGCTGGTCATCCATTCTAATTTTGAACCATCCGACTTAAATCTAAAAAATGCCTGTCCAAATTTTAAAGAATCGCCATTTGCCACTTTTCCGTTGAAACCTGCGTAGCCAACACAACCCCAAATCCAGTTGTCAAAACCATAATGAAGATTTGATGGGCCTGCGTGCGTATCATTGATACCAAAACCTGTAAATAAGGTTCTCTTTTCATCAACTTTATCGTCACCATCATTGTCTTTCAAAAAAATCATATCAGGAGCTTGCGAGACAATCAGTCCACCATTAGCAAATACCATTCCCGTTGGAATACTCAAACCGTCAGCAAAACGAGTGAATTTATCGGCTTTTCCGTCTTTATTGGTGTCTTCGCAAAGCAAAATATAATCGCTTCCACCACTGTTTTTGCGTTCGTTGGGATAATCTTTGGTAATCAACACGTACAAACGACCTTTTTCATCCCAATCCATCGCAATGGGGTGCATCACATTGGGTTCGGCAGCAAAAATATCTAAACTAAAATCAGCGGGAACTTGAATATGTTTCAGCGATTCTTCGGGCGAAAGCGGTAACTGTTGTACTTGTACGCCTGCACGTTTTTCGTAATTAGGCAATTTTGCCTCACGGTATTCAAATGGCTTGGGATTGAGAGCCGCATGAGCTGCTCTTGCTTCATCGTTCACTGCCCAAATAATTCCATTTTCGAGTAATTTCTGAAAATTATCATCATTCCATGTTCTTTCATCGTGTCCGTATGCGGTGTAAAAAACTCTTCCTTTTCCGTAAGAACGTGTCCAAGTATAAGGCTCCGTTTTAGATTCTGGACGGTCTTTGGCTTGGTCAGCCTTAATTTCACGCACCATCAAAACGTTATTATCTGGCTGTAACTGACTGTGCAAATACGTTTCATCAAAGGTTCTTATTTTGCCTAAGCCTTTCATAATGATGTTATTAGGTTGAACAATATTCGCTTGAATGGTGTCCATACGGTGTCTCCAAAATTGTCCACCCACCATTTTTACATATTCGGGAGAATTTCTAAAACAGAAAGATGCACAGTGAATCGGTAAAATTCCTTTTCCCGAAGCCACATAATCAAGCAATGCTTTTTCGGCATTAGGTGTAATATTATCCCAATTGGCAAAAATCATTAAGGCATCATATTTTGCAAGATTTTGGCTATTAATATCCTCCAATTTATCCGTGTAGGTAATATTTATACCCTTATTTCCCAATGCGGACATGATAGACGGCACTCGCTCGATGGGTTTATGATGCCCATTATCTCCTAAAAAAAGGATTTCTAATCGTCGTTGAGCTTGCGTGCATTGGGCGAAAAGAATCAATAAAACTACCAAAAGCTTTTTCATTGTGTGATGAAATTTTAGGTAACACAGACTTCAATCTGTAAGTGGAAGTAAACAGATTGAAGTCTATGATGGTTTGGAAATTGCAGACTGAAGTCTGTGATATTACAAAGTATTAAAATCAGGCAAATACATTATTTTGCCGCCTTGCATGGCTGATTCATGGGCTAAAATACCGACAGAAGTCCAGTTGGCAGATTGTACTGCATTCGGGAATGGGTCACGGTCTTCAATTAGAGCCGAAATAAATTCATGTGCTAAATGCGGGTGCGAACCACCGTGTCCGCCACCTTGGGCAAAGCTCAAATGCGTATTTTCGTCTGAATCATAAACCCCTTTTCCTGTAAAAGATTGAATTTCTTTTGGTAACAAATGAGCATAATCTGGCGTTTGTACTTTTTCTGGAATTTCGTGTTCTGGTTTTTTTGCGGTATGAATTACGTTTGGTTCGTTTTCGATCAAGGCCCATTCAAAGGATTTTTTAGAACCATATACTTCAAAGCTTTCACGATACTGACGAGCTACATCAAATAATGAACGATATACGTAAGCACTCAAATCGCTATCTTTAAATTTAATGTGGGCAGATTCAACTGCAAAAGGCGAATTATGAATATCGGCTAACTCTTTTCGGATTGTTCCCGAACCAAAACATGAAATATATTCTGCTTCTAATTTCAATAAACCTGCAACAGGGCCAACGCAATGTGTAGCGTAGTGCATCGGTGGAAGTCCAGGCCAGTAGTCAGGCCAGCCGTCCATATCTTGTTGGTGAGAGGCTTTTAAAAATTGCACTTTGCCGAGTTCTCCTTTTTCGTAAAGTTCTTTCACAAATAAAAACTCACGAGCATATACGACCGTCTCCATCATCATATATTTTTTGCCCGTTTCTTTACAAGCTTTCACAATAGCTTCACAATCTTCAACTGAAGTCGCCATCGGAACGGTACACGCTACGTGCTTTCCTGCATAAAGTGCCTTCAAAGTTTGTTCTGCATGATTTGGAATGGGCGAATTAATATGAACAGCATCAATATTTGGGTCTTTCAGCAATTCGTCATAATCAGAATATCGTTTTTCAATGCCAAATGTGTCGCCAATGGCATTCAATTTTTCGACATTACGCTGACAAATAGCGTACATATTTGCTTGTGGGTGAAGTTGATAAATTGGAATAAATTCAGCTCCGAAGCCCAATCCAACAATGGCAATGTTTATTTGTTTTGACATGATTTTTATGCGTGAGTTTTTAAAAATGCTAAACTTTCTTTCATTAATTGTTCTTCCGAATCGAACATTTTTCGCCAGATATTTGCTACTGCCAATTTTTCAGAAAAAGCTTCAATTGATAACCAGCCGTCATAATTGATGTCTTTTAAGGCTTTGAAAACGTCGTCCCAATTGACATTTCCTTTGCCAACGGTACTGCGGTCATTTTCAGATACTTGTACGTGAACCAAATGTTTGGCTAATTTTCGGATGGCATCGCCCAAACTTTTTTCTTCGATATTGGCATGAAAAGTATCGAACATAATTTTACAAGCAGGGTGATTTACGTCCTCAACCAATTGCAATAATTCATCCGAAGAAGATACTAAATAGCTTTCAAAACGGTTCAAATATTCTAAACCCAAGGTAATTCCAACGTCGTCGGCATATTGTGATAATTCTCGTAGATTTTCTACCGCCCATTCCCATTCTTGCTGTGTGGCGGGTTTGCCTGTAAAATGACAAAGTGCTGAATGATAAGGGCCTGTGAGTAAATCAGCCCCTAAAATCATAGCACAATCAACCGCTCTTTTATTGCGTTCGAGAGTAGCTTTTCGCATGGTTTCGTCGGGACTAATCTGATTGAAATCTGCTCCGCAAATGGTTACGGCAATGCGTTTTAAACCTAATTCGTCTAATTTTTTACGCCAAGTGTACCAATTTTCTGGATTAGTATCAAAAATGGGTACTTCAACGCCTTCAAATCCCATCGCTTTGATTTGTTCCAAAACAGGAAAAAGGCTTTCATTTATCTCTGTTCCCCACAAAAGTAGGTTCATTCCGTAGGTCATCGTTTCTTCGTATTTCTTTAACATCAATTACAATACAATTTTATCGCAAAAAAATTATATAAAATGTGCTTGTTTTTACTGGTACTGACTGTATTTTGATAATTTTAAATATATTTGTCAAAAAAATGGCAAAAATAGGGATATTAGTGTTTTTTATGAATGAATAAACACAGAAATTAGATAATATGAAACTGCTCAAAAAATCGCTTGAAAGTCAGGTTTACTCTTTTGCTGTGCAAGAATTACGGGAATCTCACTTTGAT
Organism: Bacteroidota bacterium; assembly: GCA_040387735.1. GTDB lineage: Bacteria > Bacteroidota > Bacteroidia > Cytophagales > Spirosomataceae > Arcicella. The sequence goes on from JAZKDE010000074.1 coordinate 15,821, forward strand.
TCAAGTTGGCATTTTCATCCACATTATCAATTATTTACGGTTTTTGAAGGTGATGGTACTCGATTTATTGGCGACGATATTCAACATTTTGAAGTAGGTGATACCGTCTTCTTAGGACCCAATATTCCGCATCTTTGGCGAAGTGATAAAGCCTATTTTGAACAAAACTCAAGCCTTAGTACACACGGAATTGTGGTATATTTTACAGAAGATTTTCTTGGAAATCACTTCTTCAATAAATCAGAAATGTTTCGGCTTAAACAGTTATTGCAGAATAGCTCAAGAGGTTTGGACATTGTCGGTGAAATGCGTGAAAAAATCAGAAATGGTTTATTAGTACTTAATAAATTAGAAGGTTTTGATAGAGTCTTGAAACTACTTCAATTGTTGCACGAGCTTTCTCAAACATCTGATTATAAATACATTACAAGTATTGGGTACGTCAATAATTATAAGATTTCGGAAACAGAAAGAATGCAAAAAGTACATGATTATGTGATGAAACATTTTAAAGAAGAAGTCCGTTTGAGTGAATTAGCTTCTTTAGTAAGTATGAGTGATGCCGCTTTTTGTAGGTATTTTAAGAGCAGAACCAATAAATCTTTTTTTGATTTTATCGCTGAAATTCGTATTGGTAACGCATGTAAATTGCTTCACGAAGGGACATTAAATGTTTCCCAAATTGCGTACGAAAGTGGTTACAATACGATGTCAAATTTCAATCGGCAGTTTAAAAATATCGTTGGGAAATCGCCTTTGGTTTATCAAAAGGAATATCATCAAAATGTGTAATTTCAAATACCTTTTAAAATTGAACGTACGTCAAAAGTGATTAGAATAATTAAAATAAAAATTTCCATAATTTAAAAATTATCCTTTACATTTGTCCAAACTTTAGGGGTGCCTTTAATATTACGGGCTGAGATTATACCCTCAAAACCTGAACAGCGTAGTTGCTGCGTAGGAAAAAGTAAGGCAGACATTTCATAACGATTCGGTGTATTCCGTTTTCAAAATTTCACTGCTTTTCTTGGTTAAATTTAATGATTGACAATCAAGCAAAATGTTATTGTTGGGTTGCTTTGTTGAAATTTTATGACTGTTTTGGGTCTAAAAGCATTTGCTTTTTAGGCGTAATCCAGTGTAATTTTTTGATTCATTAATTTTACCAATATTCACTTTTTCTCATCCAAAGGTCTTCCCCGAAAGTTCGTTTGTGCTTAATTTTTAAATCAATCGAACGCATGACCATCTTTATTAATGACGAACCTACTGAGTTCGAACAGCCCCCAACAATCATTGATATTTTAGCAAAACTCCAAATTTTTGAAGTCCAAGGCATTGCGATAGCCATTAATGACGAAGTCATCAGAAAAGCTGATTGGCAAGAAATCTCCTTAAACCAAAATGACCGCTTAATGCTCATTCGAGCTACACAAGGCGGGTAGTACAGGTTTCTCCATGTAACATAGGTTTTCAAACTGTATTTAATTAACCTCAACTGACAGGTTTAAAATCTGTCTTAATTCAATGAAAAAAGCTGAAAAAACACCCCAAACAGAAATAATTAGTCGAGCCCCATTTCCTGCCTCTAAAAAAGTATATGTACAAGGTCAATTGCATGATATTCAAGTAGCTATGCGTGAAATTACGCTTTCGGATACCGTAGTAAATGGTAAAGTTATTTCAAAAAATGCTCCTATAACGGTGTATGATACCAGTGGTCCATTTACAGATCCGAATATTGATATTGATGTAAGAAAAGGCTTGCCACGTTTGCGTCAAAACTGGATATTGGAGCGTGGCGATGTAGAAGAATTGGATTCAATTACCTCAAACTATGGACTTGAAAGATTGGCAAATTCAAGTTTGGATTCTCTTCGTTTTGAATATTTGAAAAAGCCGTTAAGAGCGAAAGCAGGGCAAAATGTTTCGCAGTTGCATTATGCTAAAAAGGGCATTATTACGCCCGAAATGGAATATATCGCCATTCGTGAAAATCAGAGAATTGCGGAATTAAATAATATCGGACACCAACACGCAGGACACAGTTTTGGAGCAAATACTCAAAAAGGCTTAATTACGCCAGAATTTGTGCGTTCGGAAGTAGCCTTGGGACGTGCCGTAATTCCTAATAACGTCAACCACCCCGAAAGCGAACCGATGATTTTAGGACGTAATTTCTTGGTGAAAATTAACGCCAATATCGGAAACTCAGCGGTATCGTCGAACATTGAAGAGGAAGTTGAAAAAACCGTTTGGGCTTGTCGTTGGGGTGCTGACACCATCATGGATTTATCGACGGGTAAAAATATTCACGAAACCCGTGAGTGGATTATCCGTAATTCGCCTGTGCCAATTGGTACCGTTCCGATTTATCAAGCCCTTGAAAAAGTAGGTGGAAAAGCAGAAGATTTGACGTGGGAAATTTTCAGAGATACCCTCATTGAACAAGCCGAACAAGGCGTTGATTATTTCACGATTCATGCGGGCGTATTGTTGCGTTACGTACCGATGACGGCAAAACGAGTAACAGGAATTGTGTCTCGTGGGGGCAGTATTATGGCAAAATGGTGCTTGGCACATCACAAAGAGAACTTTTTGTACACCCATTTTGAGGACATTTGCGAAATCATGAAAGCTTATGATGTAGCGTTTTCGTTAGGTGATGGCTTGCGTCCAGGTAGCATTGCCGATGCGAATGATGCCGCCCAATTTGCGGAATTAGAAACGTTGGGAGAACTGACCAAAATTGCTTGGAAACATGATATTCAAACCATTATTGAAGGGCCAGGACACGTACCGATGCACCTCATTAAGGAAAATATGGACAAGCAATTACAAGAATGTCACGAAGCACCTTTTTACACGCTTGGACCTCTCACAACCGATATTGCTCCCGCTTACGACCACATTACGTCAGGTATTGGGGCGGCTATGATTGGCTGGTTTGGCTGTGCGATGCTTTGTTATGTAACGCCAAAAGAACACTTGGGATTACCCAATAAAGAAGACGTAAAAGTTGGGGTGATTACCTATAAAATTGCGGCTCATGCTGCCGACCTTGCCAAAGGACATTACGGAGCTCAAATTCGGGATAATGCTTTGAGTAAAGCACGTTTTGAATTCCGTTGGGAAGACCAATTTAATTTATCCCTCGACCCAGATACTGCTCGTGAATACCACGATGAAACCTTACCAGCCGAAGGAGCAAAAATTGCCCATTTCTGTTCAATGTGTGGCCCAAATTTCTGTTCAATGAAAATTACGCAAGAAGTACGGGATTATGCTGATAATATGGGCGTTGACGAGCAAGAAGCCTTAGCTAAAGGCATGGCAGAACGTTCAAAAACCTTCATTGAGGCAGGTTCAGAGGTGTATATTTAGTTGAAAATGAAAAGAATAATCATCTCGAATCCAACTGACTTTGAGGGAGAAATTGGCTTGATAGAACAGTTATTCACGGATAATTCCCTGGTTTTTCATCTCCGAAAACCAGAGAAATCATCCGAAGAATTAACGGCATTTTTAAGGCAAATATTGCCCAAATTTTATCGACAAATTGTGTTGCATTCGCATCATGATTTACTGAAAAAATATAACCTCAAAGGCGTTCATTTTACCGAAACAATTAGGCAAAAACTATCTGACGAAGCCTTGATTTCAACGGTAAAAACGTTGCGAAAAAAGGGATTGACCGTTAGCTTTTCTTTGCACAGTTTGGAAGCCATTGAGCAATTGCCATGCAAAGCTGATTATGTGTTTTTGAGTCCTATTTTTCAAAGTATTTCAAAAGCTGATTATCCTTCTGCTTTTTCAGTAGAAATGTTGACGCATTTTTTTGAAAATCGACAAAGTATTGTGCCTGTTTTAGCGTTGGGAGGAATAAGTAACGACAACATCGAAATAATACAAGCGATTGGTTTTCAAGGATATGCGTTGATGGGTTCGGTTTGGAAAGGTAGGACAGATTTCTAATTATTTCAATCTCAATAAACCATGAATAAAAGACCTTTTGCCCTCACCATTGCAGGTTTTGACCCATCGGGTGGGGCAGGGCTTTTGGCAGATATTAAAACTTTTGAAGCCAATCAAATATATGGTTTGGGCGTTTGTACGGCTTTGACAGTACAACACGAAAATCGTTTTGATTCGGTGCAATGGGTTGATAATGAGTTGATTATTGAGCAAGCAAAATTACTTTTTGAGAAATATTCAATTCAGTACGTTAAAATTGGATTGGTAAAAAGTCTGGACGATTTATCAAAAATTATCACCGCATTATTGTCTTGGAATCCTGAGGTAATCATCATTTGGGACCCGATTTTAAAAGCCAGTACAGGTTTTAATTTTCACGATGAAATCAATGTCAGTACCTTAATAATGATTTTAAAACAGATTTATGTACTAACGCCCAATTTACCCGAAGCGAATTTGTTAGTAAATGACTCGTTAAATACAGAACAAAAAGCCCTGATTTTAGCCGAAAACTGTGCAGTTTTCCTAAAAGGTGGTCATGGTGATTTGGACGAAAGTAAAGACGTATTATTTTATCAAAATCAACGGTTTGAGTATTTCGCAAAACGGATTATACACGGTGAAAAACATGGCTCTGGTTGCGTGCTTTCATCGGCAATTACCGCCAATTTAGCCAAAGGTTTTCCCTTAGAAAAAGCCTGTGAAGAAGCTAAAAAGTACATCACGGCATTTTTAGGCAGCAATAATAGTCTGTTGGGCTATCATTTATAAAAATTTGATTGTCTTTGAACGTCGGCGAGGTTCAATACCTCGCCGACGTTCAAACTTCTATAAAACACGATAACAATAAAATGAAAATATCAACCCTTCATTATATCACTCAAGACTTAACCCATATTTCGCATTGGGAACAAGCCCGTTTAGCTTGCGAAGGCGGAGCGGATTGGGTGCAATTACGAGTAAAAAATCAGGCATATCCCGACTGGAAAGAAACTGCTTTGCGTACCCAAGAAGTATGTAAAAATTTTGGAGCGACTTTAATAATCAACGACAACGCCCAAATAGCCTTAGAAATTGAAGCGGATGGCGTGCATTTAGGCAAAACCGATGGTTCGCCGATTGAAGCAAGAGCAATGTTAGGCGAAAAATTTATCATTGGAGGCACTGCAAATACCTTTGAAGATATTCAGTTTTTGCACGAAGCAAAGGTGAATTATATCGGTTTAGGCCCTTTTCGTTTCACCAAAACCAAGAAAAACCTAAGCCCAATTGTAGGATTAGAAGGCTATCAATCTATTTTACAAGAATGCAAAATGGCAAATCTATCCTTACCAATTATTGGCATTGGAGGCATAACTTTAGACGATGTAGCAATGCTAAAAGCCACTAATTTGCACGGAATAGCCATTTCTTCTTTGATAAATTTAGCAGAAAATCCTGTGGTAGTTACGCAAACTTTGCGGAAAATGTTATCATAAAATATAACCATGAAAATAGCCAATAAAGAATTTACGTCGAGACTTTTTACGGGTACAGGAAAATTTAGTTCCAATGCCTTGATGGAAAAAAGTCTGTTAGCGTCTGGTTCGGAATTAGTGACAATTGCCCTCAAAAGGATAGATTTACAAAATCCAACCGATGATATTTTAGCCCATTTAAACCACCCACACATCAATTGGTTACCAAATACTTCAGGGGTGAGAAATGCCAAAGAAGCCGTTTTTGCCGCTCAATTGGCTCGTGAAGCCATGCAAACTAATTGGGTAAAATTAGAAATTCATCCCGACCCAAAATATCTTTTACCCGACCCAATCGAAACCCTAAAAGCGGCAGAAGAATTGGTGAAATTGGGTTTTGTTGTGTTGCCTTATATTCACGCTGACCCTGTTTTGTGCAAACGTTTGGAAGACGTAGGCGTGGCGGCAGTGATGCCTTTAGGTTCGCCAATTGGGAGTAATAAAGGCTTGCGAACGATTGATTTTTTAGAGATAATTATCGAACAAAGTAAAGTTCCCGTTATCGTAGATGCAGGAATTGGCTCGCCTTCGGATGCTGCCAAAGCGATGGAAATTGGGGCGGATGTCGTGTTGGTAAATACCGCAATTGCCGTAGCACAAAATCCTGTTGCGATGGCAATTGCCTTCAAAATGGCAGTAGAAGCGGGTAGAATGGCTTTTGAAGCCAGATTAGCACCCCTACATAATTACGCTGTGGCGAGTAGTCCGTTGACGGCATTTTTAAATTTATAACGATGAATTCTTTCCAAACGTTATTTCAGCAACATTCTTGGGACAGTGTCAAACAGAGTATTTTGGCAAAAACTGCCCAAGATGTTCAACACGCTTTGCAAAAGTCCAAACGTAATTTGGAGGATTTTAAGGCGTTGATTTCGCCTGCCGCCATGCCTTTTTTGGAGTTATTGGCACAAAAAAGCCAGCAGATTACCCAAAAACGCTTTGGCAAAACGATTCAAATGTACGTGCCTTTGTATTTATCCAATGAATGTCAAAATATTTGCACGTATTGCGGTTTCAGTTTTGACAATAAAATCAAGCGAAAAACCCTCAGCGACCAAGAAGTTATTGCCGAAGTTGAAGTGTTAAAATCAATGGGGTTTGACCATGTTTTGTTGGTAACGGGCGAAGCAAATCAGACCGTTGGCGTGCCATATTTGAAGCGAGTGATTCAATTAATTCGTCCGTATTTTTCGCATATTTCGATGGAAGTACAGCCTTTGGACGAAACAGATTATACTGAATTAATTGCCGAAGGATTAAATACCGTGCTGGTTTATCAAGAAACGTATCACCAAGAAGACTATAAATTGCATCATCCGAAGGGTAAAAAATCTAATTTTCAGTATCGTTTAGAAACGCCCGAACGTTTGGGAAAAGCGGAAATTCATAAAATGGGTTTAGGCGTTTTGATTGGCTTAGAAGATTGGCGAACCGACTGTTTTTATACGGCTTTACACCTCGATTATTTGGAAAAAAACTTCTGGAAAACAAAATATTCCATTTCATTTCCTCGATTACGCCCTTTTTCGGGTGGACTCGAACCCAAAGTAGTGATGTCGGATGCCGAGTTGGTACAATTAATTTGTGCCTATCGAATTTTTAATGAAGAAGTTGAGTTATCTATTTCAACGAGAGAGAATGAAATATTCAGAGATAATGTGATAAATTTAGGGATTACGGCGATGAGTGCAGGCTCAAAAACGAACCCAGGAGGCTATAAAGTTGAACCACAATCGTTAGAACAATTTGAAATTAGTGACGAAAGAAGTCCCGCCGAAATTGCCAAAATGATTCAAAATCAAGGATATGAACCCGTTTGGAAAGATTGGGACATGGCTTTTTAGATGAAGTTAGGACACAGATGACACTGATGTTCCAACACAGATTTACAGAAATTTTTATGTCTTTGTCTTTGTCATCTTTATCTTGATTTTAAAATAAATATTGATGATTGACAGGTTGGAAACCTGTCGTACTTGAAATGAATACAAACCGTTATAATCGACAAATAATATTACCCGAAATTGGCGTTGAAGGTCAGCAAAAATTAATAGATGCCCGAGTATTAGTGATTGGGGCAGGTGGTTTGGGCTGTCCCATTTTGCAATATTTAGTAGCGGCAGGTGTGGGAAATATTGGCATTGTCGATGCCGATGTAGTGTCTATTTCTAATCTACAACGCCAAATTTTATATACCGTTTCTGACGTAGGAAAGCAAAAAGTATTGGTGGCGAAAGCCCATCTTTTAGCTCAAAATCCAGATGTTAACATTGATATTTATCCCGTAATGTTACATTCCTCGAATGCCCTTGAATTATTCAAAAACTATGATTTTGTGATTGATGGCTCCGATAATTTTGCCACTCGTTATTTGGTAAATGATGCTTGTGTGATACTAAAAAAAGCATTTGTTTCGGGTTCGATTTTCAAATTTGAAGGGCAAATCTCTGTATTTAATTACCAAAATGGACCTACTTATCGCTGTCTTTATCCCGAACCGCCCACCGCAGGAAGTGTGCCTAATTGTTCCGAAATTGGTGTAATTGGCACATTAGCGGGCATTATTGGCACGATGCAAGCCGCCGAAGCCATCAAAATAATTACGGAAGCGGGCGAAGTATTGAGCGGTAAATTATTGTTGTTTGATATGCTCACTATGCGTTCTCAAATCATTAAATTCAAAGCCATTGAAAGCAATAAAGAGCTTATAAAACTGATTGATTATCAAGAATTTTGTGGCGATTTTCCTCTCGATTCAACGCAAAATATTGATGCTGAAACTTTACAAAGTTGGATAGACGAACCACGAGATTTTCAATTAGTTGATGTTAGAAATCCGCATGAATTTGAACGAGATAACATCGGTGGTGATAATATTCCTTTGGATGATTTATTAGATAGCATCGCTCAATTAGATTTACAAAAAACCATTGTTTTTTGTTGTCAAACAGGACTCCGAAGTGCAAAAGCCCTTGAAATATTGGAGAAAGAAGGTATCGAAGGGACATTTTATCATTTGGTTGGGGGAATTGCTTAACGTTTAAGCAATCCCATCAATTATTTCTATTGGCTACAAAATTTCCTAATTTGTATTATTCAGTCCGTTTTAAACAGGTAATTATTTTGCGATAAAGTAGTTTCTCGTCAATAGGTTTTGATATATAATCGTCCATTCCAAAAGTAATACATTTTTGAACATCTATCGTAGTTACATCAGCCGTAAGGGCAATGATGGGAATTGACGAATTCATTTCATTACGAATGTAGGCTGTTGCTTCAAAACCATCCATTTCTGGCATTTGCAAATCCATTAAAACTATGTCGTAGTTGTTATTCTGGAGTTTGTTAATGGCAATTTTTCCATTTTCTGCCACATCTACATCAAAGCCAAACTCTGCAATTATTATTTTTATTAAAAGTTGATTAAGTGCCATATCTTCGGCGACTAAAACTTTTACGTTTTTGATATCTGTTTGTGAAAAATCATCCTCTTGTATTTCCTGATTTATTTCTCCTTCAATCGGAGATTTTATTTTGTCAAAACTCATCACAAAACCAAGAGTAGAACCTTTACCGAGTTCACTTTTTACACTAACACTACCGCCTTGCAGTTTTACTAATTGTTTAACGATGGCAAGTCCTAAGCCCGTTCCTCCATAAAAGCTGCTAAATTCCTTGTGAGCTTGTTCAAAATTATTGAAAACGGTCTCCAATTTATCTTCCTGAATACCAATACCTGTATCAGTTAAAGTAAATTCAATCGTAACATTTTCTTCACTTTGAGCGACTATTTGAATCAACATCGTTATCTCTCCGTGATTGGTGAATTTTACCGCATTACTAATTAAATTGAGAATTATTTGACGTAAACGCATGGGGTCACCGATTAAAATTTCAGGAATGGTATCGTCATATTCTTTATGAAATTCCAAATTCTTCTCCTTGATTTTTGTTTCAAATAACTGAATCATTGTATCAATAGAAGCCGATAAATTAAATGGTATTTGGACAAAGGTCATTTTGCCTGCATCTACTTTGGCAAGGTCCAAAATATCATTGATTAAGATAATTAAAGCATCGCCTGAAATTTTAATTGCATTGATATATTCTTTCTGTTTTTCATCCAATACTGTTTTCAAAACCACATTCGTAAATCCGACAATGGCATTCATTGGCGTTCTGATTTCGTGGCTCATATTCGATAAAAATTGTTGTTTAGCTTTTACCGCATCTTCAGCTAATTGGGTTTTTTGTTCGGCATTATTTTTTGCTTTAATGAGTTCATTTTTTATGATAACAAGAGACGTTACTTCGTCGGCAATAACCACAACGCCCGAAATTGTTTCGTCAGATTCGTAATAAGGTTGGTAAACAAAATTGAAATAGGCATCTTCCAATGTATCGTTTCGTTTCAACGTAATTGGAGATTCGTAGCCTTGATAAGGAATCCCAGTTTTAAAAACTGTATCAATTAATTCAGGGAAATTTCCATCTTTCATTTCGGGTAATACTTCCAATAATGGTTTTCCTTCTATTTGCTGACCCTTTCCCCACATTTCTTTTATACTATCATTAGCAAGTACAATCACCATATCTTTTCCTTTTAAAATAGCAAAAGCAAATGGCGATTTCATCAGTAGCATATTATAGCGTTTATTACTGTCTTCAACCACTTTCAGAGCTTTTTTCTCCGCTTCTAATTGCACTTCTAAAATCTTTTTTTGTTTCGCCTCAAGCTCAATTGCTAATCTTTTTACTTCGGTAATGTCAGCAATTGTAAGTACAATCAACTCTTCGTTCGGGCTTTGTCGTATGATACGATGGGCATTGAGAAGCATCGTTTTTTGTCCTATTTCGGGAAATAAATGTTCCACTTCAAAATCATGAAATGGATTATTTCGGGGAACAATTTCTTCTAATAATTCTCGTAGTCGAGGAATATTCCATTGACTGTCACCCAATTTATACAGGGAAACATCCGTGATTTCATCTTCAATGACACGAAACATTTTGCAGAAAGATTTATTCGCCGATTTAATCCGAATGTTTTTGTCCAGAATAAGTACAGGTTCGTGGACGGTGGCAATAATTCCTTCGTAGTAGATATATAATTCTTCTATTTGTTGGATTCGGGCGTGCAGTTCTTGATTGCTCGTGGTGAGTTCCTCATTGGTTGATTCAATTTCCTCCTTTGAGGTTTCCAGTTCTTCATTTAGACTTTGAAGCTCTTCGTTACTCGAAATAATCTCTTCGTTGGCACTTTGTAATTCTTCATTTACGGCCTCTTGGTCGTGGGTAATAGAACCCATGTCGGCACGAGCAGCAGTTAATTCTTCTTCTAATTTTCGGATTCTACGGTCTTTAGCCAGAGAATTATTCTTTCCTTTTTCGAGCGGATGCTCGTGCATTTCCATTTGTTGACCCGTAAAAACAACAATCAATAATGGTTCTTCGCCTTCGATTTTAAGTGGTGCAACTTCTATATTAACAATTTGAACCACATTTTTTATTGAATCTCGATTCATTTCCATGCCCGTTTTCCGAATAGTCAGTTTTGTTTTTATGGCGTGGTGAATGGCATTTCTAAGCTCAAAAGTGATTTCAGGGTGAGCCATTTTCAAAATATTAAAGCTGGCTTTACCCGATGAGTTTTGTAAATATGACGATGTTGGTCCTTTAAACTGAAGAATTTCTAAATCATAATTGATAATTACACTGGCTGGTACGTACTGAGCCAAAAGTACGGAATCAAATACATTACCGAGATTGCCACTTGAAGTAATAAGTGTTTTTTTCGGAATGCTCGACACAGGGATATTGACATTTGATATGGTCGTTTGTGAAACTCGGGTGGTAATATCAGTATTTCTGGCTGACCCTGATTTCTTTTTGCTGGTATAAAACTTGAATTTCTTGTTTGTTACGGCAAAAAGATGGGCTGACGCTCCGATGGTTTCTGACTTACCGAGCATTAAATACCCACCGTCATTCAAAGCGTAATGAAAAGTACTGATGGCTTTTTTCTGGGCGGAGGTATCAAGATAAATGAGAAAATTACGGCAACTGATAAAATCCATTCTTGAAAAAGGAGGGTCGCTCAGAATATTGTGATGGGCAAAAACACAAACATCCCGTAAGGATTTGGAGATACGATATTTATCTTTTGACTTCGTGAAAAAATGTTGTAGTTGTTTAGGAGAAACATTTTTAAGTTGACTAACGGAATACTCACCGTTTCGGGCAACGCTTATTGCTTCGGCACTGAGGTCGGAGGCAAAAATCTGAAAAGGAATATTGGTCGCTTTATTCTGTTGAATTTCGAGCAAAGTCATAGCAATAGAATACACTTCTTCGCCCGTGGCACAAGCGGCGACCCATATACGTAATGTTTCACCCTGAGTTTTACTTTTTAAGAGAAGCGGTAAAATGGTCTTTTTTAACAGGAGAAAAGCCTCCGTGTCTCTGAAAAATTCGGTAACATTAATTAATAAATCCTGATAAAGAATATCCACTTCATTGTTATTTTGAAGTAGTAATTCGGCGTATTCATCAATAGCTTTTATTTTGTGAATCATCATTCTACGGAGCATTCTCCGTTTAATGGTGTTCATTTTATAATGGCTAAAATCTACGTTTTTTCGGGTACGTAAAAGTTCAATAATACCTTTTAAATCGGGATTATTATTTTCAATTTCATCTTCTGGTGTAGGCTTTACGATGTTTCGTTTTAGCAATGGATTTTTGCTCATCCAGTTTAATTCGTAGGCAATTTCTTGGGGCGATAATACAAAATCAACTACTCCTTCGGCAATGGCTGAGTCGGGCATACTGCTGAATTTAGCGGAATTATCCTGTGCAAATGTCATTCCTCCTGCCAATTTAATTTGTTTTAGACCCTGTGTACCATCTTTAGCACTGCCCGACAATACAATCCCAATAACATTTTCCTTGTGGGTTTCGGCTAAGGAGGAAAATAACACATCAATAGAAATGGCGGAACCTCCCTTCGAGCGAGGGACTAATTTTATGTGACCGTCGGTTACTTCAATGCCTTTATTGTATGGAATCACAAAGACATTATCGGGTTGCAGGGTTTCCATATCTTCAATGTCTTGCACTTTCATTTCCGTTACTTTCGACAAAAGTGGCGTGAGCATACTTTTATGGTCGGGGCTGAGGTGTTGTACCACAATATAAGCCATTCCCGTGTTGGGAGATAGGCTTTGTAAAAGCTGCGTAATGGCTTCTAAACCACCCGCCGAAGCCCCAATGGCTACTACTGTGAAAGGCTGTAAGGTAACTTGAGAAGTTTCCGTTGGCTTCAGTTTTTTTGTAGTTATTAGTTCTCCTTTTCCTTCGGAATTGGATTGCGGCGTAGCTTCCTTTTTAGAAAGTGCCTTTTTCTTATTTACGAGGGAAGTTGGTTTCATTTTCACAGATAGTTATTTCGTGAAGGTAATGTTAATTAATACGGCATTTATCGTTTGTGGTGAAAGTTTTGTAATAATTGGCTGAGAAGTGCAGAATAATAAGGTGATATTGTAAATAATGGCGTGTTAAATGCTATTTCCAGAAGCGTGGAAAGTCCTTTGTAAAACTTAATGTTATTTCCCAAATTGTTATGCGTGTCAATGATTTTGATGGATTATCGTTGATTTGTACCTTTTTTTATTTGATTTGTCTTTTTAAAATAATTCAAAGTTCAGACAAAAAAATGACGAACTTTGTTGATAGTGTAAAGACAAAAAAATGAAATTAGAAATAGAGGTATTGCAACAACAATTCGGGAATATGTTTGAGGCCAGTTTATTACAAGAACTCGCTCAAGTTGGGAACTATATGGAAGTTGAAGAGGGTTTTGTGCTGATGCGTCCAGGTGGTTATATTCGTTCTGTACCCATTTTAATAAGTGGTTCGGTGAAGATTTTAAGAGCTGATTCTGAAGGTCGGGAAGCCTTACTATATTATTTGGGAGGTTTAGATTCTTGTGCCATGTCTTTAACGTGTTGCCTCGACCGCCGACAAAGTGAAATCACCGCAATTGCTGACGAAAAAACCCGTCTGATTGCCATTCCCGTTGAGAAAATTGATGAATGGATAACCAAATACTCTTCTTGGAAACAATTTGTCTTTATGACTTACCAAAAACGTTTTGAGGATTTATTGGGAGCAATCGACCAAATTGCCTTTCATAAATTAGATGAGCGTTTATTGGGACTACTCAACCGCAAATCGAAACAATGTGGTTGTACCATTTTCAATATTACCCATGAAGAATTAGGTCAGGAACTTGCCACTTCCCGTGAAGTTATTTCTCGTTTATTGAAACAATTAGAACGTTTGGGAAGAGTAAAACTCTCTCGTAATAAAATTGAATTGCTTGATAAAAACTAATTTTACAATTTTCGTAGCTCTGTAACATTTATCACGGACTCCCTTTTTTATCTGCCATAATTTCGTAGCATAATCTTTAACAAAACGAATTATGAGTATTATAGAAATGTTTGGGTTTTCAGCTTCCATTATCATCGGTATCAGCTTAGGTTTAATTGGTGGTGGTGGAAGTATTCTTACCCTACCGGTTTTAGTGTATCTTTTGGGTTTTAGTCCTGTTCTCTCCACGGCATATTCGTTATTTATCGTTGGTACAACGTCATTAATTGGTTCGGTCAATTACATGAAAAAAGGATTGGTCAATTATAGAGCTGCTTTGGTTTTTGCTTTGCCGTCTTTTATGGCAGTTTTTCTCACTCGAAAATATTTAGTTCCCGCCATTCCTGACTCATTATTTACCCTTGCCGGATTTGAAGTAACCAAAAATATTGGTATCATGTTATTTTTTGCCTTGGTTATGTTGGCGGCTTCGTACTCAATGATTAGCGACAAAAAAAAAGCTACTGCTGATGAATCAGGCGAACTCAAATTCAATTATCCGCTCATTGCTCTTGAAGGTGGAATTGTAGGCGTACTGACGGGTATCGTAGGTGCGGGTGGTGGATTTTTAATTATTCCTGCTTTGGTCCTTTTGGCTCGTTTACCAATGAAAATGGCGGTGGGAACTTCATTATTAATTATTGCCGCAAAATCACTCATTGGTTTTATTGGGGATATTTCTAACATTTCGGTCAATTGGACTTTTTTATTAGAATTTACGGCTCTTTCAATCGTTGGAATATTTGTAGGTTCATTTTTATCGAAATTCATTGAAGGTGAAAAACTTAAAAAATCATTCGGTTGGTTTGTCTTAGTAATGGGTATTTATATTATTTCAAAGGAGATATTTTTTAAATAGGTGTTGAAATATTTTGAAACTATATAATTATTAATGCAAAACCACTGACGGGGTAAAATTGGCAAGTTGCATTTATTCCGAAATATTTTGCCGTAAAGTGACAGCATTTTATTGAAATTACTCGAAGATTTTATGCTTTAATGGGTAATGAAACTTTTAAAATCAATCGTCTAAATCATTAGACATTAAATATACAAATATGAAAATTGAACAAATTTATACGGGCTGTTTAGCTCAAGGAGCATATTACGTAGAAAGCAATGGCGAAGTAGCCATCATTGACCCACTTCGTGAAGTGCAGTCGTACATTGAAAAAGCGAAAAGAAATCAAGCAACAATAAAATATGTTTTTGAAACCCATTTTCACGCAGATTTTGTGTCGGGACACATTGACCTTGCCCAAAAAACGGGAGCAACCATTATTTACGGGCCAAATGCCGTAACGGGTTTTGAATCGCAGATTGCAACCGATGGCGAAATCTTTAAATTGGGAGATATTACCATCAAAGTTCTGCACACGCCTGGACATACAATGGAATCAACTTGTTATTTATTGATGGATGAAAACGGTAAAGAAACGGCTCTTTTTAGTGGCGATACTTTATTTATTGGTGATGTTGGTCGTCCAGATTTAGCTCAAAAATCGGATGTAACGATGGATGATTTAGCGGGATTATTGTTTGATTCACTAAGAAATAAAATCATGACTTTGCCCGATGATGTTACCGTTTATCCAGCTCACGGAGCGGGTTCGGCTTGTGGGAAAAACATGAGTAAAGAGACTACCGATTTGTTGGGAAATCAGAAAATCAATAATTATGCTCTTCGTGCTGATATGACCAAAGCAGAATTTATCAAAGAAGTTACCGATGGATTAACGACGCCACCGCAATACTTTCCGCAAAATGTAATGCTCAATAAACAAGGTTATGAAAGCATTGATGTCGTAATGAAACGGGCAACGCAAGCACTTAGCCCAATTGCTTTTGAAGCAGCAGCGAGTGAAACGGGAGCCGTGGTTTTGGATACTCGTAACGCTCAGGAGTTTACCCAAGGATTCATTCCGAATTCAACAAATATTGGCTTGAATGGACAATTTGCTCCTTGGGTTGGTGCTTTGATTCCCGATGTGAAACAAGAAATTTTGTTGGTAACTGAATTGGGAGAAGAAGAAGAAACCATCAAACGCTTGGCTCGGGTGGGCTATGACAATGTGATTGGATATTTAAACGGTGGTTTTAAGGCATGGCAAACCAATGGAAATGAGGTTGATAGCATTGTTTCTATTACTGCCGAAGAATTGGCAAAACGCATGGAAAAAGAGGAATTACTTATCATTGATGTTCGTAAACCAAGTGAGTTTGCGGCTGAACACATTGATGGAGCGAAAAGCCTTCCGCTCGATTATATCAGTGAATTAATGGCAGAATTTCCGAAAGACCAAACCATGTATATTCATTGTGCGGGAGGGTATCGTTCGATGATGGCGGCATCTATTCTGAAAGCTCGTGGTTATGAAAATTTGGTTGATGTAGCGGGTGGTTTTGCCGCAATTCAAAAAACTGGATTATTCAAAACAACAGATTTTGTTTGTCCTTCAACGCTCAAAAAAGTGTAAAAATCATTATTTATCATTGAATACTTGGGTAGTATCGCCACTTACTCAAGTATTCAATGATGAATTATGATTACACAATTTTAATCTCTCTTAAAACTTCGATCGTATCGACTAATTTGCTTTTAAAAAGGGTGAATTCTTCCGTTATTTCACTGCTAATAATTGAAGCGTTTGCATTTCTCTCCGTTTGCTCTAAAAATGCCACTTCGTTATCCAAATTGAACATCGCAAGCGAAGATTTCATGTGGTGAGCCATCTTTTTAATCTCAATTACATCTTTTTCAAGAACTGCTTTTTCAAGTAAATTTACGTCATTGGGAACATTTTGAATGAATAATTCAATCATTTCCCTTTTTAGGTTTTTGTCTTCCCCCATTATTTCATCTAAATAAGATAAATCAATAGCTTTTTTCTCTGTTATTTCTACGGGAATATTTTCAACAACAACAGGGTTAACAAATGCTTTTTCGGATTTAAGTTCTAACACCAACTGTATTTTATCCAATAACTCGGTCTGTTTGAACGGTTTAGCAACGTAGGCGTTCATGCCAATATCAAAACATTTTTGTTGTTCTCCAACGAGTGAGTGAGCAGTCATCGCAATAATGGGAATGCTCATTTTGAGTTCATTTCGAATGTAAATCGTCGTTTGATAACCATCTTTGATGGGCATTTGAAGATCCATTAAAATAAGGTCATACTTATTCTTCAGCAATAAGTCTATTCCTTCTTGCCCATTGCTGGCAATATCCAATTTAAAACCAAAATTTTCAATAACAATTTTTGCCAAACGTTTATTCAACTCGTTGTCTTCGCAAAGTAATATGGATAGATTTCCGAGCGATTTTTGGTCTAAACTGTTCTTAATATACGTATCGGCAACAGCGGTTTCAGCTTTTAAGAATTCTAATGAAAAATAAAATTCCGAACCTTTACCTATTCTACTTTTTACCGAAATTTGACCATTTTGTAATTCCACCAATTGCTTAACAATATTTAGTCCCAATCCAGTACCGCCAAATTTGCGGGTTGTACTGGCTTCTGCTTGGGTGAAACGTTCAAAAATAGTGGACGATTTTTCTTCGGTAATTCCAATTCCTGTGTCTTTTATTGAAAATCTTAAAGTGACAGTGCTGTCAGTTTCTACCATTTTTTTTACTGAAATAGTAACTTCGCCACTTTCGGTGAATTTTACGGCATTTCCCGCCAAATTCATAATAATCTGATTGAGACGACCTTTATCTCCGATGACAAATTCGGGCATATTCGCATCCAAAAATAGAATAAATTCAAGCCCTTTTTGGTCGGCTTTTACTTTTAATAAATTATAAACGTGCTTTAAAACATTATTGATGTTAAACGGATAAGATTCAATGACTAATTGTCCCGACTCAATTTTTGACAAATCTAAAATATCGTTGATGAGTAACAGTAAATTATCGCCAGCAATTTGGATATTCCCAACGTATTCCGACTGAACTGCATCCAGGTTTCGTTGAGCTAAAAGTTCTGTAAAACCTATAATTGCGTTTAGAGGTGTACGGATTTCGTGGCTCATATTTGCCAAGAAACTATCTTTCGCATAAACAGCCTGTTCTGCGAGATTTTTAGCATTTATTAAATCAGATTCTGCTTGTTTTTTGATGGTATAATCTTCGGCGGCACTGAAATAGCCCAGAATAGTCCCTTCCGTATTTTTGATACAAGTAACACTCATCCAAACAGGAATCCGTTTGCCCGATTTTGCCACGTAAGTCCACTCATTAGCATCAACATTGCTATTTTCTGGGGTAGTTTTTGCAATAAAAGTATTGAAATTCGGCTCGACTTTTTCGCCTAATTCCAACGATAATTCTTGTGAACGCTTTAGTACTTCTTTCGCATCGTGAAAATTTAAAAGGCTCATTTTCCCAACGACTTCTTCTGCTGTATAACCAACTAAATTTAAACCTGCTTTGTTTATTATCTGAATAATTCCGCTCGCATTGGTAAACATAACGGCGTGTCCGACTCCGTTGAAAATAGAATTTTGAGTTTCTAATAAATTACGAATACTCAAATCTTTTTTCTTCTTTTCAGTAATATCCGTTTCAATAGCAATGAAATTTATTAATTCGTCATTGTCATTAAAAACGGGACTAATATTGAGGTCAATCCAATACTTTCGGCCGTCTTTACTTCTATTTTTGATTTCACCTTTGAACGCCGTTTTATTATTCAATGCCTCTCTTATGGCGTAAGATGTAGCAAGATTGGTTTCGTCATATTGGAGAAATGTTCTCGGGTTTTTGCCAATTACTTCTTCTAAAGAATAACCCGTTGAGGTTTCAAAAGCCTGATTTCCCCATTGCATCTTTCTGTCTTTATCGGTAATAATTACAATATTATCCGTGCCTTTGGCAACCAACGAAAGCCTTTTATTTTCCTCATTGATTTTTTTACTGTTGGTAATATCCCTTGCTGTTGCGTAGAATACACCCATTTCTTGGTCAGGCGAAGCATTCCAACTCAATAATTTATAGCCGCCACCTTTACATTTGAATCTTGCCTCGAAATTAATCGTACTCAAGCCCCGACCTAATTTTTCGAGTTCTTTGATGCTTGATTCAATATCCTCCTCATGAATAAAATCAAATAATGATTGTGTCAATAATTCTTCCTCAGAAAAACCCAATTCTCTCGAAAAAACAGGACTTACTTTCTCAAAAAAACCATTTGTATTTGCTACACAAAAATAATCTAAGGATAAATTGAAAAATTGGTCTAACTGACTCTCTTCTTGCTTTTGTTTGGTAATATCCCGTTTGATAGAAACGTATTGGTAGGGCTTCCCGTTGTTATCTAAAAAAGGAACGATGGTTGTGTCTGACCAATAAAAAGTGCCATCTTTGGCTTTGTTTTTAATTTCGTTTTTCCAAATAGAACCTGAAGAAATCGTATTCCATATATCTTCAAAAAAGCTTGCTGGGTGAAATCCTGAATCAAAAATCACGCTGTCTTTCCGAATTAATTCTTCCCTTGAGTACTTTGAAGTCCTACACGTTTCATCATTCACAAAGTCGATAATTCCCGCTGCATCAGAAATAATTACCCCCGACGTTTCGTCTAAGGCTAATTTATAACTATTCAACTCTGAAGTGATTGTTTCTAATGCTTTTTTTGAGAGTTTCTCAACTTCACTTTTTAATTCAACGTTTTTGTTTCGTAGTTCCAGTTGAGTAATTACGTGCTTGGCAAGTGTTGAAAGAGCCATTCGCTGAACTTCGTCCAATTTTCTGGGAACTTGGTCAATCACACACAAAGCCCCAATGTTAAAGCCTTCTGGGGTTGTCAAAGGAGCTCCAGCGTAAAAACGTATGAATGGTACGCCCGTTACGAGAGGATTATTTCTGAAAGTTTGGTTCAACTGTGCATCAGGAACTTCAAATATTTCTTGCTCCATGATGGTATATTGGCAAAAAGAAATATCTCGGGGCATTTCGGTATCGTCTAAACCAATGCGTGATTTAAACCATTGTCTTTTATCGTCAACGAGTGAAATAAATGCGGTTGGAACATCACAGATATAAGCCACCAATTTAGTGATACTATCAAATTCTTCTTCTGAAAAAGTATCCAATACATGGTAATTCAATAATGCGTTGAGTCTATCTTGTTCGTTAGCAGGAATAGGAATATTTGGTCTGGTCATAATTTAAAATTTGTGTGTTAGCATTACTGCCTGATGAGAGTTTCGCTAATTCTGCACTAAAGTATTTAATTTTTTCCTAAAAATCCCATTATTTTAATTTTCAATTCTTTGTTGGTTTAATTGTGTAAATAAATAAGTATTTCTGTATGCTTAAAACTAATATTCGTCAAAATATAACCTGATGATAATCAGCATTTTCGTGTAGCAAATGTTACAGAAGCCCATAAGTACCACCGCTAACTTTGTTCTATCAAAATGAGAGAATAAACTCCCATTTATTGTTAAACCAACCAATTGCAGTAATCATGAAAATCGAACAAATTTATACGGGATGTTTGGCAGAAGCCGCTTATTATATTGAGTCGGAAGGAGAAGTAGCCGTTATTGACCCTTTGCGTGATATTCAACCTTTTATCGACCGTGCAGAGAAAGATGGGGCAACGATAAAATACGTTTTTGAAACCCATTTTCACGCTGATTTTGTCTCAGGCCACATTGATTTATCGAACAAAACAGGAGCGACGATTGTGTTTGGCCCAACTGCTCAACCAAGTTATATGGCGTACATTGCCAAAGACGAAGAAGCCTTTAAGTTAGGCAAAATCACCATCAAAGCCTTGCATACTCCTGGCCACACGATGGAATCTACTTGCTATTTATTGTCGGATGAAAACGGAAAAGAAACGGCCATTTTTACGGGCGATACCCTTTTTATCGGCGATGTTGGTCGTCCAGATTTGGCACAACACGTTATCAGTGATTTGACGGAAAAGAAATTAGCAGGACATCTTTTTGAATCGCTTCGTAATAAAATTATGCCTTTAGATGACAATCTTATTGTGTATCCAAATCACGGAGCGGGTAGTGCTTGTGGCAAGAAAATGAGTAAAGAAACGACCGATTTATTGGGTAATCAAAAGAAATTTAATTACGCCTTAAATCCCGCTTTGACCAAAGAAGCATTTATTAAAGAGATTTTGACAGGATTGGTACCTCCTCCGCATTATTTTCCGCAAAATGTATTGATGAATATTAAGGGCTACGAAAATTTTGATGAAGTGATGAAAAGAAGTTCACAGGCACTCTCGCCTGAAGCCTTTGAAGCCGCTGCCAACGAAACGGACGCTTTAATGATTGATGTACGAGATGCCCAGATTTTTGCGAAAGGCTATGTTCCAAATGCCATAAATATTGGTCTTGATGGACAATTTGCTTCGTGGGTTGGTACGCTCGTTCCTGATTTAAAACAAGCTATTTTGTTAATTACTGAAGTAGGAAAAGAAGAAGAAACCATCACTCGTTTGGCAAGAGTTGGCTACGATAATTGCCTCGGTCATTTGAAAGGTGGCTTTGAAACTTGGAAAACATCGGGCAAAGATATTGATACCGTGAAATCCATTTCAGCGAATGAATTTGCAGATTTATTCCTTGAAAATCCATCAATAAATGTTTTGGATGTTCGTAAAAAAAGTGAGTACGATTCGGAACACGTTTTGGGTGTAGAAAATCTTCCACTTGATTTTTTGAATGATAATATGTCACAAATTCAACACGATAAAACCTATTACGTTCATTGTGCGGGCGGGTATCGTTCAATGATTGCGATTTCCATTTTGAAAGCTCGTGGTTTTCATAATTTAATTGACATTGCGGGTGGATTTGTAGCGATAAAATTGACGGAAAAATTACCATTGACGGAATATATCTGCCCGACTACTTTATTATAATTGAAAAATTGGGGCGTATCGCATACGCCTCAAAATATATTTATTTCCAATAAAACTGCCAACTGTAACATATATCACTGACAATGGTTAGTCAAAAACGGAACTTTACATCAGAAATTTAAAATACTAAACAATACATATCATGTTTGATTTTTTTAAAACCAAAAAGAATTACGAAGATGTAACTGCGGCTACCTTCAATACATTAATGAGCGAAACGTCCAATGCTGTAATTATTGACGTAAGAACGCCCGCTGAGTTCAAGCAAAGTGCTATTCAAGGAGCAATAAATATTGATGCGATGGGTAATAATTTCACGCAAAAGATTTCGGAACTTGATAAAAACAAAACGTATTTTGTCTATTGTAGAAGTGGAAACCGTAGTGGAAGTGCTTGTAAATTAATGGGAAATGCAGGATTTGAGCATATTTATAATCTTTCGGGCGGGTTAATGAGATGGCCTTACTAATTAATACTAAAATGACAGCAATACTGAAAAATTGGGATTTCATGAGAATCCTACGTTTGGGAATGGGTTTGTGGATTATCTATTCGTCTTTCACTGACCGCCAGCCATTAATTGGACTTTTAGGAACATTTTTTGTTTATCAAGCTATTATGAATGTTGGATGTTGCGGTTCGGGAGGATGTAGTATTCCCACGGCCAAAATAGATGACAAAAATCAGCTAAAAGATGTTGATTATGAAGAAGTTAAGTAGTGGTAAATGGATTATCTTTGGGTAAGATTGGATAGCATTTTAGCAAAAATATGGCTCTCCAAAAGGCAAAAAATAACCATAACTTATCTTCAAGCAATCTTAAAACAACCCCTTAAACTAAAAATAACATGAAAAAGAACATGGGCGGCACTGACCGCATTATCCGAATTATTGTGGCAATTGTTGCCTTAGGTTTGTATTTTACCAATACAATTTCTGGCATTTTAGGAATTGTAGCTTTGGTTGTTGCGGGTATTTTTCTATTGACCAGTTTTGTGAGTTTTTGTCCACTTTACACTGTAATTGGTATTTCAACTTGTAGTGTTTCAAAAAAATAAAATGGGAACAATCATTTTTACCATCGTAATGTTACACCTTTTGGTTGGCTTTGGATGGGTATTTTATAGATTAGAAATTCAAAAGAATAAGTCAGAAACAGATAATTGATTGATTGTCTGTTACATATCCATACGAAAGAAACCCCACCACTAAAATATATAGTGGTGGGGTTTCTTTTATGTAACAATTATCACAATTGATATTTAATCATTCCTATACCTTTGTTGTCATTATAAAATAAATTTAATTTTAAGTATGACACAGCCCAATTTTGAAAATAATACTGACAAAATTACGAAAACTCTCAGCATTATGAGTGGTTTGTTAGCCGTGGCTTTTATTCTGATTTTGACGCTTGTTTACACTTCTCTTTTTGGTATTCCCGATTTTAAAACGGATGAACCAATTGTAAAAAAAGCTTTCGTAAAACCTGATTCAAATTTTGTGCATCTTTGGACTGCTCCTGCCGATTGGCGAATGATAAAACTGGATACTTCAGAACAAAAATTGGTAAAATATGGACGTGAATTAATTGCCCATACCGCTGATTATTTAGGTCCAAAAGGTTCGGTAAAACATATTTCGAACGGAATGAATTGTCAGAATTGCCATTTGCAGGCAGGAACACAACCTTGGGGAAATAATTACTTTGCCGTTGAAGCCACATTTCCGAAATTTAGAGAACGTTCTGGAGCGGTTGAAAATCAAGTAAAACGGGTAAATGATTGTTTTGAAAGAAGTCTGAATGGTAAAGCACTTGATTCTAACAGCCACGAAATGCAAGCAATTTTGGCGTACATTAAATGGCTTGGTACGGATGTTCCCAAGAAAAAAGCCCCTCGTGGTTCTGGAATTTTTAAAATAAAAGGACTAAAAAGGCCCTGTGACCCTGTTTTGGGAAAAATTGTTTACGAACAAAAATGCCAAAGTTGTCACCAAGCTAATGGCGAAGGTGTGTTAGCATCCGATGGCAAAAATTTTACCTATCCACCACTTTGGGGCAAGCACAGCTATAATATTGGGGCGGGACTTTTCCGTATTTCAAATTTTGCGGGATACGTCAAATACAATATGCCTTACGGGGCAACGTATGAACGTCCGCAATTATCGGATGCTGATGCTTGGGATGTGGCTGCGTATGTGAATTCCATGCCACGTCCCACCAAAGATTTGAGTAAAGATTGGCCCAATATAGCGAGTAAACCTTTTGACCATCCTTTTGGCCCTTACGCTGATTCTTTTCCAGAAAAACAACATAAATTTGGACCATTCAAACCCATCAAAGAGTGGAAAGAGCAACACAAAAATTTAAAAATCAAAAACCCTTCAATTGCAAAACTATGAGAAATCGTTTCGTTATTCTGTCATTTTTGACCCTTATTTTGGTCAATGTTTCTTTTGGACAAACCGTTGAGAAACAGCATAAAATCGTTTTTCATCTCGCATCGAGTGATACTTTGGTACATAAATCCTTAGTGAAACAAGTTGCTAATGTGTTAGACTATTGGAAAAATGCTAAAATCGAGGTAGTTGTCCATAACAATGGAATCGGGTTTATGAAACAGGATGAAGCCCGTTTCGTAAAAGAAATAGATGCTTTAAGGGCTCGTGGGGCTGTTTTTGCCGTTTGTGAAAATACATTAAAACAACGAAAAATAGATAAATCTCAAATTTTGGTGGGAGCTACTTTCGTTCCCGTTGGATTGGCCGAAATAGTCTTGAAAGAAGAGGATGGTTGGTCGTATATCAAAGCAGGATTTTAGAAAATATATTTTTTGTCTGTAACATTTATCACGAACTCCGCTTTTTTACGGTCATAGTTTTGTAGAAAATTAATCAATAATGATGAATCAATTTTACAAAATTATGTTAGTCGGATTTCTTGGAAATTTGTCGTGGCAAACCTTCGGGCAAGCGACAGAATTAAAAGTAGTCCCTAAAGATAGCAATACCGTTTTGCAAGCCATAACCAAAGGCAAGTTTTACGGGCAGGCTCGGTTGGTATCAATTTTCACAGATAATCAAAGTGGACTTTCCGATTATAATGCCACTGCTTTGGGTTTAGGGTTTGGGTATCGTTCGGATGTTTATAAAGGTTTTCAAATGGAAATTGGAGGATTTGTAACGCAGAATATATCCTCTTCCGATTTTACCATTGCTGACCCCGTAACCAAAGCTATTGACCGTTACGAAGTTGGTTTGTACGATTTGGCGGATGTCAGTCGGAAAAATTTATTATTGCGTTTGCAGACCTTATTTTTAAAATATCAGTTCAAAAAATCCTCCGTTTTAGTTGGCAACTATATTCCCAAAAATCTGTTTTTGAATGCTCAAGATGGCAGAATGTCGCCAACAATAGTACAAGGAATTGCGTTTGATTTGCGACCGAATAAAAAAATACAGGTTAAATTAGATTGGATTTTGGGCGTTTCTCCTCGTTCAACTACGCATTGGTATTCGGTAGAAAATTCGGTAGGTTATTACCCACTCGGTGTAAATGTGAACGGTACAAAATCGCAATATTTTGGCAATATTACCAGTGCAGGAATCGGAATATTGGATATTTATTACACACCAAATCCTGCGGTTCAAGTATTAGTGGGGAATATTTTGGCCGAAAATATGTTCAATACCGCTTACTTGAAAACAGAATTTACGCATAAAATTGACAATTCACATCGCCTGATGATTGGGGCTTTGTTAGTTCGGCAAAATGCTTTGGAAAATGGAGGCAATGCTGACCCTTTAAAAACCTATTTCCCTACTCAAAATCAGTCATTAATTATCAATTCACGGATTGGATACAGTGCCAATTCGTGGGAAACTTCCTTGAATTTTGGTAGAACTACCGCTGAAGGTCGTTATTTAATGCCTCGTGAATGGGGCGTGGAGCAATTTTATACCTTTCTTCCCCGTGAGCGAATCGAAGGAGTGGGCGATGTTTGGGCGTATTCCACGAAACTCAGCAAAACATGGTTCAAAAAAAAGCTTAAATCAGAACTGGGATACGGTTATTATCGTTTTCCAGATGTAAAAAACGTTGCTTTGAATAAATACGGGATTCCTTCATTCACCCAATTTACCGCAAATGTAACCTTTCAGTTTTCGGGAAAAATGAAAGGTTTAAACGCCCAAATGCTCTTCGTCAGAAAAGATAATCGTGGCGAAATCTATGACAACGACCGTTACGTAATTAATAAAGTAAATATGTCACAACTTAATTTTGTACTCAATTATCAATTATAATCAATGGAATATTTTTTAGAAATCATTCGTAAACCTTGGGCTTGGTACGTAGCAGGGCCATTAATCGGGCTAACAGTTCCCACATTATTACTCATCGGCAATAAATCATTCGGAATATCGTCGTCATTACGCCACATTTGTGCGGCTTGTTTGCCTGCCAATATTCCTTTCTTTAAATACGATTGGAAAAAAGAAATTTGGAATTTAGTATTTGTTTTGGGTGTATTTTTTGGAGGAATGATTGCCACCAATTTCTTGGAAAATCCCAATGTATTTGTGCTTTCAGAAGCAACAATGGCGAATTTAAGTGCTTTAGGAATCAAAGATTTTTCGGGATTAATGCCCGCTGATTTATTCAGTGTTGAGGTTTTATTTTCAGTCAAAGGCTTAATATTCTTTGTTTTAGGCGGTTTTATGGTTGGTTTTGGAACTCGTTGGGCGGGCGGTTGTACATCGGGTCATGCCATTATGGGCTTGTCAAATTTGCAAGTTCCATCGTTGATTGCTACTTGTTGTTTTATGGTGGGCGGCTTCACAATGACCCATTTATTAATGCCACTTATTTTTAAATTATTTTAATTCAAAAGCATCTTCTAATGAAAAATAATCAAAATATATCAACTATGGAACAGGACGAACAACCTTTTGTTTGCGAAGCTCCCAACGATATGCAACAGTCCGAAAGTTGGACTGGTAACGTCAAATATTTAATTGTTGGCATCATGTTCGGAATTGTTTTTGTGAAAGCAGAAATCATTTCGTGGTTCAGAATTCAAGAAATGTTCCGTTTACAAAGTTTCCACATGTACGGTGTTATTGGTAGTGCTGTGGTTGTCGGGATGGTTTCAGTTTTCTTGATTAAAAAGTTTAATATCAAGACTTTATCGGGAGAAGAAGTTGTGTTTCACCCAAAGAAATTCCAAAAAGGACAAATATACGGTGGTTTAATTTTTGGCTTAGGTTGGGCAATTACTGGAGCGTGTCCTGGTCCATTATTCGCCCAAATCGGTAGTGGTTATGTGGTAGTTTTAGCCACTTTATTAAGTGCCATTGCGGGTACTTGGACGTATGGTTTTTTCAAAGATAAATTACCAAACTAAAATGAAAGCCAAATCTTTTCCCGTTTATTGTATAGAATCTTACCCTGACCAAAGTAAAAATAAGGATGATTTTTACATGACTAAACTCGAAGACTTGGTACAAGATTTCAAGAATATTGACCAATCTCACAGCCATAGTTTTTACATGGTTATGTATATTCGGAAGGGTTCGGGAACGCATACCATAGATTTTAAAACATATCAGATAGCTCCCAATCAATTGTATTTTCTCACACCAGGGCAAGTGCATAATTGGGAGTTGTCTCCTGATAGTGAAGGTTTTACGCTTTACTT
Organism: Bacteroidota bacterium; assembly: GCA_040387735.1. Taxonomy (GTDB): domain Bacteria; phylum Bacteroidota; class Bacteroidia; order Cytophagales; family Spirosomataceae; genus Arcicella. The sequence continues at coordinate 43,343 of JAZKDE010000074.1, forward strand.
TGAGACTAATTACTTTTCATCTCTTTATCCACAGCGACTTTTTAAATATCCTTTTTATCACACCAATCAACAGAAACCATTATTGCAATTGGAGTCAAATGTTGTTTTTTTTGATAATATTTTTCAAGAAGCTTTCCAAGAATTTGCCACGCAGAAGCCCCGTAGAAATGAGGTTTTTTTATCGTATCTTTTTCTCATTCTCGAAAATGCCAATCGGTGCTACGATGATCTTCAAAATCCAGAACTTTACGGGCAGTATTTCAAAATTCGTCAATTTGAGGAATTGATTAATTTGCATTATATCACCAAGAAAGAAATTAAAGACTACGCCGATATGATGAATATTACGCCCAATTATTTAAATGCCCTTTGCAAGACTTTTCTCAATAAAACGGCCAGTTTACTTTTGCAAGAAAGGTTATTAATTGAGGCTCAACGTTTACTTACGCACACCGATTTAAGTATCAAAGAAATTGTTTTTCAGTTGGGTTTCAATGATACTTCCTACTTTACCCGCTTTTTTAGAAAGCTCACTGCTCAAACTCCCATTGAATTCCGTAAAGTATATTTAAAATAGTTGATTTGTGCTATAATTATCTTGATTTGGAAAAACTTGATTGTTTTTCATTGTCGTACTTTGTATCCAAATAAATAGACGTTTACAATCATAAAAATAAAGTAAGATGCTGAAAGGGAATAAGTTATATAGTATTATATTCAATAAATGTCCACATTGTCAAGAAGGAGATTTTTTTGAAAATAAACAGATTTTCAACCTAAAACAATTCGATAAAATTCATAAAAGATGCTCGGTTTGTGGTGAGAACTTTGAACCAGAACCGGGGTTTTATACGGGAGCGATGTACATAAGTTATGCTTTTAACGTGGCGTTTATTGTAACTACTTTTGTGATTTTTGTTGGATTCATAGACGTTGACCCTGTTAAATTGCTTTATTATGTGGTGCCTTGTTTGGTGATTTTTACGACGATATTTTTTCGTTTAGCTCGTCGAATTTGGATTAACTTTTTTGTGGATTACAATGCGGATGAAGCATCGTACCCCAAGAATAAGCCAACTTACAAAGCATGAAATAATTGTCAAGTATTTATAGTTTGAAACTAAACCTCCCTTGAACGTCGATTTGCTTGACGTTTGAAGGAGGTTTTATCGTTCGTATCAAAATAACCGTGAATGTTTTCAGAAAGATTAGGAAGCTGTGTGACATTTGTTACAGACGAACTGAAGTAAATAGTACAATTTTGATAAAAAATTAAACTAAATACTTTAAAATGAGCAAACATTATCAAATTCTTATCGTTGGAGGGGGAAATGCTGGTCTTTCGGCGATATTCTCGAAAGGGATGTAGCCATGAAGAAAAAACGTTATTTGGTAAAACAGATCGTAGCGGCGCTCAAGCAAGTCGAATTACGCATGCCGGTGGTCGATCTGACCCGGCAACTGGGGATTT
>JAZKDE010000074.1:44823-65149 GCA_040387735.1 Bacteroidota bacterium
GTCTTAATTTATATCGCAAAAGTGCTGAATTTTTGTTAATTAAAAGGTCTTCTTTGAGCATTGGCATTATTGAACCTTCCGAAAAACACTATTATCAACCCGCATGGACATTGGTAGGTGCAGGCGAATTTGATATTCAAGCAACTGAAAAATCGGAAGCTGATTTTATTCCAAAAGGAACCACTTGGATAAAAGATGCAGTGGCTACTTTTCAGCCCGAACAAAATCAAGTGACGGGCAGTAGTGGTGAAAAATATACTTATGATTCGCTTATTGTTGCTCCAGGTATTCAATTGGATTGGAACAAAATTAAGGGGTTTAAAGAGACACTCGGAAAAAATCAGGTTTCGAGTAATTATTCCTTTGACGTAGCTCCATATACGTGGGAACTCATCAAGAATTTCAAAGGTGGAACGGCCGTTTTTACCAATCCTTCTACACCCATCAAATGCGGTGGAGCTCCTCATAAAATCATGTATTTAGCTTGCGATTATTGGCGAAAGCAAGGTATTTTGGATAAGTGTAATGTTCAATATATTTCAGGAGCAGGTGTGATATTTGGCGTAAAAGAATATGCCGAAACACTCACGGAGGTTGTGGCAAATAACAATATTCACGTTCACTTTTTGAGTAATACGGTTGAGATTGATGGTAAAAATAAAACTGTTTATTACGAACAAAGAGATGAAAATGGCGTGTTGGAAAAAAAAGAGATAAAATTTGATATGTGCCATGCTGTGCCGCCGCAATCGGCTCCAGATTTTATTAAAAATAGCCCTTTAGCGGATGCCAATAATGCAATGGGTTACGTAGAAATCAATAAAAATACGATGCAACATATTCGTTTTGCGAATGTTTTTGCTTGCGGTGATTGTACCAATGCTCCTTGCAGTAAAACAGGAGCTGCAATTCGGAAACAAGTACCCGTTGTGGTTGAAAATTTATTGGCATTTTTAGATAAAAAATCGATTGAATCACAGTATGACGGATACAGTGCTTGTCCAATTCCAACGCAATACGGTAAATTGATGTTGGCAGAATTTGACTATACTAATACGCCAAAAATGACTTTCCCATTCGACCAAGCAAAACCCCGTTGGACTATGTGGATTCTTAAAAAATACTTATTGCCGTGGCTTTATTGGAATAAAATTTTGAAAGGAACTGCTTAGTCAAATTGTCAATAGTTTCGATTAAATTAAAAGTGTCATATTGCATTAGTAATTACAATTCGTGCTTATCTTGTTGTAATTATCTTTTTGATGTCCATGGATATTTTAATTGCTACTGATAAATTCAAAGACTCGCTCTCCGCACGGGAGGTTTGCGAGGGCTTAAAAAAAGGCATTTTACGAACATTTCCTGCCGCAAATATTGAGTTATTGCCCTTAGCTGATGGCGGCGAAGGCACGCTTGAAACGCTTCAATCAGTTTGGGGTGGTGTTTTTATTAATTGTGAGGTACATGATCCCCTCGCCAGAAAAATTAAAGCCAATTATCTTTGGATTGAAGATAATAAAACGGCTTTAATAGAGATGGCGAGAGCTTCTGGTATTGAATTATTATCTGCAAATAAACGTAATTGCTTAAAAACCAGTACTTTTGGAACAGGGGAATTAGTAAAGGATGCTATCGAAAAAGGAGCTAATCAAATTATTCTTACCGTTGGTGGAAGTGCAACAAATGATGCAGGTATTGGTATGGCTTCGGCATTGGGGTTCGAATTTTTAGATGAAAACGACGTTATTCTTAGTCCAATTGGCGAGAATCTTGAAAAAATACGAAAGATAAAGAAGGAAAAATTACATCCTAAATTATCACAAACCCAATTTATTGTTGCTACGGATGTGAATAATCCGTTTTACGGAAAAAATGGAGCCGCCTACGTTTTCTCACCCCAAAAAGGTGCTGATAATGAGGCTGTCAAATTATTAGATTTCGGTTTGCAAAATGTGAGAAATCTTTGCTTACAATATTTCAAAAAGGATTTACAAATGATTGCTGGTAGTGGGGCAGGCGGTGGAATAGGCGGTGGAGCAGTCTGTTTTTTGGATGCTCAAATCGTATCGGCTGCCGATTGGATTTTGGAGGTAAATCACGTAGCGGATAAACTTGAAAATACGGATATTTTAATAACTGGTGAAGGCAAAATTGATAGCCAAACTTGGCAAGGAAAACTCATCTCTCGCTTATTAGCACTCGCAGAAATCTCTGCAACGCCTGTAATATTAGTATGCGGAACTTTACTGGAAGTTGAAAGTATTGTCGCTCAAAAGGGCATTTTATATGCTACTTCTCTGCTAAATCAGCCAATGAGTTTGGCAACAGCGTTGTCAAATTCTCCTGAATTAGTGGAAAATCAAGGGCTTTTATTGGGGAAATTGTTGAAAGGTATTGCTCAAAAAGTATGAAATAAATGCCACGAAGACATTTTATAAATTTAGTCTTCGTGGCTAATTCATATTCTGCTAAGAACTTACCTTTCTTTGCTCATTTGTTTTGAATTCATGTATTCGGTGGGAGTAATGTTAAATTGCTTTTGAAAATTACGGGCAAAATTACTTTGTGAACTATATCCAACCATGTACGAAACTTCAAAAATGCGATGATTGCCTTCTGCCAATAACTCAGCACCTTTTTTCAATCGAGTGATATTGATTAATTCTATTGGTGTTAATACCGAAATTGCTTTGATTTTTCGGTAAAGTGTAATTCGACTCATGTTCATAATTTGAGCCAATTTTTCTACGTCTAAATCGGTATCTTCAAGGTTTTTGTTAATTGTATCGTGCAAGGTTTCTAAGAATAATTCATCCGCTTTGGAATGTGCAATGCTTTTGATGTGAATTAAGGGAGAATTGGCAAAAAACTCTCGAATAATATTTCGATTATTCAAAAGACTGGTGATTTGTGCCTGAAGATGTTCTTTGGAAAACGGTTTTTCAATATAAGCATCCGCTCCTAATTGCAATCCTTCAACTTTTGATTGAATCGCATTTTTTGCTGTCAGTAAAATCACTGGGATGTGCGAATATTCAAAATTGGCTTTAATTTTTTTACATAATTCAAAACCATCCATAACGGGCATCATCACATCACTAATGATTAATTGAACAGCCTCAGTTTCCAAAACTTCTAAGGCTTCTCGTCCGTCTTCGGCTTTCAAAATTGTGTATTTACTTTTCAACATTCTTTCTAAGAATTCCAGTATTTCGTCATTGTCATCTACGAGTAAAATGATGGGTAGCATAGTTTTAAGTATAAAGAGTTTATATGTATTTTTAATTGCTGATAATACTGTTTTCTGGTTGTATTGGTACTTTTAGGACAAAAATAATGGAGCCATCAAACGTTTCCTTTAGATATAAATCTCCATTGAGTAGTTCCGTGAGTGACCTGGCCAATGCTAAACCAATGCCCGTTCCTTCTTGCTTTGATTCTTTCAAACGGTAGAATGGTTCAAAGATTTTCTCTTTCATTTCGGCTGGAATTGACAAGCCATCGTTTTCAAATTCTATGGTAAAATTGTGCGAATATTGCGTAATTGGTGATAGTCGGACGGCTACTTTTTTATGGGCAAATTTTACTGCATTATTGAGTAGATTACTGAATATTTTATTGAGAGCTTCCTCATCCACAAGGGCAAAAATAGGGCTTGTAGGACAATCAATTGTATATTCTAATTTCCTTTTTTTCGTTAGAACGGCAAAATTTAAATACGATTCTCTTAATAATTCGGTAATATTTACATTGATAAAATCAATACTAAAGCTCTTTGATTCTACCTTTCTGAAATCTAAAATCTGTGTAACTAAGGCAATAAGACGATTGGTATTTCTATCCATCATCACAACGTCGTCCTTTATTTGTGGCACATCCCCAACTTGCTCCATCAAATTTTCAACGGGGCCTTTTATCAACGTGAGTGGAGTTCGTATCTCGTGGGCCAAATTGGTAAAAAAGTCAATTTTTGCTTCATAGATTTCTTTCTCTTTTCTATCTTCAATTATGATGTGATAGCTACTTAGCAAGTAATAAATCAAAGAAACGATGACAATCGAGTAAAATAAATAAGCCCAAATAGTTGCCCACCACGGAGGTAGAATCGTAATGGAAAGTCGCTTTTCTTCTTTTGTCCAATTGCCGTTAATAAAAGCTTTCAATTTGAAAACGTATTTGCCAGGCGAAAGATTGGTGAAATAGACTTTCCGATTGGGTTTTACTTCGGTCCATTCTTTATCCAATCCTTTCATGAAGTAACTGTAAACGGTCATTTCTGGTGAAACAAAACTCAAGGCAGCAAAGTCAATATTAAAAGAAGATTTATCGTAAGGTAAGGTTAATTCATTTGTGTAGATAATTGATTTTTTTAGAATAGAATTTTCCCCGTAAATTTCCTGTGCTTTATTTTCTACCCTAAAATCAGTAATATAAATGGGGGCTGCTGTAACTTCTTTTACAATGTCTTTGGGACTAAAAGTAATCATTCCTTTGATACTCCCAAAATACAATTTTCCTTGGGCATCTTTATACCCCGAATTATAATTGAATTGGTCGCTTAATAAACCATTGTCTTTGGTATAAGTTACAATACGATTGTTGGCGGGGTTAAAATTTACCAATCCACGAGAAGTAGAAATCCAAAATGTCTTTTTGTTATCTTCTAAAACCTTCACCACAAAATTACTGGGTAATCCGTTTTTCATGGTGAGTGACGTGAGTGTTTTTCTATCTTTACTTAATTTGCAAAGCCCACCACCTTCCGTCGAAAACCATAAACAATGGTTGCTATCTTCAAAAATAGTATTGACGCTATTGTTCGTAAGAGAATTTGGATTTTGCGGGTCGTTGAAGAAATGTCCCCTTTCTTTCGTGTATGGATTATAATAAAATACGCCCATATTGGTACCATACCAAATAGTTTTATTGCTGTCTTCTAATATCGAAGTGGTAAAAGGGCTCAAGGATGGGTCGTTGACCAGTTCAAAACCATCAACTTTAGCATTATATTTCATCAAGGAATTAGCAGTTCCAATAAAAATTTCGCCTGATTTACTTTTAAAAATGGTTACGATAAAATTGTTTTTTAAATCATATTTACCTTGACCAGCATTATAGTGTTTCTTGATTTTGCCCGTCTTGATGTCCATAATATCAAGTCCATGCTCAAAAGTGCCAATCCATAAATCATCTCCGACATTCAATAATCCTTGAATATTGGTGTAAGCAATACTGCCTTTTTCACCATTTGGAATAAATTGCGTGATAACTCCCGTTTGAATATTTAACTTATTCAGGCCTGCATCTTCAGTACCAACCCAAAGGTTGCCGAAATGGTCGGGGCATATTTCCCTGATGACATTACCACTGAGTGCTTTCTTGGTATTGTCCGCAAAATACTTTTCAAAAAGGGAGTTTCTTTTAGAATAATAATTAATGCCACCAAAGAACGTTCCTGCCCAAATCCCACCTTCTTTGTCCTTGCAAAGTGAATAGACGGCATTATCGGTGAGAGAAAACGGGTCAAGAAATTTCTTTTTGAGATTGGTAAATTGATTAGTTAACGTATTGAGGATAAAAATACCCGATTCCGTTGCAAGCCATAATTCATTTTCAGCGTATTGCTTAATATCTCGAATGTGGATAATACTTTTATGGGAATTAAAGATTAAAACTTCCTGATAAGTTTCGGAAAGAATATCGAACTTCTTTAGTCCCTGATTAACTGTTCCTACTAATACCGTTTCTGCTCCTAAACAATATATTTTTTGAATAGAATTTGAGGAAGCTTTATGAGAATGAGCAAAAATATTATAGCTTTTGAAAGTTTCTGTTTCAGCGTTAAATTTTTGTAAGAAACCATTTCTTGTGCCGATCCAAATTTGCCCTTTGGCATCTAAAGAAATTGAGGATGCGGGAAAATATTGGGATATTGGAAATTTTTTGAGTGTTTTATTCTTGAAATTATACCGACACAAGGTATAATGGGAGATAAACCAAATTTGGTTGTTATTATCTATTTGAACGGTGTTGATTTCTTTGAGCGAATCAATAAAACATACTAAGGCTTCTTTTTGGGAGTCAAAAAAATACAAACCTTTCGTGCTACCAATCCATAATGTGCCTTTTTTATCGGGAAAAATACTGTAAATTAAATCAGGGCTTAAACAATTTTCAGTATCATTTATTTTAAAAGTTTTAAAATGATACCCATCAAAACGATTTAGTCCATCCCTCGTACCAAACCACATAAAACCATTCTTATCTTGAGTACTACTATAAATGGAATTGTTTGAAAGTCCATTTTCTACTTGATAATGCCGAAAAAAATAAGATTGTGCAAGTGTACTTTTGACACAAATTAACAATGGTAGTATTGTTGATAAAAGGGAGAAGATATGTTTGTACTTCTTCAAAAGTTTTGGGATAAATTAGGAAAAAAAATATTAGTTTTTGAGATTCATAAAGATAGTAAATTATCTTTCAAACAATATAAAATGTAACAATATGTGGAAATAATGATACTTTTTGAATCACTTCTAAAAAAAGTAAAGCCTAAATTTGTATCGCATTCCAAGATGAAATTTGCTTAATATAATTGATTTTAGGTAAGTATTTCAATGGTAATGATTTAAGGACACAAGCCATTAAAATTCACAAGGTGTTTAAAATCAAATCTCTAAAACTATGTGTCTTTATTGCTGATTAACATACTTATTCTCTAAACAAATTTCGCTTAGCTTTTCGTTGAAAAATAAATTCTTCTGAAAATAATTCTCTTGAAAAACAACCTTCTTCGAGAGTTTACCGATAAAAAGATTGGGTATAGTGAAAGAAGGCGGGGTTAGCCTTAACCCCGCATTTCTTAAATCTTTTATCAAAATAGACTTAATAAGTTTCCACATAACAAATTTACTTTAAATTAACCACGAATAAACACGTATTGAACGGTTTGGTTTTCTTGGATTGGTTTCGGAATATCATAAAATTAAATTAATGGCATTATTATCTAACAACTTTAAAATGAAAAAACTATTATTTGTAGTCCTTATATTCCATAAAATTGCCTTCTCTTTTGCTCAAAATACCCAAGCTCCCGCTTATCCTCTTATCACCCACGATCCTTATTTTAGCATTTGGTCAACCACCGATAAACTAACTGAATCTCCAACAAAACATTGGACAGGTACTGACCATTCTTTGACTGGTTTTCTGAAAGTTGATGGTGAAATATATCGTTTTATGGGTGAAAAATCAGCTACCTACAAAAATATTTTACCAACTTCCGACGAGGTAAATTACGTCACAAAATACACAGAATCGTCACCAAATGAAGGTTGGATAAATCCTGATTTTGATGATTCTCTGTGGAAAAAAGGAATTGCCCCTTTCGGAAATAATACGGGAATTTCTAAAACAATGTGGCTTTCCAAAGATATTTGGGTTCGAAGAGAATTTAACCTAAATAATCTCAATTTTAGTGAACCACTTCTAAAACTTCAATACGATGATGATGTTCAAGTGTATTTGAATGGGGAATTAATCTATGAAAAAGGATGCTGTGCCAGCAAATATGTTTACGTTCCTTTGAAGAAAGATAATTTGAAGAAAGGAAAGAATGTTTTAGCTGTCCACGTTGTCAATACAGGCGGAGGTGCTTTATTGGATGTTGGAATTGTTGAGAAAAGTGCTCCCAATAATGATTCGAAATTGCATTTGGCAGAACAGAAAAACGTTTCCGTAAATGCTACGCAAACGACGTATGAATTTACCTGCGGAAAAGTTAATCTCAATCTTACATTTACGTCTCCTTTGTTGATAAATGACCTTGATATTTTAGCCAGACCTGTATCGTATATGAGTGCAAAAGTGAAATCTAATGACGGCGTAAGTCATGCGGTACAACTTTACTTTGGAGCATCCACAAACATTGCTACTAATACAACGACTCAGCAAATAAAGGCTCAAAAATATACCAGTAATCGTCTAAATATTTTGAAAGCGGGAACTACTGAACAGCCAATTTTGCAAAAGAAAGGCGATGACCTCCGAATAGATTGGGGGTATTTATACGTTGCTACTCCATCGGCCGTAAATGTTAGACAATCAATTACTTCCGATGAAATTGTAAATCCTTTTCAATCACCCCCAAAAGATATTTTGGTGGGGAAACATCTGTTGTTGAATACGATCATAAATATGGATAAAGTGGGTAACGACGAAAAGGAACAAATGATTTTGATTGGGTACGATGATTTATATGCTGTTCAATATTTTAATAAAAACCTTCGCCCTTGGTGGAAAAAAAGTGCTGTCATTACGATGGAACAGCAGTTGTCAGCGGCCGCAAAAGAATATCTCTCAATTATTAAAAAGTGCAAGATTTTGAACCAAACAATTTATGATGATGCCCTAAAAGTAGGAGGGGAGAAATACGCAAAACTCTGTGAATTAGCTTATCGACAAAGTATTTCGGCCCATAAATTAGTAAAAAGTCCCGAAGGTGAAATCTTGTTTTTATCTAAGGAAAATTATAGCAATGGTTCCATTAATACAGTTGATGTAACTTACCCATCTGCCCCATTGTTTCTTGCGTACAATCCCGAATTATTGAAAGGAATGTTGAACGGAATTTTTTATTACAGCGAAAGTGGAAAATGGAGAAAACCTTTCGCTGCTCATGATTTAGGTACTTATCCATTAGCAAATGGACAAACTTACGGCGAAGATATGCCCGTAGAAGAATGCGGGAATATGATTATTTTAACAGCAGCCATTTGTAGAGCGGAAGGCACAGCCGAGTACGCTAAAAAGCATTGGAAAACCTTATCAATTTGGGCTGATTATTTGAGTAAAGAGGGTTTTGACCCTGCCAATCAACTATGTACCGATGATTTTGCGGGTCATCTTGCCCGAAATATTAATCTCTCTGCAAAAGCGATTGTTGCACTCGGTGGCTATGCTCAAATGGCGAAACAATTGGGCGAAAATAAAACTGCCGATACCTACCAAATGTTGACGAAAGCATTTGTTGCGAAGTGGATAGAAATGGCAAAAGATGGTGACCATTATGCTTTAACATTCGATAAGAAAGGAACGTGGAGCCAGAAGTATAATTTGGTGTGGGACAAAGTCTTAAAGATGAATTTATTTCCTAAAGATGTATTTGATACTGAAATAAAATACTACTTGACGAAGCAAAATGAGTTTGGTTTGCCACTTGATAGTAGAGCAACTTACACAAAATCGGATTGGGTAATTTGGACATCGGTTTTGGCAAGTGACAAGCACGATTTTGACGCATTCATTAATCCAATGTATGATTATGCCACCCAAACAACTTCCAGAGTTCCTTTGAGTGATTGGCACGAAACCAAAACTGGGAAAATGGTTGGTTTTCAGGCAAGAAGTGTCGTTGGAGGGTATTTTATGAAGGTTTTAGAACAAAAATTCAAGGATAAATAAAAGTTATTTAGAGAAATGTTGGCGAGTAGTTCTACCGTGAAACTACCCGTCGACGTTAAGGGCATGATTATATAAATCTTAACTCGCCAAATCTCATTAAAATGAAAAATCTCATATTGATTCTCTTTTTTGCAATTACTACTTCATCAACAAATCAACTATTTTCTCAGAACAATACGCTTAAAATTACCAATGTTAAACGTCCAGATAACAAACAATTAAATAAATTTTACCCGAGTAATAAGTTGCCTTTGGCTCCACTTTCACTGATAAAATTACCTGTTGGAAGTATAAAACCGCAAGGTTGGATTTTGAAATATCTTGAACTTCAAAGAGATGGCTTAACGGGACAACTCGGAGAAATTAGTGCGTGGTTGGACAAGTCCAATAATGCGTGGTACAGTACTGAGGGCAAAGGAGATTATGGTTGGGAAGAAGTACCTTACTGGTTAAAAGGTTACGGAAATTTGGGTTACATTTTAAAAGATGACAAAATAATTGCTGAAACTAAATTGTGGCTCAATAAAGTTTTTGACAGCCAAAGGTCAAACGGATATTTTGGGCCAAGTATTACCGAAGCGGATATTCAACGAAACAAGAATTTGACGCAAGATTTATGGCCTAATATGTTGATTTTATGGACGATGCAGTCGTATTATGAGTTTAGTAATGATGCCCGTGTGCTTCTATTTATGACCAATTATTTTAAATGGCAACTTACAGTACCAGACGATAAATTATTAGAAATCTATTGGGAAAACAGCCGTGGAGGAGATAATTTACTCAGTATTTATTGGCTTTATAATCGAACGGGAGAAAAATGGTTACTTGACCTTGCCACGAAAATTCATAAAAATACCGCTAACTGGCAACAAAAAGATAATTTACCCAATTGGCATAATGTCAATATTGCTCAGTGTTTTAGAGAACCCGCAACCTACTTTATGCAGTCGAAAGACAGTAGTTCTTTAAAAGCAACTTACGATGATTTTTACCTCATTCGTAATCTTTACGGTCAAGTACCAGGCGGAATGTTTGGTTCGGATGAAAACAGCCGAAAAGGTTACGACGACCCTCGACAAGCTGTTGAAACTTGCGGTATGGTAGAACAAATGGCTTCGGATGAAATTTTGATGAGCATTACCGCCGACCCAATGTGGGCGGATAATTGTGAAAATGTAGCATTTAATACCTATCCAGCCGCTGTGATGCCTGATTTTAAAGCACTTCGATACCTCACAGCCCCGAATATGGTAGTGAGCGATAGCCGAAATCACGCTCCAGGAATAGATAATTCGGGTCCCTTTTTAATGATGAATCCTTTCAGCAGTCGTTGTTGTCAGCATAATCACGCACAAGGTTGGCCGTATTATTCCGAATATTTATGGATGGCAACACCTGATAATGGGGTGGCGGCAACTATGTACAATAGTAGCGAAGTAACAGTCAAGGTAGGGAATAAAAACAACCTTGTTACTTTGAAACAGATAACTAATTATCCCTTTGACGAGCTAATCAAAATAGAGGTAAATACAACAAGCAATGTGATTTTTCCGCTGTATCTACGAATTCCGAATTGGAGTAAAACGGTAAATGTGAGCGTAAATGGAATCGCTCAAGCAGTCAATTTTGAATCAGGTTCTTACGTGAAAATTGAGAAAGAGTGGAAGCAAGGCGATTTAGTAGAATTGGAATTACCAATGCAGCTTAAAAAAAATACGTGGGAAAGGAATAAAAATAGTGTTAGTATCAATTTCGGACCACTTACTTTTTCTTTGAAAATTGAGGAATCATACAAAGAAATGGATAGTAAAAAATCAGCAATTGGTGATTCAAAGTGGCAACCAAATGCCGACCAATCAAAGTGGAAATCTTACGAAATTTATCCCCTCAGTATGTGGAATTATGGGCTAAGTCTAAATAATCAGCCATTAGAAAGCCAATTTGAAGTTATCAAAAAAGCTTGGCCTACCAATAATTTTCCTTTTACCCAAGAATCAGTACCAATCTTCCTGAAAACGAAAGGAAAGATTATTCCAGAATGGATTTTGGATAAAAATGGTTTATGTGATTTATTACCTCAAAGCCCCGTTGAGGTTTCAAGCAAAGAACAAGATATTGAACTTATTCCGATGGGAGCGGCAAGATTGAGAATTTCATCATTCCCCGTGGTGAAATAAAGGGTGGAAGTGTGTCATTTTGACACACTTCCAAAATATTAAACATCAAGTGAATGCTGAATAAAATGAAACATTTTGTAGAAATAATGATATAAATTGAATAAAATTCAAAAATATATAACTCTATTTTTGTTAAAGTATTTAATGTGAATATTATCATAAATAAATGCACCAAAACTATAAATCATGACGATGAATCAGTGTTTTTTTACAAATCCAAGTACGATTCCTTCATAAGCAATTCAGCGAAATAAAACTTCAGTATTCTCTTAACACACTAATTCATGCCGAAGATAGATGGAAGGCCTGTGTCAATATTTCATTTATTATTTTATGTATTGCCAAAATAAAAGTCTTCACAAAATGAAATGATTTTCTAAGTGCGGATGAGAAAAGTACATCTAAATGACAAAATAGGGAAATCAAAATTGAGATTATAATACCAATAAAAACTTAAACTTATAAGTAGCTTTTTTATTTAAAACCTCTTAATCCGAATGTATTGAACCTCTTTAACCTTTCTATTTCAGCTCTGATTTAAAATTAGAAATCAACATAGAAAGATTAAATAGGTTCATTGAGAACTTTACCAATTTTATCATTTTTTAACTCAATATTTTTATGAAAAATAAACATTTACGACAAAGTATGTTTTTGTTACTTGCCCTTTTGAGCTTTGGTGCGTTTGCTCAAAATAGAAAAGTTACAGGAAAAATTACTGACAAACCATCTGGACAGGGCATTCCTGGGGCTTCAATAGTTATTAAAGGAAGTAGTACAGGTACAACCACCAACGCCAATGGGGAATTTTCGGTTGCTGTAAAAGACGATAATGCTATTTTGATGATTTCATCAGTAGGATTTCAATCTCAAGAAATTAAGGTGGGTAGCCAATCAGATATCAGAGTAACATTGTCTGAGGATGTGGCAAATTTATCCGAAGTAATTGTAACTGGTTATGGCACACAATCTAAACGAGATATTACGGGTGCCGTTGCCACCATTCAAGCAAAAGATTTGCAATCTGTTCCAGCTACAACTTTTGCACAAATGATGCAAGGTCGTGCTTCTGGATTAAGCGTTGTGAACGATGCCACGCCTGGGGGGGAAGCGACCGTGAGGATTCGTGGATTCGGAACGATTGGTAACAACGACCCGCTGTACGTGATTGACGGTGTGCCAACGGAAAGTCAAGGAAACTTGAACCCAATGGATATCGAGACAATTCAAATTCTGAAAGACGCTTCATCAGCATCAATTTATGGTTCAAGAGCTGCCAACGGGGTAGTTATTATCACCACAAAAAAAGGAAAACCAGGCGAAGTTAAAGTTTCTTTTTCAACGTATCAAGGTTCGCAAACAACAGCCGAGAATGTACAAGCGTTAAATGCAAAAGAGTTAGGACAGTATTTGTATTTAGCGGATAAATATGCAGGTAAAACGCCTTCACACGGACAATATACTTTTGGAGCAAACGGTGAAGTAACAATTCCTGACTATGTTTTTCCAAGTGCAGGTAAAGAAGGAACGGCGGCGGTTGACCCTAAATTATATTCTTTGACGCCAAGTAATATTTATGCAATTACAAAAGCGGCAGATACAAATTGGTGGAGTGAATTAACTCGTACAGCACCCATCAGAAATTACCAATTATCGGCAACGGGCGGTTCTGAAAATGGTCGCTTTGCGTTGTCATTGGGTTATTTTAACCAAGAATCAGTGGTGAAATTTGTGGGCTATGAGCGTTATACGCTTCGGGCAAATACGGAATTTACTGCCATGAAAAAACGCCTTCACGTAGGTGAAAACTTCTCGGCATCTTTGGATAATCGTAAAGGTGGTTTTGGTAATAATGATGAACAAAATGCTGTTTCTGGTTCATATAAGCATCATCCGCTTCTTCCAATTTATGATATTGCCGGAAATTTTGCGGGTAGCCGTGGAGCAAACTTAGGAAATAACTCAAATCCTTACGCTACACTCTATCGTCAGCAGGATAATTTCACGTATCGTTTGCGTGCTTTCGGTAACGTATATGCCGAATATGATATTCTTCCCGACCTTAAAGTTAAAACCAGTTTTGGAATTGACATTAACACTAACCGTGGACGTTACATCGACCGTGCCAATCCAGAATATATTGAAGGTAGCTTTAATAACGGTTCCACTTCAACCAATAGTTATTTCTTTGCTTGGACTTGGACAAACACGCTTTCTTACTCAAAAACTTTCAATAAAGTTCACAAAATTGATGCTTACATAGGTTTGGAAAGTATCAAAGAAACAGGTGAAGCATTCAGAGCCAGTAGAAACGGTTATGCCTTTGAATCTAATCCAATCATTAGTTATTTAGATTTAGGAGACCCAACGAAGGTTTCAAATGGCGGTAATATTTTCAGAGATTATACTTTGTATTCTCAATTTGGAAAATTAAATTATGCTTACAAAGACAAATATTTGTTCCAAGCCATTCTTCGTAATGACCAATCTTCTCGTTTCTTACAAGCCTCTCGTAACGCTGTTTTCCCTGCCTTCAGTTTAGGTTGGAGACTTTCAGAGGAAGGTTTTATTAAAAATGAACTTCCTGTTATTGATGATTTGAAATTGCGTTTCGGATACGGACAAACGGGTAATCAAAAAATTGGTGATTATAATGCCTATACAACCTACCGTGCGGATATTTATCACGCAGGTTATCCAATTGACGGTTCATCAAGTAGCCCAAAAATTGGTTATGATACACAGGCTTATGGTAATCCTAAAGCGAAATGGGAAACCACTACTTCTTCAAACGTTGGGATAGATGCTTCTTTATTTAAAAGTAAACTTGCCGTAGAAATTGATGTGTGGAACCGTAAAACATCGGATATGTTATTCACAATTCCGAATACATTTACGGCGGGTGATGCCAGCGCAGCGGCGTTCAACGTTGGAGCCATGACCAATAAAGGGGTTGATGTTGGTTTAAATTATCGTAATTCAACTGCGGGTGGTATTCGTTACAGCGTGGGAGCAAATTATTCAACATATCGCAATACCGTTGATAAATTAGATGAGAGTCCAAATACAAAATATTTTGGAAATAGCTCTCGTGTTCCTGCCGTTACGTTAACGCAAGCCGGCTTACCAATTTCTTCTTTCTTTGGCTATAAAGTATTAGGTATTTTCCAATCGGACGAAGAAGCAAAAGCTTGGGCTCCTTATGCGGATGGATACAATAAAGCGGGTAAATTCAAAATGGCGGATATTAACGGTGATGGTAAAATTGATGATGCTGACCGTACCGTTATTGGAAACCCTCACCCAGATTTTACTTATGGTTTAAGTATGAGTTTAGGGTACAAAGCATTTGATTTAACCGTTTTCTGTAATGGAACGCAAGGAAATGATGTATTCAATTATACTCGTTATTTCTCAGATTTCAACACTTTCCAAGGCAATCGCTCGAAACGTGCTTTGTATGAGGCTTGGCAACCAAGCAATCCAGGAGGTACTGTGCCAATTATGGATGCCAATGACCAAGTGAGTAGCCGTCCTTCAAGTTATTTCATTGAAAAAGGCTCTTATTTCAGAATCAAGAATATCCAGTTGACTTATACAATGCCTTCAAAGCTTGCTAATAGCATTGGTTTTGCTAATGTTCAAGCATACCTTCAAGTTCAAAATTTGGCAACTTTCACCAAATACACGGGCTTAAATCCAGAAATTCAAACAGGAAATGATAATACATTGAGTTTTGATGGTGGTTATATGCCTGTTTCAAGAACACTGACTGCTGGCTTAAACGTAGGATTCTAATTTCTGCTCACGAACGATTATTAATAAAATAAGTAGGTGTTTGATTTTAGGGATTATTGATGCAATTATCTGGTAGTCAATGATTTATGATTGAATCGAACCTTGACTAATTTTCAACGAAAATTTAAAACTCATTAAAATGAAAAATAAAATATTAAAATATAGTTTAGCATTTGGATTGACTTGTGGATTAGCAACGGCTTGTACGGATACCTTCCTTACCCGTGATCCTCAAGGACAATACAGTCCGACTGCTTTACAAACACCCACAGGCGTAGAAGGAATCCTTTTGGGTGCTTACGGAATGTTAGACGGAACAGGTTTAGACGGTCAAGATTCTTGGAATAATGAAATTCAGAGTTGGGTTTTTGGTGGAATTCCATCCGATGATGCCTACAAAGGAACGGATGCGGGTGACCAACCTGAACAATCATTTATTGAAAAATATGACTTCCAGCCAACAAATGGACATATCAAGAACAAATGGAGAGGTTTATTCAAAGGCGTTGCTCGTGCAAATGATGCCTTGAACAGTTTGAAAGCGGCACAAGGTATCAATGCTGACCGTGCTAAACAAATTGAAGCGGAAGCCAGATTCTTGCGAGGCGTGTTTCATTTTGAAGCCAGAAAAATGTGGAAAAATATTCCATTTGTGGATGATAAAACGTTTGATTTAAATAATACGGAAAGTACAAAAATACCAAACGATAAAGAAACTTGGCCACTCATTGAAGCTGATTTTCAAGCAGCAATGGCGGTATTACCCGATAAACAAACCGACGTTGGTCGTCCAACAAAATGGGCAGCCATGGCATTTTTGGCAAAAGCATATATGTTTCAAGGTTGGAATATTTCAACGGGAGTTGCAAATACGGCTAAATTACAAGCGGCAAAAGCCTTGTTAGACCAAATTGTAAACAGTGGTAAATTCAAATTAACACCTAAGTTTTACAGTAACTTCGATGTGGCAACTCGTAATAATGAAGAGTCTCTTTTTGAGGTTCAATATGCCGTTTCGAGTGCTACTGGAGATGCTTCTGACCAAGGAATGGGCTTGGCTCACCCTTATGCTTCACCGTGGGGATGTTGTGGATTTTATCAGGCTTCACAAAATTTAGTGAATGCTTACAAAACCGATGCCAACGGACTTCCTTTATTAGATACATTCAATGATGTAGATGTAAAAAGTGACCAAGGCGTAAAATTAGACGACCCTTATGAGCCTTCAACGGTTCCTTTAGATCCACGTCTTGACCATACCGTAGGAAGAAGAGGTATTTTGTATATTGACTTCAAAATCCATAACGTAGATTTTATCCGTGACCAAACGTATGCAGGCCCTTATTCTCCTAAAAAGCACATTGCTTCAAAAGCATTCACTGCCATTAATGGATGGGGAAATTTATCGGCCAATAACTATCGTATCATTCGCTACGGACACATTTTGTTGTGGTTAGCTGAGTGTGAAGTTGAGTTAGGCAATTTGGAAAGAGCCAGAGCCTTAGTAAACCAAATCAGAACGAGAGCGGCAAATCCAGAAGGCTTTGTTCAAAAAGCAACGCAAGGTGCTACTCGTGATGACTACAAATTGGTTTTTGATGCAAAAGGAGCGCCAGTACCAGCGGCAAACTATGTCATTAAAAACTATACGACACCGTGGACAGATGCAGCAACAGCTCGCAAGGCAGTACGTTTTGAAACTCGTTTAGAATTTGCGATGGAAGGACACCGTTTCTTTGACTTGCAGCGTTGGGGAATTTCAGCGGAGGTATTGAATAAATATACGGCTGTTGAAGGAAATAAAAGAAGTTACTTGAAAGGAATTACTTTTACGAAAGGTAAAAACGAATTCTATCCAATTCCACAGGAAGCCATCGACCGTTCATCGGTAAATGGAACGCCAACTTTGGTGCAAGATCCTGCTTACAAATAGGTATCGTAAAAATTAACAAAAAGAGTTCGGCAGAAATGTCGAACTCTTTTTGTTTAACAAGTAAGTAACTGATGATTAAATGTTTAGTAATTTAGTCACCGTAAAAAAGTATAGTTGACATGAATGTAAATCCTATATTTGAAGGAAATAAATTTAATATCGGTATATTCCTTTAAATTAAACGATACACTTGAAATCTGTTATGGTAAAAAAAAGCTTATTATTCGTTATAATTATTGGGTTATTCTCCTCTTTTTCACCCTCAAAAATAACTTGGGTGGCTATTGGAGATTCAATTACCTACTTAAATGACCACGCAAGTGAAACAGGGAATCGGATTACGAAAGGGTATATGACAAGCGTGGTTGAACAACTACCTGAGGTAACATATATCAATCAGGGGCATAATGGTTGGACTGCTGGAAAAATTGCCGAAAAAATCGAAACGCTTAGTCTGACAAGAGCGGACGTGTATTCAATATTTTTGGGAACAAATGATTGGTGGGCGGGAAGACCTTTAGGAACATTTGCTGACTATGAAAACAATACGGGCAATACCACTGTAAATGGCTCTTTCCGAATAATTATCGACAAACTGCGTAGCTTAAATAAGGATGCTAAAATAATTCTGATAACGCCGATGCAACGAGTTGATTTTGTTTACATCGCTAATATGAAAAATAACGCTTACGGTTCATATAAAGCTAAAAACGGTCAATTTCTCGCTCAATTTGCAGAGGCAATTAATACCATTGGCAAATACGAAAATATCAGCGTGGTTGATTTGTACAACAATAAGCATTTGAAAATGAAAAATCTTGTGAAATACAAACGATTAAAAGACCCCCAAAACAGCGTTTACACAAATTATCCGTATCCTGATTTTATCAACATTCCCTTCAATCCCGAAACGGACGAATACCCGTATCCACCCGAATCAATAAAAATGACTTATGATGGTCTGCATCCTTCCGATAAAGGCTACCAAGTCATTACGAAGGAATTGGTGAAGATTATGAAGAAATATTAATGCTACAAATTGGACAAAAACGTTGAACGAAGTAGCTGTTTTTATCGAAAAAGCCTCATTAGGAAACTCCTGATGGGGCTTTTTGGTGAATTTTATTAGTAGCCCATTCTGCAATTTAAAAAAGATTCTTCTGGTAAGATATTTTTTCGGAAAAATGTTACAAACCTTTTGGGCAGATGAATCACGGTTTGATTGCCATAAAATCCATGCAAATTATGTTAATCAACCTACTTTATGATTTAGGCAATAGTTTTGTTAGCTTACTATTGATAAATTTGCCTTTTCATTTTTACAAAGTAAAAACATAAAACTCGCATCTTGAATTAACCCCATTTTTTGATGCCCCATACACGATGACCGAGAAGCCAATAGAGACAATTTTTAAAATAATTCAAGAAAATGCCAACGAAAAAGAACTTGCTTGGCTTGATTCAAAATCTACGAATACCCAATTGCTGCCAATAGCTTTTGTGGCTACTCCACGGTTTGTGGGCAAAAGAATAATCAAAAGTGATACTATAAATATTGACGGTTTAAACATTCAATATTGGACGCTTGATAGATTGGTACGAGTTTATCTGCTACTATTATTGGAAAATACTGCTCAAGAAAATTATATTTCCCAAATAGAAACACTTTTTGATACTGCCGAAATCAATGAGTCTATTGCTCTCTTCTCAGCCTTGTCCTTGTTCAGTCAGCCCGAAAAATGGCTTCATCGTGCCACGGATGCAGTGCGTTCTAACATTGGCGATGTCTTTAATTCATTCGCTTTCGGAAATCCTTATGCTGCCAAATATTTTTCGGAGTTAGCATGGAATCAATTGGTGTTAAAATGTATTTTCAATGATAAACCAATTCATTTAATTCAAGGAATTGACCGCCGAGCCAATCAGGCTTTAGCGGATACGCTCTCAGATTTTGCCCATGAACGTTGGGCGGCTGGACGTACTGTTCCCGCACAAGTTTGGCGTTTGGTAGTTAATTTTATGAATGAAAGTATTTTGAAGGATATGGCAACCTTATTTTTAAGCAATGACATCCATAATAAAATTGCGGCAACATTGGTTTGTTCGCATTCGTTATCAGGCAATGATTTATTGCTGAAATATCCTTTAAATAATCAAGAATTAACAATGGTAAAGGATGGTTGGAAATATTTAGAAGATATTCAAAACTAAAGTTTAATTTATTGATACTTAGAATACTACTTTATCATACAAAAAAGGGTAGAAAATCACATTTATGTCATCATCTTTGACGATACAACAGCTAAAATAATTTAAATTATGTGCCTTAATCACGACGAAATAAAACAAAATCCTTCGCATTTTCAAGAGGCTGAAACGGCAATCGCTCTTTCTAACACAGAATACGGTAATTATAAAGATTTGATTTCGGGTATGAAATTTTTCGACCCGCATATTCACATGACTTCCCGCACTACCGACGATTATCAGGCTTTGGCTGATGCTGGCGTAGTTGCTATTATTGAACCTGCTTTTTGGCTCGGTCAGCCCCGCACGGGTTTAGCAAGTTTCAAAGATTATTACAGCAGTTTGGTTGGTTGGGAACGTTTTCGTTCTTCGCAATTTGGCATAAAACATTATTGCACCATCGGACTAAATTCTCGTGAAGCTAATAATGAAGCTTTAGCAGAACAAGTGATGGAAATTTTGCCTTTATATTTATTAAAAGAAGGCGTAGTTGGTGTGGGTGAAATCGGTTTTGATGACCAAACAGCGGCGGAAGAAAAATATTATCGTTTACAATTGGAGTTAGCCAAAGAAATGAATTTGCCCGTGCAAGTTCACACGCCTCACCGTGACAAGAAAAAGGGAACGGAAAGAAGTATGGCAATTGCCTTAGAACACGGCATTGACCCTAAAATGGTAATTATTGACCATAACAATGAAGAAA
>JAZKDE010000075.1:0-8082 GCA_040387735.1 Bacteroidota bacterium
CGGGTAAAAACAGTTGAAAGGTACTTTGGTTTTCACCGCCCGAATGGTCGTGTCCATCTTCATCAGAATGTTCTTCATGGTCGTTTCCTTCATCGTCAGAATGTTCGTCTTTATGGTTATCATGTTCGTCTGTGGCACAACAACTCTCTTTTTTTACCTTCTTTTTTAATGAAATATTTGTCATTTTGTTGATTTTTTCTTCTTGGGTACAACAAATTTGCTTACCGTCTTTGTCGTAAATATGTTTGTGTTCTATTAATTAAGAATTTTAGATTTTGAAAAATAAAAAGGGTTGCGAATACAACTATCCGCAACCCTTTAAACCAATTTTGTAGGTGATTTTATGCCAAAAAAGCATAAGCCATTCCAGAGAATGACAACATCATTGCTACACATTTCCAACAATATGTTCTGTACATTTTTATATCTATGTTTAAATTCAACCATTATACGAAAGTATGCTGTTTTTAGTATGTTGATTCCTTAAAATTTCTATGCCACCATGCCAATCAATAAAAATATCAAAAAACCCACAAAGAACATACTGGTTTGTAAAAGTGTTTCTTTCTCTTCGTGGGCTTCGGTCAATAGTTCTTCGGTTACTAAAAATAGGAGGGCAGCCAAACCAAAAGAAAGTACCAATTCGAGTAATTCCTGAGATAAATTTGATAGTAATGTAATCCCAATAACTGCCCCTACAAAGAAAATTAAGCCTAAAATAAGTAAAATTAGCATCTTCATTTTTTTAGATACATCGCTTTTCCCAAAAGCCAAAACAACGGCTAATCCTAATGAAAATGTTTCTAATGCCAAAGCCACAGAAAGCAGGATGCCTTCCGTATTTCCTGCGGCAAACCCAACGCCCAATAATAAACCGTCAATCAATAGGTCTATTCCCAAAGCCACTAATAAACCGATGGGAAGATTATTTTTAGTTTGCTTTCCTTCTTGTTTTTCTTCAAATTTTTCAGCAAAAAACTTTACGGATAACATCGTGATTATGCCCAACCCAAAACCAATCGCCACTTCAATGGGTTTATGTTCTTTGACAATATCGGGGAGTAATTCAACGGCTACCACCGCAAACACTACTCCTGCCGCAAAGTGTAAAACTGAACTGCGAAATGCACCGCTTGGTTTGGTGAATAATCCTACCATTCCACCCAAAAGGATTGAAAAAATGGGAATTAGAGCGTACAAATAAACTTCTGAGATTTTGGTCATTTACTTAATCTTTAAATTGTGGTTTGAATATTAAAAAGGCGATGATTGCCAATGTTAGCGTTATAACGCCTCCGTATAAAAATTCTATTTTTGGAAAAGAAGTCCCTAAATACCCAGCAATTGGATAAGCAATCGCCCACCATAAATGCGAAAATGCAAAATGTGAACCATATACTTTTCCCTGGTCAGCAGAAGCAATATTCTCCGCAATTAATGTTTCGGAGGGCATTTCTGCAAGGCTTTGACCCAAACCAGCCAATAACCAAAAAATCATTAGCACTGGATAGGAAACATAATTGGCAAAAACGATAGACAAGCCTAACAATAAAGCTCCACTTATTAAGGATATACTTCTGGTTTTGGACTTATCTAAACTTCCCAATAAAAAGGCAGCAATGGCGGCTCCGATTCCAAAAACAGCCATTACCCAACCGTAATACTTATCGTCTAATTCCAATCCATTTTTGATATGACTTATGGTATTTACTAAAATCATCGCTCCTGCGATGGCTGAAACAAACTCAATGCTTAAAGCAAAGCGTAAAATCTTATTGCCAAATAATAACCTTATGCCTTTTATGACATCTCCCCACGTATTGTGAGATTGTTGGGCTGCTAATGTTACGCCTTTTTGAAGTTCTTTTCTTGGAATTGAAAGTATTAAAATGGCAGCTACGATAAATGAAATAGCATCTAAGAAGAATATTTGTCTTGCTCCTAACCAAACGGCTACAATACCTGCTAAGGCTGGACCTAAAACACCTAATAATTGAAATGTTGCCGTTGATAAACCTACGGCTTCTCTAAAATATTTTCCTTCAATTATTTGCGGAATTACGGCACGATAGGTGGGTGTAAAAAAGGCATTGAAAACATTAAGCAAAAAAACCAAAACATAAATCTGCCATTCAGCGTAGATAAAGGGTAGGCAACAAATGATTGCCATTCTGATGAAATGGGTAACGTACAAAATCTTTTTTCTGTCAACTTTATCGGCTACGACTCCTGCAAATGGTGAAAAAATAATAAAAGCGGTAACTCTCAATGTTAGTGCGGTAGCCAGTATAACCGATGAATTACCTTTGTCGATTTGGTAGGCTAATAAGGCTAAGCCAACCCATGAAAAAGCATCCCCCAACAGGCTAATAGTCTGGGCTAAATAGAGTGTTGCAAAGGTTTTATTTTGTAAAGCCTTGAACGGTTCGGTTAAAATTTGCCAAAAATTTCTGGTATTGGTCATTCGTTAATTTGGGTATTGAAATCGTTTAATTTACTTATTTTTAATCTTCATCGCCACCTTCGGCATTGGCAATGGACGATTGTAAATAATACGAACCTTTGGTTACAATTTTTGCTACCGATGGCATTTCTTGAAGAGGGGTAACTTGAATAAAACCTAACTGGGTTGTTCCCGTTTTTACTTCAATCCGCTTGAAATGCACGCCTTCTTGTTGTTCATTACTTCCTGTTTCTGCTTTGCCTTTTCCTGCTTCAACTTCTTGAATAAATATAAACTCCTTTCCTTCTGCTTTCACTACGGCATCAATGGGTAAAGTATTTACGTCATTTTTGCCAATATCAATTAAAGCACTTACGTACATTCCCGAAATTAGACCCGCTTTATTATTGTTAATATCCGCATGAACTGCCACCGATTTTGTTTCATTTTGAAAGGCTTGACCAATGCTAAAAATATTGCCCATAATTTCTTGATTTCCTCGGTTGGTCAGCACAAAACGTACATTTTGTCCCACTTTAATTTTGAAAAGGTCTTTTTCATACACCAACAAATCAACGTGCATTTTTGAATTATCAACGATTGAAAATAGGGAAGTGTTAGGGGCAACGCTACTACCAATTTTTACATTTACTGCCGTGATATAGCCCGAAATGGGAGCTACAATGGCAATTGTGGTAGCATTTTCTTTTCCACTAAGCGAAATAGTCTGCTCTAAAATCTGGATTTGGTGTTCTAAATTTTCAATTTTATTTTTAATGGCATCAAAGTCTGCACTTATTTTTTGAAATATTTTCTTAGCCGTTATGTTTTCATCGCTCAATTCTTTTTGACGATTGAAATCTATGCTTAAATACTCCTTCGTTACCTTAGCCTGTTGTATTTCTTCGGTTAATTTTGCTTTTTGCAAACGAAGATTATTATATTCTATGCTTTGAAAAGTCGCTAAACTTTGCCCCTTTTTTACGTATTGTCCTTCGATGACGGCAATGGATTTGATAATTCCTCCCATAAAAACCGACACATCTGCCTGATTTTGAGGGGGTAATTTAGTATAACCATTGGCTGTAACGACTTCACTCAGGTTTTTTCGTTCAAAACTTCCCAAGACAATTTGTGATGCTTTCACTTGTGCTTGTGTAAGTTGTACCATTCCTTTGGCATCTTCGTGATGCTCTTCGGTGGTGGCGGTGTCGGTACTTTTTTGACAGGATAAAATACTGACTGTTAAAAAAAGTACGGCACTGTATTTTATGATTTGATGATTGAATGTCATGTTCTGATTTTTTAATTGTTCAACAAATATTGAATATTGATATTATTTTGATTGAATTGATTAACAACATTGAGGTAATTTTGCTGAATTTTCAACACCATCTCTAAACTTTGTAAGTATTCAACGTAACCAATTTCGCCATTCTGGAAGGCTTTAAGGGCATTATTTCCAATGATTTCTGCATTGGGCAATGCCGTTTTGGTGTAATATTCTATCAAGGATTGATTTACCTTTTGCTCTTCAATTTGTTGCAATAATTGGCTATTGAGTTGATTTCTAAGGTATTCGGCATTTTTTTGCTGCACTAAAATTGCCGTTTCGGAGGCTTGGATTCTGGCTTTACTTGCTTTACCAAATAGTGGAATGCTGATGCCAATGTTAACGCCTTGAAAACGGGGAATGCCATTGTAATATGTATTCACCCCCTCAATATCTTGATTGCCCGTGAGTGATTGCATAAAATATCCTGCCGTGAAATCTGGTTTTCTGAGGGCTTTTTCAACGTTTTTATTGGCATTGGTAAGCTGAATTTGTTGCGTGGCAAGTGCTAATGTAGGGTTTTGATTGAGATAAATTGAATCTGCCAAAAATGCTTTGGTGGGCGTAAAACCTCTTTCAGCCAACACAATATCTTCCTTCCAATTCAGAATACCTTTGAGTTTGATTTTCTCTCGTAAAATCATGCCTTCATGTTGCTTTCTGATTTGGATTAACTCCTGTAGTTTGGTTTCGGCGGTGGTTTTTTCCAAAAGATTACTCTCTCCCGTTTTGAATTTTAAGGTAGCTGATTTTACGAAAATCAGTAAATATTCTTCTTGTTTTTGTAATAACTCATTCACGGCTGACCAATACAAAATGGAATTCCAAGATTGGCGAATTTGGGCGGTAATATCTTGTCTTGTTACCAATAATGCCAGTTCGCTTTTTTTGATATTGGCGTTAATTAATTCCTTTTTTGCTTGAAATTGGAAAGGGCTAAACTCTTGAGAAATGCTATAATTTTGGTCAAAACTTCGGGTATTATATTGTCCCAACATGGCATTAATTTTGGCTTTGGGCAAGTCCTTTGCGGTGGGCTTCAATTGATTTTGAACCCTGATATTCAGTTCATTGGCTTGAATTTGCTGGTTGTTTTTCAACCCTAATTCAATGGCTTGACTTAAATTCAAAGGTTGCTGTTGGGCATTGATATTTCCCCCTAAAAACATCAATAAAATAATCAAAACCGTTGTAGATTTATTCACTTTTACGTTCTTTTCCAGTAAATAATATAAAATCGGTAACACAATTAAGGTCAATAAAGTAGCCGTAATCAGTCCACCAATTACCACCGTAGCCAATGGTTTTTGTACTTCTGCCCCTGCACCACTACTTAATGCCATCGGTAGAAAACCCAACGAAGCGACGGCTGCCGTCATTACTACGGGACGTAAACGTACTTTTGTTCCTTCTTTAATTCGTTCTAAAATATCGTCCCAACCTTCCGCTTTTAGTTGATTGAAATAGCCAATGAGTACAATTCCATTCAATACTGCCACGCCAAAAAGGGCAATAAAACCGATTCCTGCCGAAATACTAAAAGGCATTCCTCGCAACCACAGAGCAAAAACGCCCCCGATGGCTGAAAGGGGAATGGCAGTAAAAATCAAAAGGGATTGTCTGACGGATTGGAAAGTGAAAAACAACAACATGAAAATTGACAATAATGCAATGGGAACTGCCACCGCAAGACGTTTATTGGCTTCCACTAAATTTTCAAATTGTCCACCATACGTTACATAATAACCTTCGGGTAATTTTAACTTATTATCCAATTTTGCTTGAATATCATTAACCACCGATTTTACATCTCGTCCACGAACATTCAAGCCAATCACAATTCTACGTCTGCCATCTTCACGGCTTATTTGGGCGGGACCTTGTTCAAAATTCACGTCTGCCACTTGCTCCAAGGGAATCTGATTGCCCGATGGAAGACTGATGAATATATTTTTTACATTGGAAATATCCTGACGAAAATCTTTATCTAAACGTACCACTAAATCATAGCGTTTTTCACCTTCGTAAACCGTTCCTGTGGCTTCTCCTGCAAAACCAGTTCGTACTACTTTATTCAAATCGCCTACGTTTAAGCCGTATAGAGCCATTTTATCAGGATTATAGCGAACTGTAATTTGAGACATCCCCGTTACTTGCTCGGCTTTGATGTCTGCCACGCCTTCAATATTTCCGATTAAACCAATGGCAGCATTGGCAGTTGCAGCTAATTTTTCTAAATCTTCTCCAAAAATTTTAATGGCTACATCACTTCTTACGCCCGTCATTAATTCATTAAAACGCATTTGGATGGGCTGCGAAACTTCAAAGCCAACGCCAGGGATTTGCTCCATTTCTTCTTTCATCATTTCCGCCAAAACATAAAAATCTTTGGTCGTTTTCCATTCTTTTTTATCTTTTAGAATGATAATCAAATCACCCGTTTCAATGGGCATGGGGTCGGTAGGAATTTCGGCAGAACCAATCTTTGCTACGACCTCTACGACTTCGGGAAATTTACTTTTCAGTATTTTTTGTAATTGTGTAGAAGTTTGAATACTCATACTTAAAGAACTTCCGTTGGCAATTCTGAAATTTATAGCATAGTCTCCTTCTTCCAAAGTAGGAATAAATTCACCGCCCATACGACTAAAAACCAGTAAGGCAATCAAAAAGAGTGTTACAGAAATACTTAGAATAACTACCTTTAATTGTAAGGCTTTATTCAAAATTGGACGATAAAAACGCTCAATAAAGTCGATAATTTTATCCGAAATGTTCTTTTTATGGCTGATGGTTTTACTCAAAAACAAAGCCGAAGCCATCGGAACGTAAGTCAGAGAAAGAATAAAAGCCCCCAAAATGGCAAAGGACACGGTTTGTGCCATTGGTTTAAACATTTTTCCTTCTGTTCCGACCAAAGCCAAAATAGGTAAATACACAATCAGGATAATAATTTCACCAAAAGCGGCACTACTTCTGATTTTAGTAGCAGCGTGTAAAACTTCATCATCCATTTGTTGGCTATCAAGTTTACCCTCTTTGTTTTGGTGGAGTCGGTGGATAACGGCTTCAACGATAATAACAGCACCATCCACAATGAGTCCAAAATCAATCGCTCCCAAACTCATTAAGTTGCCACTTACGCCAAAAAGGTTCATCATAATTACGGCAAAAAGTAACGCCAAAGGAATAACGGATGCTACAATCAAACCCGCTCGCCAATTGCCCAAAAGCAATACCAATACGAAAATAACAATCAATGCTCCTTCCAAAAGATTGCTCTCAACCGTCCCAATGGCGTGATTAACCAATTTTGTTCGGTCAATGAATGGTTCGAGAGCCACACCTTCGGGCAATGATTTACGGATTTGCTCCACTTTGGCTTTGGTTCGATTTACGACAGCCGAAGAGTTTTCTCCTTTCAGCATCAACACCATTCCGCCTACCACTTCCCCTTTGCCATCTTTGGTAACAGCCCCGTATCGCAAAGCTGAACCTTCTTGTACTTTGGCAACATCACGAACTAAAATGGGAATGCCGTTATTGGTTTTTACCACGATTTTTTCAATATCAGGAATATTTTTTACCATCCCCAAAGCCCGAATAAAATAAACATAAGGCTGTTTGTCGATGTATGCCCCACCCGTATTTTCGTTGTTTTTTTCGAGAGCCTCAAAAATATCCGTGATGGTTACGTTCATACTTTTGAGTCGGTCGGGCTGAACCGCAATTTCGTATTGTTTTAGACTGCCGCCCAAGGTGGTTACTTCGGCAATGCCTGGCGTTCCTAACAATTGCGGTTTAACTACCCAATCTTGAATACTACGAAGTTTTGAAGCATCAAATTGAGTTTCAAAGCCTTTTTTAGCGTAAATAACGTATTGGTAAATTTCGCCCAAACCTGTACTGATGGGGGCTAATTCAGGGATTCCCGTTCCTTTGGGAATGAGTCTTTCGGCATCTTTGAGTTTTTCGCTCATTTGTTGCCTTGCCCAATAAATATCTACGTTTTCTTCAAAAACAAGGGTAATCACGCTCAATCCAAAACGAGAAAAAGAACGCATTTCAACGATTTTGGGAATCGTTTTCATCGTTTGTTCGATGGGATAAGTGATAAATTGTTCTACCTCTTGGGTTGCCAGGGTAGGGGCGGTGGTAATGACTTGTACCTGATTATTGGTAATATCGGGTAAGGCATCAATGGGCAAACGACTTAAATTGTAAATCCCCACCAACACCAACGCCAACGTGAATAATCCCACAATAAATTTATTATTGATGGAAAAATGAATGATTTTATCTAACA
>JAZKDE010000076.1:0-2934 GCA_040387735.1 Bacteroidota bacterium
CTACTGGCCATTCATCGTACTTAGTCTCAGTATCTAAGCTTTCATTGGCTCTATTTTGTAATTCACCTATCACTAAACCTATATTTAGGTGATTTTCAGCACAAGCCGCTTCGATAGTTCGATGGCCTTGACAACAATAATCAATATTGAATTTACTAAAAACGTCAGCAATTCTGTAATCGGTGGCAACGAGTTCGCCAATGATGGTTTTATCATTTATATTCATTTTATTAATATTTAGATTGTGAAAAATGGGTACTCATTAATTGATTTAATCCGAAGTTTAAAAGTGCTATCAATTTTAAAGCTTCTAATATGATATAATATAAATGTAGATTCCCAGAAGTTGCTAATGAACCGTTCATAATGGTCAGTGCAAATGTATCTAAGGCGGGTAAAAGCCAAAAAGTTTGGATAAATAAAATCAGGACAACTATAAAAAACGGTTTATTCACGGCTGAAGAAAGTGGTACTTTAATCCTTAAAATCAAGAAGAAAATAAGCACTCCCAAAAAGCATTCAATTTTATTTAACGCCCCAAAAACAAGTCTGCCAATGCCCAAACCAATACTTAGCGTAACATTAGGAGCTTGAAATTTTAGCCATGCTTCTAAAAAACTGATTCCAATGATTAACCCTGCCCAAATAAAACAAAATGCGATGACAATGATTAAATATGATTTATCTGATTTTTTCATTTTGCTTCTATCACTGCTTGCATTATTCTAGCAATATTATTCGCTCTTATCTTGGCATCATTAGCCACCTTACCCATAAATAATTCATCAACGGTCTCAGTAAAAAGTGCCAACCAACGCTCGAAATGCTGTTGAGTCAGGGGCAATACCAAATGTTTTGTCATCGGGTCTTTCAAATATTTTCGAGAATAAAGTAGCATTGTACTCCAAAAATCACACATGATACCCAAATGGTGTTCCCATTCATCTTGTTTGATTACCTCGTTGAAAACAGGAGATAGGAAATCGTCTTTCCTGACTTTTGAATAAAATGTATGTACTAAATTAGTTATATCATCTTCCACAGAAATATCAGTTTTGTGGATAGTATTCATGGGTGAAACGTTCATGGGATGATTGATTAAAATCTGGAGAATAATTGCTCTAAACGAGTTGAAAATCTCCCCATCCGCCAATGGAGAGTGGTTGAAGTAGCTAAATTCAGATTGAAAAATTAGTAATCGTATAAAATGCCGCCCAACCAAAGAAACTAATCAGCAAAACCCAAACCCAAATTGGAATACTTCGAGGAGTTTCACTACCTTCGATGATAAACTCTTTCTGATTTCCTTTATCGTAAGCATTTATCATAATAGGCACTATACCATCAAGCACTTCATTTTCTTCGATGCCTTCCGTGATAATCTCTGGGCCATTTCTTACCCGAAAAGGTATTTTTTTAATGCCTTCTCTGCCCATTGGCGATTTACTAACGATAGTGAGTATATGTACTCCATCAATTAGTTTTTTGGTGTTCAATTCGAACTGTACAGGCGTTTGAAGAACAGCTACGGGTTGTGGCTCTTCATCTATAAAAATCGAAATATTGCTATTGCTCATAGTCTTAATAAATTATTCTAAAACCAAATTTTTGATTGGCATACTTTCTACTGATTCGGGTTTTAGCAAATATTTTACCGAATAAATCAAGGTAAATACTGTAATTAGCGTGATTGCACTTACAATCATCCAATCCCAATTACTTTCTGGCCCAGCACCGTGAGTGATGCCACGTA
This sequence comes from Bacteroidota bacterium, assembly GCA_040387735.1. GTDB lineage: Bacteria > Bacteroidota > Bacteroidia > Cytophagales > Spirosomataceae > Arcicella. The sequence goes on from JAZKDE010000076.1 coordinate 1,754, forward strand.
AAAATTTTGGTTGTCGGCTTTCACAAACTGGACAGGCCAATAAGGATTGATAAGCGAACAAGTTAAAAATGATGTATAAAAGTGCCTTTTTCATTGTTTTGTTGTTTGAACTAAATCCATAATTTTCTGAATTTCTGCTTTGCTAACCTTCTTGGCATTATTTCCCCAACTACTACGTTCATGATTAATTAAAGCAGTGACCTCTTCGGCTGAAAGCTTATTATTTGAACCTACGGCAGGCATTACAGCAAATTCAGCTCTTGCGTCATAACCTTTCATAATGATATTTACATAGAGTTCAAGATCGTCTCCTAATACAATAGGGCTTCCTTTCAAAGCTGGAAATGCTCCTTTTAAACCTTCGCCATTGGCTTGGTGACAACTCTGACAATTTGCTGCGTATATTTGCTGACCGTCAGGCAAATCACTTTCTGCGGAGTTCTCACTTTTTTGTTTTCGTTCGTACAAAAACTTCATCGGTACACTTCCATCTGGTAATTCCGCTTGTTTTAGGCTTTGTAAATACGCTACTAATTGCAAGGCTTCTTTTTTAGCCACAATTTTCTGAGTTGAATTTCTATATTTATCAGGAACGTTGATTTCTATGTCTCCTTCTGATAAAATGCTTTTCTCCTCAAAAAGCCACGAATAAGCTGGCATTATGGACTGTTCAACGACCGCTCTTGGTTGGAAAAGATGTAATAAATTCCATTCCAAACTGGGCTGTCTGTTACCCACGTCGGTCAGGTCTGGGCCTGTTCTTTCTGTTCCCATTAGCGTAGCCGTATTTCGCCATACATCTACTCGTTTATTGAGGGCATAATCAGCAGCGGTACTTGGTCTTTTTCCCCAAACTTTATCCATTTCTACATTTCTAACCTGCTGAGTATGACAGGCTACACATCCATTAGCGATAAATAATTTCTTACCTTCCATCTCATCAAGGCTGAGGCTTGTCATGGTAGGTAACGGGGCATTGTTTTCTTGGTTATTCAATGCTGGTAAAATAGCAACCACAAAAGTCAAGCATAAAAACAGACTTAATGCCGCTACAAAGAGTTTTATGTGATGATTGAAAAAGTCCATTTTTCTAATTTTTAATGAATTGCTTCTGTTTGATTTTCGTTGAATACTTTCAGGATTTCTACGGGATGGGTTGGGGTTTCAAATTGAAGTTCCGT
>JAZKDE010000076.1:2944-11970 GCA_040387735.1 Bacteroidota bacterium
CCGTTTTTGTCATTCGGTAAACATTATAGGCAAAAAGCAGATGAGAAATCCACATCAACGAACCACCAATGGCACGCCATATCCAATATGGAGCCATAAAAGCAACACTTTCAATAAATGGCTTCGACTCCATCCACATTAAACCCTTGAGCGTTGAACCAAGCATTAAAGGAAATGTATAAAATAGTAAACCTAAAAATGCTAACCAAAAATGAGCTCCTACAATAGACTGCGGCGGTTCGTTACCAGTCAGTCTCGGTAAAATGGTATAGATAAATGCCCATAGCATAAAAGTTATGATACCATACATGGTTAAGTGCGAATGTGCGACCGTAAAATCGGTGAAATGCCAAAGTAAATTAGTGTATCTAAATGCCTCAGCAGTACCCTGTAACGAACCTGTGAAATAGAAAATAATGCCTATTAAGTAAAATGGAAGTGTGTAACTATGGGTTAATTTTTTCCAAGAACCTTTGAAGGTTAGTAAAAAATTGGTCGTTCCAGATACCACAGGAATCACCATTCCAACGCTGCCTACAATAGCCACTGTTTGTAACCACCAAGGAATTGAACTAAATATAAAGTGGTGTGTACCAATGAGCGTATAAAATAAAATCTGACTCCAAAAAGCTAAAATGCCTAAACTGTATGAATAAATGGGCTTATTGAGTTGTTGGGGAAGAAAATAGTACATCAATCCCAAATTGAAAAGCATAAACCACATCCCAACCCCTTGGTGCATATAATAACCCTGAATGATAGTTTCGCCAAGTCCATTTTGCCAATTCGGAATATAAGCCACGAGCGTAATCACCAATAAAAACATCATGGCCGAAATAATATACCAGTTTGAAACATAAATTTCATGTGTCTTCCGATTGGCAACAGTACGATAAAAATTATATAATGACAAGATGATACCCGTTCCAAAAATAACCATCACAGGCCAAATATATTCTCGATATTCGCCACCACTATTATTGATTCCTGCCATTAGTAAAATACTCCCCAAAACGATTGCTCCATTCACCAATAACAGCGTTGCGTAACCAAGTCGCAAGCTATTTATCTGATTATTACTCACTTTAGGTACAACATAGTAAGCTAACCCCAACATTGCCAACGAACACCAACCCCAAAATACCGCATTAGTATGTACGGGACGGAGTCTTCCAAAACTCAACCAACTAATATGGTCAATATCGGGTGCGGTAAATTTAATTCCTAAATATTCACCAACACTTGTTCCAAACACCAACCAAAATGTAGCCGTACTGATGTACCAAATAATCAATTTTACGGCTTCTGGGTTATACTCATGTGGTGCTTGGCTCTTTTTCTTGATGTCCACAAATCGAATAAAGCTACTCTGATTTACATTATCTACTATTCCTTTTTCATCACGGGCTTCTCGACTGCTACCCAATTCATTATCTGCAAGTTCAAAGGAAAGCTCTTGAATTCTTTGCTCTAAGGCTTTTACTTCATCAGGATTCATCATTTTTATTTTTTCACTAAATCGTTTCATTTCATGTTTAAAATGAAGTTTTTTTAACATCAGTTTTGCCCGATTGATGACGATAAAACAAGCCACAATGATGGGAATTAACAATAACACTAAGGTTATTACAATGCCCGATTGACTAAATAATTCATTGGTATTTTCCATTGTTTTATATTTAAGATAAAAGGATATTTATATCTTTAATTAGGTTAAAAAATTAGCGCTTTAAAAACGCTAATCCAGATTTCAAGCCAATAGCTAAATCAACCACCAAAGTGGTTTCGAGCATATTTCTTAAATCATCTCTAATTTGTTTAAACTGATGGTGAACAGGACAAGGAACATCTTCATTACAACGTTCTAAACCCAAGCCACACCCTTTGTAAAGGTTGGTGCCGTCAATTACTTCAACAATGTGACAGAGTAGGGTAGAGCTTAGTTGTAATTCATTAAAGAAAAACCCACCGTGTGGGCCTCTTTCGGAGCTAATAATTCCATGTTTCGTAAGAATCTGCAAGGTCTTCGCTGTAAATGCTTCTGGGGAATTAATGGCTTTAGCAATAGCAACCTGTCCAACTTTATCCCCTTTGAGCGATTGCTCAGCGATAAAAATGGATGCCTTTATTCCGTATTCACAAGCCTTTGAAAACATATTCTTATTTGATTATGTGACAAATATACAAACAAAATAATTAAAGACAAAAATATCTTTAATTATTTTTAGCATTTTATTTCAATATAATGGGCAATTGACCGAATTGAGTAGCAAATTGACCATTTTCAAATTTTAGTAGCTCTGTGTATGGATTGCCTGTTAGGCCAAGAGCCAGCCCAAATGCAGGTTCTGTTTTATAGCCCTGCTGTTTGAGTTCAATGATACGTTGCCTAAATACTTCCCCATACTGATTAAGTAGTTGGTGTTCAATTACAAGATGTCTGTACCCAAACTGATGTTTAGTAGGAATATTCTGCCCAAAAATTTCAATCTCAACGTTTTCTATATAGAAACTCGCAACAATGGCCAACGTATCTAAATTAGGTTGTTCAGTAATGTTAAAGTTTTTTTCATTCCTAAAATGATTACAGACGGATTGGTAAAAATCATCTTTATCGGCAAAACAACAAATAATATCAAGGTCGCTATTTTCGATGTCAATATTAATCGGTAACGTTCCAACCAAAATAGGGTCGAACCGTTCCAGTTTAGACAAAATATCGTTATTCGTCAGTGTAAAATATGCTTGGCGTTGGCGTTCATTGCCATCTTTTAGGTAAGCAATGGTATCAAAACTAAAATTTTCTGTTGTCATATTTATCTAAATGAAATTCGTTTTTCAAAACAAAAATAATCGTTAAGAAAGAAACCTTCCTAACGATTATTCAAGGCAATAATTGATTACTTATTCAAAACTGATTTTATTACGGCTGCGGCTTGTAGGGTAGCTACTTGAACGCTGTTTACATGGGCGATTGGGTTCAATAAACCATAATCGTGAATCAAACCATTGTATCTTGTTAAAGTAACTTTTACGCCTGCTTCGTTAAGTTTTCTGGCATAAGCTTCGCCTTCGTCACGTAAAACGTCATTTTCGGCTGTTTGTATCAAGGTTTCTGGTAAACCTTTCAATTGTTCAACACTTGCTTGTAAGGGTGAAGCGTAGATTTCTCTACGTTTTTCTACATTGGGTAAATAACTATCCCAAAACCATTTCATCATATTTTTGGTAAGAAAACGACCTTCTGCAAAAGCATTATAGGATTCTGTTTCAAAATTAGCATCCGTTACTGGCCATAACAATACTTGTAATTTAATGGCTGGGCCTTTTTTATCTTTAGCCATTAAAGCGATTGCTGCTGACATATTTCCACCAACGCTGTTACCTACTATGGCAAGTTTTTTCCCATCTACGCCAATTTCATGTCCATGTTCAGCTACCCATTGTGTTGCTGCATAAATTTCGTTAATAGCTACTGGATACTGTGCCTCTGGCGAAGGTGAATAATCTGGAAAAACAGCCACTGCTCCGCTATTTACGACTAAATCACGCACTAATCTTCTGTGTGTAGGATAGTCCCCCAAAACCCAACCACCACCGTGAACAAAAATAAATACAGGAGCGTTGGCTTTTACGCCGATGGGTTTAGTGATATGAACTTTTACTTTAAGTCCGTTTTGAGAAATTACTTTTTCAGATTCTGTAATGCCAGAATAATCTACTTCAACTGATTTCTGAGCTCCCACTAATACTTGTCTTGCATCGGCTGGACTCAATTGTTCAAGTGGTTTTCCGTTACCAGAGTTTAGAGCTTTCAGAAACGAACGAACTTCTGTGAATACTTGTGGATCGTTTTCTCCTTTATAAGGTCTTAGTTGAGCTTTTGCGAACATTGACGAAAGTAGGAACAAAAGAAAACTGATTACAAAAATGTTTTTACCAATGTTAAAAGAACGGTCTTGATTTTTGTCATACGAAGTGACTAATGCTATATTTTTCATGCTGTTGTTTGTTTAAGTATTTGTTATGTCATATTGACAATACAAAATTAGAGCGAACAACAGTCTGAAAAAATACATAAAAGTGTACTATTATTGTACTTATTTCCCTATAACGTTATTTTTTCTAAAGTCAGAAGTCGTAGAACTTACTTTTTGTACAAAAGTTCTATTAAAATAAGCAGGGTCTTCGTAGCCTAATTGATAGGCGATTTCTTTTGCCGTTAGTGAAGTGTAAATAAGCAGACGTTTCGCTTCTAAAATAATACGGTCTTTGATAATTTCATTGGGCTGAGACAAATTCAAGCGTTTGAATCTATGCGTTAGCGTTTTTGGGGCAACGTTCAACAAATCGGCATAATCAGCCACTGAATGTTTTTCTTTATAGTGAATTTCGACCAATCGACTAAAATTTCTAAAGAAATCAATATCATTTGGTGAATCACTGACGATTTCTAATTGTTGTTTTTTCCAAATACGAGTCGCTCGGATGATAAGTAATTTCAGATAAACCCGAATCATTTCCTCCTGTGAAACATCATCTAAGCATAATTCTTCATGAATCCTTTTACCGATTAGCTCAATTTCTACCTTTTCGCTTTCAGGCAAAACTACCATAGGCATATTGTAAATATTATTGAAAAGTAAGCCATCGCAGGCTACTTCGGCATCGTGAATTTGTACGCAATAAAAATCACGATTATAAAACATAAAATACCCAAGCTCTTCACCACAGTTCTCTAACTGAAAATATTGATTTGAATTAATAAAAAAAAGCGTCAGCGAATCGGTATGATATTGCTGAAAATCAACTTTTAAGGAATAACCTGCTGGCAATAAAAGTACTTTAATAAAGGGATTGAAGCGTTCACGATTTAATAAATCATTGGCAGATTTATCGATGATATGTAAGCCAAATTTTTTATGATTTGATTCAAAAATAGTTTCTGTATTCATTTGAAAATTGTTATAATAAATCGTCGGAAGAATTTATAAATCTTATATGAACTTCTAAACAAAGTTAATTTGAACTTTAAAACAAAGTAAGTGTTCTTTTTTCCATTGAACTTTGCAACATTATTTTAAATGTAAGAAAACAATATGGACAAAGAAAACAATATGACAACAAACGTCACTGTACTCGTAACTGGTGGTTCTGGTTACGTTGGCTTGCAATGTATTTTGCAATTACTTCAAGAAGGATATACCGTAAAAACAACGGTACGCTCACTTGCTAAAAAAAGTGAGATTACCGAAGCTCTAAAAAGTGCTGGCATCTCTTCTTTTGAAAAACTAAGTTTTTTTGAGGCCGATTTGATACAAGATACCAATTGGAGCGAAGCGGTAGATGGTTGTGATTACGTTTTACACGTAGCATCTCCTTTTCCAGCCGAAAACCCAAGCATTGAAGACGAACTCATCATTCCTGCACGTGATGGAGCATTACGTGTGCTAAAAGCTTCAAGAGATGTAGGAGTAAAACGAGTAGTGCTGACATCATCTTTTGCGGCTATTGGGTATAGTATCGCTACTAAAAATCATGTTTTCACTGAAAAAGATTGGACAGACCCCAATGCACCAGTTCCTGCTTATATTAAATCTAAAACCATCGCTGAAAAAGCGGCTTGGGACTTTATCAAAGAAGAAGGAGGCGATTTAGAACTTACCGTTATTAATCCTGTGGGTATTTTTGGACCTGTAATTGGCAGAAATTATTCTGCTTCTGTACAAGTAGTCATAGACGGAATTTTAAAAGGTGAGGTAAAAGAAAGCCCCAACTTTACTATGGGGGTAGTTGATGTGCGTGATGTTGCCGACATTCATCTCAAAGCAATGTTGAATCCTTTGGCAAACGGAGAGCGTTTTTTAGCTACTTCTGATGGTGTAATGAGCTTTTATGACGTGGCCGAACTTATCCGAAAGGAGAGAAAAATATTGGCTAATGCCATTGCGGATTTGAACAAAACGGACGAAACCTACTATATCCAACTTTCAAACGAGAAAGCCAAAACAATATTGGGCTGGAATCCACGAAGTAAGGAAGAGGCTATTTTAGCAAGTGTAGATACTTTGACAAAGTAAATTAGAAAGATTAACTAATTTTTATTCTTTAATAAATAATTTTTGCAGCATCATTTAACGGTAAATAAATGAAAATAAATAACATTCAGTCTTGTCATTTAGGCCCAGAAATATCGCCCGAACAATTTATTCCAGAACATTTCTTTTTATTTCTTCTTAAAGGAAAAATGGTTGCTTATGATGGAATAAAACACTATGCCATGAAGCCCAGAGATTATTGTATTGCTCGAAAGAACCATTTGATAAGGTACACTAAATACAAAGAAGAAGGTGAATTTAAGAAAATCATCATTGTTTTTGATGAAGCATTCTTGAAAAAATTCTTGAAACGTTATACCTACTTTGCCAATCCAATTCAGAATAATGAATCGTTTATGTTGATTGATGAAGATAAATTATTGGAAAACTTTATGCAATCCCTTGAACCATATTATAGTAGGAATGAGCAGATTGACGAAGACTTTGTAGATATTAAGCGGGAAGAACTACTATTGATTCTTTTGAAAAATAAGCCAATTTTAGCAGATATTTTCTTCAACTTTGCTATTCCACAAAAGATTGATTTGCTGGAATTTATGAACCGAAATTTCAGATTCAATATTACATTAGAGCGTTTTGCCTTTTTGACTGGTCGAAGTTTATCGTCTTTCAAAAGGGATTTTCAAAAAGTTTTCAATCTTAATCCTGGGCTTTGGCTTACTCAGAAACGATTGGATGAAGCTTATTTTCATATTACCAAAGAAAAACAAAAACCGAGCGATATTTATCTAAACTTAGGTTTTGAAGACTTATCACACTTTTCATTTGCCTTTAAAAAACGCTTTGGTATTAATCCAACCGAATTGTTGAATTAGTCTTTATAGCAAAAGAGCCAATTAGGATTTCTAATTGGCTCTTTTGAATATTCTCACTCAAATTATTTAGAAACAGGCAATTCTGTACTAATTGCAATTCTATTCCAAGCATTAATGGCTACCGACACCATAATTAGTTGTGCAATGGCTGCATCGTCGTAGTATTTCTGTGCATTTTCGTAGGTTTCGTTTTTTAACCCTCCTTGATGAATGTACGTAATATCTTCTACAATTGCTAAAGCAGCTTTTTCCTCAATCGTAAAAATGTCAGTCTCTCTCCAAGCATCTAAAAGTAGTAGTCTTTTGGCTATTTCTCCATTTTTAATGGCACTTGCTGTATGTAAATCAATACAGAAAGCACAATGGTTGATTTGTGAAGCCCTTACTTTTAGTAATTCCTTCGTAGTAAGTGGAATACTGAGGTTTGAAATTGCACTTTCAATACCATACATTGCTTTCCATGCTTCTGGAAATGCTACTTGTATTTTAACTCTTTTGCTCATTTTTTTGATATTTATATTGTTATTGATTACAATACAAAGGTCATTGATTACCCTATCAAAAATCTTAAGCTGGTTTAAGAAAGAAGTTGTTGGTTAAAAAAATGGAATTCTTCGATACTAATTCCCATATATGAAGCCAAAATATCATCTGGAATTCTGCTTACAAAATCGGGATAATGCGTCATAAAATAATAATGAAAGTCTTTTTTACTTGTGGTTGACGCTACTTTTTGTTTTAGGAGTGCTGCACCATAAGCTTTCATGTGTATCACATTAAAATAGATAGCCATGTCAGGAAATTTTCTAAGAAGTAAGTCAAATTCTACTTTTGAAATGGTCGATAATTCACATGCTTCAATAGCTGCTATCTCAAATTCTGCTTTTGGATTACCGTAAAAGGCATTATATTCGGTTATCCACCAGTTTTCTAAGGCAAAATGGATGGTTTGTGGATGCCTATCATTATCATAATAATATAAATGAAGGCAGCCTTTATCAACAAAGTAAAAAGTATCTACACTTTCATTCGCTAATACAATAACCTCACCTTTTTCTATCTTTTTTTGTTTAAAATAGTCAAGTACACTATCCAATTCTTTTTCAAAATGGGGAGCGATTTTGGCAATGTGTTGTTTTAAATATTCTGACATATTTTTATTTTTTCATATTCTTTTTTCTCAATTCACTCAAGTATTCTGGTGTAAAACCCAAGAAGGATGCTAATATTTTCTGAGGGATTCTTTGGATAAACTGGGGGTATTTTGTACTAAACAGCTCATGAAATTCTTCCTTTGAAAAAGTAAAAATATGTTTTACTCTCATCAGCGATGCGGCGTAGGCTCTTTGATAAATCTTGCTGAAATAACGTTCCATTTGTGGAAACTCCTTTAATAATTCCTCTAAGCTGATTTTATTTATTTCCATTACTTCCGTTATTTCCACTGCCTGAATATTAAATTCGGCCAATTTACCCCCATGAAAAGACGTTAAATCAGTCATCCACCAATTTTCAATCGCAAACTGTATCGTCTGTTCATTACCCTTATCATCAATGAAAAATAAACGTAAGCAACCTTTTCTAACAAAATACAAGGATTGACAATGCTGTCCCTCGTGTAGTAAATATACTTTTTTATCATAAGATTGAACCCTGAAATATTCCACAATGCTATCAAGCATTTCCTCAGCGATTGAAATGTGTTGAGTTATATGTTTCCTTAACTGTTCTGACATTCGTTTTTCATTAAAATTAACGTGAACTTTTCAGATTCCGAGTACAAAAAATAGCATAGGATTCAAAATGGGACTATTTCAGAGTTGCAAAACTTAAAAAATAACCATCAAATCGCTATGCTGTCTGAAATATACTACGAAGTTGACGAATTCAACAAACTTTACTTAGAAAAATTGCGGGTTATGCCTCGAATATCAATTGGGTTACAACTAAAGAAAAGTGCGAGTTTCACCACGACTTCTTTAGAAATTTTTTTTTGAATAAATCTACGTTTGAAAGAAGCTCAAAAGGTTTTTTTAGGAGATTGTTAATAAATACCTAAAATATTTATTTTCCTCTACATATTTAGTCGAAG
>JAZKDE010000077.1:0-11865 GCA_040387735.1 Bacteroidota bacterium
TTTTCTTAGTCTCAGCAAATCGGTTAGAAAAAGCATTTTACAGTGGCTCATTCTTGCCAAAAGACCAGAAACTCGTCAAAATAGAATTAATGAAATAGTAGAACTTGCCGCCCAAAATCTAAAGCCAAAACAATTTAGATGAGAAGAAGTTTGCTTATCGAAATTTACTATTAGCAGAGTAAAAAAGAGGTAATCCGTTACCAGATTACCTCTTTTTTACTAAAAATCTATCCTTAAATTAAATCAAGTCGAAACGGTCAAGATTCATCACCTTAGTCCACGCTGCTACAAAGTCTTTCACGAATTTATCTTTAGAATCTTCACAACCATAAACCTCAGCAATACCACGTAATTCTGAATTAGAACCAAAAATCAAATCTACACGAGAAGCCGTCCATTTAAGTTCTCCAGTTTTACGGTCACGACCTTCAAATCCTTGTTGAGATTCTGATACTGATTTCCAAGTTGTGCCCAAATCAAGCAAATTCAAGAAGAAATCGTTTGTCAATGTTTCAGGTTTGTTTGTAAAAACACCAAGTTGAGATTTATCAAAATTAGCATTCAATACACGCAAACCACCCACTAAAACAGTCATTTCTGGTGCAGTAAGTGTTAATAATTGAGCTTTATCAAGTAACAATTCTTCCGATGACGTTGTAAAACGTGCTTTTTGATAATTTCTGAAACCATCAGCAGTAGGTTCTAATGCTGCAAACGACTCAATATCTGTTTCTGCTTGCGAAGCATCAGTACGTCCCGCTGTAAATGGAACAGTTACAGCAATACCTGCATTTTTTGCTGCTTGCTCAATACCTACACCACCCGCTAAAACGATTAAATCAGCAATTGAAATAGTTTTACCAGTGCTATTAAATGCTGTTTGGATTCCTTCAAGTGTATCCAAGACTTTAGACAATTGAGATGGATTATTTACCGCCCAATATTTCTGCGGAGCAAGACGAATTCTTCCGCCATTAGCACCACCACGTTTATCAGAACCACGGAAAGTCGATGCCGAAGCCCAAGCTGTAGATACTAATTCAGACACTGATAAACCAGAAGCAATAACGTGACTTTTTAAAGTAGCGATATCTTGTTCATTAATCAATTCATGCGTAAGTGCAGGGATTGGGTCTTGCCAAATCAATACTTCAGAAGGTACTTCTTTACCTAAATATCTCGATATTGGTCCCATGTCACGGTGCGTCAATTTGTACCATGCACGAGCAAAAGCGTCCGCAAATTCGTCAGGATTTTCAAAGAAACGTCTTGAAATTTTCTCATAAGCAGGGTCAACTCTCAAAGCTATATCGGTTGTCAACATCGTTGGAGCATGACGTAAAACTGGGTCGTGGGCATCGGGTACTGTACCTGCCCCTGCTCCTGCTTTCGGTTTCCACTGATGAGCCCCCGCTGGACTTTTACTCAATTCCCACTCAAAACCAAATAGATTTTCGAAGTAATTATTACTCCAATGCGTAGGCGTAGTTGTCCATGCACCTTCAAGACCACTGGTAATTGTGTCTATTCCATTACCACTTCCGAAGGTGTTTTTCCATCCAAGATTTTGTTCTTCAATACCCGCTGCGGCTGGTTCTTTACCAACATATTTACTTGGGTCAGCAGCACCGTGCGTTTTACCAAATGTGTGTCCACCTGCAATTAATGCAACTGTTTCTTCATCATTCATCGCCATACGGGCAAATGTCTCACGAATGTCACGAGCTGAAGCATAAGGGTCTGGATTTCCATTTGGTCCTTCTGGATTCACGTAGATAAGTCCCATTTGTACTGCTGCCAAAGGGTTTTCAAGGTCACGGTCACCTGTGTAACGATCATCACCTCCTAACCATTCTTTTTCAGAACCCCAATATACATCCTCCTCTGGCTCCCAAACATCTTCACGTCCACCGCCAAAACCAAAAGTCTTGAAGCCCATTGATTCTAATGCACAATTTCCTGTCAAAACCATAAGGTCAGCCCAAGAGAGTTTTTTACCGTATTTTTGTTTTATAGGCCAAAGTAATAAACGAGCTTTATCAAGGTTAGCATTATCTGGCCAACTATTTAATGGGGCAAAACGTTGTGTTCCTCCTCCTGCTCCACCACGACCATCTTGAATACGATACGTTCCTGCACTGTGCCAAGCCATACGAATAAAGAATGGGCCATAATGACCGTAATCTGCTGGCCACCAATCTTGTGAAGTAGTCATCAAATCAAAAATGTCAGCTTTTACAGCGTCTAAATCAAGCGACTTAAATTCTTCTGCATAATTAAAATCTTCACCCATCGGATTTGATAAAGAAGAATGCTGACGTAAAATATTTAACTTCAACTGGTTTGGCCACCAATCACGGTTTCTTGTACCTTCACCAGCACTTTTCAAAATTGATGTCGTATTTCCGTGCGGAAAAGGACATTTACCTCCGCCATTAATATTATTTGAGTTGTTTTCCATTTTTAACAGATTTTTGATGTTTAACGTGACAAAAGTAAAATATAATTTTCAATAATTTTCATCTATATATTCTATCTAATTATAGAATTAACTTATAATAAAACATCAACCCTGATAGACTATCAATTTACAGAAATAGCATCATATTTAAAAGGCATTTAATCAGTTATTGAGAGCAGAAATATCATTGGAAACTTAGTTCAAAAAGCGAAAACAATACCCGTTTTTAGTGGATGACGAAACTTGAATAATAATTTATATGATTCTATAAATATTGTCAATAGTCAGCAAAAGCAAATTACTTGAATTAGTAACAAAGTGCATAAAAAAAGGTGCAAGTAAATTATACTTGCACCTTTTCCATTTTCAATTTACTCTAAAATCTTCACTTTAATATCCTTAAAAAACGCAATACTTTTAGGGTCGTGTCCTTGCAAAGCGAATGTTCCTGAACTCAAATGCTTTTGTCCACGGTCGGCAGGAAGTGTGTCGGGTTCCGTATAATCAACCGCCACTTTATCATTAATTTTGATGACAATTCTTTTATCTTTTACAATGATGTCATATTCGTACCACTCATTATCTTTTGCCAAATTTTCTCTTACATCGTTGAAACTATATAAGCTCCCCGTTTTCCGCCAGTCGCCGTGCGTTTGGTTTACTTGCACTTCATAACCTTTCGATGGCCAATCCTTTGCTTGATAAGCCGTATGAATAAAAATACCCGAATTTGAGCCTGGTAAGGTTTTAGCTTTTAGTTTGAGTTCAAAATTCTTGAAATCATGATTGCCCACAGCACCTTCGTAAAATAAGTGTGCTCGTTCCCCTGCTACTTTTATCGCTCCGTCCTCAATTGAAAAAGTGGTAGGATTCTCTTCATTTACACGCCATCCCGCAAAAGATTTTCCGTCAAAAAGTGATACCCATCCTTTTTCTTTTTTCTGAGAAAAAGAGATATTAAAAGTTAATAAAAGGCTAAAGATTAATGCGATTTTTTTCATTTTGAAATGATTGTTAAACGTTAAAAATGACCATAAATGATACCTATATGGATTTATACTGATAAAATTTACTAAAAATCAGTACAAGTCTGTCCCATCTTACCCCGATTGAAACATTTTGGATAACAAAAGTTTTGATTTGAATTACCCTGAAAAGGAAACTGAGATTTTTATCTAATTTATGTACGCTTCTGAATTTTTTAGTTTGAAAATATTCAACACATTAACTTTGTTCTTAAATTTGAGTATAAATACTCAAATTCCTATAAACAAGTGTTGAGAAAAAAGATAAATAGAGGGCTAAGAGTTTCAAAATATGTTATTTACAAAGAAACGCTGGTTGACTATACAGAGCATTTTTGGTCTTTTATTGGTGCATTTACGGGCATTGGATTGATTGCATTTCTTCAAAGTTATCAATTGAGTGAACACGAAAATATATTCCTGATTGGCTCATTGGGAGCTTCCAGCGTTCTAATTTACGGAGCAATTCAAAGTCCATTGGCTCAACCCAGAAATTTAATTGGGGGGCATTTTATTTCAGCACTTATTGGGGTCACAGTCTTTAAAATCTTCCCAAATATTATTTGGATTACAGCACCACTGGCCGTTTCTCTTTCTATTGTTCTCATGCAAATGACCAAAACCTTACATCCTCCCGGAGGAGCAACGGCTTTAATTGCTATTATCGGCTCTGAAAAAGTAAAATCACTTGGTTATTGGTATGCGTTTTCACCCATTTTGAGTGGAGCTATTATTTTGTATATAGTAGCATTGATTTTTAACAATATAACACCTAATAGAAAATACCCAACCGATAACAGATTTACGAGGGCTATAAAAAAACGCTTTATCAGAAGGAAAATTCGGTCAAAAATACCAACTCCGTAAAATCAAAAACGACTCTATTACTACTTAATTGTTATCAATTTACGGCTTTCATTCCGCCCGTCCACATTCAAATTGACAATGTAAATTCCTGCTGAAAATTGGTCAATGTTGATACGCTGAGAATGGTTTCCTTGTAGTAATTTCTCTTCCTGTCCGATATAAATCTCCTTTCCAGAAAAGTCAATAATGGATAATTTTGCAATGGCATTTTTCGTCAATTGAAAACTCACATTTATTTCATCTGAACTCGGATTTGGAAACACATTCAGCACAAAGGTATCCCCAAAAATAGGTTCACTTGCCAAAACATTGACAGTTTCTACGTCTTTCAAAATCAAATTATTGGGGTCAAATATCACGTTAGAAGGCTTTTCTTTTACAAGAATTTCAAAAGATTGTGAAGTTTTATCATTAAAAACGGTTACGGTTGTATCGCCAAAACCCAAAGCAACTTTCACTTGAATGGGCATCGTAAAGAATGTTGGATTTGTACCAGTTGTCTGTGAAATATTCAAATTCACTTTATAAAATCCGTTAATTTGCGACTGTGACGACCATTGCATTTTATACTTCGGATAGCTTTCACCATAAATCCATTGCTTGAAAAAATAATCTATTTTTTGTCCGTAAACCTGTTCTGCAACGGCTTGAAAATCTTCGGTTGTAGCATTTCCGTAAGCATTTTTGGAAGTAATGTAGACTTTTAGAATTTTATAAAAAATATCGTCGCCCACAATGCCACGCATCATGTGCAAGACCGTCGCTCCCTTGCGATATGTGCGAGACGAGCTAAAAATTTCATTAATATTGTTGACATCCTGCACATAAATTGTTCCTTTAGCCATTTTTGCACTCGTCATAAAGCTTTTAATATAGTTATCGTAAGCAATTTTTCCTCCAACGGCTTCGGTATAAATACATTCTCCGTAAGACGCAAAACCTTCGTTGAGCCAAATATTTTCCCAGTTTTTGCAAGTGATTTTATCGCCGAACCACTGATGGGTTAATTCATGAGCGATTAATGTTTCATCAAAAGCGGAAATAGATGTGCAAGTTTGATGCTCCATTCCTCCGCCCCAACCAAATTGAGCGTGTCCATATTTTTCCTTTATAAATGGGTAAAGTCCGAATTTTTGCGAGAATAAATCCAACATAAAAACAGTTTTATCAAGTGTTAATTTATTCGTTGTGGTTAAAGATTCTGGGTAAATAAAATGAGTAACGGGCATTTCGTTTACACCGTCATATTTGAAAGAATCTTTGTATTCTGAATAATTACTGAGGGCAATCGAAATGAGATATTGGGCAATAGGATAGCGATTTTTCCACTGATAAGTTTTTGTACCATTCTGATTTTCAATGACTTTCTGCAAAGTTCCATTTGATACAGAGACATAATATTTATCCGCCGTAATCCAAACGTCGGAAGAATCGGCTTTATCATCAACCGAATTTTTACAAGGAAACCAATCGGGCGAGCCATAAGGTTCTGATAAAGACCAAATAGCTAAGTCTTTTTGATTATTATGATTTCCGAAAACGAAGCTGTCAAAACCACTCGCCCCTGGCGTTCCGTGATAATAAATCACCAAACTAACAAGTTGATTTTCAGTATATTTCTTATCTAAATTGATTAAAATCTGATTGGATTGATGTAAATATGGCAACTTATTATTACCAATTTTCACAGAGTCAGTCGTGAGGGCATTTTGTAGGTCAATTGTCACTTGACTAAGTTCTGCAATTTTACTTTTAGCGTTAATCGTCACTTCACCTTTAATATTTTGAGGAATATAAGAAACCGTTAGATTAAGTTTATAATACGTTACATCAATGTTATTGTCCGTCGCTTGGCTACCTTGTATTCTGGCATTTTGCAGGCGTTTTTGCATAGTCGCAATTTTGCCTGTGGCACATTCACTATCAGGGATTTGAGCGGATGAGATAGAGGAAAAACTAAATAATAAAAGTATAAAGAGAATGGTTTTCATGAATTGATGAGTTATGATAAATTAACGAAAAGTGGATAAATGTAGTATTTATAGTCGTAGTGATTAGCATTTACCAAAATGCTACATTGACGTTAACGAATCCTATTCGTCATTAAAACGATTAAAAAATTCCCTTTTGCTCATTTAACAACGTTCCATCGCCCCCCCAAACCTTTAAATCAACTTTGCCGTTGATTTCAAAAATCAATTCCATAAATCCGGGTTTACTGGCATTGAAAAGGCAATCTTTTTGCGTAATTTTTCTTTTCAAAGGAGTCAATTTACTGCCCGAACCACTGATTAAAAACAAAGAATTCGGACGTTTAATGACCTGTAAATTATGTTCATGACCCGCAACAGCAATTACATTTTTATGCTTTTCTAACATCAAATACATTTTATCCGCCAATCGCATATAGCGTGGTTGATTCATCTCCGAATTCAAAGCACGATTTACGCCCAACAATCCCAAACCTTGTAAAGGTGTGTAATTTACCAAAGCATAATACCAACTTTTTCCTTTATGATAACCGTGTTCGCCGTAGTCAACGAGTGGATGATGGGATAAAAAAATGGATTTCTTGCCCTGCTTTTCAACCGCTGTTAGAATAGAATCAAGACGATTGAAATAAGCAATATCCATCTTTTTAAATTTCTCTTCTTTGCCAACTTTATGATAAAACGAACGATGAAGCCACCAATCGGTATCGGTAAAAATAAGTACGATATTATTACCTAAATCACGAGTCAAAGGGCCGGGCAAGCCCAATTCAGGAAGAAAATGTTTGGTATTAGGCTGATTGAGAGAATCTTTTGCAAATTTATTGATGTAATTCGCCTGACGAATTACATTTTTGTACCCTTTCCAACGTCCTTTTGCCCAATCGTGGTTTCCTGGAATAAAAAACCAATCGCCTTTAAAATTTCTGAGCGTGTGCAATTGCGTTAATAGCTTCAATTCTGCATCCTTTGTTCCATCTAAACCACGTGGATAAATGTTATCTCCCAAGAAAACGACACCCCCATTTTGGTTTTCGGTCAAATGATTTTGCAATGTTTTATGCACGTCATTTTGCACAATATCATCGCCTGCATCACCAATAAGAAACAAAGAATACGGTTTATTTTGAGCTTGTAAATCATTCAAAATAAAGCTTAACACAACCAAAAACAGTTTTTTCATCATTAACTTATTCATTTGTTACAAACGTTCAGTTCTATTCTCTAAAATCTATCCTCCAACAACCTGTTCTTTAATTTTACTCACCAAGACCTCATTGATTTTACGATAACTCTCAACCGTCCAACCCGCTACGTGTGGCGAAAGTATAACGTTTTTCATCTGAAATAATTGAGTGTAAATTTCATCTTGTTCGAGCGTGAGCGTTTGTAATTTCTCATTTTCCAAAACGTCTAAACAAGCACCTCGCAATTTCTCTGAATTTAAACCCCTCAAAATTGCTTTTACCGAAGCGACTTCTCCACGTGAAGTATTTACCAAAAAGATATTTTTCTTAAATTTCTGAATAAACTCATCATTCACCATCATTTTGGTTTCTGAGGTAAGCGGTACGTGAATCGTGAGTAAGTCCGCTTGTTCAAAAATTTCTTCCATCGTAGATTTCTTTGCTAAAAAACCGTATTCAGTCCAATCTTTGTCCAAAATGTCATACGCTAAAACTTTTACACCAAACCCCATTAATCTTTGTGCTACCGCAACGCCCATGTTCCCAAAGCCGATAATTCCAACGGTCATGCCTTTTAGCTCAATTCCACGATTTTGCTCCCTTTGCCAAACTCGTTGACGCACTTCCGAATCCGCCCAATTGAGTTTATTAAAAAGTCCTAAAATCATGCCCAACGTATGTTCTGCTACGGCATCAGAATTACCTTCATTGGCAGCAAAAACTTTGATATTTTTACGTTCCGCTTCCTGTAAATCAATTAAATCCAACCCTGCTCCTGCTCTTCCGATAAATTTTAATTTTTCACAATGACTCAAAAATTCAAAGTCCACTTTGGTCTTACTTCTGATGATTAGTCCTTCGTAATCTTTGATAATTTCTAAAATCTCAGGACGTTTAATGTTTGGTTGATAATTCACTTCAAAATTCATATCTGCCAATAATGGAAAAATATTTTCGTGCAAATCATCAACAATTAGTATTTTTTTCATTCAATTCCGAACAGGAATGTTCGGGTTACATTTATAAAAAAACCTGTCAAATTACTGACAGGTTCATTTTTCTCACAAAAATATTAAAGAAATTAGAATTTCAACTTTTTCAAGTTGTTCAAACTGATTTCAATTCCTTCTAATGGAGTACGTTTGTAAGCTTCTAATTCCACTATAAAATATTTCGCACCCGATAATTTTGAGTTAAAAATTTCTTGGAAATTAATATCTCCTTCTCCAACTTCAACACTTACATTTTTGATTGGGTCGTGGTCTTTTACGTGGAAATGGGTGAAACGTCCTTGGTATTTTTTGAACCATTCAACTGGATTTTCTTTGGCGTATTTTACCCAGTATAAATCCATTTCAAAGGTTACTAAATCCTTTTGTGTATTGTCTAAAAGTGTTTTGTATAAACTTACGCCATCATATTTTACAAATTCAAAATCGTGGTTATGATAACCAAATTTCATTCCCAAAGACTTACAATGCTCCCCTGCTTTGTTAAACATTTCAGCCATTAATTTTCCCTTTGGGCGGTCTTCGTCCTCCATATAAGGAGCAATTACGTATTTCTGGCCTACTTTTTTAGCATCATCCGCCATTCTTTTGAAATCGTCAGATAATTGTCCCTTTACATAATCTTTACTCGTAATCATTCCGTGAGCAGAAGGCATTTTCAATCCATTTTCAGCCAAAACTTTAGCGTATTGGTTAGCAGACAAACCAAAGAATTTTCCGTCAGAATAGCCAAAACCTTCTACTTGTTTATAGCCCATTTTAGCCACTTTAGTAAGCGTTCCAGCGGCATCTTTCGCCATATCATCTTTCACCGACCATAATTGTACACCAATATTACGAGTTACAGGTTTCTTACCACCTGCAAATAATTCACTACTTAATAAAGTAAAACCAGCCGCCGCTAAAGCACCCGTTTTAAGGAAGTCTCTACGAGATTGTTGTTCGATTGACATTGTTTTGATTGGTTATTTGTAATAATGAGATAATGCAAGATTTGATTAGATTTACACTCCTGAACTCATTTCTTTTCTATTTTTCACAATGTCAATTGCCGTGAAAATTGCTTGTAACATTGACGATTCCGAAGCTGTATTTTTTCCTGCAATATCATACGCAGTTCCATGGTCGGGCGAAGTACGTACAATTGAAAGTCCAGCGGTATAATTTACGCCCATTTCAAACGAAATATATTTAAACGGAATCAAACCTTGGTCGTGATACATCGCTAAAACAGCATCATAATGCTTAAATTGTGCCGCTCCAAAAAAGCCATCAGCAGGAAATGGCCCGAAAACCAAATTTCCTTTTTTCTTGAATTGTTCCAGAACTGGCGTAATCGTTGTCTTCTCTTCATCTCCTAATAATCCGTCTTCGCCAGCGTGTGGGTTCAGCCCTAAAACGGCAATTTTGGGTTTTTGAATACCAAAATCATTTTTCAAAGATGCAAACATTAACGCCAATTTCTGACTGATTTTATCCTGATTTATTGCTCCACGCACTCGTCCGAGTGGAATATGTCCCGTCACAACGCCAACTCGTAAAACATCCGAAACCAAAAACATCAATGATTCTTTCGCTTCAAAAGCCTCGGTAAAATATTCTGTATGTCCAGGAAATTTAAACGTTTCAGATTGAATATTATGCTTATTAATTGGAGCTGTCACCACAGCATGAATAGCACCTGCTTTCAAATCTTCAGTTGCTTTTTCTAAACACGCCAAGGCACCTGCACCTGCTTCTTGGGTAACTTTCCCAGGAGTAACTTCAGTTGCTTTATCGTCAAAACAAGTAATGATATTCGTAAGTTTATGATTAACTTGTTGAATAGATTGAATCGGATTTAACGTCCAATCTTTAAGTTCCAAAGCCTTGCGATAAAAGCCAACTACCCGTTGAGAACCGTAAATAACGGGTGTGCAAATTTGTAAAATACGCTTATTGGTGAGGGCTTTTAGTATCACTTCTGGCCCGATACCGTTATAATCGCCGAGGGTAATTCCTATGATAGGTTTCTGTTGTTCCACTATTTTGAGGTTTGTATGTTATTTTTGGCATCATTACATTAGAAAAAACTAATGTCTCCTTTATCATTGTGACCAATAATAACTTAATTAACGAATAAACTTCTGCAATTTCACAAATTATGCTGAAACAAAAAACTTAAGGACTAAAAATGGTAACGAACCCTAAGAAAATTGCATCTTTCTAATATTGCCAAATTTTATCCCTGTTTTTATGTAAAATACCCAATTTATTTTTGAATTTTGTAAGGTATATGGTGTTTTTATTTCGTTGATTCCTAATTATTATCTGTCTAACTATCCGACAAAAATAAAATAAAAAAATGGCTCAATCTTACGTCCAAAAAATCAATAGTATTCTCATCGCCAATCGTGGCGAAATCGCTATTCGTATTATGCGTGCGGCCTCTGAATTAGGCATTCGTACTGTGGCGGTTTATACCTTTGAAGACCGTTATTCCCTCCACCGTTATAAGGCTGACGAAGCCTATCAAATCGGTAAAGATGATGAGCCTTTAAAACCTTATTTGGACATTGAGGGACTCATCAAACTTTGTAAAGAAAAGAAAATTGATGCTATTCACCCTGGTTATGGTTTTCTTTCTGAAAATGTAACGTTGGTTCGTCGTTGTCGTGAGGAAGGTATCAAATTTATTGGACCTTCGCCTGAATCAATGGACGCATTGGGCGATAAAGTAGCCGCAAAAGTGGTAGCTCGCAAAGCAAATGTTCCGATGATTGAAGACTCGAAAGAAGAATTAATCAATGCGGATGTTGCCCTTTCGGAAGCTAAGAAAATCGGTTTTCCTGTGATGGTAAAAGCCGCTGCTGGTGGCGGTGGACGTGGTATGCGAGTTGTTCGTGAGGAGGCAATGTTCTTAAATGCCTTCAACGAAGCGAAAAACGAAGCAAAAAATGCCTTTGGCGATGATACTATTTTCATCGAAAAATTCATTGACCAACCTAAACACATTGAGGTTCAATTACTTGGCGACCAACACGGCAATTTAGTTCACCTTTACGAGCGTGATTGTTCTGTACAAAGACGTTTCCAAAAAGTTGTAGAAATTGCGCCTTCTTTTGGTTTGAAAGAAGAAACTCGTCAGAAATTATATGCTTATGCCATTGCCATTGGTAAAGCTGTTGACTATTATAATGCAGGAACGGTTGAGTTTTTGGTGGATAAAGACGAAAACATTTTCTTTATCGAAGTAAATCCTCGGGTGCAGGTGGAACATACTATCACTGAGGAAGTTACGGGTGTGGATATCGTGCGAACGCAGATTTTGATTGCCATGAATTA
>JAZKDE010000078.1:0-4878 GCA_040387735.1 Bacteroidota bacterium
CGTTGTTGGAAACTTCTGTAAATATAGGCGTTAAATTATCTTGTGTCAAGTTCAGGGCGGTTTCAATGTAAAGAAATACCGTTTTGATAAATTCTAATTGTTTGTCTGCATTTAGACTCTTCTTCTGTTGTGTTTTACTCGATTGGCATAGGCTATTTGTGGCTGAGTGCCAATTTTTAGTATACTTTCTTCATTAAATGTTTTATCTATAATAATTTTACCAATAATTGTATTTACTGGAATAGAATTGCAAATTATAAAATACCCATGGTCTTTATAATCTACTTTAGACAAATCAATAGCATATACTACACTATTAAAAGATGTGAAGCTATTGGCTAATTTAAATACTTCGGTAATTACAGACGTTTCATTATAGTTAAATGAACTGTCTTTTTTCTTTACTTGCAGAATTAATTCTTCAATCTCTCTTATATAATGAAATATTTGCCCTCCTTTTTGACTTAAAGAATGCCAAGCACAATATAAACTTAAATAGGACAGATATACTTGGAATGTTTTTTTAGTTAAAAACCCTTTAAATATACCCATTAGTGATGTATCAATGTTTGAACTGCTTGATTTGTCTAAAGATTTAATCTCTGGTAATTCAAGAATTTTTATTAATTCTTCTACAGTTTTTATAGAAACAATATCCATATTTTCACTAAATCCATTTGTTTCAATTAGCTGAGAGTATAATTCAGTTGTTCCATGAAAAGCAATGTTGGGATTATTCCAAATTTCCTTAGGAAATATTTCAAAATCAGTTTTATTTATTTCAAGATTAAATGTAGTTATCATATTTTAGGTTTGATTTTACTTAGAATATTTACATGATTCCTCTAAGTAGAGAATGTTACTTAGTTTTTGTTTGCTATCAAATATTCGTAATTTAGAAAAAATAAGTCATCATGCAATCCCAAACAATCCTCCAAGACCTCCAACAAAAAGGCATTATTTCACCTGAACAAAGTGCTGTAATTTCGGAGTACGAAAAGCAGAAACCCTTTTCACTTCATTATGAATTACGGACGGTTTTATATTTGGGGATTACTTTGCTGACGGGTGGTTTGGGGGTGTTGATTTACCAAAATTTAGATACCATTGGTCACGGAGTGATTGTGGCTTTGATTGCGTTGATTACTTTGGCGTGTTTTGGTTTTGTGTTTTGGAAACGTCAGCCTTTTACTTGGGAGGAGGCTAAAAATGCCCATACTTTTGCTGATTTCGCTCTTTTGTTAGGTTGTACTTCGTTCTTGATATTGGAAGGTTATCTGCAATTTCAGTACGATTTATTTGGCACAAAATATGGCTTGGTGACGATTTTACCCGCAATTTTGTTCTTTTTTAGTGCTTATTTCTTCGACCATCGTGGCGTGCTTTCTATGGCAATTACGGCTTTTGCGTCGTGGGTTGGTGTGTCGATTGCTCCGCTTTCGGTGTTATCTCAAAATGATTTTTCGGCTCCTCATTTTATCAACACTGCTATCGTTTTGGGATTGGGTTTATCGGCGACGGGCTTAGTTTCGGAATACAAAAATCTGAAAAAACACTTTTCGTTTACCTATCTTTTATTGGGAAGCAATTTGACTTTAATTGCAGCTTTGACGGGTATGTTTAGCCAACTGCTTTGGTTTATTTATGCCTTCATTACCTTGATTTTGTGCGTTGGTTTATTCTTGTACGCCCGCAAAACGCAATCCTATATTTTCTTGTTGATGGGAACAGTTTACGGATATATCGCTTTGACTTACATTCTTTTCAAATTGGTGTTTTTAGTCGATAATGACCTCGTATATTCCCTTGCGATGTACTACTTTTTGCTTTCGGGTGTGGGGGTAATTATGTTTCTATTGAATATTAAGAAGATTTTGAAGTAGGGGGGAGTTATAAGTTATGAATTATAAGATAGTAGGTATGAGGACTATAAGTGTCTGATAACCTTACTACTTCATTTACCTAATTTCTGATAACCCATAATTCATACCTCATAACTATCTAAAACTACATTTGATAAAAAACACGCTTCACTCTTTGGCTTACGCTTGTCAATATTTCGTAGGCAATTGTCCCGATTTTATTGGCTAATTCAATCATTGTGAGGTCTTTACCAAAAATGATTACTTCGTCGCCTTCTTGTACGTGTGGCACGTCGGTTACGTCCACCATCGTCATATCCATGCACACATTTCCGATGACCTTGCAACGATGTCCATGAACAAGCACCTCACCTACACCCCGACTAAATCGGCGGTCGAAACCGTCGGCGTAACCAATGGCAATGGTGGCGGTTTTGGTATCTCTCGTTAATTCGCCTTTTCTGCCGTAACCAACTGTATCTGAGGTTTTTATATGTTTAATTTGAGAAATTACCGTCTTCAAAGTCCCGACCGTCATGAGGTTTTCTTGGTCTTCGGGTTTTGCTGCTAAACCATATAAGCCAACGCCCAAACGAACCATATCCATACGGGCTTCGGGGAAGCGAGCAATGCCTGCGGAATTCGCCAAATGTCGAGATGGCACGTAGCCAATCGCTTCTGAAATCTGATTAGCCATTTCGGTAAATTGCGAGACTTGATGAAGCGTAAAATCGTCAAATTTACCTTCGTCTGCCGCCGCTAAATGACTAAAAATCGTAGAAACCCAAAGATTAGGATTCGACTGTAAGGTTTCAATTAGTTCTGGTAATTGTTCTTGTTCAAAACCCAAACGGTGCATTCCTGTATCTAATTTTAGGTGAATTTTTGAGCTAATGTTCCGATTATCAATATATTCCGAAAACTGTTTTAAAATTTTAGGATTATAAATTTCCGGTTCGAGTGAGAACTCTACTAATTGTTCAAAGTCATTTTCGGAAGGGTTCATGACCATGATTGGCAAATAAATACCATTTTGACGAAGCGAAACGCCTTCATCGGTATAGGCAACCGCCAAATAATCAACACCGTGAAATTGAAGTAAATTTGCCACTTCGGTACTGCCCGAACCGTAAGCAAAAGCCTTGACCATCACCATGATTTTGGTTTTTTGTCCGACTTTATCACGGAAGTAATTGAGGTTGTTGGTTACTGCATCAAGGTTGATTTCTAAAACCGTCCGATGCGTTTTTTGTACCAAACGATTCACGATTGACTCAAAGCCAAAACGTCTTGCTCCTTTCACCAAAATGACACTTTCTTGAGATTCTTTCAGTGCCTGACTATCTAAAAAGTCAACGGTCGTTTTAAAGAATTGAATATTTGTTTCAACTCCATTTTTTAGGCTTTGGAATAGTGATTTATTCCGAGAAATAACTTCACCAATACCGATAAATTGGCTTAGATTTCGCTGTTTGATTAAGTGTGCAATTTGTCGGTATAATTCTTTTTCGGGAATGCCAGTTTCTAATAAATCACTCAAAATCAAAACTTTATGATTTCTTTGTTTTTGCTGAGACAAGAAGTTTAAAGCGATGGTCAGTCCCGCTAAATCATTATTATAAGTATCGTCAATGAGATAATTATTACGAATTCCCTGTTTCAATTCCAATCGCATAGAAACAGGACGAAGTATCTGTAAACGTGCTTGAATTTCTACCGAATTATAGCCCAAATGCCAAAGTGTAACGATGCAATGAATGGCGTTTTCAATGGAAGCTTCATCGGTAAATGGAACGTCAAATGTTTCTGTTTGTTGAGGAAAATTAAGCGTTACTTTAGTATTTTGAAATTCGGTTTGCCAGTTGGCTTGGATGTGTGAATTAGCCATTCTCGACCAACTAATTAATTCACAATCAGGGTTTTGAATAGAGAATTCTGTTTTAATAATCTCATCAATTTCTACGTAATCTGCACAATAAATGAGTTGTTTTGCATTTTTAAATAAGAGCATTTTTTCTCTTATTTTCTGCAAATTATCCTCAAAAAACTCATTGTGGGCATTGCCAATATTGGTAAAAATCCCGATTTGAGGTTGCACAACTTTTTCAAGATTCGCCATTTCGTCAGGACGAGAAACACCGACTTCAAAAATACCCAAATTATGGGTTTCATTCATTTGCCAAACTGACAAAGGCACGCCAATTTGAGAATTATATGATTTAGGACTTTTCACAACCTTATAACGGTTGCTCAACAATTGCGAAAGCCATTCTTTCACCACCGTTTTTCCATTGCTACCCGTAATGGCAATAATGGGAAAGGAATATTGTTCACGATGACGTTTTGTCACCTCTTGCATCGCCAAAATGCTATCTTCAACTTGCCAAATTTTCGCATCAGGCATACGGTTTAATTCCCGTAAAAGGGTAGGAGTGAGAGCATTACGTTCGATGACAAACTCTCTGATTCCTTTTCGGTATAGATCATCTAAAAATTGATGTCCGTCGTGGTGTAAACCCTTGATAGCAAAAAAGATAGAACGTTGCGGAGACGATAATTGACGGCTATCATTTAATAAATATTGGGCAGTGGTATTTATCGGAAGTTGTTGGAAGTTCACGTTTAATGAGTTGCGATTTACTGATTGGTGATTGAGTGATTAATAACGAAAGAATTACTCAATATTATTTCCTCAAAGATAATTATTTAGCACTTAGCTTCTGATTTGTTTTTGGTGAATGGGCGTATTATCTTGTGAAAAAAATACACTCAAAAAATAAATATATCACTACAAGATGAAGAGAATCTACATTGCCCTGTTTTTGTTTGTTGTTCTGTCACTTTTTAGTTCTTCGGTTTTTTCGCAAAATCCAGCTTGTGCCAATTTTTCGGGCGTTTTTATTTCTGATTCTTTGGAACAGAATCAAACGCAATATGTGGTTTGTAATGGCAGTAATCTTTACCTTAAATCATTGAACAATCCGTTGGGTGCTGTTTATCAATGGAAAAAGAATGG
>JAZKDE010000078.1:4978-8694 GCA_040387735.1 Bacteroidota bacterium
GTCAATCAAGGGAATTGCTCAAATACTTATCCATTTGCCATTGGCTTGAGTTTTACAAATACTGTACTTCCTGTCATCTCAACCACTAAATCAATTGTTTGTGAAGGGAAAACTACGGTGCTAAGAACTTCAAAACTAAATCCCATTTATAGTTTGCAATGGCTGAAAGATGGTGTTGCAATTTCGGGAGCAAATAAAGATAGTCTTGTAGTGAGCCAAACGGGTAATTATCAATTGCAAACCTCTGGCGGAACTTGTAATGGTAATTCAAACGGATTGAACATTTCAATAACCAATCTGAATTTACCTGCGCCACAAATTGAAAACCTCAATGTGTATAATTATCGTTTCAGTAATTATTTTGAAACGTGTGGCAATAACGTTGTTAAACTAAAAGTGAAAGATTATAAAGATGGGGATTTGACGTGGTTGAAAGATGGAAACGTCATTACTGGACAAACTGGAACCGAATTATTGGCCCGTCAATCGGGCAATTATGCGGTTCGTTATCAAGGTAATGAACTTTGTTTTGCTCAATCGGCTCTTGTACCCGTTAAAATTACCGATGTTGCTACGATGAGTTTTGCGGGAAATGATGCCGTTGCAAAATCAGGAGAATCAGCAAAAATTAAATACACTTTTACGGGTATTTCTCCCATTTATTTAAAAATTAATAATGCTTACGAAAACCTAATTGTCAATCCAATTACGCAGCGATATTTTGAGGATATCTATTCTACGAAAACATTTTCAGCCACAACCATCGCAAATGCTTGTGGCGTTGGGACTTTTTCAAATCCTGCCACGATAACGGTTGGTAATTATTTTCAATCAACGAGTTTCCAACTGAGCGCAAGTTATGTAACCGCTTGTATCGGTGGTAGCATAACGTTGACTGGAACTGCTTTTGGTTCGGGAAGCCCATTTACTTATCAATGGCAAAAAGATGGCGTCGATATTGTCGGGGCGAATCAGAGTAGTTTAAATATTTCCAATTTTACTTATTCAGACATTGGATATTATCGGGTTAAAGCCTTGGGAACGTATGGTTCAGCCATTTCCGATGAAATCCAAGTAAACGCCAATTACGGAGACGTAGTTTTTGCCAAATTAGATTATCCCGCCTATACCAATTCGGATATTTTATTAACGGCTTTTTCGGGTAGTAGTTTTGGAAATGCCTCAAATGCTTACCATTGGACGGGACCCAATGGCTTTACTTCCACCGAGCAAAATCCTGTAATACCAAACGGAACTAACTCAAATAATGGGACTTATACCGTGACGGCAACTAATGCAGGTGGTTGTGTAAACTATGCTTTATTGACCGTGACAGTTACAACCGCCCCCATCACTTTGGGAAATTTAGGCACGACTTCATTCTGTCCAAATGGCACTTTATCCGTTCCGTTTACGACAACCTTAGCCATCGGAACACTTTATAAAGTCTATTTATCCGATGCCAATGGAAGTTTCAGGAATCAATCAGAAATTGGCAATGGCATGACCAGCCCGATTGACATTACCTTCCCACAATACGCACAGGCAGGAACAAAATATAGAATTAGAATTGTATCAATCTATCCCTCAGCAACGAGTTCTTTGAGTGGATATTTGAGTACGGATGGACAGGGTTTGACGATTTCGGTTAAGAATTTGGTGGGGAGGGAGATTGAACCATACAATACAAAAATATGTAATGGTTCAGCTTTAACTGGTATAATAAGTACAAACCAATCAGGAGTTATTTATGAGTGGAAAAAGGATGGAATGTTTCAAACTAATAACACTCAATTGAAAATGACTCAGGGAGGAATTTATATTGCATCGGTAACAAAAACGGGTTGTAATAATATTTCAAAAACATTGAATGTTGAATTTGGAACAACCGCTTATCATTTTCCGATTCGATTTGGTAGCGAATATCAATGTGCTGGAATATCAATTCTTTACCGAGACATTTATTATAGTGATAGTGCCACCTATCAATGGAAAAGAAACGGAAATATTTTGATAGGAGAAACAAATGATACATTAATTGCAAATCAAACAGGAATTTATACAGCAAATATTACAGATAAATGCCCTGTTGTTGATGAACCAAATCATGGAAGTGGAGTAAATCAAAAAGTTGTTTTTAGTAATATTATTGAAAATAGAATATCCGAATTTATGAATCCTCCCAATAATGGATTAATATGTGGGAGTGCTATTTATGCCAATTTTCAAACATTAATTTATCCAAATATATTAGCTCCATATACCTACCAATGGAAACGGAATGGTATCAATTTGGCAAATCAAACTAATCAAGGTTTATACTATATAAAAGAAGAAGGTTTATATAGTCTTTCCTTAACCCAAGGAAATTGTACTGTAAATTCAAATGGGATAGAGTTAATGAAAGTTGATACGATAAAATTAGGGCTGAAATTAGTATTTCCAACTGTAAATAATATTTGTCAAGGTGCAACAACATATCTTAGAGCAAATATACCAGCAGGAGTCAACTATACCTTTTATAAAGATGGTATTGCTCTCAGTAATTCTCCTAATCCTGATTTATTTGCTGTTAGTGAAACAGGAAATTATAATGTCTCTGGAAATTCATCTGGTTGCGTTATTGTACCATCAGATACTATAAAAGTTGTTGTCGGAGATTCATACAAGCCAAAAATATCATATCTTCTTGGTAATACAATCTGTGATTCTAATGCTGTTGTTTTAGATTATTGGACTGGATTTCAGATACTCCAAAATGCTACTTATCAATGGTTCAAAAATAATGTTCCTATTCCTAATGAAATTAATAGAACAATATATGTGTTGCAACCTGGTTTTTATAAACTTAGAATTACATCAGGTTCATGTACAGGATTTACTGATTCAGTAGAAGTAAAAACTGGAAATTTAGAGAAGCCGATTATTTATCATTACTCAAACAATTTTTTTAAACCATTATCTAAATTAGAAGTGTGTAGTAACAATACTGTTTATCTTTATTCTTCTGATTCGGGAAATGATAGTTATCAATCAGCTTCTACTGATTCTTTATTTTGGAAACGCAATAATCAATTAGTTTACAAATCAATTGGAGGAAGTAATCAATTATTTGTTACTCAATCAGGTATATATACTCTTACAGGTAAAAGAGGCAATTGCGTATCTCCCGAATCCGACCCCGTAGAAATAAAAATCGGTGAACCCATCACTGCGAATATCACAGGTTCAACATCTATTTATCCAGGGCAAAAGGCTAAATTGAATCTTAATTTTACGGGTGGAAATGCTTGGTCTTATCAAACCTCGGATGTGGCTACGGGGCAAACGACTTCGCTTTCGCCCACCCTCAAAACGGTGAATCCAAGCAATACACAAACCTACGCCATTACGTCCGTTGCCAGTAATTGCGGAGTCGGTACAGTTACGGGAAATGCCACAGTAACGGTTTTGCCATGCCCAACCGACAAAACAATTAGTATAAATTCAGGCAATTGGAACACCTCTACCACATGGTCATGCGGACAAATACCCACCTCAACGCTCGATGCGATTATTGAACAAGGACACATTGTAAATCTACCAAATGGTTATCAGGGAAATACGAAGAAATTGGATTTGAGAGGAGGAATAACGCAAGGCGTTGGGGCAGGAGTGAAGGTTGGTAATTGATTGTCGTTTAACTTCCCGAAAGTTTTAAACTTTCGGGAAGTTTC
>JAZKDE010000079.1:0-13630 GCA_040387735.1 Bacteroidota bacterium
TGAACCTCTACTTTTGCGTGCAGATAAAATTAAATTGACATGATAAAAGTTGCTATATACGAAGACAATCCACAATTGAGCGAAACCTTGGTTTGGATTATCGAATCCTGCGAAGAATTGGTATTGGTGGGTACGCACGCCGATGCAACAAATGTCCTCGAAGATGTTGAAACCGAACAACCCGAGGTAATTATGATGGACATTGAAATGCCCTTTGTAACGGGAATTGAAGCGGTTAGTTTACTTTCCAAAAATACGAAGAAGATGCCTAAAGTGCTGATGTTGACGGTTTTTGAGGATACGAATCGAATTTTCGATGCCATTAAAGCGGGAGCAGTTGGCTATTTAGTGAAGAAAACATCGGGCGAAAAAATCATTGAAAGTATCAAAGAAGTATATAACGGTGGCGGTGCCATGAGTCCGTCGATTGCCCTCAAAGTATTGAACTCCTTTCAACAACCGAAAGTAAATCCTTATGATTTGACCAGTCGTGAAATTGATGTTTTACAACGTTTAGTGGAAGGCGATAGTTACAAATTGATTGCTTTTCATTACGATATAAGCATCAGTACCGTTGAAAAACACATTGTGCATATTTACCAAAAACTACACGTAAATTCTAAAGGTGAAGCCATTACAAAAGCGATTCGGGATAAATTGGTGTAGGACAGATTTCTAATCTGTTTTGTTTGATAGATGACGGGGTGGAAGCTTGTCATATTTATTATATGGCATATTTACGCCATTGACAGCCCTGCTTATTCTGTCTAATTTTGACTTATCAATTTCTGAAAAATATCATGAAAAATTTATTCCTTTCTCTTCTTATATTATTTTGTTTATCAAACACTTATGCCCAAATAGGCATTAAAGCGAATGGTACCGCACCCATAGCTTCGGCACAGTTAGAAGTGCAAAGTACCACCAAGGCGTTTTATCCTCCACGCATGACAACTGCACAGAAAAACGCCATTGTTAGTCCGCAAGTTGGGGCAGTAGTTT
This sequence comes from Bacteroidota bacterium, assembly GCA_040387735.1. Lineage (GTDB taxonomy): Bacteria > Bacteroidota > Bacteroidia > Cytophagales > Spirosomataceae > Arcicella. The sequence continues at coordinate 1,003 of JAZKDE010000079.1, forward strand.
ATGATACCGATTTGGGTGGATTATCGCTCTATAACGGTTCAGCTTGGGGGGCAGTTTCTGGCAGTTCTGGGCTTACGTTGCCCTATTCACAAACTGGTAATGATGCAGGTTCAAATAGCTTGTTTAAAATTACTGAAAATGGCACTAATGTAAACGGTAGAGCAGTTTCTGGCATTTCAAATACGGGGTTTGGGGTTATTGGTATTTCTACCTCGGGAGCGGGCGTTCAGGGTACTTCAACCTCATTTAATGGCGTTGCGGGGAGTTCTAATAATGGCATTGGGGTTCGTGGTTTTTCAGAAACGAATTTTGGTATCAGTGGCTCTTCCAATACTGGTGATGGAGGCGTTTTCTCTTCTACAAGTGGACGAGCATTAAGAACAATCGGCAGAATTAGTTTTTCAGGAACGGGCGTAGGCACATTGGGAACGGGTAAATTTTTAAAATCAATTAACAATTTGGGAGATGCAGAATGGAGTGATTTATTACCATTATCGGTCAATCAAAGTTCAAGTTTTACGTTATTACAACTCGTGAATTCGGGATCAGGCTACACAATTTTTGCAGGAAAGCAAGGAACTGGTGGTTCCGCAATTTTTGCGAGTAGCGAATCTTCCACAGGTCTTATTGCTACAACTTTCACAGGAACAGGAATTGAAGCGAATGCGTTTTCAACAGGAATTGCCGCCTATTTTGCCTCAAATGGTGGTCATGCACTGATTGCAATTGGTGGAAATACGGGTATCGGTGTAAATGACCCCACCTATATTTTGGATGTAAAATCAAGAATGCGTTTGAGACATAATACCGAAACTGCGGGACTGTGGCTGAATAATTCTTCCAATGTGGAAACGGGATTTTTAGGAATGGTAACTGACACTCAAATGGGATTTTTCATTGGAGGCAGCTGGCGTTTTGGCGTAACATCTGCGGGTAATGCAACACTCTCTGGGACACTCACACAATCATCTGACCGAAGACTTAAAAAAGAAATAAACCCTTTAACACATTCTCTTTCAAGCATTTCCAACATTAATGGCTTTCATTACAAATGGATTGAAGCATCAAAAAGTGAAGATTTACAAACTGGATTAATTGCTCAAGAAGTTCAAAAAATATTTCCAGAATTAGTACAAACCGATGAAAAAGGATTTCTTTCAGTCAATTATATCGGCTTAATTCCGCATTTGATTGAAGCGGTAAAAGAATTGAAAAATGAGAATAAAGAGCTAAAGAGTGAGAATAAAGATTTCAGAAATCGCCTTGAAAAAATAGAATCTCTCCTTTCTGCTTCGACCCAAAATACGGGCAAATAATATTTCACCGATTAAATCTCAAAATCAATGAAAAATTTATTAACATCCCTCTTCATATTATTTTGTTTATCAAGTTCTTATGCTCAATTAGGCATTAAAGCGAACGGAACCGCCCCTATCGCTTCGGCACAATTGGAGGTACAAAGCACCACTAAAGCTTTCTACCCTCCACGCATGACGACGGCACAGAAAAATGCCATTGTTAGTCCGCAAGCGGGTGCGGTTGTGTATGATACCGATTTAAGTGGATTATCACTTTATAACGGTTCAGCTTGGGGAGCAGTTTCTGGCAGTTCTGGACTTACATTGCCTTATTCACAAACAGGTAACGATGCAGGTTCTAATGGCTTGTTTAAAATTACGGATAATGGCACAAACATAAACGGTAGAGCAGTTTCTGGCATATCAAACGTTGGGTTTGGGGTTATTGGTATTTCTACCTCGGGAGCGGGCGTTCAGGGTACTTCCACCTCATCTAATGGAGTTGCGGGGAGTTCCAATAGTAGTATTGGGGTTCGTGGTTTTTCGGAAACGAGTTCTGGTATCAGTGGCTCTTCCAATACTGGAGATGGAGGAGTTTTCTCTTCTACAAGTGGACGGGCATTGAAAACAATCGGGAGAATTAATTTTTCGGGAACGGGCGTAGGAACGTTGGGAACGGGTAAAGTTTTAAAATCAATTAATAATTCGGGCGATGCGGAATGGAGTGATTTATTACCTTATTCAATCACCACGGGTTCAGCATCGAAGGTTTTAGAAGTCATCAATACATCTACTGGCAATTTATCAGAAGCACTTTACGGTGAATCAAAAAGTGTTGGTGTTCATGGCGTAGCTGATAACAATGGATTAAACGTATTTTCAGCGGCTATTTTGGGTGAAAATTTCTCTACTAATGGTACTGGTTCTGGCATATTGGGTTCTTACGATGCAGGGACAGGCGTTTCGGGAAGGTCTATCAGCAAAATAGGCGTGTCTGGTCTCTCATCTACGGGAACTGGAGGTAGTTTTACTTCAAGTAGTGGATATGCACTAACTACTGATAATGGAAATGTAGGAATAGGCACACTAACACCTGCCGCCAAAATGGATATAAAAGGTAGTACTTATCTCAGTCATTTTTACTATTCAACCAACGAAGACACTTACATACGTGGTGGAAAAGCAGGCTCAAGGGTACTCATTAATGACATTGCAGGGATGGGTAGTGTAGGGATTGGAACTGCAACCCCAAATGCAAAATTAGATATTCAATCATCAAACGCTTATGGGATGATTGTATCTCAAAATAGCGGATTAGGGGCTTTTACAGCACAATCAAACAGTGCGGCAACGACCATGTTAGTAGCGAATACAGGCTCTGGCCCTGCCATCAAAACGATTGGGAGTATTGGTATAAATACCGACCCTACCTTCAATTTGGATGTATCAGGCAGAATAAGACTACGTGGCATTAATTCTTTTGAAACAGCAGGCTTATGGCTCGACGGAACAACGATTCCTCAAACCAGTTTTATCGGCACTTACAACACCAGTAAAATGGGAATTTATGGTATCAACAGTGGTTGGGGTTTTATTATGGATGTGTATGATGGTAGTGTTGGTATCAATACTGTTACGCCAAATTCTAAATTACAAGTAGCAGGTAGCGTGAGTTTGCCATATACTGAAATTAACACGAACTACACCGTTACAGATAATGATTACAGCATAAGAGTAGTGCTACCTTTGGCAGTCGCCAGTCCCACTATTACACTCCCAAGTCCCGTAGGACGAAACGGAAGAATATATGTCATTTCAGCAGATTTTCCGAGAAGAACGGGGGTAAGTTTTGAACAAGTTTCTATTGTTGACAATAACGGAAATAGTCTTATTGCTAATTCTCCATTGGTTGAATCTGTTACAGCAGGAGTCAATTTTAATTATTTATTACATATTCAGTTCAACAATGGAAGTACAAACTTAGCAGTAAAACGCAAATTGAGTATCAGCGTTCAAAGCACTGGAACCAAATGGGTAATTATCGACAACGATTTTCAATATTAGTACAAACCTCTTCTAAAACAACCTAACATGAATTTTGTAGTAGTTAATCAAAAGCAAAAAATTCGTATTCCCACCAATAACATTATCATGTTGGAAGGGCATAGCAATTATACACTTTTTCATCTGCAAAATGGTAAGCAAAGAATGTACGCCCACACATTAGGGTATTTTCAAGAACTTCTTGATAGCGAGCAATTTATCCGCATTCATCGAGGTTTTTTAGTCAACTCTTCTTACATCGTTGGTTATAACAAAACGGAACATAAATTACAGATGGAAAATAACCTCGAAGCGATTATTTCAAGAAGAAGACGCAAAAATCTACCCATTGTTTTTTTGGGAGAATCAGAATTTACCATTAACTAAATTTTGACTTTAAACTTTTGATTTTCAAGGTATTAAAATAATATTTACAAATATTTTAAAGACTTAACATATCAAAAATTATGAAAAAACTTCCTCTTTTCCTAATGTATTTTATGCTGATTTCATTGTCAAATCAAGCACAAACAACCTTTAATTATTCAGGCACATCTTCAAATCCTTTTATTGTAGGTTCTGCAAAAGTAGGTGGTATTGGTAGGAATAATATCACTTCTGGGTCAGCCAGTTTTCATATTGGACTCGTCGGAACTGTCAATAATGCTACGTTTGGCAATGTGGGAGTTTTAGGAACTACCTCCCAAAGCACCGCTGGAGGAGGTCTTAATTATTACGCCGTTTATGGCGATAATTATAATAATGGATTAACAGTTAATAACGGAAGTGTAACTGGTGGCTTTTTCTCAGCACAAAACTCTGGAACTAATGCGAATACCTCTGGGGTTTCTGCGAGTTCTTTTGGTTATAATAATACTTCTTCAACCTACGGAATAGTCGCTTTGGCAACCAATAATTCCAATACAACAGCTAATAAAACAATTGCAGTGAGGGGCGAAACCCTTTCTGGCACTTCAACTGTTACTTCTTATTTAAAATCAGTTGCCAATCCAGGTGGATATTTTAAAAGTAACGATGGACAAGGGGTGTATGCCACTACTGACGGCTCTTATATTTTGCCATCTACTGGCAACAGGGCCTCTCAAGCAGTAACGGGTTATAGTAATCAGCCGTCTATTTACTTAAATGCGGGTGTTGTTGGGTTTGCCGAGGGAAGCGGTAGTTTCAAGTTTGGAACTTATGGCTACGTGGATGGCATAGCCGCAACAGGAGTATCAGCAGCTGTATGTGGGCAAGATAATATCAATTCTGCCAGTACGTATGCAGGTTATTTTTACGGAAAAGTAGGGATAGCATCAAGTTTATTGGTAAGTTCAGCATCTACTTTCGGCGGAGCAATTTCAGGTACTACGGCAGCTTTTTCGGGTTGTGTAACTGCCTCAAATCTTAGTTGCCCTTCTGATATAAGATATAAGAAAAACATTATTCCACTCGAAAACGCTTTGTATAATATTCTGAAAATCAATGGAGTACGCTATGATTGGAAACAAGAAGAATTTCCAGAAAAGAATTTTTCGGATAAAAATCAAATCGGATTTATCGCCCAAGAAATTGAAAAAATATTCCCAGAAATGGTTATTACGAACGAAAATGGCTTCAAATCCGTTGATTATGCCCGTCTTACACCTGTATTGGTAGAAGCCATAAAAGAACTTACTTTACGAAATGAACAATTAGAAGTAAAAAATCAAAAGTTAGAAAGTCGTTTGGATAAAATAGAAACGCTACTTTCGGTATCCAACTCTTCAACTGGTAAATAAAAAGTTATGAAAAACAACCTAATCTTAATGCTTTATTTAATGCTTTCGACAATTTTTAGTTGCAACAGCAAAGCAGAAAAAACAACTGATAAAACCGTAACATCGGAGGTTAATCAGGCTGATTTTTACTTCACTTTTACTATTGATGGAAAAGAAATAAACATCAAGCCCGATGATGTTTCGACATCCTATAATGTAGCTTTGCCAAAACCAACGTTTAAGATTATGGCGGGAAATTATGGAGAAATATCACTTGTCCTCACCACTACTGCTGATATGACCAAACCATCCTCAACGCCTTCTGGCTCTACTAATTACGATGAGCAAATCACGCAAGGTAGTGTTTCATTGCAGAATTATCCAGAAAAAAATTATGTATTCAATAGTTTTGATACAGGCTCAGCAGCAACTTCCGTTCCCGTTCCAAATGCCTTTGTCATCACAAAAACAGAAAGAGTTTCCGACGGTAGAATCATCACAGGAACATTTAACGTGAAAGTTTTTGGAGGAGATAACAAGAAAAATGACCCCAATATTAAAGACAGAATGGTGGTTGGGAAATTTAGGATAAAACATACTTTTAGCGACACGAAATTTTAATTAATTTCTCCCTAAAATACGCTCATTTTTTATATCCTAAAAATACTACCTCTGAATAAAAAACCGCTATTCTGGGTATTTATTCAAAATTATTAAATAAAATAGAAAAAATACGATTAACAATAGAAGAGGTTGGGACGGTTGAACGTTCCAACCTTTTTTATTTTGGGTTTTCCAATCTCCATTTTATCCCATTTTTGCTCGCCATATAGCATATTTAACCGATTGACACGCTCTATTCTACACTATAATTTTACACAAAAAACATTTACCTCCATGACAACATCTTTTAATCTTTCTCCAATTAACTGTGTGATGGTGAATCACAAACAGAAAATCCGTATTCCAACGCAAAGTATTATTATGCTGGAAGGGCATAATAATTATACGCTATTTTATTTGCAAAATGGCAAGAAAAAAATGTACGCTCGAACCATCGGACATTTTGAAGAACTTCTTGAAAATGAACATTTCATCCGAGTTCATCGAGGTTTTTTGGTCAATTCTTCTTGTATTATTAGCTACAATAAAGAGGATAATAAACTGTATTTGCAGAATAATCTCGAAGCCAGTATTTCAAGACGGAGACGCAAGAATTTATTTGGTATATGTTAACTCGACGTTATTTTATTGATTATCAAAATCTTATCTTAAAACAAATTCAGAAAATGAAAAATATTTATCTTGTATTACTCGCCCTTGGCATTTCTTTATCAATCAAAGCACAGACGACTCTTCAATATTCAGGAACTAATAACTATGATTATTATGGAAATACCGCAAAAATTGGGGGTATTGCACAAAATACGATTGTTACATCGTCACCAGCTACCAGTCATGTTGGGCTTCTTGGAGTTTCTTCAAATGCAACGTCTAATAATTATGGAATTATTGGAACAACCAAACCAACCACTTTGGGAAATCCCGGTAATCCCTTCCTCTATGTTGGGGTCATGGGAGATAATGCCAGCAATGACCTAAATTTTAATTTAGGGAACACTTTTGGGGGAATATTTAAAGCAAAAAATGCGGGAGCAAACTCCTATATAGTCGGTGTAAATGCCCAATCAACTGGCTCAAATAATTCATCTGTCACATACGGAATTGATGCTCTGTCGATTAATCAGCAAAATACAACCGTTAACAAAACCATTGCTATAAGAGCTTTTACAAATTCGGGAACTTCCTCTCCAACAAACGTTTACAAAGATGTTACCAACCCAGGCGGATATTTTAGCAGTAATGATGGACAAGGTATTTTTGCAACCACAACGGATGGTTATAATTACAGTGGGGGTAAATATTCACAAGCAATAACAGGGTATAGTAATGTTGCCAATGCTTCTAATAATGTAGGTGTGGTTGGCTATGCCGAGGGAACTGGGGTCTATAAAGTAGGTGTATTTGGTCAGATTGGCGGAGCACCAGCATCATTTTTATCAAGTGCTGTTGCTGGATTAGACAATATCAACGCTATTAATACATACGCTGGCTATTTTGAAGGAAAAGTTTATATGAATGGTAAAGTTGGTGTTGGTGTAAATACCATATCGACCAACGAACAGATGGAAATTGATGGCAGAGTAAGAATTCGCAGAAATGGCTTTGCCGCTGGAATCTGGTTTAATAACACTGCCAATACCACCGCAACTACTGACGGAGCTTTTGTAGGATTAAGTAATGAAACAGCAGGTTCTGAAACGCTTGGATTTTGGTTAAATGGTGGTTTTAGGTTTTTTGTGGACAGGTCGGGCAATACAACCATTAATGGCGGACTAAGTGTTGGTGGTGGACAAAAAATCAATAAAATCATCAAAACCAATATTGCTGCTACTATCAATCCGATTGGAGCAAACAGTTTTTTAACACAAACTTACACCCTTTCGGGTGTAGCGGTAGGGGATAATATTGTCGTTAATATTGATGGTATTGGTAATTATATTATTGCTTCTACCAGAGTTTCTGCCACTGATACTGTAGAAATTAAATACTATAATCCTGGAGGTGCAAATGGTTTTCCAACCACTGGATTGACCATGTACGTAACAGCATTCAAATAGTTGCCAACGGAATTTGATCATAGTTCAGATCATACCAATAGAAATAGCGATTTGTAATAAAGCAGTTACATCTTTCATACCCGTACGGGCGAGCATATTTCGTCGGTGGGTATGAACGGTGGCTAAACTCAGAAAAAGTTTTTCCGCAATTTCATTCGAATCCAATCCATCTTGAATAAGCCTTAAAATATCTTTTTCTCGTTCAGATAAAATATCACCTTCAAAGGTTTTCCCAAATGATGAATGATAGTATTTTACTTTCTGAGGGTTTTCTCCATAACTGTATCGCATCCACCAAAAATCATCTTTCATCAAATGGGTAATAACTTGAATTGAATTGATAATATTAATCGGATTTTTATCAGCATCTTCTTCTAAATGAGTAGTCTGGATAAAAGTTTTTATGGTTTTTCCTTGACGAGTTGTCATTTTTGGACCCACAAAAACTATTTTTTGATTATTTTTTTCTGCTAAAGGAGCATTTTTTAGGCACTTTAGATACCATCGTCCCGCAATAATTGGGAAAAAAGCGTGGTCTAACGACATCATTCCTATATACTGAAGAATGCCCAACGTTGGTTCATCTTCGGCGGTATAACCAAATATATCCTTCACATTATTGCTGATGTACAATTTTTTGTACTTTTTGATACTTATAATGGCAATAACAGTGTGGGCATTTCTCGAAAGGAAATTCAGTGATTCTTCGTCGTATAAATTGCTTTCATTTTGTTCTGGATGCGTATGTGTCATCTCCGTCCAAATTTCCTTTGCCTGTGAGATGATACTTTCGTTGTTATTATTCATATTTACGGTGTATCATTTACATTTTTCACAAAAATACCTACATTAGGTATTGGTAAATACTCATTTATTTTACTACTTTGTTGCATAGTACAATAGAACGAAATGTGTGAAAGTCTTAATAACTAACGATTATTTTAAGTTTTTTTGGAGCCGCCACTTCCTTTTTTTACGTGTAAAAACCTTTCGTTTAGTTTTACGAAAGGTTTTTTGTTTTAATTCGATTTATGCTTTTAAAATTAAATCTTTTCAAACCAAAATAGAAGTGTCCACAATTTCCATTTCGAGGTAAAAGATTCGTCTTTTAAAGTAACCTTTTCTCAATAAAAATGTTCAAAAGGTTTTTCTATAAATTAGTCAATATCTATTCTTTACTTCCCTGTATTTTTCCACTTTTCTTTTCCATTCCTGGTTGAAATATTTCAAAATTCTCTTTCTTTTTAGCATCCGCTACAATTTTACGCACGTCATCCAGTAACTTTTTGGCATCGTAAATAACCCCGTCTTTAATCGTATATTTTACCCCACCTACTCGAATAACTTCGTTTTTCTCGGTCAATTTAATCGCACCTGTTCCGTATAAATTCTTTAGATTTTTTAGTGGATTTTCTTCTAAAATCACCATATCGGCTAACTTTCCCACTTCAATCGAACCAATTTTATCATCCATTCCCAACGCCTCCGCACTTTTGAGCGTTGCCGCCCGAATAACTTCTAAAGGATGAAAACCTGCTTCTCGCAAAAGTTCTAATTCACGGATGTACGCAAAACCGTACAATTGGAAGATAAATCCAGAATCTGACCCCGTAGTAACTCGTCCACCCCGATTTTTGTATTCATTCACAAAAGCCATCCACAAACGATAATTTTCCTTCCATTGAACTTCTTGTTCCGTTCCCCATTCTTGCCAATAAGAACCATGCGAAACCCGTGATGGCTGATAAAAACGCCACAATTGTGGAAGGGTATATTCTTCGTGCCACTCCGCCCGACGAGCCAACATTAATTCCCGATTGGCTTCATAAATATTAAAGGTTGGGTCAATGGTAAAATCTAATTTCAGCAATTCGTCCATTACTTCATTCCAACGCTTTGAACCTTGTTTGGCAGCTTGTTTCCAAAGTTTTCCTGCTTCTTCAAAACGGTTTTGTTCGTTAGAATAATTATAATCAGCAGGATAATCCTGAATAGTTTGTGAATCAAAAAGTGCTTCTGGAAGCCCGTACCAGTGTTCCATCGAAGTTAATCCAGCTCGAGCCGAACTCAAAACATTCCAACGAGCCACATCAACTTGGGCATGATGACAAGCTGAACGCAAGCCTAATTCTTTATTTCTACGCAAAGCAGCGTCCATCACTTCAGGTCTTGCACCAAAAAATTTGATCCCATCCGCTCCTTTTTTAGCATTTTCTTCTACCCAATTTCGAGCTTGTTCTGCGGTTGTAATTGACTCTTTTGAACCCATTCCAAAAGCGGTATAAGCCAAGATTCGGGGAGCCGTAATTTCATTTTTGGCAGACTTCATTTTCTGGTCAAGCGTCCAATCTAAACCATTGCCTGCCGACGGGTCACGGATGGTCGTGATACCGTGTCCAAGCCACAATTTATAAACATATTCAGCAGGTGTTCCCTGGGACTTCCCTCCTATGTGTCCGTGCATATCCACAAAACCTGGGAGCATATACATACCCGTACAATCCAATTCTTTATCCCCCGTATTCAATTTTGGGCGGTTTTTGGGGTCAATCGGAACGCCTGGATAACCTACAACCTTTATTTCGGTAATTTTATTTTTTTCTACGACAATATCACAAGGTCCTTGCATCGGCGAACCTGTGCCGTTCACCAAATTAACTCCTCTGATAATCAAGCGATTAAATTGTCCTTCCCCCTCCGCACGTGGTGGTGCTTTCTCGATTTGGGAGATGCCTAAAAATGGCAATAAATAAATAACAGAAGATAATAATAAGAGTATGGATTTTTTCATGAGGATTGAATGCGTTTGAATTGATGAGTATTTGACTTGTAATTTACGGAATTTACCGAAATTGTGTAAATTGCTATTCTTTAATTTCATCAACATTTAGATATGGACAAATTTATCAGAAACAACTTTTTAGCGATTTGCATCACTTTATCGGTCATTTTTGCTTTTGCTAAAAAAGCGACGATTCTCCAACAAGACGAACCCAGAACGACTCAACCCGTAGTTCAAAATTCTAACCAAGAAGTAAACGCTACTTTTAAGCGATATTGGGAAATGCAAGGTACTGAAATCTCCCAATTTGTCCTTCAACAAGATTCCATCAATCTTGGAGATGTTACGCTTTCGTTTAGTTTGGAAAACTTCGAGAAACAAGCTCCTCAAGAAAGTATTCAAATGCTGACAACAACGATAAATCACAAAAGTACAGACTATAAATATTCTATGACAACGTTGTCATTTGTTCCTCTTAATTTGTTACTCCGTCCTCACGCTCAGGAAGTTTCAAGTTCTATTCAAGAAATGAAAGGAACTGAATTATTAAAATTACAAATTGCTCCAAAATCTTACGCAGTTACCATTGAGGGCAATTTAATTAAAAAAGGAGAAGAACATATAGCATTAAGCAAAACTAATATTGAAGATGAAATTTGGGCAAAAATAAGATTAAATCCTGAAGCTTTACCAAAAGGAGAAATTGAAATTATTCCAAGTTTAAGCTATTGGAATACAATCCATAAAATACCAGAAGTTCTATCAGCAACGGCGGAGTTAAAAGGCTACGAAGGAAGAGAATTTATAGGTAAAAAACTAAAAATATATAGTCTAAATTATCCCGATTTGAAGAGAAATTTGTCAATAATTTTTGAAGGAGATTTCCCTTTTCAAATTGTAGGTTGGCAGGAAGAAAATGAAGGAAAAGTGGTAATTGGGAGAAGGAAATAGGTTAAATAGGGTAGAATTAAATCACAAAACTATTAACCTGTATTGGTTAGTTATTTGTACTCATAATTATGATTTAGGATTAGCCCGATTTACGATTAAAAACCACAATCGTAAATCAAGTCAATCGTCAATATTTTTGGTTACAAATAACTAACCAATACATCTACCCCTAAATCCTAATCCCTTTTTATATCTTAACCCCCATTATTCCATCGGGAGAATCATAGAATGTCATGCGACCTGTTTTCTTTGAAACTTCTGCCCATTTCAAATTATCAAACGTCATTCCAACCACGCCACAAGTGGGCATTGAGCCAATTTCTTCGTGAGTAAGATATTCCGCAAAATAACTAATGCTTGGATTATGCCCCACAATCATCACTGAATCAACGTCTTCCGAAAGTCCATTAACAGCATCTAAATAATGCTTCGGCGAACTTTCATAAAGCGATTCCATCACAATAACTTTCTTATTATCAATCCCTAATTGTTCACAGAAAACCTGTGCTGTCATTTGAGTACGCTCGGCACTTGACGTCAAAATAACATCAATTCCTTGCATTTTGGTAGCAAGATGTCTGCCCATACGAGCAGCATCAATCATTCCGTTGGATACAAGCGGGCGAGAAATATCGGGACTAACCGATTGAGAAGCCTCTGCATGGCGGACTAAATACAGCGTTTTTGTCATTGGTATTATTTATAATGATGAATATTTATAGTGATTAGATATTATTTGAGCGACTCCAACTAAACTTATATTTTCATTTCAACAATTGTCTTTTATCAATATAATCTACAAATGTATTTGAATAAACAGGAGGTATCGACTTCCATCGGTCAAATTTTAATCTACACTCGGTCTTATATTTCCCTTTGAATCGAATTAATTTGGCAACTAAAAACCCTTGTGGCTCAATAACAATATCTCTGGCATTCGTTCCACAACTATAATATGTAGGATATTCTACATCAACCCATCTTCCATGCTCATTTTTAGCCTGCCTTACAAAACAGAATAATGAACAAAACTCTCCAACAGAAAAGCTAAATGAGTCTGAAGTATTTTTCATAAAGATTGGATACGCATTATATTCTTCAATAGCATTTTTA
>JAZKDE010000079.1:13672-14075 GCA_040387735.1 Bacteroidota bacterium
GGTTTCTATATGTATCTGTATATGTCAGAGAAATAGAAGTATCAATAGTAATACTCATTTTAGAACTATCCGCAAATGTAAAATTCTTAGGGGCTGAATAATCTTTAGCTCTAAAAGAGCTACTAACAACTTTATCTTTTCCAAGGCAAATTGTATCTCTTTGTTTACCTACATAAAAGACAGGATAATAAGCAATATTATAATCTTTGCTATATTCTAAAGACTTACTATTGTTAGATAAGGAAGTGGAGTCAATCAATACTAATTTCTCATAATACTGGATATTATTTTTTTCTAAATTGCCAACACCACAACCACAGAAAATAAAGAAAAAACCTAAAAGCAATATTTTTATCAATCTATTATTCATTATCAACACCCCACATTAATTCCTCACAAATGT
>JAZKDE010000080.1:0-5288 GCA_040387735.1 Bacteroidota bacterium
ACTATAATCCCTTCTAATCAAAGTTAGAAGGGATTTTTTGCGTTTAATTAGAAAACCATTTTAACTAATTTCTGGTAATGCATTTATTCTTTTGTATAACTCAAAATAACATTTTAAACTAAATTTTGCTGATAAAAGTAAACTTTAACTATTTGTATCGAATTATTTGTTATTCATACTTGAATAAATGTAATTTAACTTGTTGGTAAATATGCTAAAAAACCTCCTATAAGTATCAAATAATTGATACATACAAGAGGTTTTAATAAATTAAAGGATTATAAATACTTAATAACCAGTATTTTGGTACATCTTTTCAGGATTCAATTTTACTTCATCAAATGGAATTGGAAATAAATAATCCTTCATACCAAAATTAGAAATCTTAGCAGTACCATAATCAGCTTGCGATTTGGTTTTCATGTAAGTAACTAATTCAGTGGGCGTAAAGAATCGCAATAAGTCAAACCAACGGTGGTGTTCAAAAGCTAATTCAACACGACGTTCATGCAAAATAGCCAATTTTAGCGTTGGGAAATTTGCACTATAATTAGCATCCGTTTTCGCTACTTCGTAGGTTGAAACCTTTGCTCTTTCACGAACTTGATTAAGAAACGAAATAGACGTTGTTTCATCTCCTAAATATAAATTTACCTCAGCAAGCATCAAAATAACGTCTGCATAACGGATTATTGGCCAATCATTGCCACCGTAGCCATTGGCTGTTGCAGTAGCACTTGCATCCCTAAATTTTGTAATATACCAATCCTTCACCGAAGCATCATTGGCAAATTTTATGGAGAAATCCTTCCGTAAATCATTGTTCTCGTATTCTTTCACCAAATCCATTTTTACATTTCCACCTACACCACTACTTGGTTTTAATGAAATTAACGACTCGCCTTTTGCCTGATTATTGGCGGCAATTGAAGAAGAATACGTAACGTCACCTTGCTTATAAACAATTTGGAATATGATTTCAGAATTGGTTGACTTTTTATTTACGTCAAAAACATCAACGTATGGTATCTCCTTTAATAATCCAAATGTTCTCATTCCGTAAGCAGCCGTCAAATAGGTTTTGGCGTTGTTCAAATTTGCAGTACGATTTGTTTGGTCTAATGTGGTGGCCATTGTTAAATATACTTGTCCAAGTAAAGCATTGGCAGCCGCTTTAGAAACTCTACCTTTCCCCGTAAGTGGCTGTTGATTTGGTAAATCACTCGCCACTGCATCCTTTAAATCAGCAATAATTTGTTCGTAAACCTTTTCCTTTTTCTCTCTGAAAGTATTCGTAATAATATCATCCGTTGTATTTAATTGCTTCGTCACAAGAGGCACATCACCCCATTTTCTTACTAATTGAAAATACATCAATGCACGAACGAATTTTGCTTCTGCATTATAAATGCCTTTATTCGTAGGAGTTGTAAAAGTTACTTTATCAATGTTTGAAGTAACCTGATTACAGCGTGAGATGGTTTGATACAATGATAACCAGTGAGCCTTTAGATAAGTATTGCTCGGCAAAATTGAAAAATCATTGAACTGAAATGGCTCACCTGCATTTGATTGGTTATCATTTCTACCTGCATCATCCGAACGTTCATCGGTAAAAAGTCCACTATTTTCACCAATATTATTGGAACTACGAAGTGATTGATAAACACCATTTACGGCTTGAAGCACATCATTTTCAGTTTGGAAATAGTCTGATGCTGCCACTGAATTTGGGTCAGTTTGTAAGACAAAATCATCTTTGCAACCAGTAACTGCCCCAGCAATTACCAGTAATATTATTAATTTCTTTATCATTTTATAAATATTTTTAAGATGATTTTCGAGAAATTAACCAGTGTAATTTCTCGAAAAATCAATTTAGAATGTCAATTTTGCACCAATATTATAAGCTCTCATTAATGGATATTTTCCATAATCTACGCCTGGAGTCAAGTTTGCGCCATCGTTATAATCTACTTCTGGATTGTACCCTTTATACTTTGAGATAGTGAAAGCATTGTCAATTCCGATGTAAATTCTGGCGTTACTCAATGCCTTTTGTGAGCCAAGCCATTTCGTTGGAATTGTATAACCAACCGTTAAATTAGTACAACGGAAGAATGAACCATCTTGCAAATAAAAGCTTGAAAGACGAGTACTATTGCTTTGTGTACCACCACGAGAAGCACGGAAGATTTGTCCATTTCCAGGTTCGGTTTCCGAACGATAACGGTCAGCAACTGAAGCGTATTGATTACCAGAACCTTCCAAATTATAGACGTAATAATCTTGTCCGTCTAACACTTGATTGCCGTAAGAACCATTGAAGGAAGAACTCAAATCGAGGTTTTTGTACGTTACAGAAAGTGATAATCCGTAAGTGAATTTAGCGTAAGGTGTTCCGATAACGGTTTTGTCTAAATCATTTACCACACCATCACCATTGACATCTTCAAAATAAATATCGCCTGGTTTTAACGTATTACTTGAAGCGGTTGAACGAGCAGGTCCTTTGATTTTGTAACCTGCTGGAAATGATTGCGTTGCAGTATTGTAAACGGCATTGTCAGCCGCTAAGTTTTCTACATCTGATTGACGAACCATTCCTTTTACCTTAAAGCCATAAAACATACCGATTGGTTGTCCTTGTTGGGTAATGTGCGTTAAATACGAGCGTTCAGCTCCGTTGGTAATGATGGTACTTGCCCCACCAAGATCTAAAACCTCATTACGATTGATGGATAAATTGCCGCTTAAATTCACTTTCAAATCACTACTTTGTACCAAACGTGTATCAATCTGTAAGTCTAATCCTTTATTTTGAACTTTAGAATTTCTAAGGTTTGTCAAGATTGTTGAGGCTCCCGAAATAGCAGAAACTGGTTGATTAAATAATAAATCTGATGACTGACTGATGTAATAATTAGCCATTATGTTTACACGATTCTTAAACAAGTTAATATCCGTTCCGAAGTTGAATTGAGAAGTAGATTCCCATCCTAAACTTTGGTCACGAATAGCATTTGGATATACTGCCGATTGGATGGTTCCATTCCCAAAAACAACGCCCGTAGGACTTGACATGGTTTGTAAATAATTGTAATTACCGATGTTGTTATTTCCACTCAAACCCCAACTTGCTCGTAATTTTACAGAAGTTTCATCGCCGAATTTATTAGCAAAAAATGGTTCTTGTGATACATTCCAACTTGCCGATAATGACGGGAAATTTCCCCAACGATTTAAAGGACCAAAACGAGAAGAAGCATCCCGTCTAAATGAAGCCGTTAAGAAGTATTTTTCTTTGTAATTATAAGCCACACGACCCAAATAAGAAAGTAAAGTAGCGGTTGATTTTCCCGTTGCACCGTTCAACGTAAACAAAGTTGGGTCAGCGCCTTTTGCCGTAATTTCTTCAATTCTATCGTTCTGGAATCCTTTTGCAGTTACACTAATTTGGTCAATGTCAAGCCTTTGTGCCGTATAACCAGCCAAAGCACTGATATTATGTCCATCAAATTTTTGCGTATAATTGAAGGTGAATTCAGCCAATTTATCCATTTCGGTTCTTGTTTGGGCAATAGCCGTTGCCGCAGCAATAGATTGTACCGAACCTGGAGCATTGGCTCCGTTACTCAAAGATGTTGGTAAATAAAACTCGTATTTTTCGCTGTAAGTCTGCAAGCCTAAATTTACTTTTGCCGACAAACTTGGTAAAATTTGGTAAATAGCATTACCACTGAAAGTACCACGTAAACCTTTACGAGAAATATGCGTTTCAGTCGCCAAAGCTACTGGATTTTCTACCGATTGATAGGCGTATAAAGCAGATTGAGCCGCTGCTTCATTTTTACGTAAAGAACCATCATCGTTATAAGCTCTGAAAAATGGCATATAAATTAAGGCACCCAAAATTGGCCCTTGATTGAATCGTCCTTCTTGTACTTCACGGTTTTCGTTCGATGTAACGGCTAAATTTCCCGCAACTCTGAATTTTTGACTAATCTGACCATCAATATTTGCACGGAAATTTATACGCTCTTGTTTGGTACTTTTGATAATTCCTGGTTGGCTCAAATATCCACCGCTGATGGCATAACGACTGGTTGCATTGCCACCCGAAAACGATAAATTATGGCGTTGAGACAATGAATTCTGATATAATTCATTTTGCCAATCTGTATTATATTTAGGTTTGATAAGCGTTTGAGTACCAAAATCATAAAATTCAGCCGGAATACTCACCGATGAAGCATTACCAACTTTTGCGACACGAGTAGCATTATCATCCGAGAACATGGCATCCGTCCAAGTTTTACCAGAGTTTACCACCAAGTCACGGTATGTATTATTGTGACCGTCAATTAATAACTGCGCAAATTGGTCAGCATTCAACAAATCTACTTTTTTACTCAACTGATTTACACCGTATTGAACATCGTACTGAAATTGTCCTTTGCCTTCTTTTCCTCTTTTGGTCGTAATTAAAACGACACCGCCCGATGCTCTTGAACCATAAATAGCCGCAGAAGCCGCATCTTTCAAGATGTCAATTGATTCAATATCGTTAGGATTGATAAATAAATCATTGCCAACGGGATAACCATCCACTACGTACAAAGGGTCTGAACTGGCATTGATTGAGCCAACGCCACGAACCCGAATTTTTGTACTCACGTACGGCGCACCACTCACTTGTGAAACTTGTACACCTGCTACTTTTCCGACCAAAGCCTGACCTACTGTTGGCGTAGATAAGTTTAATTCTTTGGCTTTTACGCTTGAAATTGCCCCAGTTACATCACTTTTACGAACCGTTGAATAACCAATGGCCACTACTTCTTGTAATTCTTGCGAATTTTCAGTCAATTTTACATTAATCACTGATGAACTTCCAACGATTATTTCTTTGGAAGTATATCCCACAAATGAAAAAACTAACGTTGTACCTTCCTTTGCCGAAATTGAATATTTACCTTTTGCATCCGTAACCGTTCCTTTTCTCGTCGTTTTGTCGAAGACATTCACCCCAGCCATTGTCTCTCCAATTTCATTGGTTATTACCCCCGAAATTGTCTCTAAAGTTTGTTTAGCGTACGTTTTTGAAATTGCCTGCGAATGCTCTATCGAAAGAAATCCCGCAAGTGCAACCAACAGAATAACTCTCAGCCAAGTCTGTTTTTGTAATCGTGTTTGCATTATTTTGATTATTA
The DNA here is from genome assembly GCA_040387735.1 of Bacteroidota bacterium. Classification (GTDB taxonomy): domain Bacteria; phylum Bacteroidota; class Bacteroidia; order Cytophagales; family Spirosomataceae; genus Arcicella. The sequence continues at coordinate 5,214 of JAZKDE010000080.1, forward strand.
TGATGAAATTAATTTACTGTCTTTATTGCCAATTCACTTTAGCGAAATGAACATTTGCTTTGCGAGAAGAGGTAA
>JAZKDE010000080.1:5388-18482 GCA_040387735.1 Bacteroidota bacterium
CCGTAGTCTGCCGTTGCTACCAACCATTTGTTTTTATACTTTACATATTCGGGGCGGGTTCCTTGGATACAAGCATCGTCTTCAATGGTATTTAGTAAATTTCCATCAAGCGAATGGGTCTTTTGAAGACCATTCCAATCAACCTGATAGATGATGGCTTTCCAAAGCGTTCCCTCTGGATTTAGTCGAATGCTATTACCAATAAAAGTGGGTAGTCCTTCGTGAAAAGCAATTCCTGTGGGATGATTAATGACATCTTTTCCATCAACGCTAAGTTTGATTTCATGGCCAGTATAAAGAATGGAATCGTTTTTTAGCACATATTCCCGAATCATTCCAACCTCACGGTCGCCATAAATAAATACTTTTTCTTTCTGGATACTGATACCTTGTCCAGCTCCTAAAGAGTCAATATCAAAGGTCTTTGTGAGGGATAAGTCTATTTTTGAAAAATCTGCCTTTTCGGTAAAAAAGCAAAAACTCAAAATCCCTGAGAGGATAATTCCACTCAGTTCGAGGAAGTTTTTTTTAGTTTTCATGAAGTTGTATTAAAAAATGCGTTCGTCTTTTTATAAAATACTAAGGGTCAAGTGGTTCGAGTGGATTAATTTGCAAAGCTTCAAGCATGGGATAAAATTCAGCTTCTGTTTCTGATAAACGTTTCCCTTTTCGATACGGCACGTGTTTTAGTTCTTTTTCGCAACGTTTATCTAAATTCAACTCTTGGATATTCATACTTTGCGACTTTGATGTCGAAGTAATACAAGGTTTATCAAAAGGAATTCCGTAGCGAAAAATTAGCCGAGCTGCATTGCGCATATTTGTAGTGGTATGGCGTGCGTGTGGTTCAACAATAATTGCATTGGCAGGAATATGAAGCGTTTCAATCATGAATTTCTTCATTTCAATCGCTTCATTAAATTTAGTTTTGAAAGGATGAACATTTCCCCCAGACACCATCACAAAAGGTGCTAATCCCTCAAAATAGCGTAAAGCGGCAACTCTGCAACGTAACATTCCTTCGGCACTCAAAGGTGTTTCGGGTTCTTCGCGGCCAGAACCTGGAATTAAAATAAGTGAATATTTGTAGTCATTCCATTTGATGGATTTAACTCGGTCAAAAGCTAATTTATTTACCGTAGAAGCCATCGGTTCATAATCAGCCACTTGATTTCGTTCATTGATTTCTAAAGACAGTAAAGCTGCTTTTAGAGAAGGTTCAAAAAATAGTGATGCGTTTTTTGTTTCTTCATAAATGGTCTTTGATAAATCATCTACCAATTGCGTATAATTTCTCTTTTTTACATTGAAACTTATCGAATCAATGGCAGGATAATTCGGATTTTGTCCTTCTACGTAAACTGAAATTGTGAAATTGATACCTTCTGCATCTTGTTCCCACGCTTTAATTAACTGTTCTTTATTGGAAAGTTTTTGCGATAAAATGTACGTGCCAGACGGAATTAAATGTTCGAAAACTAATTTTCCTAAAGCATTATTGTCAGTATATAAATCCCCTAATCTATTGCTAACTTCTTGTATTTCAGCGTTGCTGAATTTCATCTTCTCCGTGAAGCAACTAATATTATTTTGGCAATCGGTCGATGAAGAGGATAACCGTTTTAGTTTTTGTTGCGAAATGCGTTGCAATGTAGAATCCTTGGAAAGTAATTGATTGACAGCAGGCAAATTTTGAAATAAGGTTAAGAGATAATAATTTTTTGATTGAACAAAACTATTACCTGTTATCAACGAATAATGGATTTTTGCTCCTTGATGTTGGGCTGAGGTTACAAATCCGAACGTGAGTAAGGAAAGTAAAAAGAATATTTTTTTCATAAGTTTATATGATTTAACTCTAAAGAACTGCTCTTAAAATACCTCAATTTTCAAAAAAATATATCAGTGATAAGTTCTGAAAGTAACTGAGTATAATAGCTTGTCTGATTTTCTTGGTGCAAAAGTAAGGTTGCAGTGTAATCTGGAAATGATACCAATAATATCTAATTATTAACAAATTGTATTTTGTTAAAGCATTCTTATTCAGGAATTTAAAATTATTATTGAGCGATTTGTAGCTGTTTTTTGTTGAGTGGTGATATTTTAACTAAAGGAAATTCCAAAATAGTATAATATTCACCATTATTTACAACGCATATTAAGTAAATATGAAAGGAAGATAAAATAGAATTACTATGGTCAAACTTTAATGATTTTAGTACAAATAGATAGTTTCTTCGTAATAGTCAGGTAATAGTTGGATTCTACTTTTGTATTCTAAGGTTAACCAATGCTTTTACTTTATGAAGCCAAAAATATTATTCATTACAGGGTCAATTAATCAAATAACTCAGATGTACCAGATTGCTAATAACCTTTCTGAATTTGACTGTTGGTTCAGCCAAATTTTCGTCGATTTTCCTCTTTTTCAATGGTTAATAGATAATACAATATTATTGGCAAAGACGGTTGTATCGGGTTAATTTAAGGATAATTCCGAAAAATATTGTCGTGAATATGGCTTAAAAATGGATTATAAAGCGGAGTTAAATCACTATGATTTGGTGGTTTATTGTTCTGATATGATTATTTCTGACCCAATACTTCAGACCAAAATACTGTGGGTTCAAGAAGGTATGATTGATGAATATACAGCTCTCAGTAAAGTCGTTGAAAAGTTGCAACTTCCACCTTATTTAGTCACTGGAACTTCTTTAAATGGAGCATCAAATTTATGTTATGTTTATTGTGCTGCTACGGAAGGATGGCTTTGGGTAAAAAAGTCCATTCTTATTTTGATATGGATGAATTAAAAAGACAAATACCTATTCAGAATGGAGGAAAATCAGTCGATAATATTGCCCGAGTTTGCCGTAATTTTTTGGCCTTTAAATGTAAAAAGGAAGATTTTATGAAAAATTGCGAATATGAAAGTACAATGTCAAAATTGGTTTGTGAATAATAAGAATTTGACAATCATTGTTATTTAGAATGATAATTTTATAAATTTCGGTCAAAAAGTAAATCATGACAATTCAATACGCTACAAAAAATGACTTGCCATTTATCTTGAACCTTTACGCTACCGTTTTAGATAAGGGAGAAACTTTGTCATTAGAGGTTTCGGAAAAGCATTTTGATAAAATGATGTCTTATCCAAACTATAACGTTTTCGTCGCTCTCGAAGATGACCAAATCGTTGGGACATTTGCCTTATTAATTATGGATAATCTTGCACACGTTGGTACGCCATCGGGAATTGTGGAAGATGTTGTGGTAGCAGATGAACATCAAGGAAAAGGAATTGGTAAGCAAATGATGGAATTCGCTTTAGAGCGTTGTCGACAATACGGATGTTATAAAATGGTATTATCCAGTAATCTCAAACGAATTGAAGCACACCAGTTTTATGAAGGGTTAGGCTTTGAAAAACACGGATTTAGTTATAGAATAAACCTTTAAAGGCTGTAAATAATTAGTTGAATGAAGTTTATGAATGGAGATATAATTTCCTTTTTTGCAGAAAATATATATATTCTACACCTAATTATATGATTTATAGATTCAAAATATTATTTTTGTATGCTACTGATTTAATTTAATCGGTATTACATCTATTAACGTTTATATCTACAAAATCATGTTTAATAAAAAACTGCATTTAGCAATTCTTATTTGCTTCTGGCTAAGCCATTCATCTTTTTCTCAAAAAAACTTCAAAAGATTTAGCTACATTGACGGATTTTCAATTACTCCCAAATTGGGTATTGGAAGCGTTGTTGGTGAATTAGGAGATTTATTATATTTTAAACCAACTTATGGGATTAGTATTGAAAAAGGAGTTTCTGAAAAAGTTAACCTAAGTTTAAATATTGTTGGTGGAAACCTCTCTGGAATAGAAAATAATCCCTATTTCTCTCGTTTTCAAAATGAATATTTTCAAGTTCATGCTTTGGCTGCTTTTAATATTTCCAGGTATATTTCGGACTCTTACCAAAAGAAAAAATTAGATTTTAAAGCATATTGTGGCATAGGTTGGGTTTGGTTTCATACAGATGTTTTTGATGCTCGAACAGGTGATTTCCTGAGAACAACTTCTGATGGGACGACCAAACATACTTCATTCTTCCAACAAGCGGGTACTGGTATTGGGGATAAAGGAATTTATTATACACGAGAATTAGTAATACCCTTAGGAGTTAGATTAGATGGTAAGTTATCTAAAAAGATAGGATTAGTTGTAGATTTTGGATATAATTGGATTTACAATGATAAATTTGATGGAACAACTTTCTACAATTTACAGTATCCAAATATTATTGGGGGAGTAAATTCTTACAGTGACTCGGCGAATGACGGTTGGATGAATTTTTCAATAGGAATAAAATATAAATTTGCTTCAATGAAGTTTGAAAATCAAAGAGGTATTTAAAAACGAAAAGTCCTCAAAACTATATTTTGAGGACTTTTCGTTTTATATTAAAGTGAAAATTAGTCTCTACGAGCGTAACGCTTATTTTTTAGCGTTCTAATTTGTCTCATTCTTTCTTCTAATTCAGCAATTACACGAGTTGAATTTTCTTTGCTTGCCTCATAAGTTTCATTTAAAGATTTATAAGAAGCTTGTAATTTGTTATAATCATCCAATAAACGATTATATTTTATACTCAAAGATTCAAATGTTTCTTTACTATCTTCCTGACATTTTACGTAATCTTCACTTTTTTTCTTGAATTGACTTTCCAAACTAAAACGAAAACTACTTAATTCTGCATTTTCTTGACGTTCCTTTAATACTTGACTTTCAAGGCGACGAACCTGATCCTGAAGCTCTGTAATTTTTTTAGTGTCAGTACAACCCGACAATGTTACTGAAATAACCGACGTGATGATTAATAAACTCTTTTTCATGGGATTTTGTGGGTTGATAGATAACTCCTTGAAAATCAAAGATGATGCCAAAAGTTATACTGTCATTGAATGACTAATTATCAGTGGTATAAACTTAACCACATAAATATAATAAGGATTTAACTAAAGACAAATTTACTTCTATTTTTTATTTTGTAAAATGAATCCTAAACTTTTTTAACAGAAAACCTTGATGGCATTGATTTCTTGCTTAATTTTGCTATAAATCTATATATTTAATAGAGTAATAAGTTTTACTTATAATCGAACTCTTTTATAAAAATGATACTTTAATAGGTAAATGATGATTTATGTTAAAGTATTTTGTGTAAAAAATATTAAACGAATAAATGCTAATAGTACTTGGCTAAAAGCTTAATTTATAAAAAGTCATGCAAAGTTTTAGAACTGAACTCGAAAATCAACTTGTCGAAAAAGATATTGTCGATTTAGCACGTAAAATAGAATTGTTCCGTGAAGGAAAAATTCATGAAGAAAAATTTCGTAGTCTTCGTTTGGCCAGAGGTGTCTATGGACAACGCCAGCAGGGAGTACAAATGATTCGTATCAAATTACCTTACGGTAAGATGACTTTTAAACAATGGAAACGTATTTCTGATATTTCAGATGAATATTCGACGGGAAATCTTCATTTAACGACTCGTCAAGATGTTCAAATCCATTTTGTTTCTTTAGATAGAACCCCTGAATTGTGGGCTAAATTAGAGGAAGATGATATTACCCTTCGTGAAGCCTGTGGAAATACTGTTCGTAATGTAACAGCTTCTCCTTCAGCAGGAATTGACCCAAAAGAACCTTTTGATATTTCTCCGTATGCAGATGCGACGTTTCGCTATTTTTTAAGAAACCCTATTTGCCAAGAGATGGGACGTAAGTTCAAAATTGCATTTTCTAATACAGATGAAGATACAGCATTGACTTATATGCACGATATGGGTTTTATTCCTAAAATACAAGATGGTAAACGTGGTTTTAAAGTTGTTGTTGGTGGTGGTTTAGGTGCTCAGCCATTATTGGCGAAAGTAGGTTTTGACTTTTTGCCAGAAGACCAAATTATACCTTATTTGGAAGCTACTCTACGAGTATTTGACCGTCATGGAGAACGAAATTCTCGTCATAAAGCTCGCATCAAATTCTTAATTCAAAAAATTGGTTTTGAAACACTTACCAATTTAATTAATGAAGAATGGAAAGCATTGAAAAATACTTCGGTTCAAATTGATACAGAATCAGGAAAATGGTCAGTTGCTGAAGATGAAATGCCTTCAAAAACTGCCGAAATCCAAATTAATGCTTCAGCCGCTTATGAACTTTGGAAAGCAACGAATACATTTGAACAAAAGCAAAAAGGATTTTACGGTGTTTATGTAAGAATCTTAAACGGAAATATTCATTCAACAACTTCTCGTTCCTTAATTGAACAATTGGAAGGCTATATTGGTGATGATGTACGAGTAACTATCAACCAAGGATTGATGTTGAAATTTGTGCCAGAAGCTAATTTACCTTATGTTTATTCGGTTTTGGAAGCTCATGAATTAGCTGCTGCGGGAGCAAATTCAATGGCAAATATCACCGCTTGTCCTGGAACGGATACTTGTAATTTAGCAATTTCTGATAGTACAAATATTACTTCTAAATTAGAATCAGTTATTACCGAAGATTTTCCAGACTTGATTCACAATAACGAAATTAAAATCAAAATTTCGGGTTGTATGAATTCTTGTGGTCAGCATGGTATGGCAAATATTGGTTTTCATGGTTCATCTTTGAAAGCGGCCGATAAACGTGTTTTACCAGCATTGCAAGTACTTTTGGGTGGAGGAACGGTTGGTGATGGCATTGGACGTATTGCTGATAAAGTAATAAAAGTGCCTTCAAAAAGAGGACCTCAAGTTTTAAGAGTGGTTTTGAATAATTATGAAGAAAATGCCAATGAAGGTGAATATTTCAATGATTATTATGACCGTCAAGGAGAAAAATATTTTTATACTTTGTTGAAGCCAGTGGCAGATTTATCAACATTGAAAGATGATGATTTTATTGACTGGGGAGCTTCGGAGCAATTTCAAACCGAAATTGGGGTTGGTGAATGTGCTAGCGTGATTATTGACTTGGTCGCAACTTTATTGTTAGAATCAGAAGAGAAATTTGATTGGACAAAAGCTGCTTATGAAGAAAATCGTTTTGCTGATGCTATTTATCACGCATACAGCGTATTTGTAAGTGCGGCGAAGGCGTTATTGTTAGACAAATCAATAAGTGCGTCAACGCAAAGTGGTGTAATTGATAAATTCCAAGAAAACTTCGTAGCAACAGGTGATATTTCTTTGGGTGGAAAAACTTTCCAAGAATTAGTATTACAGATAAATCAAAATGAGCCTTCACAAACCTTCGCAAAATCTTATGTTGATGATGCTCAAGCGTTTTTAGAATTGGCAAAAGTATATCGTGAAGAATTGATTAACGCTTAATATTTATGAGTTTAATATATGTGAGTTGAAAGTTTTGGTATTATACTTAATCTTTCAACTCATGTATTTTATGATAATGAATAATTTAGAACATTTTAATACATTAGACCCCAGACCAAAACTAACTGTTGTTGGTGCAGGTCCTGGCGACCCAGACTTAATTACGGTAAAAGCGATAAAGGCATTAAAATGTGCTGATGTTGTGCTTTATGATGCTTTAATTTCTAAAGAATTATTGGATTATTGTAAGCCTGATACGGAGAAAATATATGTTGGAAAACGTCCGGGAGAAAGCCATTCACAAGATGCGATTAATTTTCTGATTGTTGAAAAAGCGTATATGTACGGTCACGTTGTTCGCTTGAAGGGCGGAGAGCCTTTTATTTTTGGGCGAGGAATGGAGGAAATAGAATATGCTAAAAGCTTTGGCTTAGAAACGGCCTATGTTCCTGGTATTTCTTCTTCAGTTGCTGCGGTAGGTTATGCTGGTATTCCTTTGACAAGCAGAGGAGTAAGTGAAAGTTTTTGGGTAATTACTGGAACGAAAACGGATGGTTCTATTTCACAAGACTTAACAATTGCCCTGCAAACAAACGCCACAATTGTGGTTTTAATGGGAATGAGCAAATTGAAAGAAATTTCTGAAATATGCCAATCTTTAGGAAAAGAAAATTTGCCAGTTGCCATTATACAGAATGGAACTACTGAAAATCAAAAAGTAGGTTTGGGAATTGCAAAAGATTTAAAAACTATTGCAGAAGTTAATTTATTGACTAATCCAGCGGTAATTGTGTTGGGCGAAGTGGTTAAATTTGCTTCAATAAATACATTAACGGCTATTTCGGATAAATATAACAACGAATAATTTTCTATTTAAAAATGCCCAATGGGTCTGCTTGTTTAGCGAGAAGTTCTTGAACGAAAGAAGTATCAATGAACGAAACATCTAAATTTCTACATTTATGAAGATAGTCCCATGCTCGGTCATAATGCTCTAACTGGAATTCAGCAATGGAGAATTTCAGCCAACCATTAGCATTTGACGGGTCTATTTGCAGAGATTTTTCTAATAATCTCAAAGCGTCATCAATATCATCACAATTTCGCTTCTCTTTGTAACAAGCCAGTTGTACCGTTGCAATATCCACCATCAAAGTGGTATTTTCGGGAGATAATGTTAACCCTTGTCTCAATAATTTAGAAGACTCCTCGTAATTACCTTTTTGATAACTAATTGAACCTAAGCCCCAATATGCTTCAACATTCTCTTGGCTTAACAAAAAACAAAGGTTAAAACGGTAAGTTGCCGTGTCTAAAAGCCCTTCATTGAGATATTCCCATCCTCGGTCTGCAAAAAATTTACTGGCTTCTATACGGTCTTTAAAACTCAACTCGCACTGTTTTATAAATTCAGATGAGTTTAATATTTGTTCATCAGCCTTTTTCTTACTACCAAACAAAGGAATATACCTAACGTCTTGACTATCAAGCATGGAAGTTTCTTTCTTAGTAGCTTCCTTGTTACTCGCAAAAGGGAGTAACGGTGTTTGAGCCAAAGAAGAAAAACTCAATGATAGGATGAAAATGTAAAATGGAGTTCTCATATAATTGTTAACGCTCAATAATAACGCCAAAATGATTCTATTTATTGCTTTCGTAAGATTCTGGCTATAAAATTTTAAATAGTAGTTAGGATATAAAAATAGTGATTTCTTGAGAATTAAACATTAAAAATTAACAAATAATAAATTCAAATTCTGGCATTGTCTTTGTAAAAAAGAATATTAATATTTAGTGTAAGGTATTGAATTTTAATAGATTATCTATTAAGTTTACTTCCTTTTATGCTAAGTTGACATACCCGTAAATGTTATGAAATAATGAATACCCATCGTACCTCTGAGAAAGTTAGCCAAAATTTACTTGCGATAGTATTTTTACGCTCGCTTTATTACACGTTTCCGATCGGAATGTTTTTGACGGCTTGTAATTTTTTATTTGAATCGGTAAGAAAATATTATTTCAATTGGTGGATTGTGATCGTCCCAACGGTCACCGTTTTGCTCATTGGAAATTTGTTCGAAATGTATGTCATTTATCAAAGAAATCGTGAATTGTCAAAAATAGAAAGGCAAACTTATGTTGCTAAACGAGTTGGTTATACTATGGCTAAATCAAAATTGGTGACAAATTAGACGAAAAATAACTTAAAATAATAAATCAAAACGTCCATGATGAATATTCACCATGGACGTTTTGATTTATTATTAGTACGATTTCCAATATTTAAAGGCTATTGCGGTAAATTTAAAAGAAAACCAATCGTAAAGTTGGCATCCCAATCAAATACAAATTGATTACAATCTGTTGCTTCGGCAATGGATTTGTAAATATTTAAGCCAGCTTTTGATTTAGCATTGTCTAATTGGTAAGCCGACGGGGCATCAAGTACAGTATAACGTTCTTTGTCCTTACGAACTTTTTTGGCTAACTCAAATGGAACACCACCGATGATGAAACACGTTTTGCGTTTGTCTGACGGAATTTGTTTCGCTTTCGCTTGAACTTCTTTTGTAACAGTATCATCCGAAACGTTATTTTGAAAATACTTTGCTCCGTAAGTTTCTACTGAACTAAGTTTTTCACCCTCTCTCCATGAGATTTTGGTATTTCCAGAGCCAATATCCGCAACAAATGAGTTATCTGCAAATTTTTCTGGCTGAACACATTTTAAACCCAATTTACCTTCTTGCTCGGGAGTAACGGTGTTCACAAAATATTTTAAAGACTTCAGAACATTGATAATCTTTTGCGTTCCCTCTGCTTTCACTGCTCCTGAACTTACTACAAAGTGAATATCACGCCCACTTACGCCATAATCTAACATTCCAGCAATGTATTTTTTTAGTCCAGTTCTGATATCATCATCCGAAGCCATATTTTCAATGACTAAACTATTTCCAAATTCTGCCTTTTCGAGTTTCCAGTTTTTATCAGCATCAATTCTGATAATGAAAGAGTTAAATCCACTTGCTCCTAACTCTACAACACCTTTAAGTTTTCCTGCAATTGGTCCTGGAGGCGTATAATCAAAGCGGGTTTTTTGTCCACTATCAGAGGCAGAAGATGATTGTGAATCTGATGAGGAACTACTTGATTCCGAAGAACTTGAAGCATTTTCAGTACCAGTAGTCGAAGTATTGGTTGTTACTTCAGTTTGGGTTTCAGGAGCTAATTTTTTTAGGGCTTCTTGTCCACCAAACATACGAAAGCCAAAGTAAATAGCTCCTAAGACAAGGGCGGTGATGAGTAATCGTCCCGCAACAGTTAATCTTTGCATTGTTAATATAGTTTTAGTTGAAACGTAAATATGGGCTAAAAGTAAACAAACTCTTGATTCCTTACAATCGAGATTAGGCTATTTGGTAAAACGGTCTTGTAAAAGTGTAAATTTTGATGATGAAATTAAACAAAAAACCTCTCAACTATTTAGTTAGAGAGGTTTTTTGTTTTCAAAGATGAATAATTACTCCACGAAATTTTTTAAAGTATGTTTTCTTCTTCTTGAAATATTAGCTTTTTGTCCATTCGTCATGGTTAAAAACTCTTGTTCATGATTATATTCTTTTACATAATTGGGATTTACCATAAATGAACGATGTATCCGCAGAAAGCCGTGAGTTTCCAGAAATGGCTCAAAGAATTTTAGCGTATGAGCCACCACTTTTTCAATACCTCCTTGTAGATAGAAAATCGTATAATTGACATTTCCCTTCAAGAGAACAACATTATTAATCAAAATCTTTCTGGATGTTTTATGATTGATAATGAGTAGTCTGTCATTTCCGCCTTGTTGATAAGTTTTCATAAGTAACGATTTTGAGTGTTTGAACGCCAATCTTTAATTTGATTGGTTTATTGTAACCGAGTTATTACCAGTGTAGCAGATACTGCGTGTGTGCCACCTGCCCAAGGTGTTAGGGTAAGAGCTGGTGTGTTGCCACTGGGATGAACGATACTTAAAATAGAATTCGGAAGGGTTGTGGTAATGATTGTATTTCCAACGATTTGACTCGTTCCTGTTGCCCGACCAACAACCGTGGCTGCATCTTCAATACCATTAACCTGTAAAACCAATTGACCAGGTTCTGAAATACTTACTTGAAAATTAACTAAATAAGTGCCAATTGCAGGTAAGATAAATTGGCGGGCATTTGAACGAATAATAGTTCCAGTTGTAGGGCCATTTTGAGGAAAATCAATGGCTATTCCCGCTGCAATTGTTGCCGTATTATCTGGTGGCATAAGAGCATAAAATTCAGAGAATGTTGTTGTATTACCTAATGCTATCCATTTTATACCATTCCAATGATAAAAACCAGGAGAAATGTTATTTGGAGGAATACCAACGGTGGCTGTATTATACAAAAGAAATGAAATGGGAGGAGAGGGAACGGTTAAAATATCAGTAACTGACGATAATCCCACACGAGGTAACATTATTCCTTTATCGGTTAAATATACAGAGGAAATACTCTGGGCATAAAGACTGCCACCAAAGTTTTTCCCAATTGGAAGAGAACTTAAAAGGGAAGGAAGCAAAATAATACCCATTATTATTCCAGCAAAATGAGTGTTTCTAAATAGATTTTGAATTAAGAAAGAAATCACGTTGACAGTTCTTGAGTTTTGGGTGTTAGCGAAATACAATGGTACTGTTTTGGTCGTAAAAGTTGTGTGTTCCATGATAATAATTGTTTTGCATTTGAAAGTTTGATTTAATAATGCCCCCAAAAATGTTTACAAAATATCAAGCCTTTCCGAAAACATTCATTTACGAAAAACTAAAAATGATTTTCTGAAACCAAATTGAAGTATTTTTTACTTTACAAATTTGAAGGAATTGGCTTTAAGAAGCATTACACAATTACATATAAGATTTACATCATTCACACCTTTATTCGTAGTTATAAATAGGTTTTATCGGCAGTAAACTCAAATAAAAATGATGGTAAATGTACGAGTTAGAGAAAAGTAGAAGGGAAATAAGCTTAGTTAAGCTTAGTTAAGAATAGTTTAAGAAAATGAGGTTGTGGTATAATTGAGAATAAATTTTAATGAAAGACAACATGGTTTTATATTAAAATAATTCACCCGATAAATGGATTTTAAATTTGTATAAAATTAAAGCCTTTCAGGCAACTCCCGAAAGGCTTTAATTTTACTCTACAAAATTCTTCAAGGTATGTTTTCGCCTCCTTGAAATAGTTGCTTTGTGTCCATTGGTCATGGTTAAAAATTCTTGTTCATGATTGTACTCTTTTACGTAATTTGGATTTACCATAAATGAGCGATGAACCCGCAAGAATCCATGTGTTTCTAAAAAACGTTCGAAGAATTTCATGGTGTGTGCCACCACTTTTTCTTTTCCACTTTCTAAATAAAATGTTGTGTAATTTACATCTCCTTTTAATAGTACTACATTGTTAATCAGTACTTTAGAAGAAGTTTTGTGATTGATAATAAGTAGAGATGTATTACCTTTTTGTTGATAAGTTTTCATAGAGATATTTTTAGTATATTATGGGTTTAAGAAGGATATTATTTTAAAATCACGATAATATCCTTCTTAAATTTCATTTAAAAACCCAGATTCAATTTACTACTTTCCGAATTAAATTTGAGGGT
>JAZKDE010000081.1:0-23493 GCA_040387735.1 Bacteroidota bacterium
GAACGCCAAAAATTGCTCCCATTGTGTATGCTAAATATGGTTAAGTAATGAAAAAATATAATATTACAAACCTAACTAATATTTTGGTAGCGATACACCTGTACTTACCTGTATATATGTTGAAATCACTCAATCAATTTCTTCATTTCTTCCATCATTGCTGTCCAATTTGCTTCTGAATGAGCCATTGCTTCTTGATTTTTAAAACCGTCTTGGGTAAGAATTAAGGTTGTTTTTCCTTCATTATCAATAACTTGATAAGAAATATTGTCATAATTTTCTGGAATGTTTTCCGTACCAGAAAAGCTACTCCAATAATTATATTTGGCATATTTTTCGTGTTCGTACGCCAATACAACTCCTTTGTCTTCGTAAGGTTTTCCTTCCCATTCGCCACTCCATAAAATAGGCGTTCCGACTTCCCAAGTAGTTTTTAAATCAGTTCCGAAGAACCATTTTTTAACGGTTACTGGATTTGTAAACGCATCCCAAACGGTTGATATTGGAGCATTTACCGTTGTGTTGATAGTTAAAACTTGTTCGTTTTCCATGATGTCGATTTTAGGTTATCATTAAATTTTCCACAAAAAAACAACACCCAACTGACAACCCTATGGCAGTGGGTTTTAAAAATATTTTGGCACGCAGATGAGACTTACCGTCCACCTATTTGAGTGATTTCACGTATTCATCCACACTTGGATGGTTTGTTTTTCGGAAAGGTTGATACGTATTTTCGAGAGAATTGATGCGGGCAACTTTAAAATCTCGATAATCCTTGCGATGCCAACACCACGCAATTAAATGCCAATTGAAACCGTAAAATGTCAGCCCAATGGGTTCAATTTCACGAGTCGTTTCTCTGTCTTGGGCGTTCAGATACACGATTTTTAAAATCTTTTTCCCAACAATAGAATCCTGAATATCAGACAGATACGAAAATTCACCATTGCCGATTGGCGGAGCGTAAGTAGTTTTTATTTGCGATTGGATAAAATCAGCCTTGTCTTTTTCAGCTCCTTTGAGCATGGCTTTTACTTTATTGAGTGCAGAAGTATAATGTTTTTGGATAGATTCGTCCCCAAATTTTTTAGCAATACTTTCTAACAAAATCAAGGCATTTGCTTCCTGTTGCGTAAAAACAACGGGTGGAAAAAAGTAGCCCTGCATGATAAAATAACCCTTTTGAGGCTCAAAACTCACTGGAATTCCAATATCAGAAATGGCTCGAATATCTCGATAAGTTGTTCGGATACTGATACCAAATTTCTCAGCAATATAATCCGCCGTAACGTATTTCCTTGATTGTAAAGTCGTTACGATTGCCATTAAGCGGTCTATTCTGTTCATTTTATTTTTAGTTAAAATAGTGTTGGAATCAAAAGTAACCTTTTCAATTACTTGGCAGTGTCATCAGTGAAATAATAATCAAAAATAGCATTCACAAATTATTTGAAATTCGTAAGTATTAGTTTGAATTTAGTTCAATTCCCCTAAATAATTTAAATAATTTTGTAGTTTTAATCCTTAGATTTAAAATGTAAGCTGATGAATCCGCTAAAATTCCAAAAACTCTCTCAAAAAACATTCCTTTTATTTATTCTTATCCAATCTTCACTCATTGCCTTTTCACAAAAAACAGATAGTCTCAAAAGTAAGATTCAAGTTTCGGGTGCAATAACGGTGACGAATAATGGTATTTCGGTTATTCCTACTTTTATGTTAGGTAAACCAGCTACGATTTTTGACCTCGTTGTTCGTAAGAAAAATTTTAGTTTTGAGCCACAATTCCGTTTTGCCATTGAAGATGCCAAACCGTGGTCTTTTATTTTTTGGTTGCGGTATAAATTAATACAAACCGAAAAATTCAAAATGGGCATCGGTGCTCATCCGTCAACTGTCTTTTCAAACACGATTGGAACGGTAAATGGCGTTTCAAAAGATCTTATCACGGTTAAACGCTATTTTGCGGGCGAGCTGACTCCCACTTATTTCATCTCGAAAAACGTTAGTGTTGGCGTTTATTATTTATATTCACGTGGGCTTGCAGATGCTACTAAAAATACAAATTTTGTGGCATTGAGTAGTAATTTTTCAAATATCAAACTTACTGGGGAATATTATATGAAAGTTTCACCTCAAATTTACTATTTGCAGATGGACAACAATGAAGGATTTTATATCACATCAGCTTTTACACTGGCGAAAAATAATTTTCCATTGGCAATTTCGTCCGTTGTTAATAAAAAATTGCAATCTACCATCCCAAGCGAAGATTTTGTATGGAATGTCAGTTTGATATATTCTTATTAAAAACGATGAATTGTTTGAATTGAATAATTTAAGAAAATATGGAAAAAGTAGAGTCATTAGAAGAATTTTATAAAAGGAAATTTGATTGGATGCCCGAAAATATTCGGAACGAAATCGGTCATTTCAATGTATTTGCACATGAAGCTGTGGAAGCGGGTAAATCCAAACCACTTCCTTATAAAAGGCGAGATTTCTACAAAATCATGTTCGTTCTTGGAGAGATAGAAATGAGCTATGCCGACAAAGTTGTGGCAATCAAAAAACAGGCTCTATTTTTCTCAAACCCACAAATTCCTTATAAATGTGCGAATTTAGAACGCATAGAGGAAGGAGAATACTGCATTTTCAACAGTCATTTTTTCCATACCAGCGGCGTTCAGCAAGTTGGTGTTTGGAGTCAATATTCTGTGTTCCAACCAACGGGTAATCATGTATTTGAATTAACGGATGAACAAGCGGAACAAGTGCGAATCATTTACAAAAAAATGAACGAAGAAATCAATTCAGATTATATACACAAATATGATGTTTTACGTAATTTGGTTTTTGAATTGCTTCATTTTGCTATGAAAATGCAACCTGCTTCGAGCCATGATAAGACACAAATAAATGCCTCTCAGCGTATTTCTACGCTATTTTTAGAATTGCTTGAAAGACAATTTCCCATTGAAGAAAACCATCCGAAAATAAATTTACGTTCGGCTTCTGATTTTGCGGCTCAGTTAAATATTCATGTAAACCATTTGAATAGGGCAGTCAAAGAAACTACCCTAAAAACTACTACACAGCTTATTGCCGAACGGGTTCTTCAAGAAGCCAAAATTTTGCTGAAATATAGTAAATGGAATGTAGCAGAAATAGCTTATGCTTTAGATTTTACGGAGGTTACGCATTTTAATAATTTCTTTAAAAAACATACAGAATTGAGTCCCGTAAAATTTAGAAATATTTGATTTTCGTAAGTTATTATTTACTTTTCGTTATTTGATTGTTAAGCCTTCCAGTAATTTTGTACTAACAAAACATTTCAACAAATGAAAAAGAGAATATTAGGAAATAGTGGTTTAGAAGTTTCAGCATTGGGACTTGGCTGTATGGGTATGAGTTTTGGCTATGGTCCAGCAGGCGAAAAAAGTGAAATGATAAAAGTGATTCGTGCAGCTGTTGAGCAGGGAATTACCTTTTTTGATACTGCCGAAGTTTATGGCCCTTATACCAACGAATTATTATTAGGCGAAGCCCTTGAACCGTTTAAGAATAAAGTGGTTATTGCGACAAAATTTGGATTCAATTTCGTAGATGGAAAAATGGCAGGTTTAAATTCTCGCCCTGAAAATATCAGAAAAGTGGCTGAAGAGTCAATGAAAAGATTGAAAATTGAGGTCATCGACTTATTTTACCAACATCGTGTTGACCCAAATATACCCATTGAAGATGTGGCAGGAACGGTAAAAGACTTGATTCAAGAAGGAAAAGTGAAACATTTCGGACTTTCAGAAGCAGGTGCAAGTACCATTCGTAAAGCTCATGCTGTTCAGCCAGTTACTGCTTTGCAAAGTGAATATTCTCTTTGGACACGTCAGCACGAAAAAGAAATCATTCCTACCATTGAAGAATTAGGAATTGGTTTAGTTGCGTATAGTCCACTCGGTAAGGGATTTTTGACTGGTAAAATTGATGCAAACACCACTTTTGCCGAAGGTGATATTCGTAATACTTTGCCAAGATATACTGAAGATGCACGTAATACTAATCAAGCGTTATTGGACATTATTGAGCGATTTTCCCAAGAAAAAAATGCTACCAATGCACAAATTGCTCTGGCGTGGGTATTGGCTCAAAAACCTTGGATTGTTCCAATTCCTGGTACCACGAAAATTCATCGTTTGACCGAAAATAATGGTGCGGTAAATATCGAATTGAGTGCAGAAGAATTACAAGAAATCGAAATAGCTTCTGCTCAAATTTCAATTGTGGGGACGAGATATACCGAGGCAATGGAGAAATCGACTGGCTTGTAAGTCAAATTTGTCAAGAATTCACAATACCAGTGCATTCTTGACAAGTTTGATTCACAAGTATTTTGAGGGTATTTTTGTGCCTTTCTTTAAATAATTATATGAATAACCAAAGAACAATTTTAATTCTAATATTAGGACTGCTTTCAGCAATTGGACCTTTTTCAATTGATACTTATTTATCAGGATTTCCAAGTATTGCAACGGATTTGAATGTTACTGTTGATGACGTTTCTTATTCTTTATCTAGTTTCTTTATCGGTATTTCCGTTGGACAATTAATTTATGGGCCATTGCTCGACCGTTTTGGTCGCAAAACGCCATTAATTATCGGATTAGTCATTTATTTTGTGGCATCAATGGGC
The DNA here is from genome assembly GCA_040387735.1 of Bacteroidota bacterium. GTDB lineage: Bacteria > Bacteroidota > Bacteroidia > Cytophagales > Spirosomataceae > Arcicella. The sequence continues at coordinate 4,697 of JAZKDE010000081.1, forward strand.
TGTGCTATGGCAACTTCAATCGAAATGTTGATTGGATTACGCTTTTTACAAGCCTTGGGCGGCTGTGTGGGCATGGTTGCACCGAGAGCCATTGTGCGTGATAGTTTTCCAGTAGAAGAAAGTGCCAAAATATTTTCTACCTTGATTTTAATTTTGGGTGTTTCGCCCATTATTGCACCCACCGTTGGTAGTTATATGATTACGGCTATGGGTTGGCATTCGGTTTTTTGGTTACAAGCAGGTATGGGCTTATTGTTATTTTTTGCCGTTATTTTTAGATTGGCAGAAAGTAAAAAACCAGACCATTCTATTTCGTTGAAACCACAACATATTATCCCAACGTTTTTCAATATTTTCCGAAATCCACAGTTTTTTACTTATGCTTTTGCGGGCTCAATGGTATCAGGTGGGGTGTATGCGTATTTGTCGGGTTCGCCTTTCGTATTTATGAAAATTTATAAAGTAACCGAACAACAATACGGTTGGATATTTGGCTTGTTGGCAGGTGGATTGATTTTGAGTAGTCAATTGAATAATTTAGCTCTCAGGAAATACCGTTCGGAGCAAATTGTTAGAGTCGTTTTGACGGTGCAAACAATCATTGGGGTTTCTTTATACGTAGCAAGTAGTCTTGATTTGCTCAATTTATACAGTGCGATTGTACTCATTTTCCTTTTTCTGTGCTGTCAAGGCTTCAGCTTTCCAAATTCATCAGCACTTTCGTTAGTACCTTTTTCAAAAGAAGCAGGAAGTGCTTCAGCACTTTTGGGGGCAATTCAAATGGGCATTGGCTCATTATCGGCTGCTTTAGTGGGAATATTGAGTAACGGAACAAGTGTACCAATGGCAGCCGTGATGGCAGGTTGTGCTTTATTAGGACTGACTATTTTCAGGGTTGGAAGAATGGCGTTGGAAAAGGATAAAGAAGTAGCCTTAAATTAAAAAATATGGTTGTTGAAATATTTATCCCTTCCAAGTGTTTAAAATGTTTGGGAGGGATAAATATTTTTGAAAAATTATTGAATTAATATGATACAAAAAATCACTAATACTCGATTTTTGGTGAATTAATGACAAAGTAAAAGAGCTATTTTAAAACAATTTCTCTTGCGGTGGTTTTGCACCTGCCAAACGAATATAAACCGTTGTTTGTCCTCGGTGATGCGTTTGATGTTCAAAACATTTTGCTAATGCCATTCCCTTTGTCATCTCAAAACGACCAAAAAGTTTTACATTTTCGTTCAACTGTGCAGGAGTCATTTTTTTAATGCCACTGATGACAAAATCATATCCTGCCAATACTAATTTTGAAACATTTTCTTTAGAAATATCCGTTGTTTTCTCAGATTCGCCCATTCCTACTGGACTTTTTTCACCTGTTGCTGCCGCTGCAAAACCATAATTTGCATCCGTTAAATGTAACATTTGCTGAGCAAAAGAACGCATTTCAGGCGTTGGTTTTAACGCATACCCTGCTTCTGGCATGGCATCTAAATATTCCTTTGTGTAGGTTTTGGCTCTTTCCCATTCTTTTACCATTTCTTCGGTAGAAGTCTGAGCATTTGCTGATTGGAACATTACCAAAGTAGTAATTAATGAGAGTAATACAGTAATTTTTTTCATGATTTTATAATTGATTGAAATTGGACAGATTAAAAACTATAATCTAAGTTAATAATTTTTGTTTTAATAACTTGTGTTAAGTCAGCTTGATTTATGCTTTGAAAATATTCTTTTTACAATGTTTCCATTTGAATAGACGTAGAATGATGATTTAACAGAAATAGAAAATTAAATATCTTTTAATTTTTCCTCTGATTTCTTTGCTTTCAAAGCTCTTTTTGTCACCTTCAAATCTTTAAAGTAACCTATCGTAGCAATATCAACATAAAGACCGACACCACCTTTTTGGGTTTTGCCCAACATTTTATCAACAATAAATGAAGAATATTTCAAGTCGTTGATAAACATTTCGGCAGTTTCGCCATTTACTTCTACCCGCATCGTAATCCATTCGTTGAGTGCAACTGGAGCAGAACCTTCGTAAGCTCCAGCAGGATAGTTTTTTCGTAATGTTTCAAATTTAGCATGAGGATACGAAAAATACTGAACGGCGTGGTTTCTTGCCATTTGATTATTAATTCTGCCTACTTTTGGACGAAGATAAATTGATTCAAAAGCCGTATTGTCTTCATTAACTCTGAAAAAAATACCAATAAACCCTGCCGCTGGGGGATAAGGAGAAGGATTTTGTATTTGGCTATACATTTTCACTTCGATAGTTCCATTTTCAAAGTCATCCAATCCTACAAGTCGAGCAAAATGAGGTTCATCTACCGTAGCCTCCAAACGGTTGGCATCGAAAGGAAGGGCTTTTAAATCTCTCTCTATTTTCAATACCTTCTTGCCCTGAAAATCTATGATAGACCCTGTTACATTGTTAAGCTCGAAAGTTTGTTTGCCGAGCGTGAGTTTTTGAGCATACGTGCCAATGGCACTTATGCTCAAAAAGAAGATTATTATAATTCTTTGCATTATCTTAAATTTTAATTGACAATGCAAAATTAGGTAGATAAGCCACCTACAACCCTTAAACTATGTTAATAAATACGCTTAACATAGTCTAATTGTGTGTACTTAATTCTTTACGGATTTTACTTAGGAATTCAGGCGTAATCCCCAAATAGGAAGCGATTTGCGTATTGGGTAAGCGAGAAGACAAATTAGGATATTGTTCCAAGAAATTCAGATACCGCTGCTGGGCAGTAGAGCTAATATTTTGTAAAACACGGTTTTGAAGTTCGATAAATTTATGTTCAGTAATTACTTTAAAAATGATGTTAAGTTTAGGAATGTTGAGATATAAAAAATATAAATCCTGCTGTTCAACTTGTAAAATAACGGATGGTTCTATGGCTTCAATGAATAATTTACTTGGCTTTTCGGAATGAAAACTGCCAATGTCAGCAATCCAATCATTTTCAGCGGCAAACTGTAAATTATGTTGATTTCCCTTTTCATCAACGGCATACATTTTAAAACAACCTTCAACTACAAAAAAATAATGCTTACAAACAAGCCCTTCTTGCAAAATCATTTGCTTCCGTTTTATATTTCGAAGTGTAACTTTTGACGCTATCAATTCTTTCTCCTCTATGCTAAAGGGAAGATATTTTTGGAAATAGGTAATTATTGCTTGCATTAGGAGCTATTTAATTGATAGTTTTCATATAGTTTGGATTTCTTCTTAGCAGAAACCTAAATAATCAAATTTATACATAAAAATTGGTTCCCCATTTAATGACGCTTTACTATAAAAGTACGGGGAGTATTTTATTAGTACAAACCGCAAAATTTGACCGAATTAATACCTGACGGCCAATGCTTTCCTTTTAATTTGTGAATTCCACCTAATATTTTACTCCACAAACCCTCCTTCGTTGCGTAAAATATTAGGTTTATTTCTCTCTAAATCAGTTTTAAGACTTTAAAAATGATTTTTTACTTCGCATGAACGATATGAACAACCAAGAAACCCTAACACTATCATAATTATCAAATTTTATCAGTATTAGTGAGAATGTTTTTGCTTTACAAAGCAGTATTTTTAGGTTTGTGGAAGATTTGAATCTCAGACCATTTTATAAAATTACTGACCATACATTTGAAACATACATTTATTTCCGATAACGAACTGATTTCTTTAATGAAAGATGATAATGCCTTGGCGTTCGAGGTATTGTACCATCGTTATTGGAAAAAACTATTTGTAACTGCGGTCAATAAAACCCAAGACCAAGATTTAGCCCAAGAAATTACGCAGGAGATTTTTGTTGATTTATGGGAAAGAAGAGCAACCCTCAATATTTCAAATGTAAGTGCGTATTTGAACGCTGCCATTCGTTTTAAGGTAATTTCTGCCTACAAAAGTCAACTTGAAACGCAGATTGAATATTTGGAAATCCCCGATAACTCAACGCATGATTCCTTAGCCTTAAAAGACTTTGAAAATTCACTTTCTACTGCCGTGGCTTTACTGCCAGAAAAGACCCGAGAAATTTTTCAGATGAGCCGATTTGAGCAAAAATCAGTCAAAGAAATTTCTGCCAATCTACAAATGCCCGAACGTACCGTCGAGTATCACATCACCCAATCTTTACGCTTCCTCCGCTTGCACTTACAAGATTATTTCCTCTCATTAAGTTTTTTTATGCCAAAATTTTTATTGTACTATTTCGAGAATATTTTATATAAAAAGTAATTTTAATATAAATTTTCAATGATTTTACATATTTATTTGCGGTTAAGTACCATTTTTTAGACTTGTATATAAGAGCAAGCTTAAAGAATATTTATTTACTAACGCCCAAATACAAATTCCTCATTTTTAAATCTATCTCATAATCATATAAATCAGAAAAATCTATGAGTAAAATACAATTTAAAGCCATACTTAATAGCTACTTACAAGGCAACTGCTCCGAGCAAGAACGCCAGTTAGTAGAGCAGTGGTACGAGTTGTTGGATGAAGACCACCAAGTTCTCTTTCCATCTTTGTCTTTAGATGACTTAGAAAAAGAATTATGGAAAAAAGTAAAAGCGAAAAGTCGTTTACCAGAAAATGTACTTGTTCGACCTATTCGTTGGTATCAGCAAAAGAATTTATACCGTGTTGCAGCAAGTGTATTGATTCTGATAAGTGCAGGCGTATTTCTTTGGAAACAACAACAGGATAATCCTGTACAAAAAAACACAGCCATTACGAAACGATACAAAAGTTTTATTCACCACGAAAATAATAGCTCTGTTGCAGAAAGAGTTGTATTGCCCGATGGAAGTATTGTAACCCTGAGTGCCAAAAGTGCGATTGATTATCCAGAAAAATGGGTGAAGGAAAAACGAGAAATTTTCTTGGAAGGTAATGCGTTTTTTGAAGTGAAACGCAATCCTAAACAACCCTTTTTAGTGTACACCAACGAAATCGTAACGAAGGTTTTGGGGACAAGTTTTTGGGTAAAAGCCAATAATCCGAGCCATGAAGTAGAAGTGGCCGTTGTAACGGGCAAAGTTTCGGTATTCAAACAAGATGCAAAAGCTGATTACATCTCAAAAACGATTAAAAGCGGGGTCATTTTAACGCCAAACCAGCAAGTAAGTTATTTCCCAGAAAATAAAGTATTCGTTACTGGAATTGTCAAAAACCCTGTGTTGATTCAACCTGAGCCGCTAAGGACAACACAACTTACCATATTGCCTTCTTTCAAATATGACGAAACAACCATCGCAGAAGTTTTGAGCGATTTGGAGAAGGCTTATGGTATTGAAATTATCGTCGAAAATGAACACCTAAACAATTGTCCATTAACAGCCGATTTATCCGAGAGTAACCTTTACACAAAACTTGATATTATTTGTGCCACCCTCAAGGCAACTTATGAAGTACGAGGCACAAAAATATTGATTAGTGGCAAAGGATGTCAGTAAAAAAGGCTAAAGGTGTTGCAGCACCAATAGCCTAAATATTTAAGTCAAACCGTTCAAAATTTAACAAAAACAAGTAAAACTATGCAAAAAATTCAAAAAATTAAACCTCCATTACTTAGGATTATGAAATATTCCTTGTACCAATTGCTTTTAGTCTGTTTCTTTTCTTCTTTTTCAGTAGCAAATGGCTTCACACAGGACTTATTGAACCGAACTGTAAGCTTACGGGCAGATAATGTAGCGTTTAAACAAGTCCTAAATAATCTTGAAAAAGCGGCGGATGTAAAATTCGTTTATAGCTCAAAAGCAATTCAACCTAATCGTAAAGTAAGCATTCATGCTACGGAGCGTAAGCTTTCAGAAGTATTAGAAATGGTATTACGTCCGCTACAAATTAACTACCAAGTTGTGGGCGGACAAATTATATTGAACAGTCAAGAAACTGAAAATATAATGCTCGACAATATTGGAATAAACACCATTCTTCCTACTGACCAAACCGTAAAAGGGAAAATCACCGATGAAACTGGGGCAGGTTTGCCGGGAGCCAATGTTTTACTCAAAGGCACAAAAAAGGGCGTTAGCTCCAATGGAAACGGAGAGTTTTCAATTTCTTATCCCTCTGGTACTAACGCTATTTTGGTTATTAGTTCTGTTGGTTATATTACACAAGAAGTTTCAGTAGGCACTCGCACGGTGGTAAATGTTGTACTCGTAACTGACAATAAAGCTTTAGCCGAAGTTGTCGTGGTGGGTTATGGTACCCAAAAGAAAAGCGATGTAACGGGTTCTATTGCTTCAATCAACGATAAGGCTTTGAAAGAAGTACCAACTTCAAATATGGTTTCGGCCCTGCAAGGTCGGGTAGCGGGTTTAGAAATTCAAAGAACGGGTTCAACACCAGGTTCTGGAAACCAAATTCGTATTCGTGGCGAGCGTTCTATTAATGGTAGTAACGACCCGTTGGTTGTTTTAGACGGTATTCCTTTTGAAGGCGGAAATCTGAATGACATTAATACAAACGACATTGCTTCAATTGACGTGCTAAAAGATGCTTCTGCCACGGCAATTTACGGTTCAAGAGGTGCAAATGGAGTTATTTTGGTAACTACAAAACGAGGTAAGTCGGGAGAAACAAGAATAAGTTACAATGGCTATCATGGTGTTACGAGTGTCATTAGCAAATACCCCGTTTATAATGCAACTCAATACCAAGCAATGCGTAATTTATCGGTCTATTCTTCTGGATATTTAGCTCCTGAATTAGAATCAATTGCCAAAGGACAGAGTACAGATTGGCAAGATTTGATGTATAAATCTGGGTATATTACTGACCATAACATTACGGTTTCTGGTGGGAAAGATGCTAATTTATTTACTATCGGTGGTGGTTATTTTAAAGAAACAACCGTCTTGCCGGGTCAAGATTTTGAGCGTTATACCATGAAAGCTTCGACGGATACTAAAATTGGTAAAAGATTAAAAATTGGATTAAGCACCTTCAATACCTTCAACACGATTAATGGTCAGCAGTTTGTTTATCCAATGTTTCCAATCTTAACGTTAAGTCCTTTAATGCCAGCCTATAATGCTGATGGAAGTGTGATTAAAGCCCCAGCTGGAAATCTTGATGATGCTAATCAATACAGCCCATTGTTATTAAATTCTGACCCTAATTCGTGGGAAGATAAAACCAGAAGATTACGAACTTTCAATAATTTTTACGGTGAAGTTCAACTCTTAGATAATTTGAAATATCGTTTAAATATTGGGGCTGATTTTTCTTTCCAAGAAAATGCACAGTTCCAAAAAGCGGATAGTTATTTCAGAGCGGGACAAACAAGTTTTGCCAGTATGAACAACACAAAATCTTATTCGCTTTTGATGGAGCATTTATTATATTATGATAAGACTTTCGGAAAGCATAAAGTAGGTTTTACGGGATTGTGGAGTGTTCAAAAATCTCAGACGTATAACACTTATACAAAAGGTGAAAATTTAGCGGCAGATTTTATTCAATATTACGATTTATCGCAAGCTTCAAGCAATGTTTTAATGAACGGTTCAGAATCATCGAGAGGATTGATTTCTACGATGGCGAGAGTAAATTATGCTTATGATGACCGCTATTTGGTTACACTCACAGGTCGTCAGGATGAATCATCCGTTTTAGCAGCTGGTCATAAAGCTATTTTCTATCCAGCAGTTTCTTTAGGTTGGAATATCTCAAATGAAGATTTCTTGAAAAATAATACGATTGTATCAAACTTGAAAGTAAGAGCAGGTACGGGTACTACGGCAAACCAATCTATTAGTCCATATTCTACATTGGGCGGTGTTGTTCCGTATTTATTTCAAGGTAGTTCAAGAATCCCAATTAAATATAACTTCGGTACAACAGTTGTTTCGGGTTACAACGTGAATGCTTTACCCGATGCAAATCTTACTTGGGAAAGCACCGTTGGCAAAAATATTGGGGTTGATTTTGGTTTCTTGAATGGCCGTATTTCGGGTTCAGTTGATTATTATTCACAATATACAAAAGGTGTTTTATATGGTGTAACCTTACCCCCGACTTCTGGTATTACAGGTCAATATTTAACCAATATTGGTGAAATGAGCAACTACGGAATGGAATTTAGCCTTTCGTCTGTAAATGTTCAAACTGGTAGTGGATTTAAATGGAGTACCGATTTCAACTTATCATTCAACCGTAATAAATTAGAAAAATTAGACGGTTCTGTGACGCAAAATATTGCCAATGGCTTGCACGTTGGCTATCCGCTGACTGCCATTTATGATTATAAAAAAATTGGTATTTGGCAGTTGAACGAAGCAGAATTAGCCGCAAAATATAATTCTGTTCCAGGGCAAATCAAATTGGCAGATATTAATAACGACGGAAAAATTACTGATGCCGACAGAAGTGTCATCGGAAATTCGCAAGCTGATTGGCAAGGTGGTATGACCAACCGTTTTAGTTACAAAAACTTTGAATTGTCGGTAGTAGCTTTTGTGCGCATGGGCGGAACTTTGGTAAGTGCTTTGCATCAACCACTTTCAACGTATGCTACTATTTTGGACGGACGTAGAAATCAGTTAGCCGTAAATTACTGGACTCCTTCAAACCCAACCAATGATTTCCCAATGCCTTCGGCTTCAATTAGTCCAATTATCTCGGCGGGTTCAACGCTTGGTTATTTTGATGCTTCATTTGTCAAAATCAGAAGTATCAATTTAGCGTATAATGTACCAGAATCTTTGCTTAAAAAAGTGAGAATGAGTGCCGTAAAAGTGTATGCAACGGCAACAAACCCATTTATTTTATTTGCTCCGTACTTAGATAAAGGTGGTATCGACCCAGAATCGAGTGGTCAAGGTTCATCGGGTTTAGTAGGTGGTGGCCCAGGAAATATTTCAAGTCGTAACTTGAATGTAAGACTGACAACACCCACAACCAAAGGAATCATTTTTGGTGCTAACATTTCTTTCTAAACAAGTAAGTACCAGTAAAAACACATTTTAATTTTTGACATAAAATGAATATAAAACATAAAATATCGGTCATTCTCTTCTCACTTATTATGGGGGTTGGCTTGCTAAGTTGTAGAGACGTATTAGAAGAAATACCTCGTACAGCCTTTACAATTGACTACTTTAAAACTTCAGACGGACTTTATTCAGCAGTTTATACGGCTTATGCAGGAATGCGTTACGACTTTGGACCTCAAGGAGCGTTGATTTTAGCCAATGTTGGCACGGATGAATTTACCTTTGGCGACCAAGGAGCAGCCACTGACCAAACTCGTGAATTGGGAACATACAGCCTTAGTCCGACCAACGGAGCAATTGGTACGCCTTGGGGACGTAATTATTCAAATATTAACCTTTGTAATGCCGTGGTAGAATTTGCTCCGTCGGTTGCCTTAGATGCTACGACAAAAGCGAAAGTTGTGGGTGAAGCAAGGTATTTGAGAGCTTTGTACTATTTATTATTGGTTCAAAACTTTGGTGCTGTACCATTAGATTTAGGTTCGGGAGAATTGAAATTTAATGCTACTCCAAGCTGTAAATTCAACCGTTTAGGAGCAGATTTACTCGAAAAAAATTATAAAGCCATGATTGATGACTTGATTTTTGCGAGTGAAAATTTACCAGACCAACGCCCAGCGGGCGAGTTCAGATTATCGAAAGTGGCAGCGTTACATTTGTTATCAAGAGTATATATGTACCGTGCTTATTCTTCCGTAAAACAAGCCTCAGATTTTCAAAATGCTTACGATGCAGCCAAAAAAGTGTTAGATAATAAAGCAAAATACGGCGTAGATTTATTGCAAGATTATGGTGATGTTCACAAAGAAGGAAATGATTATAACAAAGAAATTATTTTCTCGATTGAGCGTACACCTTTAAATAATATTGCCAACGAGGTAAATAATCCAAGTACCGATTTTGCAGAAAAAGTTAATATCTCCGACAACTTTTTTATCTCTAATTATCAAGCAGTTACTAAAAGTGGCAAGGCATTTTTTCCCGTTCGTGTGTTACAATATGGTCGTCCATTGCGTCAATTTTTGCCAACTCGTTGGACATTAGATGTTGCTTTTGCCGATAAATTCAATGATAGTCGTTACATGAATACATTCCGTGATACTTATTATGTAGCAACTTTTTACACAAAAGGTACAACCGATTATGATAACTATGTAAAAGATATGGCTTCACTTGGTTTGGCAATCGGTGATACTGCATTTTACTTGGCTCCTACCGAAGAAATCGCCAAAAATATGAAAGCTTTAACGGGAACGGCAGCAAAGAAATTTGTGGTATTTGCTCCGAGTGAAATGTACACCAATCAAAGCAGAGTGAATAATATTTATCCAGGTTTGAGAAAATATGAAGCCGTAAATCGTGCCAATTTTCAAGATGTTTCGGGTCGTCCATTTGTGGTGGCTAAATTATCGGAAGTCTATTTATTAGCAGCAGAAGCGGCAATGGCTCTTGGTAAAAATGACGAAGCGGCTCAATTAATCAACGTATTGAGAACTCGTGCAGCGTATCGTGCAGGTTTAACTTCGGCAGATTTGAACACTCGTATTGCTAAAAACCAAATTACAGCCAGCTCTATCAACCTTGATTTTATTTTAGATGAACGCACTCGTGAACTCTGCGGCGAAAGTATCCGTTGGCCTGACTTGGCAATGAGAGGGAAATTAATTGACCGTACCAAAACAAAGGGCTATAATCCTGATGTAACAACGATTAGTAATTTCCATTATTTACGCCCAATTCCACAGTCGCAATTAGATGCTACGTGTGAAGAAAATAAAACTCAATTTCAAAATGAAGGGTACAAATAAGTACCATAAAAAGTCTATGCTACTAATTCGCAAAATCATGAAAAAACAATATAAGATCTTTTCAGCCATAATGATTGCTACGGCAAGTTTTATGGTCAGTTCATGCAGTAAATATGAAGTTGATGTACTAAATACAGGCTCATATCCCGTAGCTGAAGGAACATTAAAATCAGCGGCTACTAATTTTCCGATTGGTATTGCGGTTGATTATACCCCGTTTCTAAGCGATGCCACTTATAAGTCAACTGTTGCAGCTGAGGCTAAAACGGTAACTTTTGGTTATCACATGAAGCACGGTGCTTTGGTACAAAATGACGGTACAATTGATTTCACCAAAGCCGATGCTATGTATAGTGCAGCAACGGCGGTAGGCTTGGAGATTTTTGGTCATACTTTGGGCTGGCACGCAAACCAGAATGCTACTTACATGAAAATTGTAACGGGCGGTGGTTCTGGCCCTGCGGCGGTCAATTTATTAGCAAATGGTAGTTTTGAAAATGGTTCAGGAAGTAATTTCGACAACTGGTCAAAATACAATGGAGCTGCTTCTTTAGTGGAAACCAAAGTTTCTTCTGAAATTCAAACAGGTGCAAGAGCCTTGAAAGTTACCGTTGCTACGGGCGGAAATCCTTGGGATGTTCAGTTTGCAAGTGATGAATTTTCAACGACTGTGGGTAAAGTATATACCATGACTTTCTTTATTAAATCGGCTTCTAATGGCGGGAAAATGCGTATTTCAACGGGAGGAACTGGTTCGACGGCTCAATATTCTGCTGATTATGCGGTTTCAACAGACTGGGTTTTAAAAACTTTTTCTTTCACCGCCAATGGAGCTAAAACAAGAACATTAATTGATATTGGTAGCACTGCCAATACTTATTTTATCGACAATGTTCAAGTATTTGACGCTTCGGCTGCCGTAGCACCCACAGGAACAGCATTGGTTACTGCCGTTGATAAAGCCATGAAAGATTTTATCACGCAAACAGTTACGCACTACAAAGGAAAAGTAAAAGCGTGGGACGTTGTCAATGAACCAATGGCTGACGGAAACGGTGCTTTGCGTACCGATGCGAATACTTCTGTGGCAAGTAATGCAACTGATTTCTTCTTTTGGTCGAAATATTTGGGACGTGATTGGGCTTTGAAGGCATTCAATTATGCGGCGGCCGCTGACCCAAATGCAGATTTATTTATCAACGATTATAACCTTGAAAATAATGCAACGAAGCTGGATTCTTTAATTGCTTATGTCGCTCAATTAAAAGCGAAAGGAGCTAAAATTGACGGTATTGGAACGCAAATGCACAGTTCTTGGACAACTTCTTATGCTAATATTGACAATATGTTCAAAAAATTAGCCGCAACAGGTTTGAAAGTACGAGTGTCAGAATTAGATGTTCGGGTAAATCCAAACCTAAAAGTAGGTTTTGTGTTAGACCCTCAATTTGCTGCTTATCAAGCTAATATGTATGCTTACATCGTGAAGTCGTACATGACAAATGTACCCGTTGCTCAACAATCGGGACTTACCATTTGGGGCGTTACAGATGATACCAGTTGGTTGTCGAACGGCGGTAAAGATTTCCCATTATTATTTAACAAGGACTATTCTAAAAAAACTGCCTATTATGGTGTTTTGAATACTTTGAAAAATAAATAGTCATTATTGGTATTAGTAGAGACTTTAGTATGTTCGGCAAATGAACATACTAAAGTCTCTATTATTTATCCTCAATTCGGTTTAAAAGTATCAAAACAAATGAATAATTTACGAAAAAATATTCTCCTGATTATCTTCATAATTGCTTCACCGCAAATAATTTTTGCCCAAAATCAATTGCCGCATCTTGAAAAAAAAGGCAAAACTACCGAGTTAATTGTCAATGGAAAACCGATGATAATGCTTGGTGGCGAATTGGGAAATTCATCGGCTTCAACGATGGAATATATGCAACCAATTTGGGGAAAACTCAAAGCAATGCACCTCAATACGGTTTTAGTGCCTGTTTATTGGGAATTACTCGAAAAAGAAGAAGGTAAATTTGATTATGTTCTGCTCCAACAACTCATCACCGAGGCTCGTAAAAATCAGATTAAAATTGTTTTTCTGTGGTTTGCTTCTTGGAAAAATAGTATGTCAAGCCACGTACCCGCTTGGGTAAAACTCAATCAAGAACGATTTCCAAGAGCAAAAGATGATAAAAATCAAAGCCAAGAAATTTTAACGCCTTTCAACGAAAATAACCTAAAAGCTGATTTGAAAGCCTTTGAAAAGTTAATGACTTTTATCAAAGATTTCGATAAAAATGAACAAACTGTAATCATGATTCAAGTTGAAAATGAAATCGGAATGTTGCCTTCTGCCCGTGATTATCATCCATTAGCAAATGAAGCTTTTAAAAGTAATGTTCCAGCAAATTTGATGGAATACTTACAAAAAAATCGAGCAAATTTGGCCCCTGAAATATTGGTTAGATGGGGACAAAACGGCTTCAAAAATAGTGGAAATTGGGAAGAGATTTTTGGTAAAGGATTGGCAACTGATGAATTATTTATGGCTTGGTATTTTGCTAAATATACCAATACTATTACCGAAGCGGGCAAAAAAATCTATCCGATTCCGATGTTTGTCAATGCTGCACTCAACCGACCAAATAAATTACCAGGAAGTGGATATCCGAGTGCCGGCCCCTTACCGCACGTGATTGACCTTTGGAGAGCCGCAACTCCTGCCATTGATTTACTTTCTCCCGATTTTTATAATCCCGATTTCAAACATTGGAATGATTTATACACTCGTCAGGGCGAAACATTATTCATTCCCGAACACCGCTTTGATAATACCGTTATGGCGAAATCTTTGTATGCTATTGGACATTATGAAGCGTTGGGTTTTTCGCCTTTTTCGATTGAATCGCCCGAAAAACCTCAAAATGAACCTTTAGGAAAAAGCTATTCAATATTGGAACAATTAACACCTCTGATTGTCAAAAACCACGGACAAGGCAAAATAGAAGCGGTTTTATTAGACCATGAAGCCAAGGAAACTGTTATCAATTTGGGGAAATATCAATTTACGTTTCGTCACGATTATACATTAGGGTGGTCGCCCGAAGCAAAATCGGCAGAATGGCCAATGACCAGTGTGATTATTATTCAAACAGGCGAAGACGAATTTTATGTGGCAGGTTCGGGCGTAGTGGTTACGTTTAAATCTTTTGAAAACCCTGTTTTGAACATCGGTATTTTGAAAGTTGATGAAGGCTATTTTGAAAATAATATTTGGAAAACTCGTCGCCACATGAACGGCGACCAAATTCACCAAGGCAGACATTTACGTATTTCAGTCGGAGATTACGAAATTCAAAAACTTCAACTTTATTCGTATAAGTAAAACAGGCTTCCGCTTCCAACCTGCCTTATTTATTTCACTAACGGGTTGGAAGCCTATACTTCGCAAAATAAAAAATTAAATTTTATTTGTAATCAAAAAAATTAGTTGTAATTTTGAATCGTTGATAAAGTCAACTATATTTAAAGTCAACGATTATCATGGAAATTAATAAAAATTCATTGCCGTTTTTATTTGGGAATACCATAAGAGCATTGATGAAACAATCAACGAAAGAGTTTGAAAATCAGGAAGTTAACATTTCTCCAGAGCAACATTTTTTGTTGAGAATTTTAACTTCGCAGGAAGAATCTATTCAGTCAGATTTAGCGGAGATTATGCAAAAAGATAAATCTGCGATTATGCGTCACGTTGATCAACTCGAAAAATTAGGATTTGTCATCCGAGTAAATGATGCGATTGACCGTCGTAAAAAGCATATTGTCATTACAGAAACGGGTTCGGCAGTTCTCAAAAAGTGTGAAGCAGTTATCACAAATCTTATGGAGAAAAATATGCAAGACATTTCGGAAGATGAATTATCCACTTTCAAAAAAGTGCTTGTTAAATTAAAGGAAAACGCTGAAAAGTAGTTTCTTTTACCGTAATAGTTGACAATATCAACTATATCAAAATCAATAATATTTTTATCAACTATATATATGAAAAAGAATAAGATTATCTTTTATCTGATATTATTCGTTTTTGGCTATGACGTTCATGGACAACAAACAATATCGCTAAAAGAATGCGTTGACTTTGCGCTCAAAAACCACGTGAGTAATACTTTATACGACAACGAAATTGCATTGGCGAAGCAAAAATCAACCGAAGCATTGGCGGGTTATTTACCGCAAGTTGCCACAAATATTACGTTTGATGATAACTTAAAAAGACAAGTTTCGGTGATTCCAGCGGGTGCTTTTAGTCCTACTGAGCTTCGGATTCAGTTTGGTAATCAATACAATACCAACGTAACCGCACAAGTTGACCAAGTGATTTACGACAAATCAATGTTAGTCGGTATTAAAGCTGCTGAACCGAATAACCAGTTGTCATTATTGAAAAAAGAGCAGAACCAAGACGTGATTATTTACAACACGGTGAATGCTTATTTTCAAGTATTGGTTTATTTGGAACAAGAAAAAATCACGCTTGAAAATGAAAAGAAATTCCGTGAATTGTTGGACATTTTGAAATTGAGATATGAAAAAGGGGTCATCAAAAAAACGGATGTTGACCGTACAAAGGCGAGTTTGAATAACATCATTTCGCAAAAATCTATCTTGCAAACGAATAAGCAAGTGGCTTTGAACAGACTCAAAAATGCAATGGGAATGTCTTTAAACGAAGATATTGTCATTATTCCGATGACTAATTATGAATCATTTGTGAACATTCCGCAAGAATCAACTTTTGAAACCGCTAATATTTTAGACCATAAAATTCAGACGAATAATATTTTATTACAAGAGTTTGACGTAAAACGAAAACAAGCTGCTTTTATCCCGACGGTTTCAGCGTATGCCCGTTATGGCGTGATGAGTTTTGGCAATGAATTTGGTCCATCTTTCTCAAATTGGGTCGATTTTTCAACAATTGGTTTGAAAGCAACGATTCCTATTTTTAGTGGTTACCGCAAAATTAGCCAATTAAAACAGTCGGAAATCAGTTTGTTAAGTGCTAAAACGAATTTGCAATTAACCGATAATAATTTGAGTTTAGCTTTCAGAAATTCAAACGCTCAACTGCAAAAATCGCAATCAGATTTAGGGATCAATCGGGAAAATCTAAGTTTTGCCAAAGAGGTTTTTGACAGTAGTAATTTGGAATATCAAAAAGGCGTTTCCACCATTTCTGACTTGCTAAATGCCGATTATTCTTACAAAGAAGCACAAAGTAATTACATAACCTCCTTGATTAACGTGTTGAGTTCAACGCTCGAATTTGAAAAATCAAAAGGTAATTTGAAAAGTTATATCAGTCAATTTTAATCATTTATTACCATGAAAAAGTCTTTAATCATCATTATATCAGTGCTTGCCATCGTAGGATTTATTGGATTCACGTTGGCAAAAAACAAGAAAAAAATTGAAGCGAATAAAGTGGTTGTTGACCGCTCAATTATTCCAGTGGCTGTTTCAACGACAACTGCACAATATTTAACCTACGATGGCAAAGTGTCATTGCCTGCCAATTTAGAATTAAACAACGAAGCCACCATTGCGATTGGCGTTCAAGGAAAAATTGAAAAACTTTCCATTGAAGTTGGTTCACGAGTTGCCAAAGGACAAGTAATTGGACAATTAGATTCAAGATTGAAACTTATCAATTTGAAAACCAATGAATTAACGCTTGCCAAATTGGAAAAAGATTTTGAACGAAATAATGATTTATTCAAAGGAAATGCAGGAACGGAATTAAGCGTTACCAATTCTAAATACGATGTTGATAACACGAAGATGCAAATTGAGCAAGTGAAACAACAAATTGAAGACGGTAAAATTATCTCGCCCATTAGCGGAATTGTTACGGTTCGTAAATTGGTGGCTGGCGAATTTGTAAGTCCAGGAACGGTGATTGCCAACGTGGTGGATGATGTGCATTTGAAAGCCGTGGTATTTGTGAATGAGAAAGACGTATATCAATTGAAGTTAGGACAAACAGGTTCGATTTCTTCGGATGTTTTCCCGAATAAAAAGTTTGTGGGTACGGTGAAATTCATTTCGCCAAAAGGAGACGAAAACCATAATTATCGAGTGGAATTACAATTGAATACCAATGCTTTAAGAGCAGGAACGTACGTAATGGTTGATTTTGATTTAGGTCGCAAAGCCAGTTTATTGCAAATTCCAAAATTGGCATTGGTTGAAGGAACGAAAAATCCTTACGTTTATGTGGTTCAAAACAATGTGGCAACGATTCAGAAATTGACGGTTGGTCGTGAAATTGGAGAAAATATTGAAGTTATTTCTGGTTTGCAAGCGGGACAAGAAGTTGTAACAAGTGGACAAATCAACTTGACAAACGGTAGTAAAATTAGTAAAACGAAATAGTAATATTAAACCTATAAGGTTTTGAAAACCTTATAGGTTTAAATAAAAATAAAACGTCGTTAAAATTTATACGACTAAAAATATGTCAATTACCGAAATATCAATAAAACGACCATTGCTGATTACAGTAATTTTCGTAACGCTTATTTTGTTTGGTTTTGTGAGTTATAAACAATTGAATTATAACCTTTTACCAAAATTTGAAGCCAATATTATTATCGTTCAAACCATTTATCGTGGGGCATCTTCTGACGAAATTCAGAACGTTGTGACTAAGCCTATCGAGGAAGCCATTTCTGCGATTGAAGGCGTTGATAAAATCTCATCAACTTCATCAGAAGGACTTTCTTTGGTAACGGTGCAATTAAAATCGGGCATTAATACGCTTGATGCTCAACGAGATGCAGAACGAAAAATAAACCAAATAAAATCAACTTTGCCCGATGATGCCGATGACCCCGTGGTCAATCGTTTCAATACGGACGAAATTCCAGTATTGAGAATTAGTGCTTCGGCAAATATGTCTGAACCAGAATTATACGATTTAATTGACCAGAAAATCAAACCGATTTTATCTAATGTGGCAGGTGTTGGAACGGTGCGTTTGATTGGTGGCAACGAGCGTGAAATTCAAGTTAATTTAGATAATGATAAATTGCAGGCGTACAGTATTTCTTCGGCACAAGTAAACCAAATGATTGCGAACAGCAATAGTTCGTTTCCAGCGGGAAGTGTTTTGAGTAATAATAGCCGTACTTCAATTCGTTTGGATGCCAAATTGGTAAAAGTTGAAGAATTAAGAAATTTAGTAATTCGTCAAAATGCGGATGGAAGTCGTGTTTTGTTGAAGGATTTAGCCATTATTACCGACGGACAAACCGAAACAAAAACGTTAAACCGTAACAATGGCAAAGCGGGTATTGGTATCGAAATCGTAAAACAAGCCGATGCGAATGCGGTAAATGTGAGTAAATCGGTAAAAGAAAAATTGAAGGCGATTGAAACGATTTATGCTTCAAATAAATTCTCTTACGATATTGCCGCCGACCAGTCTATTTATACGTTGGCTTCTGCCGATGCCGTAATTCACGATTTATTTTTGGCCATAATCATCGTGGGATTGGTGATGTTATTTTTCTTGCACAGTTTCAGAAGTTCACTTTTTGTGTTAGTCGCCATTCCTTCGGCAATGATTCCGACCTTTATTCTGATGTATTATTTTGGGTTTTCACTCAATTTAATGACTTTGATGGGACTTTCTTTGGTCGTAGGGATTTTGGTGGATGATAGTATTGTGGTTTTGGAAAATATTTATCGTTACCTCGAAATGGGTAAAAGTAGAATTGATGCCGCCATCGAAGGACGGCAAGAAATTGGCTTTACCGCCATTGCTATTACTTTAGTGGACGTTGTGGTATTTTTACCTTTATCAATGGCAGGAGGATTAATTGGAAATATTTTGCGTGAATTTTCATTAGTTGTTGTTTTCTCAACTTTGATGAG
>JAZKDE010000082.1:0-2962 GCA_040387735.1 Bacteroidota bacterium
TGTGAAACCAAAGGTGGAGAAGGCTGTTTTAGAGAATTCGCTGAATTAATTATCGCTTCAAAAATATAACAAAAACATTCACATCATGTCGTTGATTCCCGAGGCATGATTTTCCTAAACTTAAAAAGTCCTCCTTTGGGGGTCAGGGGGCTTCTTTGTATGAAAAACATCAAACTATCGTCTGGAAGAATTATCGGTGAGGGTCAACCTTGCTACATTATTGCTGAAATTGGTATCAATCACAACGGTTCATTGGACATTGCAAAACAGTTAATTAAAGAGGGTGCAATTGCCAAAACTGATGCGGTAAAATTCCAAAAAAGAACGCCTGAATTATGTGTTCCATTGGATCAGTGGGAAATTCAACGTGAAACGCCTTGGGGAAAAATGTCGTATATCGACTATAAACGCAAGACGGAATTTGGTAATTTAGAATATTCTGAAATCGACCAATATGCCAAAAAAAATAATATTGATTGGTTTGCTTCACCTTGGGATGTAGAATCGGTTGATTTCTTAGAACATTTCAATCCTGTTATGTACAAATTAGCGTCGGCTTCTTTGACGGATTTTGAATTAATTGATAGAATTTTGGCAACGGGTCGTCCGTTTATGATTTCAACGGGTATGTCAACGCAAACTGAAATCGTTGAAACGGTAAACTATATCCGTGAATTTAACCCCGATTATCCTTTGATGATTGCTCACTCAACGTCTGCGTACCCGTGCAAGCCAGAGGAATTGAATTTGAACATGATTCGTACTTTGGGAGAAATGTTCCCTGATACGCCAATTGGCTATTCTGGACACGAAACTGGACTTTCAACAACGGTAGCGGCGGTTGCATTAGGAGCAACTTTTGTAGAACGCCACTTTACGCTCGACCGTGCTATGTGGGGTTCAGACCATGCGGCATCCGTTGAACCACAAGGCTTTGCGAGATTAGTGAAAGATATTCGTGACGTTGAAATTGCCACGGGCGATGGTGTGAAGAAGGTTTATGAAGCCGAAATTTCTCAAATGAAAAAATTGAGAAAGCATATTTCAGCGGAATATTTTGTTTAGCATTATAGAGTATGACATAGCTTATTGGAATTGGAGCTTCCCGAAATAACTCCGTTAGGTATCAAACTTTCAGGAAGTTGAGCCAAATTACTAAATTTTACTTCTAATAAGTTATGTCGCAGTCTATAATGAATACTATTTGACGCAGAACCACATTAATTAAATCCCTTTTACTACTTTCCGAGAACTAATTGTTTTCGGAAAGTTTTTTTACAAATACCAATATGGATATTCTTACAATAACCACTTCAATACTAATATGTTGGATGATTTTTATCGTCTTGATGGAACGCTTTTACCCTTACCGAAAAGGATTAAAATTCTTTCGTGACGGCTTTTGGGTTGATTTGGTCTGGTACACCATTATCCAAAGTTTTTTCCTCAAAATTCTAATTTTTGATTACATTATACAGCCGATTAATACCCATTTCGACTGGACTTCCTTCCAATTTGTCAAACATTGGTCACTCACTTCACAGGTACTTTTCTTTTTAATTACCCATGATTTTTACATTTATTGGTTTCACCGTTTTCAACATTCCAATAAATACTTTTGGCGAACTCACGAAGCCCATCATTCAGGTAAAGAAGTAGATTTTTTGCAAGGTTCACGGTCGCACATTCTTGAAATTATTATCAATCAAACCATTGAATTTCTGCCGATAATTGTATTGGGAGCAGCCCCCGAAGTGTTACCGATAAAAGCATTGTTAGATGCGATGTTCGGGATGTTTATTCATGCTAATATCAACGTAAAATTGGGAAAATGGAAGTATCTTTTCAATTCTCCAGAACTGCATTTATGGCATCATGCTAACTATCAGGAGGTTTTTCACGCTAATTTTTCTACCAAATTTGCTATCTGGGATTATCTTTTCGGAACGGTTTATTTCCCAAATCATAAACCCGAAAATAACCGTGAAAAATGGGGATTATACTACGATTATCCAAAGGATTATTTCCTACAACACGCCTTTTCGGTAAAGCGATTCGAGGAACATAATCTACTGAAATACAAATGGTTTAAACGCTATTACAACTTTAGACCAAACATTATGAAGTATATAAAAAAATGGTACAATAGCTTAGAAGAATGGTTTATTTCTGAAAATTCAGCTCTCTGAAACTCACCGCTAAACTCTTATATATTAATCACAACATTAAATTATTATGGCTTGGATTTACGTATTTATTGCGTCATTACTGGAAGCATTTTGGACTTTTTCTCTAAAATTTCTTAGCTTTAATGAAATCAAAAACCTTCCATTTCACAAATATTGGGAGATGGAAGGTTTTTTTAAATTATTCCCTTTATTGGGCTATATTGTCTTTGGTATTGGAAATGTTTACTTTTTTTCAATGGCATTAAAAACACTTCCAACCGCCACTGCTATGGCAGTTTGGATGGCTTTAGCTTTAATTTTTATCAAAATTTCAGAAGTGGTTTTCTTTCAAGATAAGTTCAATTGGTCAGAAGCTTTTTTTTTATTGCTTATTTCTATTGGAATAGTTGGTTTAAAAGTTACAAATTCTCAATAATTGAAACACACGTATTCTACTAAAATGCGTTGACAGTATTTATTATTACACTTCTTTTATTCTCCTTACTAAAAACTTGTTGAACATTTATAGTGACTATAATAATTTTATTTTCTAAAAAGATTGAATATCTTGAATATATTCTTGGCTACTTTCAGAAAATAGAACTACTTGCTTAATTTTTGAAAATAATCAATACAATATCGCCCTTTAAAAGCTCAAATATGATATATATCTCAAATCGTCTTGTTTCTGTTATAACTTAAGATAAAAATCAGTGTAATTAATATACCGTTTAGGTATTTTTCTAATTAAACGCAAAAAATCCCTTCTAACTTTGATTAGAAGGGATTATAGT
>JAZKDE010000083.1:0-3361 GCA_040387735.1 Bacteroidota bacterium
CAGGTGCTTTTCACGCTGAAAATGCCGATGAACTCCTCCAAGTCATTTCCGAATTGTTAGAAATCAACTTTAATAGACAAGATAACAACGTTACTTTTTTTGAATAATTTAAACCCAAATCTTAGTTATGAAACTAAAACTACGACTGGTTGGTAAAACTTTTTTTGCCTTCTCGATGCTGTTTTTTTGGCAAAATTCCAGTTTTGCCCAAATGATGGCTTACGCTAAAATCCAAAAACCGCACACCGAAAACGTATCAAGTATTTCTCTGAAAGATGCGCTTCGGAATTTGAAATCTCATTATAAAACTGATATTTTGTTTGAAGACAAAGTAATTGAAGGCTTTAATGTGTCGGTCAATTCGCTCAACTACGAGGTCAAATTTGAGAAAAGTCTTGGTAATATTTTGCGTCCTTTGGGTCTGCGTTACAAGAAAATTAAAGACGGTTCTTATTTGGTAATGAGTGAGAAAAAATCGAAAACAACTGCGGAAGCAGATGCCCGATTTCAAGACAACCTTACGCTTACACCCGCCAATTCGCCAACGCAATTTGGTGAAAGCAAACTAAATAATAATGAAGTTTCTTTGGTAAAAAATACTGCTAAAATGGACATTCTTGCCCAATCTATCAGCGGAACAGTTACCGATTCTGAAAGTGGACAAGGTTTGCCTGGGGTAAGTATTGGCATTAAAAATACCACAACTGGCACAAGTACCGATGGCAATGGAAATTTTCGTTTGTCTGTTCCTGACGAAAAAACGGTTTTGACTTTCAGTTACGTGGGATATTTGAACCAAGAAGTGAGTGTTGGCAATCGTACCAAAGTAAATGTGGCGATGGTTTTAGATACCAAAACGCTTTCGGAAGTGGTGGTGGTAGGGTATGGTAGCCAAGAAAGAAAAGACGTAACGGGTGCAGTTTCAACGATTAAAACCCAGAATCTCAAAGATTTTCCCGTGACAAGTATCGACCAAAAAATGGCTGGGCAAGTGGCAGGCGTGCAAGTAAGTCAAGTTACGGGCGCTCCCGGTTCTGGTCCCGTTATCCGTATTCGTGGGGCGGGTTCATTGGGTGCGGGCGACGACCCATTGTATGTTGTCGATGGATTTCCTGTAACGAACTCTTACAATAAATTCTCAAATCCATTGAGTACCATTTCGCCCGATGATATTGAGTCAATTTCAATTTTGAAAGATGCTTCTGCCACGGCAATTTATGGTTCGAGAGGGTCAAATGGGGTTGTGTTAATTACGACTAAAAAAGCAAAATCAGGCGTAACCAATATCGAATTTAGTGCTTACACAGGCACGCAAGTTATTGCCGACCGCAACCGTGTGCAGATGATGACAGCGGAACAATTTGCCCAAAATAGAATTGATGGACAGGTACAATTGGCGGCTATCAAGGGAGTTCCCTATAATATTTCAAGTGTAGCAGAGGCGTATCGAAATCCCGCTGCTTTGGGTGCAGGAACGGATTGGTTTAAAGAATTAACCCGTTCCGCTCCGATGCAAAATTACAATTTGAACATCAGTAAAGGCACAGAAAACCTTCGTTCAATGATTTCAATTGGTTATTTCAACCAACAAGGAACCTTGATGAATACTGATTTTCAACGGTTTTCGGTAAGAGCAAATTTTGATGCTAACTTGGGTAAAAAAGTAACGGTTGGTTTAAATATCGCTCCTTCTTTCTCGATTAGACATTTAGCAGAAACCGAAGGCCATTTTAACAGTGCCATCATTACACAATCGTATTTGAACAGTCCGTTACCAAGTGTTTACCAAGCTGACGGCACTTTTACGCCAAGCATTACTTCAACGGGATTGTTTGTCAATGCCAATCCAGTGAATATGTTGGTCAATACCACCAATAACGCCAATAATATTCGTAGCCTTGCCAATATGTATTTAGGGCTTGAAATTATCGAAGGTTTGAAGTTTTTAACGACTTTCAATGCTGATATTCTCTTTGATACACAGGATAAATTTACGCCAACTTTTGTGGGTGGTTTCCGTAATCCACCGCCAACTTTGGCAACGGGTAGCAATTACACGGCTCGTACTTATAACTGGCTTTCTGAAAATACGCTTACCTATTCAAAAAGTATTCATGACCATCGTTTTACGGCTCTCGTGGGTTATTCGGTACAAAAAGAAACGAATACCAATACTTCGGTAAATGGAAATGGCTATGCCGATGACGTAATTCAGACCATTAACTCAGCTTTGGCAACGGGTGTAACGGCTGGTGCAGGCGGTGGAAAAGCTTCATTACTTTCCTATCTTGGTCGTGCAACTTATGCTTTCAAAGACAAATATTTGGTAAATGTAGCGGTTCGCCGTGATGGTTCTTCAAAATTTGGAGCGGATAATCGTTGGGGAACATTCCCTTCTGCTTCGGTGGGTTGGAGAATTTCGGAAGAGAAATTCTTTCCACAAAATGAAATCGTTGGCGACTTAAAACTTCGTGCAAGTTATGGTTTAGCAGGAAATAACAACATCGGAAATTTCACGGCTTTACAGTTATTAAGTTTGGATAATTACGTAATTGGTGGAAAAATCGTGACAGGACAAGCTATTAATTCACTCGGAAATTCAAATTTAGGTTGGGAACAATCAAAACAAACCGATATTGGTTTGGATGCGTCTTTGTTCAAAGGAAAACTCAGTTTGGTGCTTGAATTTTATGAGCGTTTTACGCAAAGTATGCTCCAAAGCGTTGATATTCCTGCTTCTTCTGGTTTTACCACTGCCATTACCAATTTAGGAAATGTGCGTAACCGAGGCGTTGAAATTTCTTTGAGCAGTAGAAATATTAGCACGAAAAAATTCCATTGGGATACTGATTTTAACATTTCTTTCAACCGTAATAAAGTTATCAATTTGGGTAATCGTACTCGTATTCAATCGGGCGATAATGGCAGTATTACCTTAGTTGACCAGCCAATGGGCTTATTTTATGGCTACAAAAAAGCGGGCGGATTCTTCAATACTGCCGACGATTTAGCCAAATATCCACGTGCTTCGGTGCAAACAATTGGAAGTATTCGTTTTGAGGACATCAACGGCGATGGCAAAATTGATGGAAATGACCAAACGGTGATTGGTAGTCCTTACGCTGATTTCACATGGGGTATGACCAACCGAGTAACTTACGGAAATATAGATTTTTCTGTTTTGGTAAATGGCTCACAAGGCGGACAAATTCTTGATTTCTACAAACGTTTTACTTACAATCAAGACGGTGTTTTCAATCTTCAATCAGATGTGTTGAATTCGTATAAAGACGTTAATAATCAAGGAAATGGCAATGTTCAAAGTACAGGTTCGGCATTAGCAGGGGATTCATTTTCAAGA
>JAZKDE010000083.1:3371-4110 GCA_040387735.1 Bacteroidota bacterium
GTAATGGATGCCTCGTATATGGTAGTTAGAAACGTAATATTGGGCTACAATTTCAAGCCTAAAAAATACGTAAAAGGGCTTCGTTTATACTTCTCTGGACAAAACTTATTGACGGTTTCGCCATACAAAGGGGCATTTCCAGAAGTTGGATTTAATGGAAATAATTCATTAGCACCAGGCGTAAACTACGGAAGTTATCCAATTGCCGCCACTTATACTGTGGGACTTAACTGTAAATTTTAATCAAGACGAAAATGAAAAAATTAACGATACTTTTACTCACATTTGCGTTGGTTTCATGCAAGGATAATTTCCTTGAATTGACTCCCGACACCAATGGGTCAGCGGGTAGTTTTTACCAAACCAAAGACCAATTTATCCAAGCCATTAACGCTGCTTATTCACCTTTGCAGGGCATTTATAATAACACAATTTGGCTTTTTGCGGAATTGCGTTCGGACAATACTTCGTATCAACAAAATACCGCTGACCGTTCAGGAACGATTCGGGAAGAATTGGACGAATTCCGTGAAAACGACCAAAACGCCAATTTTCAGACGTTTTTTAATGCCAGTTATTTAGGAATTAGTCGTTGTAATTTACTGTTAACAAAAATTCAATCGGCTACTTTCGACCAAGCTTCTCGCAATCAAATTGAAGGCGAAGCACGTTTTTTAAGAGCCTATTATTACTTCAATTTAAGTAGAGTTTTTGGCGATGTGCCTTTGATTTTGAAAGA